>JBCCVB010000024.1:0-57646 GCA_039195965.1 Pseudomonadota bacterium
CCGCAAGATGGCAATGCAGTATCACCCCGACATGAACCCCGGTGATGGCGAGGCCGAGGCCAGGTTCAAGGAAGTCAACGAAGCCTACGACACCCTGAAGGACGGTCAGAAACGCGCTGCTTACGACCGGTTTGGTCATGCTGCCTTTGAAAATGGCGGCTTTGGCGGCGGCGGCGGTGGTGCCCACGACTTTTCATCCACCATGTCGGACATCTTCGAAGAGTTTTTCGGCATGGGTGGCGGCGGACGTCGCTCAGGCGGCCGTGAGCGTGGCGCTGATCTTCGATACAATCTGGACATTACGCTGGAAGACGCTTTCACCGGCAAGACGGTGGAAATCGAGGTTCCCACCAGCACCACTTGCGACACGTGTTCCGGTTCGGGCGCGAAACCAGGCACTAGCCCGACCACATGCCGTACCTGTGGTGGCGCCGGTCGTGTTCGCGCGGCCCAGGGGTTTTTCACGCTGGAGCGAACCTGTCCAAGCTGTCAGGGACGTGGTCAGGTGATTTCCGACCCTTGCGAGGACTGCGGTGGGGCTGGACGCAAGACCCAGGACCGCACCTTGTCGGTCAACATTCCTGCCGGCATTGAAGACGGAACCCGCATTCGTCTGGCAGGCGAAGGAGAAGCCGGCGTTCGGGGTGGCCCTGCAGGCGACCTTTATATTTTCCTGTCCATCAAGCCGCATGACCTCTTCCAGCGGGAAGGCGCAGATCTCTATTGCCGTGTGCCGATTTCCATGTCTACGGCAACTCTGGGCGGTCAGTTCGACGTTCCGACCGTTGAAGGCTCCACGAGCCGGGTCAAAGTGCCGGAAGGCACGCAGACCGGAAAGCAGTTCCGCTTGCGTGGCAAGGGGATGCCGGTGATGCGCTCCAGCCAGCATGGTGACATGTACATTCAGGTGACGGTCGAAACACCGACCAACCTGACGCGCCGGCAACGGGAAATTCTTGCTGAATTTGAAAAAGAATCCTCCGGTGAAAACCATCCGGAATCTGCGGGTTTCTTCTCTAAGGTGAAGGATTTCATCGATAATCTCGGCGCTTGAGCCGACAGCCGGTAGCATCTGGCCACGAACGTTCCTATATTCTGACTTCGTATATGTGGAGGTGGCATGCTCAAACGTAGCGGCGGACGGGCCGAAACCCTTAGGGAAAAGTTGAACAAGGCGAACGCCGTCAGGACCAAGGTTCTGGACGAGGTCAAGTTCATCCGATCCTGGGCGCAAAACCCGCTTCGAACCGGTGCGGTTGCGCCTTCCGGCCCCGATCTGGCTGCCAAGATGGCGTCCTTTCTGACACCGCGGCCACATTCGCGTGTTGTCGAGCTGGGCCCCGGAACTGGTGTCGTCACCAAAGCACTTCTTGACCGCGGGTTGGCCCATCAACACCTGAACCTGATCGAATACAGCCCGGAATTCTGTGAGCTTCTGAGCCTTCGTTATCCCGGTCTCCCGGTATTGCAGGGCGACGCCTATGCATTGGCGGATACGCTAAAGGCCCCTGGAGGGTTTCTCTCCGGTGCGGGAGAGGTAGATCATTCTCTGGATGGGATTGTTTCCTCGCTGCCACTTTTGACCCGTCCGGAGCCGGTTCGCAGAGCTTTGGTCGAAGACGCTTTCCGGCTGTTGAAGCCCGGCGCACCCTTCATTCAGTTTTCGTATGGACTTGTGGCACCGGTCAAACCGGTCAGCCGGGCTGTGTCGGTCTACAGCTCCGAGTGGGTCTGGAAAAACCTGCCGCCCGCGCGCGTTTGGGTATACCGCAAGGGCCATTAGGCTCGGCTCATTTATCTCTTTGAAAAAGATGCAAGATTTGGCTTCAGCGCGAACGCCAAAGCCTGTGGTGCTGCAAATGTGACCGGTCTTCACGTTGTTGATGAGCTCGATCACTGAAAACGTGGAATCGACGTTGATCTTCCCGTTCGTTCCGTGTGCACAAGCGATGTAATTGCTGCAACAGCTGAAATGAAAAATCTGATATAAACATGCATGCGGAGAAGTTACCTCTGCGTGATGTTGTTTTGAATATTTGAAGTCATCAGCACGATTTCAGCAAAGATCTGCATTCTCGGTGACGAGTGTCACAGAACGAAACGGTACTTTTCTCATATCTCTGACGAATTGCATCGGGCTGGCTCCAGACGTGATGGGATCTCGTAGAAATGATCAACTCCTGCATCGGTATTTCCGGCTCAGTAGGCCGGTTCGGTAAGAACCAATTGTTCGACGTGAAAACTGTTCAGACTCGGCTGAACGCTTTGATGGGAACATCACGGAAGGAGTTGGCCGTCGACGGCAAGGTCGGCTCCAAGACAATCGGTACCATCAAGGACTTTCAGGCCAGCGTCGTTCGCTTGCGTTATCCCGACGGTCGGGTCGACCCGGACAACCGAACGATCCGAGCCCTAAACGACCCGAACTCCGCGCCAGTCTGGCAACGCATGTGCATTCCACCCGTGGCAAATCCCGTATCGGTGGCCAACGACACCAATCGCGACGACAGATTGACACCGGCGGAAAAACTGCTGGCGAAGGAAGCTGCAAATATCGGCGACAGCGCCGCATTCGATGAGTTCAGGCGAGAGCTGATCGACAAGAGCTTCCCGAACATGAAGAAATTTCTCGGTTCGATAGGCCGTGCCGAGGATGCGCGAAAGGTGATCGCCGCCTGGTCACAATTGCGCAAATGGGGATTTTCGACCTCCGATGCGCGGGACGTGATGAAGGCGATTTCCGGCATGAAGGGACGCCAGTTTGGCGCGCTCGATGCGATTGGATCACCTACGTCGAAATTCGGCAGGTTTCTCGGCAGCGCCGGCAGCAAGGCAGGGATGGCCGGACACGTCATCACGATGATCGAGGTCGCGGACAAGTTCGAGCAGGGCGATTATCTCTACGGCACGTCCGAACTGTACAAGCACTTCATGGGCAAGGCCATTCCCTGGGCAGGAATGGTGGAAGGTTTGCAAAGTCTCGTAGAAGCGATCGCACCGGGCTCGGTCAAGAACACCAGAGTTTTCAAAATTATACGAGCCTGTGATCCCATAGGTCTTGGCGCCTCGGGCATCGACAGCATGACGACGCTGGTCCTTGGCACCGTTCACCTGATCCAGACCGGAAACATCGACATGGCGCGTCTGAGCCGTCTTGTCGACCGCATGAAACAGGGCCCGACCAAAGTGTTTGCCGAAATGGGCGAAGACCTTGGAGACTCCGTTTATGAGATGTCGAAATGGCGGAAGGACGACTGGAGCTACGCCGTGAAAAGCATTCCGGGTTTCATCGCCAGCCTCTTCTAAACCGGTTTCGTTAGCAGCAGCTGAAGCGGGCGCAAGGAACGGGTTGGGTCCGCTTCGGCATTTTTCGTATCCGGTGAACTGGATTATCAATTTGCCGTTTGCCATATTCCGGAAAACGGGCTGTCTAGTCCACTGGCTTGGGAAGGGGCGTCAGATGCGTAATCCAAAGATACTTGTGTGTTCCGGGTCGGTTCGAAGTGGATCGCACAACGGAAAACTGACCGCGCTCGTTGCCAAGCGCCTTGCAATCCTGGATGCGGAAGTCACTCATCTTTCGCTGAGGGACTATCCTCTTCCGATCTATGACGGCGATCTGGAAGAAACGGATGGCGTTCCGGAAAATGCCAAGAAACTCAACCGATTGCTGCATGGTCAGGATGGTGTTTTCCTGGCATGCCCGGAATATAACGCCGGCATCACACCGCTTCTCAAGAACACGCTGGACTGGATCAGCCGGGCAAAGGAGCCGGGAGATCCGTTCAAGAATACGGTGTTTGCGCTGGGGGCGGTATCACCGGGAGGATTCGGCGGCATGCGGGGCCTGATCGGTATGCGGACGATCCTTGAGGTCGGTCTGGGAGCCGTGGTGCTGCCGCAGATGATTTCGGTGCCGAAAGCCGTCGGCGCATTCAACGATAAGGGGGACCTGATTGAGGAACGGATCAGTGGGCAACTCGACAGGTTGGTTGACGCGCTGCTTAGGGCGACCCGCATCGAGATGTCGCATTAGGTCATTTCCGGGTGCATTCCCATATTGTTTTGAACGAAAGATTGAAATCTGCGGCTTGAATTGAGCCGTAAAAAGCTGGCAGCTTGGAAAAGTCGCTTTGTCCGCCTACATAGGGCGGCGAGAAAAGATAGATTCAAGAGGATTGAATGAGCGAAACGCGCGAACCGGCCCAGTGGCACGGTACGACGATCATGATGGTGCGCAAAGGCGGCAAGGTGGTCATTGCCGGCGATGGACAGGTGTCTCTCGGTCAGACTGTGATCAAACATTCTGCTCGCAAGGTACGGCCGCTTGCCAAAGGCGAGGTGATTGCCGGCTTTGCCGGGGCGACAGCCGATGCCTTTACCCTGTTCGAGCGCCTGGAAGCCAAACTGGAACAGTATCCGGGCCAATTGATGCGTGCCTGTGTCGAGCTCGCCAAGGACTGGCGGACGGACCGCTATCTGCGCCGGCTAGAGGCCATGATGCTTGTAGCCGACAAGAACGTTTCACTGGTTCTTACCGGGACAGGTGACGTGCTTGAACCCGAAGGTGGTGTCATGGGCATCGGCTCGGGTGGCAACTTTGCTCTGGCCGCCGGCCGGGCATTGGCAGATACCGACTATGACGCTGAAACCATTGCCCGCAAGGCGATGGCCGTAGCCGCAGAAATCTGCGTTTACACCAACGAAAGTGTCACGGTCGAGTCACTCGACGCCGTCGACTGAACCAACATGATTTCGTTCCGCCCGGTCAGTGTAAAAGATTTGCCTTTGCTTTCCGAATGGCTGGCAAGGCCGCATTGGCGCGAATGGTGGGGCACCCCGGAGACCGAGCTCGGTTACATCGAGGACATGGTTGAAGGGCGAGATACGACACAGCCCTTCATCTTTCAGCTGGATGGAATCGACAAGGGCTATATCCAGGTCTGGTTCGTGAAGGATCAGCAGGAGAGCGACGCGGTCGGGGAATATCCCTGGCTTGAGCTCTTGCCGCGCGATGCGGTGGGGGTTGATCTGTCGCTTGCCGACCAGGATCAGTTGTCGAAGGGAATTGGAACTGAAGTATTGCGGGCTTTCGTGCGAAAGCTGCGGCGCGAGGGGTACGACCGGATACTCATAGATCCGGATCCGGAAAACCTCAGGGCTGTGAAGGCCTATCGCAAAGCGGGTTTTCGAGAAATCGCGGACCTGAAGGGTCGCACGGGCGATTGCTTGCTAATGGAACACCAGGATACGGAAGGCGTGTCTTAACAAATGACTGATTTTTCTCCGCGTGAGATCGTCTCTGAACTCGACCGTTACATCGTTGGCCAGAAGGACGCCAAGCGCGCTGTCGCCATCGCTCTTCGCAACCGTTGGCGCCGTCAGCAACTGCAGGGTCAGATGCGTGAAGAGGTGCTGCCGAAGAACATCCTCATGATCGGGCCGACCGGTGTCGGCAAGACCGAAATCTCGCGTCGTCTGGCAAAGTTGGCCAATGCGCCGTTTACCAAGGTCGAAGCCACCAAGTTCACCGAAGTCGGTTATGTCGGCCGCGACGTCGAGCAGATTGTCCGTGACCTGGTTGAGGCCGGCATCACGTTGGTTCGCGACCAGAAACGCGAAGCAGTAAAAGCCAAGGCGCACGTGCTGGCGGAAGAACGCGTTCTGGATGCGCTTGTCGGTGCGAACGCGAGCCCGGCAACCCGGGACAGCTTCCGCACCAAGCTGCGCAACGGCGAAATGGACGACAAGGAAATTGAAGTCGAGATCCGCGCCCAGGCCCAGATGCCGAGCTTCGATCTGCCCGGCATGCCCGGCGCCAGCGTTGGCGTGATGAACGTGTCCGATCTGCTCGGCAAGGCATTTGGTAGTCAGACCAAGACCAAGCGGACAACCGTGAGCGAGTCCTACGAACTCTTGATCAACGAGGAATCCGACAAGCTTCTGGACGAGGACAAGGTTGTCGAGGAAGCGATTTCCCTGGTCGAAAATTCCGGCATCGTCTTCCTGGATGAGATCGACAAGATCTGTGCCCGCGAAGGTCGCGCAGGCGGCGACGTCTCCCGTGAAGGCGTGCAGCGTGATCTGCTGCCGCTGATCGAAGGCACTGTCGTTTCGACCAAGCACGGACCGGTCAAGACCGACCACATTCTGTTCATTGCTTCAGGTGCGTTCCACGTCGCAAAGCCATCCGATCTCCTGCCCGAACTCCAGGGCCGTCTGCCGATCCGGGTCGAGCTTCGTGCGTTGAACAAAGACGACTTCCGGGCGATCCTGACGGAACCTGAAGCCAGCCTCATCAAACAGTATGTCGCGTTGATGGAAACAGAATCGGTCACACTCGCATTTACCGAGGATGCAATTGAGGAAATTGCCTCGGTTGCGGTTGATCTGAATGCTTCTGTCGAGAACATCGGTGCGAGGCGTTTGCAGACCGTGATGGAAAGGATTCTCGATGAGATCTCCTTCACGGCACCGGACAGGCCGGGCGAAACGGTTGAGATCACGGCCGATTTCGTCAGGGAAAATATTGGCGATCTGGCGAAGAACGTCGATCTTTCCAAGTTTATTCTCTGATCGGGCAGCATTGTGAGCGGCAATTTAGCCGCTTGCGATGCATGCGTGCCAATGGCAGCATGCAGCCATGGTAGCTATTCGAAAAAGTAACGAGGAAGGCCATCGCCGGAAATTCCTGGTTGTGGTCGATGAAACGCCCGAATGTGATCGGGCGATTGTGTACGCCGCCAAGCGGGCTGCGCGCACAGGGGGCGTTGTTACACTGCTGTTTATCATCGCTCCGGGAGACTTCCAGCACTGGCTGGGAGTAGAGGACATCATGCGGGCAGAAGCCCAGGAAGAAGCCGAGGCAACCCTTGCCAAGGCTTCGGAGCGGGTTCGCTCGGTTGCCCGGACAGAACCCGAAACCGTGGTTCGTGAAGGAGCCAAGGCCGAAGAAATCATGGAATTGATCGAGGCGGACGCGGACATCGCGATCCTGGTGCTGGCTGCCAGCACCGGATCGGAAGGCCCCGGACCTCTGGTTTCATCCATTGCTGGAAAATCCGCCGGAACATTTCCGATTCCGGTCACGATTGTACCGGGCAACCTGGATGACGATTCCATCGCCGCATTGGCATAGGCGTGCGTGGAATTTGATTCGGCAAGCTTGATCGGCAGGGATTCATGCCTATCTAGTTTTTAACTATTCCAAACTTCTGGGAGATGGGTTAGAAGAACCCATCGGTGTTTTGCGATAAGGGGGAGACGCAAGGCACAAAGTCAAACGGGCGCGTTGTTAAAGCGCAGGGACAAAGACGATGTTCATTCAAACGGAAGCAACTCCGAATCCGGCCACACTGAAATTCCTGCCAGGACGAGTCGTCCTGCCGGAAGGCACCTACGATTTCCGCTCCAAGGCGGATGCAGGCGTTTCGCCGCTTGCTCAGAAGCTTTTTGACAGCCCGGGTGTTGTTGCCGTCTTCTTCGGCCATGACTTTGTCACGGTCACCAAGGACGACACTGACTGGCAGCACATGAAGCCGGCGATCCTGGGTGTGATCATGGAACAGTTCATGTCCGGTCAGTCGGTCATGGCAGCTGGTGAGTCCGAAGACATCGAAGAAGGCGAGTTTTTCGAGGAAAGCGACACGGAGACCGTCAACACGATCAAGGAGCTTCTTGAAACGCGTGTTCGCCCGGCGGTGGCCCAGGATGGCGGCGATATTACCTTCAAAGGTTTCAAGGAAGGTGTCGTCTATCTTTCCATGCGCGGCGCCTGCGCCGGATGCCCATCTTCCACGGCGACCTTGCAGCACGGAATTCAGAATCTGTTGCGGCATTTCGTACCAGAGGTCGAGGAAGTTCGGCCGATTTGACGCGATTTCCCGCATTCTCGGAAAAGCCCGGCGAAATCGCCGGGTTTTTTATTTTCGAACCCGTTTTCTTTGTGGAAGGCAAGCCCCCCATTGGACGTAGGTCCAAAGCTCGGCTCGACAGGGAGGCCGCTCCGGGGTAGTGGCAATCAGTATGCGTGTACTTGCCATAGACACAGCTCTTTCCAATTGTGCCGCCGCGGTCCTGGACAACGGTGCGGAGACCGCTTGCTTTGAAGCGTGCGCTGAAGAAATCGGTCGTGGGCACGCCGAGCGGCTTATGGACATGATCGGCGAGGTCATGGCCGAGACCTCCACAGCGTTTTCAGATCTGGATCGTGTCGCGGTTACGGTTGGTCCGGGAAGTTTTACCGGTCTTAGGGTCGGGCTTTCGGTGGCACGAGGTTTCGGCCTTGTTCTGGGTAAGCCGGTTGTCGGAATTACCACCCTGGCTGCGATAGCGCGCTCGTGTGCGCCTGCTGATGAAGGTGCCCCTCTGCTTGTCGCCCTTACCGGAAAAGGGGAAGAGGTTTACTGCCAGGAATTCACTGCCTGTGGAGAACCGGCAGGAGAGGCAGGGGTCAGGACCTTGTCGGATCTTGCAGCCACATTGCCTCAAAGCATAAGGTTGGCTGGATCGGCGGCCGAAAAAATCGGCGATGCACTGGAAGCCTCGCCTGGCCAGGTTTTGTCCCATTGCGGGTATCCGGGTATTCGCGACGTTGCCGAACTCGGTCTGAAAGCCGATCCGGTGGTATCGTCGCCGTCACCGCTCTATCTGCGGCCGCCGGATGCAACGCCGCAAAAAAAGGGAAGGATTGAACGGCAATGAGTTTTTGGTGGTTCTGGGCCCAGCCGCCGGTTGTTGAAGAGGCGCTGGACGAAGATCTGCCGAAGATTGCCGAAATCCACGAAACCTCTTTTGCACACAAATGGAATGTGGACGAGCTTGCGCGCATGAAAGCGCAGGACGGGACTATCATTCTGGTTGCCCGCCGGACGAGCCCTTACGGCACGCGTGCGCCGCTCGGTTTTGTCATATTGAGAATCGCTGCGGACGAAGCCGAGGTCATCACGATTGCGGTGCATCCCCGCCAGCGTGGGCGAGGCGTTGGCAAGAAGCTTATGGAAGCCAGCCTTTTCAGGCTATACACGGAGCGGTGCAAACATTTGTTTCTTGAAGTGGATGCGGCCAACGAGGCGGCTTTGCTGCTCTATCGGGGGCTCGGTTTCAAGGAAGTGGGTCAACGCAAGGGCTATTACAGCGACAGTGGAGGAGACGGTACGGCGCTTGTCATGCGAATAGATCTTCGCTAAGCGCTGTAGGGCAAAGTTATGAAACAGTTACCGGGCGGTATTTCAATGACGGAAGATCGGCAGTCTTCGCTGGCGGATTTGTGTATTGCAAAGGGCATGCGCATGACCGAGCAGCGACGTGTCATTGCCTCCGTGATTGAACAGGCTTCGGAAGAGCATCCGGACGTGGAAGAGCTTTATCGCCGCTCCGTTGCAATTGATCCGGGTATTTCCATTTCGACCGTCTATCGCACCGTAAAGCTGTTTGAAGATGCAGGCATGATCGAGCGTCATGATTTCAGGGACGGCCGGTCGCGGTATGAGACCGTTCCCGACGAGCATCATGATCATCTGATCGATCTGCGCAGCGGCCGTGTGATCGAATTCCGCAACGAGGAAATTGAGGCTTTGCAGGAATTCATTGCCAAGAAGCTCGGTTACAAGCTGGTTGATCACAGGCTTGAGCTGTACGGCGTGCCGCTCGATGCGTCAAAGGACAAAAAGGACGATGGCTGAACTCAAGGCCGTTTTGATCATTTTTGTTCTGACGATCGCTTCGTTGATTCTCATTCCCCTGCAATGGATCGCGATAAAGCTACGGCTTCCGGTCCGCAAGAAACTGCCGCAGATCTGGCACCTGATCGCAACGCGTCTTGTCGGTATCCACATACGCCAGATCGGGCAGCCCGCAGCCGACCGGCCGCTTCTCATCGCCTCAAATCATGCGTCCTGGGTCGATATCACCGTGCTCGGCTCGCTGATGCCGTTGTCGTTCATCGCCAAGTCGGAAGTGTCCGGTTGGCCGATTTTCGGTCTGTTTGCCAAGCTCCAGAGGACCGTGTTCGTAAATCGGACCAAACGTTCAGAGACAGCACAGGTTGCCGATGCAATCGCAGACCGGATGGCTGCCGGCGATGCCATGGTGCTCTTCGCGGAGGGAACCTCCAATGACGGCAACTGCGTGCTGCCTTTTCGTTCAGCGCTTCTCGGTGCGGCAACCCGGGCTCTGGGCGAGGATGACGGCTCCAAGGTCTGGGTGCAGCCGCTGTCGGTGGCCTACCAGGGCTTTTACGGATTGCCGATGGGCCGCGCTCACCGCCCGCATGTCGCCTGGTACGGCGATATGGAACTTGCCGGACACCTGTGGGGTATCTTTTCGCGTGGCGCGCTTGATGTCGTTGTGCGCTGGGGCGAGCCGGTTCTGGTTGATCGGACAACAGATCGCAAGACGTTGACCCGCCAGCTGGAGCTTCAAGTCAGGGCCATGACGATTGCTTCCCTGTTGCAAAGGCCCGTTGAGGAGCTTGAATCGGATGAGCGCGAAGAAACTGATACAGTCGAATCACAGGAGTTCTTCTCAAACGAGGAAAAAACCGTTAAAGCTGGCGCCTGAATTTGGAGTGTCGCCCGCCATAAAGGCTGTGCAGGAGATGTGATGCGAGACGGAACTTTTCTAATTCCGTCCCCACAGCACTCGCAATCAGAACATACCGGCCAGATGAAAGGGCCATGAGGAACGAATGACGAGCCGTCCGGAAGCAGACCAGGAAACGACCACAACCGCTGTTGCCCCGCGAGAGAGCACAGCGGCGGATAAAGGCAGCAACGCCCGCAAAGTGTTCGTGCGCACCTATGGCTGCCAGATGAATGTCTATGACAGTGAGCGCATGACAGATGTTCTGGCGCCGGAAGGCTTTCAGGCAACTGAAAACATTGAAGATGCCGACCTGGTCATTCTCAATACGTGCCATATCCGGGAAAAGGCCGCAGAGAAGGTCTATTCCGAACTTGGCCGTATCCGGAAGCTCAAGGAAGAGCGCGCCAAGTCGGGCAAGGAGATGATGGTCGGTGTCGCCGGCTGTGTTGCTCAGGCCGAAGGCGAAGAAATTTCCAAGCGTGCTCCGATTGTCGATCTGGTCGTGGGCCCGCAAAGTTACCACCAGCTGCCGTCACTCCTGAACAAGGCGCGCCAGGGCTCAAAGATTGTCGAAACCGAATTCGATATCGATGCCAAGTTCGGTCATCTGTCGAAGCGTGCGGAAATGCAGGTGCAGAAGCGTGCACCGTCTGCGTTTCTGACGGTTCAGGAAGGGTGTGACAAATTCTGCACATTCTGCGTCGTGCCCTACACGCGCGGAGCGGAGGTATCCCGGTCGGTTGAGCAGATTGTGTCCGAAGCGGAGCGCATGGCGGCATCGGGTGTGCGTGAGGTCACGTTGCTCGGCCAGAATGTCAATGCCTATCACGGCGAAGCCCCGGATGGTGCCACTTGGGGATTGGGGCGCCTGCTGCGCCGGCTCGCGGAAATCGAAGGTCTCGACAGGCTGCGCTATACCACCAGTCACCCTCGCGACATGGATGACGATCTGATCGAGGCTCATCGCGATCTGAAGAGCGTGATGCCTTACCTGCATCTGCCCGTGCAGTCTGGTTCTGACAAGATTCTGAAATCGATGAACCGCCGTCACACGCGCGACGAGTATTTCCGTTTGCTCGACCGTATCCGGGAGGCCGCTCCTGACATCGCACTCTCCGGTGATTTCATCGTCGGTTTTCCAGGCGAAGCGGATCAGGATTTCGAAGACACGATGGATTTGATCCGCCGTGTCGAATACGGGTCGGCATTTTCCTTCAAATACAGCCAGCGTCCGGGAACCCCCGGTGCTACAATGGATGACCAGGTGCCGGAGGATGTGAAGTCCGTGCGCCTGGCCGAGTTGCAGGCACTGGTGAGCTATCAGCAGAAAGCCTTCAATGCTTCCAGGCTGGGAATGACCTGCGATGTCCTTCTTGAGAAGAAGGGTCGCAACGAAGGCCAACTGGTTGGAAAGTCGCCGTGGCTACAGCCAGTGCAACTCGACGCACCGGAACATATGATTGGCAGCATACAAGCGGTGGAAATCGTCGAGATTGGTTCTAATTCACTGTTCGGACGGCTGATTGCCGGGCAAGATGAAACCGGTGTTTCCGGGGCCATCCCGGCCTCGGCGGTCTAAAGGAGACGTCATTTGACGCGCGACAGCCAATCTTCTTCCCGCAAGTCTTCGGATCAGAATTCCGCGGCCGCTCCGGCCTCTGACATGACTCACATCGTTCTTGCCTTTGAAGACAATCGGTTGATTGGGGATCTGTTTGGACAGTTCGACCAGAATCTGGCGCTGATCGAGCAGCGTTTGGGAGTCGACGCGATCGCGCGCGGCAATCAGGTAACGCTGAAGGGATCGCAGGCAGGCTGCGCCCAGGCAAGAACCGCCCTGGAAGCACTTTATCAACGGCTGTTGCAGGGGCAGGAGATACATCCGGGCGATGTCGACGGCGCACTGCGCATGGCAGCTGCTGCCGAAGCGCAGCTCCCTCTGCCGACCCTTGAACCGAAGTCCAGGCTGGCATTTGCCCAGATCGCAACGCGCAGGAAAACGATCGTTGCCAGAACCCCGACCCAGGACGCCTATATCCGCGCCATGGATCGCGCCGATCTGATATTCGGCACCGGCCCGGCCGGAACCGGCAAGACGTTCCTTGCGGTCGCCTATGCGGCAGCGTTGCTTGAACGCGGGGATGTTGCGCGTCTTATCCTGTCCCGTCCGGCTGTTGAAGCCGGTGAACGCCTTGGCTTTCTGCCGGGCGAAATGAAGGACAAGGTGGATCCGTATCTGCGCCCGATCTACGACGCGCTGTATGAAATGATGCCGGCGGAGAAGGTGGACCGTGGATTGCAATCCGGCATGATCGAGGTTGCACCTCTTGCCTTCATGCGCGGGCGAACCCTTTCCAATGCGGTAGTTTTGCTCGATGAGGCGCAAAATACGACTTCGATGCAGATGAAGATGTTCCTCACCCGCTTGGGTGAAGGCTCGAAAATGATCGTGACCGGTGACCCGAGCCAGATTGACCTGCCGGCGGGCCAGAAGTCCGGGTTGCGTGAAGCTCTGGGACTTTTGACCGATATACCGGCGGTCGCGCATATCCGCTTCAACGAGACGGATGTTGTTCGTCACGAGCTGGTTGGTCGGATTGTCACCGCTTACGACAATGCAGCTCGAGAGGCATCTGAATCACGCGAACGCCGCTACGCGGAGCGCCAAAGGGATGCTGAACAGGGTGATGGCTCTGCGACGGCTCCCAAAGCAGCAGCTTCCTGAAAGCAGATTCGGAAAAATGTCTGAAACCTTGCCGGAAGGATTTGTGATCGATCTTGCAATCGAGGCGGGAACTTGGCCCGAGGAAAGCCGGCTCAAAGCGCTGGCGGCACGGGCCATTTCTGCGGCGTTCGAGCGAGCAGAATTGGAAGTGATTGAAAATACCGAGGTTTCGCTTCTGTTTACTGATGATGCGTCTATTCGCAAGTTGAACAAGCAATGGCGTGAAAAGGACAAGCCAACGAACGTTCTCTCCTTTCCCGGCAGCGACCCGCAGGGCGATGTCTACGGACCACTACTGGGCGACATAGTATTCGCTCATGAAACTGTGGAGAGAGAAGCTGAAGAGATGGGAGTTGATTTCTCGGATCATCTTACCCATTTGACCGTTCATGGTTTGCTTCATCTTTTCGATTACGATCATCAGGAAAATGAAGAAGCAGAACTGATGGAAAGCCTTGAGCAGTCCATTTTGGCTGCGCTGGGTATCGATGACCCTTATGCGGACAGACCTCTTGTGGCTGACCGCGATTAAGTGGCATCATGGGGTATATAGTTCTTGTATTGATGGATGATGAGCGCAGTTGAACCGCAAAGTCCGGCAAGCGAGCCGAAGGCCGCCGCCACCGGACAGTCTCAGGACGGGGAAGACCCGCAACAGACGAAGCCGCAGAGATCTGCGGCGCTTCTTGAAAATCTCAAACGCGTTCTGCGCTTGGGGCGTCAGTCATCGAGTTTGCGCGAAAACCTGGAAGACGAGTTGGCGCGCGAAGCCGGCAGTGATACGGCGTTTTCTCCCGAAGAGCGCATGCTACTCGGCAACATTTTGCGCTTGCGCGAGCTTCGGGTCGACGACGTCATGATACCGCGTGCGGATATTGATGCCGTGGACCTCGATACCAGCCTAAGCCGGGTGATGGAGCTGTTCCGGAAGAGCGGTCATTCGCGGATGCCCGTTTACGAGGATACGCTTGATGATCCACGCGGAATGGTTCACATCAAGGACCTGATGGCATTTATTGCAGAACAGGGTGCCGCACGCCGTCTTGCAACTTCTGTGGACAACGACGTAACGGAAGCAAGCGAAGACGCTCCTTTGGAAAACGGATCGGGTCGAAAGGGGCACAACCTGCCTGATCTCGATCTGTCCTGTGTCGACCTGTCGGTTACCCTCAAGGACACGAATTTGCTTCGTGACCTGCTGTTTGTTCCCCCTTCGATGCCGGCAACGGACCTGATGGCAAAAATGCAGGCCGGACGCGTTCAAATGGCGTTGGTCATTGATGAATATGGCGGAACAGACGGACTGGTTTCGCTGGAAGATCTGGTTGAGGAAGTCGTCGGTGACATCGAGGATGAGCACGACGAGGACGAAGAGGAAATGCTTGCCTCTGCAGGTGAAGGGGTCTGGATTGCGGATCCACGCCTGCCGCTCGAAGATCTGGACCAGGCGCTTGGAACGCATTTGACCAAGGGAGAAATCTCCGAGGACGTCGATACACTCGGGGGCTTGCTCTATGTGTCGGTCGGACGAGTGCCCGTCAGGGGGGAACTTCTGTTCGTCCCCGATGAAATGCCGGGCTTTGAGTTTGAGGTCATGGATGCTGATCCCAGGCGAATCAAGCGTTTGAAAATCCGGCGTCGGCGCGCCGAAGCACGCCAGCAGGACCTTCGACGGCGTCCGAGGCGGCCGGATATGCCGGTGAACGAACCGTCCAAGGACACGCGTGAAACTTCAGACACCGATCGGGTGACGGTCTCCAGGTTGAATTCCTGACAACCGAAACATTTTCATGAAGTTATCGCGGCAGAAAGCTGCCGCGATCAGAATGGTGCATGCTTGTCGATCCCAGATCGGCTTCGCTTCACCCAGCTGGCCGTTGCACGGTGTTTCCCTCCGCGATTGAACGGGGCGCGCGTTTGATCGACATTAAGCCTTGACCGGCCTGCCTTGAGCCGACAATCCTCCTGACCGCTAAAACAGGGGATCGGTAATCCATGCAAGTGTTGCTTCAGCGGCTGTCTGTCCTGCCAAACACATTCCTTCTGGCTTGGGGGTGGCAGCGCCGACTGCTTTGCGTCCTATGCGGGGTAGTGACTGCATTCGCTCTTCCCCCTTATGGCCTGGCACCGCTTCTCCTGCTGACCTTCCCCTGCCTTGTCTGGATGCTCGATGGCGCGCTTGAAACAGGAACTGGCCGGAAGTTCAATCGTGTGCGCACTGGATTTGCCATCGGATGGTTGTTCGGGTTCGGGTACTTTCTGTCCGGTCTCTGGTGGATCGGTTCGGCGTTTCTGGTTGAGGCTGACCGGTATGCGTGGGTCATGCCCTTCGCTGTGCTGGCAATGCCGGTCGGACTGGCTCTTTTCACAGGAGTGGGAACGGCCATCGCCGGACTTTTCTGGAGCGACCGGTTTCACCGGATCCTGTTGCTGGCTGCCAGCCTGACCCTGGCCGACTGGGTAAGAGGCCATGTCCTGACCGGATTTCCCTGGAACGCCTTCGGCTACGCAATTGCCGACTATCTGTGGCTTGCGCAATCCGCCAGCCTGGTGGGGATATACGGACTGACATTTCTGGTTGTTGCAATCTCTTCCGCACCAGCAGTACTTGCTGATTCGAAGCCTCTCGGTGAAAGAATGGGTGTGGTGGGCCTGGCGGTTGTATTTTTGGTCCTCATGGCTGCATTCGGCTCGTACCGTCTCTTGAACAAGCCGACCCTGTTTGCGGATCTCGACATTCGCATCGTCCAGCCTTCGATCGACCAGAAAGACAAGTGGCGGCCTGAACTGCGCGACGAAATCTTTCAGACTTACCTGGACATGACCGAAGCTCCGCTTGGAGGGGATGCCAGAGTGGGGCAACCGAGGCTTGTGGTCTGGCCGGAGTCCGCGGTTCCGTTTCTTCTGACCCAGGAACCGGGAGCTCTTTTCAGGGTTGCTCGGGCTCTTGGAGAAAATACTGAGCTGGTAACCGGCGCAAATCGCGCCGAAGTGAGCGCGGATGGATACGACTACTTCAACAGCGTTTATGTTATTGAAAACGACGGAGCGGTTCAGGGCATTTATGACAAGGTTCGCCTGGTTCCATTTGGGGAATACGTTCCGCTTCAGGAACTACTTGAAGTAACTGGTATTTCAAGCATCGCCGGTCCGTTTGCGGGTTTTGAAGCGGGCTACCAGAGGCGGGTTCTGGAGACGTCAGGCGGTTTCGGGTTTCTGCCGTTGATCTGTTACGAGGCGATTTTTCCGGGTGCTGCATCCGCCGCTTCAGACAGACCGGCCTTTTTGTTGAACGTCACCAACGATGCCTGGTTTGGCCGCACACCGGGCCCGCATCAGCATTTTGCGCAGTCTAGATTCAGAGCCATCGAAACGGGAATCCCTCTGATCAGGGCAGCCAACACCGGCATCTCCGCAATCGTAGATGGTACCGGTTCCGTAGTTGCAAAACTCGATATTTTCGAGAAAGGGATCATTGACGGCAAATTGCCGCAAAGGAGTGTCAAAACGCTTTACGGTACAACCGGCGATCTACCGGTGCTGGTTATTTCAATTTTTCTTTTGGCTTTTGCAGCCGTTTCACAATACAACCGCGACTCGCGTATAAATTGATAAAATTTGTTTGAGTTGAGTGAAGAAAGTGTGATACAACCGTGAAATAGCCGATTGAGGGCTGCTTCATGTGCAAGTGAAGGGTTGCGGGCAAACTTCCGGTCTCTGGGTCTTTGTGGGAGGACACTGGGGCGCTTGTACAGACGAAAACGAGCGGACATTCGCCGCGAAAAAAAGAAAGAGCGACGCAGATGCCCAGTAAGAAGTCTCCGAATCCAATTGACATTCACGTTGGTAGCCGTGTCCGCCTCCGGCGGATGATGCTTGGGATGAGTCAGGAAAAACTTGGTGAGAGCCTAGGCATCACCTTCCAGCAAATTCAAAAATACGAGAAAGGCACCAACCGTATCGGTGCCAGCCGACTGCAGCACATTGCAACAGTCCTGAAAGTGCCGGTTTCCTTCTTCTTTGAAGACGCACCGGGAACACCGGAAGAGGCTGAAGGGTTCGGGGAAACACAGCCGACATCTTATGTCGTGGACTTCCTGTCATCTTCTGAGGGGCTGTCTCTCAACAAGGCGTTCGTACGCATCGAAGACCCGAAAGTTCGTCGCCGGATCGTGGATCTGGTCCGCTCCCTGGGTGGCGACGAGTAAGAAATTTTATCCTCGCGCTTGACGTGGCGAGAAACTTCTAAGATTGATGCAGCTGAAGCGGCGATGTCACTCGCCGCTTCTGTCATATTCATTCCCAGAAGGACGATCGCCAATGGCACGTCAGAATTACCTCTTTACCTCTGAATCTGTGTCCGAAGGACATCCGGATAAGGTCTGTGACCGTATCTCGGATGCGGTTGTGGACGCATATCTGCGGGAACTGCCGGAAGCTCGCGTTGCCTGTGAGACCCTGGCAACCACGAACCGTATCGTGATTGCTGGCGAAACCCGCGGACCGGCACACATCACCAATGACTACATCGGTCATCTTGCGCGCATGGCTGTGAAGGACATCGGCTACGAGCAGGATGGTTTCCATTGGGAAAACTGCGACATCGCCGTCCACCTCCATGCACAGTCCGCGCATATTGCGCAGGGCGTGGATGCAGCCGGAAACAAGGATGAAGGCGCGGGCGACCAGGGCATCATGTTCGGTTACGCTTGCCGTGAGACCGAAGAGCTGATGCCGGCTCCGATCCTGTATTCCCATAAGATCCTTCAACTTCTGGCCGAAGCCCGCAAGTCCGGCGCAGAGCCGGTGCTTGGTCCGGATGCCAAGAGCCAGGTGACTGTACGCTACGAAAATGGCAAGCCGGTTGGCGCGACTTCAATCGTCCTGTCCACCCAACACCTGGATCCGGCGCTGACGTCTGAGGATGTCAAGAAGATCGTTGAACCTTACATTCTCAAGGCTTTGCCGGAAGGTTGGGTCTCCGCTGAAACGGCCTGGCACGTGAACCCGACCGGCGCCTTTGTGATCGGTGGACCAGACGGTGACGCAGGCCTGACAGGTCGTAAGATCATTGTCGACACCTACGGCGGTGCGGCGCCTCATGGTGGCGGTGCATTTTCCGGCAAGGACCCGACCAAGGTCGACCGTTCTGCTGCTTATGCTGCGCGATATCTGGCGAAAAACGTTGTCGCTGCGGATCTGGCTGATCGCTGCACAATTCAGCTGTCTTATGCAATCGGCGTGTCTGATCCGCTTTCTGTCTATGTCGACCTTCATGGTACAGGCCGTTGCGACGAGGTTCGCCTTGAAAGCACGTTGCGCGAAGTCATGGGCCTGAGCCCGCGTGGCATTCGTGAGCACCTGAAGCTCAACAACCCGATTTATGAGCGCACCGCTGCTTACGGCCATTTTGGCCGCCAGCCGGAAGCAGATGGCGGGTTCTCCTGGGAAAAAACCGATCTGGTGGATTCGCTTCGCCCGCTCGCTGGCTAAGCTACTCTTCCAGCACGCAATATCAGGATGTGAAAGAGATCGCCGGTCTTTGCCGGCGATCTGCAGTTTAAGAAGATGACCGACCGTTACGAAGGTTCTTTTTTTGGCCGCCGCAAAGGCAAGCCACTGAGCCCGCGCCGTGAGGCGCTCATGGAAAACGAGCTGCCTCGTCTGTCACTGGACTTGAGCAGTCCTGCACCGGACGACCTCAAGGACCTGTTTGAGGCAGATGTTGATGAAGTCTGTCTTGAAGTCGGATTTGGTGGCGGTGAGCACTTGCTGCACCGGGCCCGGACAAACCCGCATATCGGTTTCATCGGCATCGAGCCCTTTGTCGGCAGCATGGCCAAGGCCGTGACAGCAGTTGTGGAGGAAGGGCTGCAGAATGTCCGTCTCTACGATGATGACGCTGTCAATGTGCTTGATTGGCTGCCCGAGGCATCACTAGATCTGGCCTACCAGCTTTATCCAGATCCGTGGCCCAAGAAGCGTCATTGGAAGCGCCGCTTCATCAATCAGCAGAACCTGTCGCGATACGCCCGTGCCATCAAGCCGGGGCGCCAGTTCCGATTTGCCAGTGATATCGACACCTATATTGACTGGACCCTGCGCCATTGCCGTGATCATGAGAACTTCGAATGGTCGGCGGAAACGGCAGCCGATTGGAAAAACCCATGGGATGGCTGGCCGGGAACCCGGTATGAAGCCAAAGCGATCCGCGAAGGGCGCATCGGCCGGTACCTGACATTTCTTCGGGTCTGAAGCTCGCGGAAATCCTGAGGGAACAGAACGCGTATTCAACTTCTTTGAGGGATTCAGGTCGAGGCTATTGCCTTTCTGCCAGCTTTGGCGTTATACAGCCGGTGTTTCACCTCAAACGGCTTATCTGAGCACTTTGAGAGTGGGCCCAACGGGGACCCGCTCTTTTTTGCTTACAAAGGGCCGGAAACTAACGAATTAAGCAGGATTGCCTTATGTAAACCGACAATCAGGTGCATCTGATGCTTTAAGAACCGGCAACGGTTTTAGACAGGAGCCAAGTGTGAGCGCACACGAACCAAGAATTGTTACGGAACAAGGGCTTGATGCCCGAGTTGCCGCAATTGTGGAGCCGGTTATCGAAGACCTCGGCTACCGTCTTGTGCGCACCAAGATCAGCGCGGCCAACGGCTGCACGCTGCAGATCATGGCAGAGCGCCCTGATGGTACGATGACGGTGGAAGATTGTGAAACAATCAGCCGCGCCGTCTCTCCTGCCCTTGATGTCGAAGACCCGATCAACCGGGCCTATCATCTGGAAGTTTCTTCTCCCGGTATTGACCGTCCTCTGGTTCGCGAAGGCGATTTCACTCGCTGGGCCGGACATGAGCTGAAGGTCGAAATGGCCGTCATGCTGGATGGCCGCAAGCGATTCCGGGGAACTCTGCTTGGCGCAGAAAACGGCACGGCGCAGGTTCGTCTGCCGGATGCCCGGGAAGGTGAAGAAGACACCGTTTCATTGCCCCTTGAAAATGTTGGCGAAGCGAAACTGGTGCTTACCGACGATTTGATTACCGCAGCTCTTCAGGCTGAGAAGGCGGCACTTGCCGCTCGTGGCCAGGATGAGGAACTGACACAGGACAACACGCCCAACTAAGCAACAGGCTTAGCGGCAAAAGAAACGCGCCAGACAAAAACAGGCTCGATCCTTGGCGCAAGAGGAGTGGAATATGGCAATCAGCGCGAACCGGTTGGAACTGCTGCAAATCGCTGACGCGGTGGCACGGGAAAAATCGATCGACCGGATGATCGTCATCAACGCGATGGAAGATGCGATCCAGAAGGCGGCCCGCTCCCGCTATGGCACGGAGACGGAAGTCCGTGCAGAGATCAATCCGAAAACCGGTGAAATCCGGTTGCAGCGTCTTCTGCAGGTCGTTGAGACCGTCGAGAACGTCTCGACCGAGATCGCTCTGGCCGACGCGCTGACACGTAACCCGGAAGCAAGCCTTGGTGACTTCATTGCCGAGCCGCTGCCGCCTCTGGATTTCGGCCGCATTGCAGCCCAGTCCGCCAAACAGGTGATTGTGCAGAAAGTGCGCGAAGCAGAGCGTGATCGCCAGTATGAGGAATTCAAGGACCGTGTTGGCGAAGTCATTAACGGCGTTGTGAAACGCGCTGAATATGGCAACGTTATTGTCGACCTGGGCCGAGGTGAGGGCATTGTTCGCCGTGACGAGCTCATCCCGCGTGAAATTTTCCGGACCGGTGACCGCATCCGCGCCATCATCTATGATGTTCGCCGTGAACAGCGCGGCCCGCAGATCTTCCTGTCGCGTACCCATCCGCAGTTCATGGCGAAACTGTTCGCCCAGGAAGTGCCGGAAATCTACGACGGCGTCATTGAGATCAAGTCCGTTGCCCGTGATCCGGGATCGCGCGCGAAGATCGCCGTCATCTCCAAGGACAGCTCCATCGATCCGGTCGGTGCCTGTGTTGGTATGCGTGGTAGCCGTGTTCAGGCTGTGGTTGGCGAGTTGCAGGGCGAGAAAATCGATATCATTCCCTGGAATGACGAGCCGGCAACCTTCATCGTCAACGCTTTGCAGCCGGCTGAAGTTGCCAAGGTCGTTCTCGATGAAGATGCGGAACGCATTGAAGTTGTCGTCCCTGATGACCAATTGTCGCTAGCAATCGGCCGTCGCGGACAGAACGTTCGCCTCGCGTCGCAGCTGACAGGCTGGGCGATCGACATCATGACGGAGCAGGAAGAGTCCGATCGCCGTCAGAAAGAATTCCAGGAACGCTCCCAGCTCTTCATGGAAGCGCTCAACGTGGACGAAATGGTCGGCCAGCTGTTGGCGACCGAAGGCTTCACCTCGGTTGAAGAAGTCGCTTATGTGGAGATTGAGGAAATCTCCGAAATCGAGGGCTTCGATGACGATACCGCGGTGGAAATCCAGGCGCGCGCAAGGGATTACCTGAGCGAGCTGGAAACCAAGCTCGATGAAGAACGCCAGACTTTGGGTGTTTCGGAAGATCTGCGGTCGATTGATGGCCTGACAACGGCTATGCTGGTCGCTCTCGGCAAGGACGACATCAAGTCGATGGAAGACCTCGCCGGCTGTGCCGCTGATGACCTTGTCGGCTGGACCGAGCGCAAGGATGGCGAGACCAAGCGATTTGAAGGCGCCTTGTCCAATTTCGATGTTTCCCGCGCTGATGCGGAAAACATGGTAATGGCTGCACGCCTTGCCGCTGGCTGGATTACCGAGGAAGAACTCGCGGCTCAAACGGCTGAAGCTGAAGAAGCTGAGGAAGAAGCCGAAGAAGTAACCGAAACCGTTGAAGAAGAAGCGCCGAGCGGCGTGATCCTGAACGGATAACAAAAGAGGCGGAAGCCTCTGTCTTGAACATCTTGCGAGCTGCAGACTGCGGCAAGTTGTTCCGAACTTGAAAAGATCGATCGACATTTCTGTTTTTGTGTTTCGCACGAGAGCAGGTTGATCTAAGGGAGTGGCAGCGTGCCAAGGAAGAATGAGCCAACCGAACGGCAGTGCGCCGTCACCCGGGAGGTTCAGCCCATAAGCTCGCTGATCCGGTTTGTCCTTGATCCCGAAGGACAGGTTGTTCCGGATCTGAAGCGGGTTCTTCCAGGTCGCGGTGTCTGGGTAACGGCCACGAATGACATTGTGGCGGTTGCCGAGAAGGACCGGAAGAAAGTTTTCGGCAGAGGGTTTAAAGATGAAGCCCGTGTCGAACCCGGATTGGCAGATCGCGTCGACGCGATTATGGAACGAGCAGCGCTGCAAGCGCTCTCCATAACGCGCAAGGCCGGTGAGCTGGTGACGGGGTACGCGAAAGTTGAAGCAGCTCTGCGGCGGGATCCCGTCGTCGGGCTGATCCACGCCTTGGACGCTGCAGAGGACGGGGTGAGGAAGCTGGCGGCGGTGGCCGCGAGCAGAGAGGAACTGGCAAACGGGTGCCAAATCGTCCGTTTGTTCGATTCGGCTCAATTGGATTTGGCATTGGGCCGGTCAAATGTGATACATGCTGCACTGCTTGCGGGGCATGCGAGCGAAAATTTCCTGGCGCGAGTACGTGACTTGGAGCATTTTCGCCGTTATTCCGCCGCAGGAGAAGAACAGAGCAACGCATAGCAGGGCGGTTGCGCAGGACTGAAGGCAATATGAGCGATACGAAGAATCCAGGCGACAAGACAATCAGCGTTGAGCGCGGCAAGACGCTTGGCCTCAAGCGTGGTGGTGGCGACCAGGGAACTGTTCGGCAATCCTTCTCGCATGGCCGATCGAAAGCCGTCGTCGTGGAAAAGAAGAAGCGCCGTGTTGTGATTCCGGGACAGGACCCGAAACCGGAAGCTCCCGCACCGACGACGCAGCGTCTTGAAAAACCGGCTGAAGCGCCGCGCAAGCCTCAGCAACCGGATCCGCAGGCGGCCAAGCAGGCCCGTCGCTCCGCTTCCGGCCAGCGTCAGAAGGGCAACGGCAATGTGTTGCGCACTCTGACCAAGGAAGAGGCCGCGGCCCGTGCCGCAGCCCTCGAAATGGCGAAGAAGCGCGAAGTCGAAGACCGCAAGCGCCGCGAAGAGGACGAAAAGCGCCGTGTAGCAGAAGCTGCTCAACGCAAGGCTGAAGAAGAAGCTCGCGCTAAGGTCGAAGCTGAAGAGCAGGCCAAGCGTGAAGCCGAAGAAGCCCGTCTTGCAGAAGAAAGGGCAAAGGAAGAAGCTGCCGCTGCCAAGGCTGCTGAAACCGCAAAGCCCGCCGAGCAAGCCCCTGCTGCCAAGACCGAGGCTCGCAAGCCGGCGAAAGCCGACCCGAAAAAGCCTGGTACGCGCAGACCGTCTCATGCAGATGGTGGCAGACCGCCGAGCCTGGACGACATGGGCAAGCGCAAGGCTCCGGCTGAAACTCGGGCGAAGCCTGATGCCCGTCCGGCGGCTGAAGACAACGATCGCGCCAATAAGGGTCTGCGCGCCGTCAAACGGCCGAAGCAGGCGCCGACACCAACCACGCGTCCGCGCGGTGGTGAAGATCGCCGTCGCTCCAAGCTGACGATTTCTGCTGCGACCGGTGGCAACGATGGCCAGCGCGCCCGTTCGCTCGCTTCCATGCGCCGCCGTCAGGAAAAAGCCAAGCGTGGTCAGCAACAGGTGGTGCGTGAAAAGGTTTCGCGCGAAGTCACCTTGCCGGAGGCAATCACGATTCAGGAGCTCGCCAACCGTATGGCCGAGCGTGCTGTCGATGTGATCAAGCTGCTGATGAAGCAGGGCCAGATGCTCAAGATCAACGACGTTATTGACGCCGATACCGCCGAACTGATCGCAGAGGAAATGGGCCACACGGTCAAGCGTGTCTCCGAAGCTGACGTTGAAGAAGGTCTCTTCACCCAGGAAGACGACGCCTCCACCATGGAAGCACGTCCGCCGGTGGTGACCATCATGGGTCACGTTGACCACGGTAAGACGTCGCTTCTGGATGCGATCCGCAAGTCCAAGGTCGTGTCCGGTGAAGCCGGCGGCATCACCCAGCACATTGGTGCCTATCAGGTCGATCAGGATGGTCAGAAGATCACCTTCATCGATACGCCGGGTCACGCCGCGTTCTCGCAGATGCGTGCGCGTGGTGCCAAGTCGACTGACATTGTGATCCTGGTTGTGGCTGCAGACGATGGTGTCATGCCGCAGACCAAGGAAGCAATCGCACACGCCAAGGCAGCGGATGCACCGATCATTGTCGCGATCAACAAGATCGACAAGCCGGGCGCCGATCCGAACCGTGTTCGCACCGAGCTTCTGAGCGAAGAGCTGGTGACCGAGTCCATGGGCGGTGACGTCATCGATGTTGAAGTTTCGGCTCTGAACGGAACCAATCTCGACAAGCTTCTGGAGATGATCCTTCTTCAGTCCGAGGTTCTGGAACTCCAGGCCAACCCGGACCGTACGGCGGAAGGTATCGTCATCGAGGCTCAGCTCGACCGTGGCCGTGGTCCGGTTGCGACCGTTCTTGTCCAGAAAGGTACACTCAAGCCGGGTGACATTCTCGTCGCTGGTGCCGAGTGGGGCCGTGTCCGCGCCATGCTCGACGAAAATGGCAAGCAGGTGAAGGAAGCAGGTCCGGCCAAACCGGTCGAGGTTCTGGGTTTCCAGGGAACGCCTGCTGCCGGTGATCTGGTTGCGGTTGTCGAAAACGAAGCCCGTGCCCGTGAAATCACCGAGTATCGCCAGCGTCAGATCCGCGAGAAGGCATCTGTAGTCGCTTCTGCGGCACGTGGCTCGCTCGAACAAATGATGATGAGTGCTCAGAAAAGCGGCAAGAAGGAGTTTCCGCTGGTTCTGAAAGCGGATGTACAGGGATCGGCTGAAGCGATCGCCCATGCGCTGCACGAGCTCGGTAACGACGAAGTCGGCGCGCGCATCCTTCTATCCGGAGTTGGTGGTATCACCGAAAGTGACATCACGCTGGCGGCGGCATCCAGTGCGCCGATCCTCGGGTTCAACGTCCGTGCCAACAAGCAGGCTCGTGAAGCTGCGTCCCGCGATGGTATCGAGATCCGCTACTACAACGTGATCTACGACCTCGTTGACGACATCAAGGCGGCCATGTCCGGCCTGCTGTCGCCGGAGCGCCGCGAAACTTTCCTCGGCAACGCGGAGATCAAGGAAATCTTCCACATCTCCAAGGTTGGCAAGGTCGCAGGCTGTCTGGTTACCGAAGGTGTTGTCGAGCGTGGTGCCAACGTTCGCCTCATTCGCGACGACGTGGTCATCCACGAGGGCGAACTGGGCACGCTCAAGCGCTTCAAGGATGAAGTCAAGTCCGTTGAATCCGGTCAGGAATGCGGCATGAACTTCGTCAAGTATCAGGACATGCGTCCTGGAGACATCATCGAATGTTTCCGCGTCGAGCAGATCGCAAGATCGCTCTAAGCGCCGGATAAGCATTCAAGGCAATCGCGCCGGCGGGGTTCTTTCGGATCGCGCCGGCGCCCTTGTATTTCAGGGGCCGTTTCGTCGGCCCGGTTAGGACCAAAAATGGCAAGACAACACGGACAGGACAGCCGTGGTCCGTCACAGCGCCAGCTCAAGGTTGGCGAGACGGTGCGCAAGGAGCTGTCCGACATTCTGACACGTGGGCGGTTCTCTGATCCGGATCTGGACGGGGTGATCATTACAATTCCCGAAGTGCGCATGACACCGGACCTGCGCCTGGCAACCTGCCTTGTCATGCCGCTCGGCGGCGTGAATGCGGAGAAGGTTGAAAAGGCCCTCAACCGCAGCGCCAAGTATTTGCGCGGACAGGTTTCCCGTCGGCTTACGATGAAATACATGCCCGACCTGCGGTTTGTTCTCGACACCCGATTTGACGATGACGATCGCATCGGCACCTTGCTGCATTCTCCTGAGGTTTCCAGGGACCTGGATTCGGACGACGAGGAAAACAGGGGCTGATCCGCGCATGCTTGGCCGAGTTTTCTTGCTTGTCATCCCGGTTCTCGTGGAAAGAGAGACCGGGATCCAGTGACTTCGGATGTCAATTCCTGGATGTGTTCGACAGCTTAAGGTTTGCATGTTCTGGATCCCCGCCTGCGCAGGGATGACAAACGGTGCAGCGGCATCGGTCTGTTCGCCAAATCTCTCACATTCATCTGGACCTGAAATGGCACGTCAAAAACAATTCAAAAGAAAAAAGAATGCCATCAATGGCTGGTTGGTGCTGGATAAGCCTTACGGACTGACGTCCAATGAAGCGCTCGGCAAGATTAAGCGCATCTTTTCGCCGCAAAAGGTCGGTCACGCGGGAACGCTGGATCCGAGAGCTTCCGGGTTGCTGCCGGTGGCGTTCGGAGAGGCTACAAAAACCGTTCCCTTCGTGATGGACGGCCGCAAGGTTTACCGGTTCGAGGTCACCTGGGGAGCTGAAACCAACACGGACGACACTGAAGGCGAAGTGATTGCGACGTCGGATGTCCGTCCTACCGCGGACACCATCAGCCCTGTGCTGAGTGAGTTCGTCGGAACGATCATGCAGGTTCCTCCGAAGTTTTCTGCCGTCAAAGTGGCCGGCGAAAGGGCCTATGATCTGGCAAGAGACGGTGAAGAGGTTGTTCTGGAAGCCCGTCCCATCGATGTTCACCGACTGGATCTTGTGGACTGCCCGGACGATAACCGTGCGGTTTTTGAGGCCGAATGCGGCAAAGGCACCTATGTGCGTGCCTTGGCACGCGACCTGGGTCGCCGTCTTGGAACCTGTGGTCATGTAACCGAGTTGCGCCGTCTTCTTGTCGGTCCCTTCGGCGAAGAGGATCTGATCGAACTGGATGAGATTCTTGAAACCGCCGAGGAGCTGGAAGAAGGCGAGGGCGTCGATGCCCTCGTGGAGGAGTTTGTCCTTCCGGTGCGCGAGGCGATGGACGAGCTGGTGGAAGTCCCGGTTTCTGAAGATGACGCGGCAAAGATCCGCAAGGGTATGGCAGTCCTACTGCGCGGCAGGGACGCCCCTTTGAACACGGAAGTCGCCTTTGCCAGCCACGCCAGCGTTCCGGTTGCCATCGGTTCGATCGAAAAGGGCCGTTTCCAGCCGAGCCGTGTGTTTCATTTATAGAAACGGCTGCAGGTCTCCGTTCTGCTCTAAATCTGCTTGATGGTAGCGCTGTTGATTTGCGCGACTTATGCGCGAGTTGTATATATTAGGCTCGCCTCATGAAAAGCGCATGATGATATGCAAGATACGGGCTCCTGGGAGTTTTCAGTGCCGATCAGATTTGAGATTGTGAGGATTGCGCAGACTGCATTCCTTTTCATAACCTCTCTTTTTGTCTCGTCAGCTCTGGCGCAGGAGTCGGAAGCGTCGTTCTTCATAAACAATTCGCAGCGGCATGAAATTGCTTCTGAAACGCTTGGTCGGAGCTATGAAGTTTTCGTCAAGACGCCCGCCGGATATAACGATCCTGAAAACGAAAATATCACTTATCCGGTTATCTATCTGAATGACGGCTCCTATACCTTCCAGGTTGCCTCCGGAGTGACTCATCTGCCGATGGGATACTCACATAGGTTCGAGCGCGCGATTCTTGTCGGAATATCCTATGCGCTTGGTGAAAAGGGAATGCCGAGCCGTGTTCGTGATTTCACGCCAGTGAAAGACGAGCGCTGGAAAAAGTATGAAACCGGTGGAGCGCCAGCTTACCTGAAATTTCTTGAGGAAGAGGTTTTTCCTTTCGTGGAACGCAACTACCGAGCTAATCCCGAAAGACGCATTCTCTCCGGTCAATCGCTCGGAGGTTCATTTGGCGTTTGGGTGCTTTTTGAAAGGCCGGATCTCTTTTCAAGCTACATTCTGACAAGTCCGACGCTCTGGTACAAAGACAAGTTTGTTTTTGATCTTGAGAAGCAGTTTGCCAAAAATCATGATGATCTGAAGGCCAAGGTCTATCTTGCGGTCGGTGAACTCGAGACAGTCGAAAACGGAATGCGCAATGCGATGGTTGCCCAGTTGCTTGAACTCGAAGAAGTCTTGAGAGGGCGGAATTACCCCGGATTGGACATGAACGTTGAAGTCATTTCCGGCGCGCTTCATGAAACTACATTCCCGCAGGCTTTCACACGAGGAGCCCACTGGATACTCGGCCGGTAGTGAAATGGATTCACGAAGCAAACGTGCCCTGAAGTGTGGGTATCGAATGTTGCTTCCTTGCCTGTCTGGCACGGTGTGAAAGCCGTTCTGAACAGATCCACATGAAAGCAGACGCATCCGGGTGGGACAGTCTCTCTTGAACTCATTCAGCATGAGATTGCGGAACTAAAGATTCTACTGGTCTTTTTCCCGGTTTTCTGCCATATACCGCCGCCATTGGGCATTTCAGCTCAATTCGTCCGAAAGGATCCTTTGCTGAACGACATCTCGGCTCTGGAGACATTCGGATCAGGCCGGGTTTCCGGCATGTCAACGCGCCAGGTTAACTGGCCACCACTCTTTGAAAGGAAAGAGCGATGTCGATTACTGCAGAGCGCAAAGCTGAGCTCATCAAAGAATTCGCGACCAAAGACGGCGACACCGGCTCTCCGGAAGTCCAGGTTGCGATCCTCACTGAGCGGATCAACAACCTGACTGAACACTTCAAGGGTCACGGCAAGGACAACCACTCCCGCCGCGGTCTTCTGAAGATGGTTGCACAGCGCCGGTCCCTTCTGGACTATACGCGCGGCAAAAGCGAAGAGCGTTACAAGTCGCTGATCGAGCGTCTTGGTATTCGCCGCTAAGTTCGGTGAAACAAATTACGCGGTGGGTGACATGCCCGCCGCGTTTTTTCTAGAGCTCCTTTCATCCGCAACAATGATCCGGTTCGGATCAGCGTCCCGGTGGAGCTCTTGAGTGTTTCAATATGCAAAGGAACACTCTATAGAAGCCTCGTGACATGTCATGGGGCAGGATTGCCGGCTACTTTCTGCTAAAGCCTTGAAAGCAGCTCGTTGTCTTGCCCGTGACCTGTCAGCCGGTAACCGGCCCATCCGGGGCCGACCGGGAATGTGTTCGTCCCAAAAGGCTGTACCGAAAGCAGCGGGGCGCACAAATCTGTAAGGAATGATGATGTTTGATATTCATCGTGTAGAAGTCGAGTGGGGCGGACGTCCGCTCATTCTCGAGACGGGCAAGGTAGCCCGACAAGCCGACGGCGCAGTCATGGCGACCTACGGCGAAACCAAGGTTCTGGCGACTGTCGTTTCCGCCAAGGAACCGAAGCCGGGTCAGGATTTCTTCCCGCTCACCGTGAACTACCAGGAAAAGGCATTTGCCGCCGGTAAGATCCCGGGTGGCTACTTCAAGCGTGAAGGCCGTCCGTCTGAGCACGAGACCCTGACCTCCCGTCTGATCGACCGTCCGATCCGCCCGCTGTTCGCAGACGGCTACAAGAACGACACCCAGGTGGTTATCACCGTCCTGTCTCACGACATGGAAAACGCGCCTGACATTCTGGCCATGGTTGCAGCTTCCGCTGCCCTGACCCTTTCCGGCGTTCCGTTCATGGGCCCGATCGGCGGTGCACGCGTTGGCTACATCGACGGCGAATATGTCCTGAACCCGATGGTCGATGACATGCCGGAATCCGCACTGGATCTGGTTGTCGCCGGTACCAACGACGCCGTTCTCATGGTTGAGTCGGAAGCCAAGGAACTGGACGAAGACACCATGCTCGGCGCGGTGATGTTCGGTCACAAGGGTTTCCAGACGGTCATCGACGCGATCATCAAGCTGGCGGAAACCGCTGCCAAGGAACCGCGTGAACTGTCCATCCCGGATCATTCCGCTCTGTTCGAACAGGTCAAGTCGATTGCTGCCGGCGAGCTGACGGAAGCCTACAAGATCACGTCCAAGACCGACCGCAAGAATGCGATCGACGCTGCCAAGGCAAAGGTCGTGGAAGCTTTGATCACAAACGCTGCCGAAGGTGAAGCACCGGAAGCAACCGTACTTGGTGACCAGTTCAAGAAGCTGGAAGCTGAAATCGTTCGTGGTGCGATCCTCGACACCGGCCATCGTATTGACGGCCGTGACCTGTCGACCGTCCGTGCGATTACCTCCGAAGTCGGTATTCTGCCGCGCGCGCATGGCTCTTCCCTGTTCACCCGCGGTGAAACCCAGGGCCTCGTCGTTGCCACTCTCGGCACCGGTGAAGACGAGCAGTTCATCGATCTGCTGGAAGGCACCGTGAAGTCTCACTTCATGCTGCACTATAACTTCCCGCCATACTCTGTCGGTGAAACCGGCCGCATGGGCTCTCCGGGGCGCCGTGAGATCGGTCACGGCAAGCTGGCATGGCGTGCAATCAACCCGATGCTGCCCCAGCACCACGAGTTCCCGTACACGCTGCGTGTTGTTTCCGAAATCACCGAATCCAACGGTTCGTCTTCCATGGCAACCGTCTGCGGCACTTCGCTGTCGTTGATGGATGCCGGTGTGCCTCTGAAAGCGCCGGTTGCCGGTATTGCCATGGGTCTGATCAAGGAAGGCGATCGCTTCGCCGTTCTGTCCGACATCCTTGGTGATGAAGATCACCTCGGCGACATGGACTTCAAGGTTGCCGGTTCCGAAAACGGCATCACTGCCCTGCAGATGGACATCAAGATCGACGGTATCACCGAAGAGATCATGAAGGTCGCTCTGGGTCAGGCCAAGGACGGCCGTATTCACATTCTCGGCGAAATGGCCAAGGCGATCACCGAAGCCCGCTCCGAGCTTGGTGAGCACGCACCGCGCATCGAAATGATGAAAATCCCGGTCGACAAGATCCGTGAAGTCATCGGTTCCGGCGGTAAGGTCATCCGTGAAATCGTCGAAAAGACCGGCGCCAAGGTCAACATCGAAGATGATGGCACCGTCAAGATCGCATCCTCCGACGGCAAGGCGATCAAGGCTGCCGTCAACTGGATCAACTCCATCGCCGCTGAGCCGGAAGTTGGTGTGATCTACGAAGGTACTGTTGTGAAATGCGTCGACTTCGGTGCATTCGTCAACTTCTTCGGTGCCAAGGACGGTCTGGTTCACATTTCCCAGCTGGCTCCGAAAAAGGTCGGCAAGGTCACGGATGTGGTCAAGGAAGGCGACAAGGTCTGGGTCAAGCTCATGGGCTTCGACGAGCGCGGCAAGGTGCGCCTGTCCATGAAGGTTGTTGATCAGGAAACCGGTCAGGAAATCCCGAAAGACAATGCTGCTGAATAAGCGCTTGTCGGATTGATCTGAGAACGCGCGGGGATGCAAAATCCCCGCGCGTTTTCTTTTTGCATGATCAAAAAAGGGCGGGGCCGTGCCTGGCCACGCTCATGTCATCCGGCTTTCTTGGCCAGACTGTCTGCAAAGGGTTTGTGCGCAAGGAACTCGTAGAAATCCTGCGCCGGCATGGGTTTTCCCAGATAGAAACCCTGGATGAGCCGGCAGCCCAGTTCTGCCAGAATTTCGCATTGCTCCCGGGTTTCAGCACCCTCGCACACCACTTCGATATCCAGCTTGCCCGCCATCGAAATGATTGCCTCGACAAGAGCGTGGTCGTCCGGATCGCTTTCAAGGTCCATGATGAAGGACCGATCGATCTTGAGAATGTCGATCGGCAGGCGCTTGAGATAACTCAGAGATGAATATCCGGTTCCAAAGTCATCAAGCGAGATCTTGACGCCCAGGCTCTTGATCGCATTCAGGAGCGCCACCGGATTGATCCGGCTGTCATCGAACATGACGCTTTCGGTCATTTCGAGGCGCAGGTTGACGGGATCCATGCCGCAGTCCTCAAGGATGGACTTGATGGAGTTGACGAAACCGTCCTCGCGGCACTGGCGCGGCGAAATGTTGACGCCGATGCTTCCGATATCGAGACCTCGGGCAATACATGAGGCGTGGAATTCGCACGCCTTCTGCAGCACCTGCTTGCCAAGAGAGACGATCAGTCCGGAATCCTCCGCGATCGGGATGAACTCCGCAGGTGAAATTGTGCCCAACTCCCGGTCGTGCCAGCGCGCCAGGGCTTCACAGCCTGAGATGGTGCCGGAACCGTAATCGATGATCGGCTGGTAGTGAACGTCCAGTTCGCCGAGTTCGAGAGCCTTTCTCAGTGCGGATTCAATCTGGAGCGTGCGTGCGGTGCGCTCGTTCATTTGCCTTGAAAAGAAGCGGAACCGATTTCCACCATCAGCCTTGGATTGATACATCGCGGCATCCGCCTGACGCATCAATCCGTCCGGTCCTTTGCCGTCATACGGATAAACGGTGATGCCGATGCTGGCCGTCAGGAAAAAGTCCTTGCCGTCTTCGATATCGATTTTCTTGCTGACTGCATCCAGAACTGCCTGCGCCTTGTGCTCGATTTCCCACTCGTCCTCGCAATCAGGCAAGATGATCGCAAATTCGTCGCCTCCGAGGCGGGAAACAGTCTGGTTCCACTCCGCCACCGCTTCGATCCTGGTTCCCAGAACCTTGAGAATCTCATCTCCGAAACCGTGCCCGAATGTGTCGTTGATCGCCTTGAAACGGTCCATGTCCACCATCATCAGCGCCGCCATGCTGCCGCTTCTCTTGGCTTGTGCGATGGCCTGCTTCAGCCGGTCGGCGAACAGGTTTCGGTTCGGCAAATTGGTCAGCAGATCGTAATTGGACTGGAGCTCGATCAGCTTTTCCTGTTCCTTGCGCTCCGAAATATCCAGCAAGGTCACGTAGATAGCCGGACTGTCGTCCCAGTCGGTGACACGAACATGCTGTTCAAGCCAGACATAGTCGCCTGCTTTGGTCAGGCCCTGGATCTCGTAGACCGTCGGAGCGACTTCGCCTTCGCTCCTGAGTTTGTGGTAGTTTCTGACGCGCTCACGTTCGAATGGTGCATAGATGGACCAGATCGTCTCTCCAACCAGCTCCTCCGGATGGTCCGCCGGATAGCGAAGCATCTCCAGCAATGCGCGGTTCGCATAAACGATAGTGCCGTTCTTGTGTACGATGACACCTTGCAGCGAGCCGTCAATCAGTTCTCTGAACTGCGCATTGGTGTTGTGAACGGATTCGAATGCCTCCTGGAAAAGCGATCCAAGCTGATTGTACTCAGCTATCCGGCCCGCCTGATATTCCTCGATGTTGCCCCTGTTGCGGCGCGCGGTCGCGTAGCGGACAAGGGCAGACAGTGCAGGGGCCGTAAACAGGTTTAGGACCAGCGCTGCGGCCAGGGACGCAAGAGCAACGTATAGAAGAAACGGAACAAAGAATTCTCCATAGGTGCTCTGGATGTTGTTGATGATGTCGCTGGGTTCTTCAGCATAGACGTAAATCGGGTGGTGGCTCTCATCAGCATAAAGAACCGACTTTGTATAAAGGCGGGCATCTTCGAGATGATGATCCCGATCGGCAAGGACACCCTGTGCCGTTGCGAAGTTCTTCTCGTTGGAAATATCGCCGATACTGGCGATGTTTTCGTCTTCATGGACGATGGCAACACTGTCGACGCCCAGAATGCCGGCGAGAGAGTCGAGCAGGGTGAAGGAATCGTTGAGTACACTGCCTCCAACAAGCTTGGCGATGACCCGTCCATTGTCCGGATCGATGATCGGAATGGAAATGACTGCTATCAGCGTGACGGGCTTGGTATGTGGCGTGTCATAAATGCGCCAGACGTCCGGCGGCATGGTTCTCAGCTGCCTGCCTGGCAGCACAGCGGCAACATCGACCAGAGCCAGGCTCGCGTTCAGCCATCCCAGCTGATGTTCATGGTCCAGGATCAGAACATCCGGCTGAGGGCCGGTCGAATTTTGGCCCAGACCTTCCAGCAGACGAGTTGCCTCCCGCCCGTCGTACTCCTTGACCGCATCGATCAGATCCTGATCGACCGAAGCTGTTCGCAACTGGTTTTCAAGTTGTTCGAGATGGGTTTCGAAAACGAGACCGGCAAGTGCCTCGTCCCGTTGCGCCTGGCGTTCAATTTCCAGTTCAGCAAGGGCCAGGCTGCCGAGATAGGTTATCCCGAACAAGGCGACTGCCGTAACCATCAGGCCCACGAAGAACAGACCCAAGACAATCCGGCTATATTTTACGCCCTTGGCTGTTTTCATTTTGAGTATCGAAATGCCCGTGCCTTGAGTTCGTCAATACGCTCAATCGAATCACTTGAAGTCACGAGCTCGAAGCTGCCGGAGTATACCACAGGCACTTCGTCTTGCCGCCCTGCTTGATCAAGAGCTATTGCTTCGGCCATCGCGACACCATTGTCGTCGTTCATCCGCATGACCGTGACATCGAGATCGCCAGCGGCTATGGCCTCCAGCTCGGCACTTCCGCCGCCCCAGCCATTGGTAACCACCTGTGTTCCTTCTGCCTTTCCTTGAATTGCATCCAGTGCGCCGAGCGCGATATCGGTCGAACAGGCGTAGACAAATGCCAGATCCGGGTTTTCCGCCAGGATGCGGTTTGTCGCTTCGCGTGACTTTTCGCGGTCATAGCCTACGTAGTAGGACGCCCTGAGATTCAGGACTTCGGGGTCGGAATAGGCCTGGAGAAACGTGTTGCCACGCGCCCGGCTGACATAGCCGCGGGGGCCGTAGAGAATTGCAAACGGTTTCCGCAACCCGAACCGTTTTTGGTAGTAATCGATAAGCAGATTGGTTCCCGCAACATGATCGAAACCGACATAAAGAAACGGCTGTTTGTCTCTCCAGGACTTAACCGGTGTCGTGATGTTCTGCAGGATGACTTTCGGCCGGGAGCGGGCTATCAGACGCTGGACAATCGCTTTGTGCCTGAGGGCGTCCAAAGTGAATACCAGATAGTCAGGATCTTCTTTTAACGCGGCAGTTATCAGGCTTGCCTGATTGCCCACGAAAGAGGATGAGCCGGAAAAGTAGGGTACGATTTCATGCTCAACACCGAGCTTGTCCAGCCGTGCTTCAAAGGAAACGACGCTCCGGTGCCAGTAGTCTGAGGCCTGACTACCGGGATAGATGACGGCAATCCGAACAGGTGTGCCCGAATTAGGAAGCGCAACGGCATCGTTTGAAACTCTTTTTGCAAAAGTTTCTGCGTTCATTTGTTGTTTGAGGTTCTTGCGCGTGAATTCTTCAAGTGTCCAGAATTCATCCAGGGTGCCTTGCGAGTTTTCGGCAGCCGCGGCCATACCATGCAAACAGAAAGAAACCAGGAATGAAATGAAACCAACGAGCAGTCGAAAGACCTTCACCTTGGGCTGAATTCTTGCTGTCATGCTTACTTTCTACTGCTGAATTTTCGCTTTTTTGGTGTGCATTTCGAAATTTACACCCTTTGAGCGCAAATATTCATCATCTATTTACAAGTCATTTTCCCTTCATCAGATCAGTTTCATTGCCGGAAATTAATAAAAGCCAAAGGGATTTCTACTCGCGAAAGTAATGGAAAAGAAATTGTAAATTCCGCAACGGTTGCGGGACTGAAGCGTTCGGATGGGAAATTTGGACATTTGAAAATTCTCCTCGTTGAGAACCACCCGACCGAAGCAAGCTTGGAGTGCAAACATGAGGGAAATTCGGACTACCGTTTGAGTCCTATCTGCCCTTTCATGAAGCGTTTTCGCCGATCAGCCGTTTGCCTCCCATCGCGAAACTGCTATACCCGCGAGCGAAAATCGAACAAGAGGATGAACATGGCTCAAATGCGCTTGGTAGTCGTTGGCGCGGGCGGCAGGATGGGCCGGGCTCTGACGCGTGCCGTGACTGAAACCTCCGGCGCGGAAGTTGTCGCTGCAGTTGAGCGGGAAGGTTCAGAGTTTCTCGGTCAGGATGCCGGAGAGCTCGCTGGTGCCGGCTCACTGAATGTGCCCATCACCGATGATCCGTTGACTGCCTTCGCAAAGGCCGATGGCGTTCTTGATTTCACCGCCCCGAAAGCAAGCCTGTGGTTTGCCGAACTTGCAGCTCAAGCCCGCATCGTTCATGTAATCGGAACGACCGGCTGGGCCGATGGGGAGGATGAACCGCTGAAGGCTGCTGCCCGGCATGCGCGTATCATCAAGTCGGGCAACATGAGCCTCGGTGTGAACCTGCTTGCCAGTCTGGTGCGCAAGGCAGCTGCCGCACTCGACACGGATTTCGACATCGAAGTCCTGGAGATGCATCACAAGCACAAGGTTGATGCTCCCTCCGGTACGGCCCTTCTTCTCGGAGAGGCGGCCGCTGAAGGGAGGGGGATTGATCTCGCCTCTCATTCCGTTCGTTCCAGGGACGGGATCATGGATCCCAGAAAGACCGGTGACATCGGGTTTGCCACATTGCGGGGCGGATCGGTTATCGGCGAACACTCCGTCATTTTTGCCGGCGAGGGCGAGCGGATCGAATTGACCCACCGCGCCGAAGACCGGCAATTGTTCGCCCGAGGGGCGGTCAAGGCGGCTTTGTGGGGCTTCGATCAGAAGCCCGGCTTTTATTCGATGGCCGATGTTCTCGGTCTGGATGACTAAATTTGAGTTTTATGTTCAAGGGAGAATGGCATGGATCGCCTTCTTGTGCTCGTCCGTCACGGTCAGAGCGACTGGAATCTGAAGAATCTGTTCACTGGTTGGAAGGACCCTGATCTCACGGAACAGGGAGTTGCTGAAGCCCATCAGGCAGGTGAACAGCTCCGGGACCTGAAACTGACCTTTGACCTGGCTTTTACCTCCGACCTGACACGGGCACAGAGGACCCTCGACATCATCTTGGGTGAACTCGGACAGACCGGGCTGGAAACCATCAAGGATCAGGCTCTCAACGAGCGGGACTATGGTGACCTCACCGGAATGAACAAGGATGAAGCACGCGAGAAATTCGGCGAGGAACAGGTTCACATCTGGCGCCGGTCCTATGACGTGCCGCCTCCGGGTGGTGAAAGCCTCAAGATGACTTCAGAGCGCGTTTTGCCGTACTACAAGGCGGAAATCCTGCCGAAAGTCCTGTCCGGCAAACGGACCATTGTCGCCGCGCACGGCAATTCGCTGCGTTCGCTCATCATGGAACTGGAAGACCTGACACCGGAACAGATCCTGAAGCGTGAGCTCGGAACCGGTACGCCGATTATTTATCGTCTTGATGAAAACGGTGGTGTCGTAAGTGTCCAGGACCTTGCTGACTAAGTCTGATCCGGATCAGCGATCCTGAAGGAACAAAGGGCGGTTGATGCAACCGCCCTTTTTTATTGATCAGACGTCAAAACCGCTCTGGGCGGCGATGTTCTTGAGAGGACGCTCGGGTCGAGCGCCGACATGGCTGATCACGTTGGCCGCGCACAGGCATCCCAGCTCTGCGGCGTCTGCGAATTTGTAGTCGCGTGCCAGCCCGAACAGGAAGCCGGATGCGAACAGGTCGCCGGCGCCGGTCAGATCAACGACATTCGGGACGTTCTGAGCTGAAACCTTGACGGTTTCCTCGGGGCTGATCGCCATGGCACCTTCCGAGCCGAGGGTCAGTGCAGTCAATGCACCCGATTCCTTGGCAGCGGCTATGGCGGTGTCGATATCGCCAGTCTGATACAACGCTTTCAGCTCATGTTCATTGGCGAAAAGCAGATCCACGACCTTGTCGGAGATCAGGGACTGAAACTCACTGCGGTAGCGGTCGACGCAGAAGGAATCCGATAGGGTCAGAGCGACCTTGCGGCCGTTGAGGTGAGCGACCTCGGCCGCCTTCAGGAAGGCCTTCTTGGCTTCTTCCGGGTCCCACAGATAGCCTTCCATGTAGGTAACCGCGGAGGCTGCAACGACCTCTTCATCCACGTCGCTGGGACCGAATTCGGTGCAGGCGCCCAGATAGGTGTTCATGGTGCGCTCGCCGTCCGGAGTGATCAGGATCATCGAGCGTGCTGTCGGCTTCCACTCTCGCAGGCGAGGGGTGTTGAAATAGACACCGGTGCCGTTCATGTCATGAGAGTAGCTGTCACCAAGCTCGTCTTCCGCGACCTTGCCGAAATAAGCCGGCTTGCCACCGAGCGAGGCGATACCGGCAGCGGTGTTGCCGGCACTGCCGCCGGATACACGGACCGTCTGGCCCATTTTTTCAAACAGGCGAACGGCTTCCTCGGTGTCGATCAGGCGCATGGAGCCCTTGATCAGGTTTTCCCGCAGCAGGAAGTCTTCCTCGACATGTGCAAACACGTCGCAAATGGCATTGCCGATGCAAAGCGCATCAAATCTGGTTTCTGTCATGTGGTCCTCTGATATCGCCGGCTGATGCAGCGTTAGGAATTCGGATTGGGTCTTAGAGCACGGTTGGCTTCCGGTTCCTTGATCTTTTCTCGGAACGGGCTCGCCCGGTAGACACCGAGCAGATTTAGTTCGGCGCAGAAAAACGCCAACTCTTCCATCGCAAGGGCAACGGCCGGATCTTCCGGGTGCCCCTCGACATCCGCATAGAACATCGAAGCGAAAAACTGTCCTTCCAGCTGGTAGGATTCCAGCTTGGTCATGTTGACGCCGTTCGTCGCAAAACCGCCAAGCGCCTTGTAGAGCGCTGCAGGTACGTTGCGGACACGGAAGATGAAAGTGGTGATGACCGGTTGTCCGTTATGGGCGGCTTCCAGCTTCTCGCGAGACAGGATCACGAACCGTGTGGTGTTGTGCGCCTCGTCTTCCACGTCACGGCGCAAAATGTCCAGGCCATAGATTTCGGCAGCCATTTCAGGAGCCAGGGCTCCGATGGTCGGATCGTTCCATTCCGCGATCTGACGCGCGGAACCGGCAGTGTCACCACCGACAACGGCAGTCAGGCCCAGTTCGCGGATGACATTGCGGCACTGTCCGAGTGCGTGAATGTGGCTTTGGACCTTCTTGAGCCCTTCGATGCCAGCGCCCTTTGGTGCCATGAGCTGGAAGCGGATCGGCATGAAGTATTCGCCGATGATGTGCAGCCCCGACTTCGGCAACAGGTTATGAATGTCTGCAACCCGGCCGGCAACGGAGTTTTCAATCGGGATCATGGCAAGGTCTGCGCTGCCGTCGGCCATCGCCGAGAAGCAATCTTCAAAGGTTGCGCAGGGAATGGCCTCATAATCGGGATAAACGCTCCGGCAGGCCATATGGGAATTTGCCCCGGTCTCTCCCTGGAAAACAATTCTTTTGCTGTCTGTCATGGTCTTTCAGCCTCAAAGGCATCTGGTTCAGGTGATTTGATAAGCTGCCCGGGCACGCTCCAGGTCTTCAGGCGTATTCACATCCATGGGCGCGCTGTCAATGATGGAGACGTCGATCCGCATATCGGCTTCAAGAGCACGCAATTGTTCGAGCTTCTCTCTCGTTTCGAGCGGAGATGGTGGAAGTTCTACAAATCTGGCCAATGCGGTGCGGCGGTAGGCGTAGATACCGATATGATGATGCAGTGGACCATCGCCACTGGGCGCGGTGGCGCGGGTAAAATAGAGTGCCCGGTGATGACCCTGCCCATTTGGTGTTGTTACCGCCTTGACGAAATTGGGATTGTCGCGAAAGTCAGGATCCAGTTCCGTCATGATCGTACCGATGGAAACCTCCGGAATGCTCAACGGCGCAAATGCCGCGCGAATCGCTTCCGGGGCAATCAGCGGAACATCTCCCTGAACGTTCAGGATGACGTCGTGCTTGCCTTCCGGGTCGACAAGGCTTGCCGCTTCCTGAATTCGATCGGAGCCGGATGCATGATCGGGACGGGTCATGACCGCCTTGGCGCCAAAATCGGCAACGGCATCGGCAACATCCTGATCATCGCACGCGACCACGACCGGCCCGATGTCGGCATTTTGTGCTTGTTCTATTACCCGCACAATCATTGGCTTACCGCAAATATCGGCGAGAGGTTTGCGTGGCAGACGTGTCGCCGCCATGCGCGCCGGAATAATGACGAGTGCAGAATTCAATAGGATCTCCATTTCAGCCGAACGGTCCGGCCACCGTGTGAAAAATAGCAGCCGCGTCCGTTTGTCATATCACTTGTCCTTTTAAAGCTATGGACAGCAAGGTCAAAAAATTTGTAGGTTCCGGCAAATTTCGAAAAGCTGATAGGGTTCGTGACCGAGGTTGCGGACCCGGACGCGTATGAGCTTGGAGCCGGAGAGAATGGATTCCTTCACACTGAACAAGGCCGCGGGGGCGGTCCTGATGGTGCTTATTTTGACGATGGGTGTCGGAATTGTATCCGACATCATTTTCAAACCAACGATACCTGGTCAGCCGGGCTATGAAATAGTCCTGGAATCCGCGCCGGATGCAACCTCAGAAGTCGCGGCCGTTCCGGAAGTCGAGCCGATCTCCGAGCGTCTTATCGCAGCTGCTTCGACCAAGGGCGAAAGTGTCGCTAAGAAATGTACTGCCTGCCACACCTTCGAGGAAGGCGGCGCGAACAAGGTCGGTCCTGCGCTTTGGGACATTGTCGGACGTAAGCCGGGTGGTGTTGACGGTTTCCGTTATTCTTCCGCAATGACCGCATATGGCGAGCAAAACCCGGAATGGACCTACGAAGAGCTGGATCACTTCCTGGCATCTCCGAAGAAGCTCATCAACGGCACTTCCATGGGCTTCGCCGGACTGCGCAAGCCGGAAGATCGCGCGAACATCATTGCGTATCTCCGCGAAATGTCCGGTTCTCCGAAGCCGTTGCCTTCCGAGTAATACAAGAAACACCCAAGAGAATTCGTGAAGCCGGACCATGGGTCCGGCTTCATTTATTTATACGTTATGAAAAATTAATAGGTCTAACGTTACGTATGGTTGAATGCGGGTTGTAGTCGGACAGGGCCATATGGGCATTAATCTGACAAAGAACTTATTCTACAGGTCAAACGGAACACTATCTGCTTCCGTCGTTGCCATCGCTTGTTTCCTGTCCGGAATTGCTATCACGCTGCATGTCGCCAATCTTGTCCGCAGCGAAATGGTCTCTCAACAAAAGCGTGAAGCCGTTGCAGGGCTCTCCGAAGCGCGCGGCCGCCTGGAAGGTGAAATCAGCCGCACCGTGGCTCATGGTCTCGGGATTCGTGCTTATGTCGCACAATTTGATGATGAGTTGTTCGACATGGCGGATTATCAGGAGATTGCTGCCGACCTCATTGAGGAAAATCCGTCGATACGCTCAATTGGCCTGGCACCGAACAACATTCTGCGCGCTGTCTATCCGTATGAGCCCAATCACAAGGCGATCGGTCTGAACTACAGACTGAACAGCGGACAATGGCCTGCCATTCGGCAATCGATGCTGACACGTGAGGTCGTGATTGCCGGTCCTCTGGAGCTGGTTCAGGGCGGTCGTGCCCTGTTGATCCGGATCCCGGTGTTTCCAGCAACCTTTCCCGGTCAGCCGATGCAAGATCGTGCCTACTGGGGCATCGCGACGCTTGTTCTTGATGAGGAAAGCGTGATGGCGGCCGCGGGTCTGATGAATGTCATTGATGGTCTGCAGGTCGCTATTATCGACAAAAATGCAGAAGATTCTGCCGCGAACAAGATTTTCGGTGATACGTCGCTAAAGGATAAGGACTTTGTTTCCCTGCCTTTGCATTTGCCGGGAGGGCTGAAGTGGGAACTGCTCGGATATCCTGAAAACGGTTGGTCAGGCGTTGGAAGTCAGGTCTGGATTACCCAGCTGGTCGGCAGTCTCATTTCTCTGGCATTCGCTGTGATGGCCTTCCTCCTGATCAGTGAAGTCTTCAAGGTCAGGTCGATGGCCTTGCACGACCCTTTGACCGGTCTGGCAAACCGGCGCCTGCTCGCAGATCGAATGCAGCAGCTTGCGGCCATGAGCGAGCGTTCCGGCGAGGGGTTTGATATTTTCTATGTGGACTTGGATGCCTTCAAATCCGTGAACGACAATCACGGCCATTCGGTCGGTGATCAGCTCCTGATCGAGGTTGGAAAGAGACTTCAAAATCAGGTGCGTCAGTCAGACACGGTTGCGCGCGTCGGTGGCGATGAGTTCATTGTTCTGACGCCCGGCAACATGCGCCGGGAAGAGAAGAGAGCTTTTCTGACGCGTTTGTCGGAAAACGTTGCCAAGCTGTTTGAGTATTCCGACATCCTGATCGACGTAAAAGCCAGCATCGGTATGGCCAGTTACCCGACCGACGCTGCAACGGTTGAAGATTTGCTCAAGGTCGCCGATGGGCGCATGTACGCCCGCAAAGCCAAGTCCAGACAAAAGTCCAATGACATTTTGGGGAAAGGCGTTCCCCAGGCAGGTTAAATTTCTGTCATATCCGCAACCAGTTGATGACGTTTGGCCAGCTGATCCCTACACTGGTATATCAACACCCGACGAAAGCGGGTGAAAAACCGGAAAGGGACGGAGAAGCCAATGGTGCTTTCATGGCGTGCTTGGAACGTGGCTGCTGCAAGTCTTGCACTGGCAGGTGCTTTGACCATAACAGGACTGGCAATCAGTCCGGCGCAAGCTGAAGAGCCCGAATGGCAGCACGCAGCAGCATTGAACGGCACACCCAAATACGGTCCCGACGTCTCTCATTTCGACTATGTCAATCCGGATGCCCCGAAGGGCGGCACCGTCAGGCTTGCGAGTCGCGGCGGTTTCGACACATTCAACATTATTGCTCAAAGAGGAAGTCTAGCGCCAGGACTCGGCCTAATCTATGAGAGTCTTATGGAGGCCTCGCTTGATGAGGATGACATCAGTGCGCAGTACGGAGCTCTTGCAGAAGGTATTCGCTTTCCCAAGGACTATTCTTGGGTTGAATACAGACTAAATCCGAATGCCAAATGGCACGACGGTCAACCGGTAACTGCTGAAGATGTAATCTGGTCGTTCGAAAAGGCGGTCGAACTGGATCCTCAGAGAAAGTTCTATTTCCAGAATGTGACCGGCACTGAGATCATCGACGAGGGGACTGTTCGCTTCACATTCGACACCGCTGGCAATCGCGAACTCCCCAAAATCATGGGACAGCTGTTTGTTCTGCCGAAGCATTGGTGGGAGGGTACCAATGACAAAGGTGAAAAGCGTGACATTTCCCGTGGAACTCTGGAGCCGCCACTTGGATCAGGCCCTTACAAAATCAAGAATTTCTCGCCCAATCGAAACATTACTTATGAGCGCGTAGAAGACTACTGGGGAAAAGATCTGCCGATCAATGTCGGTGCGAACAACTTTGACGAAGTTCGCTACATCTCCTTCCTCGATGATGCGGTCCAGTTCGAGGCCTTCAAGGGCGATCAGTACGACTACCACGTGGAGCGCAGCTCCAGCCAATGGGCAAAACGTTACGATTTCCCGGCAATCAGGGATGGGCGGGTCGTAAAAGAGATCTTTCCCGACAATTCTTCAGGGGTAATGCAGGGGTTTTTCCTGAACCTGCGCCGGGACAAGTTCCAGAACCCTGATGTTCGAAGGGCGCTGAACTACGCTTATGACTTCGAGACAACGAACGAGATCGTCTCGGCTGGTCTTCTGAAAAGGGTTGGCTCGTATTTCGCCGGAACGGAGCTGGCATCTTCGGGTTTGCCGACAGGCAAGGAACTTGAGATCCTGGAAGAAGTGCGCGACCAGGTCCCCCCGGAAGTCTTCACCGAAGAATACAAGAACCCGGTCGGCGGCTCCCAGCAGAATGTTCGTGCAAACTTGCGTGAAGCGGTGAAACTGCTGCGCAAGGCGGGTTACGAGCTCAAGGACCGCAAGATGATCGACCCGGCGACCGGTGAACAACTGAGCGTCGAGTTTCTTTATCGGGACAAGGCAAGTGAAAGAACGCTTTTGCCTTATTCCAAGAACCTGGAAAGTATAGGTGTTAAGCCGGTCTTGAGACTGGTTGATACATCTCAGTTCATAAATCGTATTCGCAACAGGGATTTCGACGCCACCGTGCTGGTGATCGCACAGTCTCTATCGCCGGGGAACGAGCAGCGCGAATACTGGGGCTCTGCGTCAGCGGACAATTCGAGCTCGGCCAATTACGGCGGCATCAAAAATCCCGCGATCGATCATTTGATTGACAAGGTCATCTTCGCGAAAGACCGAGAAACACTCGTTGCTGCGACCCATGCGCTCGACAGGGTCCTGCTCTGGAACCACTACGTAGTGCCGCAATTCTACTCCGATGAAACCCGGACAGCTCGCTGGAACCGATTTGCGCACCCTGAAAATATGCCGGAATACAGTACGGGCTTCCCGACGATCTGGTGGTATGATCAGGAGCTTGCAGAAAAAACGGGAGCCGCGAAATGACGACGATTACTAACCCTTCCCGTCGAAAGCTGCTGAAACTTACCGGAGCTGCGAGCCTTGCAGCGGTGCTTCCCAACATTCCCGCATCAGCGCTTGCGGCAGGGGTTGCCGGAGCCGGCCCCCGCCATGGACTTTCGGTTTTCGGCGAGCTGAAGTACGGCCCTGATTTCACCCACTTCGACTACGTCAATCCGGAAGCGCCCAAGGGTGGGCGGTTCGTCTTTACCGCACCGTCCTGGGCCTATAACCAGAACCCGCAGACGTTCAATTCGTTCAACTCGTTCATCTTGAAAGGCGATGCGCCGCCGCGCATGGAGCTGTGCTTCGACACCCTGATGGTGCGCGCCCTCGATGAACCGGACGCCATGTACGGCCTTCTCGCTGAAACGGTAGAGATTTCGGAAGACGGTAACGTCTATACTTTCAATCTGCGTCCCGAAGCCCGTTTTCACGACGGTTCGAAATTGACCGCAGAGGATGTCGCATTCTCGCTGATGCTCCTGAAAGCTGACGGTCATCCCCAGATCAGTCAGAACATTCAGGAGCTCAAGGATACGGAAGTTCTGGACGAATACCGGGTCGCTGTGCATTTCACGGGAGAGCAGTCGAGGCAGCTGCCTTTGCTCGTGGCGGGATTGCCGATTTTCTCCAAGCGTTACTACACGGCTTACGACTTCAAGCAGAGCACTTTGACCGCCCCCCTCTCTTCCGGGCCTTACAAGGTGGGAAAATACGCCGTCGGCCGGTATGTGGAGTATCAGCGGTTCCAGGAATACTGGGGCAAGGATTTGCCAGTTCTGGTTGGCCAGAACAACTTCCAAATCATCCGTGTGGACTTCTACAGGGACCGGCAGGTGTCGTTTGAGGCCTTCAAGAAGGGGGAAATGACCTTCAGGGAGGAGTTTTATTCCAAGATCTGGGCGACCGAATACACCTTCCCGGCGGTCGAAGACAATCGGGTCCTCAGGAAGGAATTTCCAGATGGACGGCCCTCTGGCGCTCAGGGGTGGTTTATCAACACGAGACGAGAAAAATTCAAGGATCCGCGATTGCGCCGCGCCTTGAGCTATGCCTTCGATTTCGAATGGTCGAACAAGAATCTATTCTACGATCTCTACCAGCGTACGCAGTCGTTTTTCGAAAACTCCGACATGAAGGCTGAAGGGCTGCCGTCAGAACAAGAGCTCGTAATTCTGGAGCCATACCGAGATCAGCTCCCTGAGAGCGTATTCGAGACCGCATATATCCAGCCGGTGAGTGACGGTTCCGGATTTGACCGGAAATTGCTGCGCGAAGCCAGCAAGTTGCTGAAAGAAGCTGGATATGAGCGTAAGGGATCGGAACTGGTCGGCCCCGACGGCGCGCCTCTGACCATTGAGTTCCTCAACAATTCGCCCGCCTTTGAACGGATTATCAATCCCTACATCAAGAATCTGGGCAGACTGGGCATTCAGGCGACATTCCGTCTGGTCGATCCGGCGCAGTATCAGTCCCGATTGAACGACTACGATTTCGACATCTGTTCGCGCAGATACTCTTTGACTTCAACACTTTCTGAAGCCATCCGTACTTTCTGGGGATCGGAAGCAGCCAAGACGCCGGGAACCTACAATATCGCGGGGATTTCCGATCCGGTAATTGACGACTTGATGGACAAGGCGTTGGAAGCGCAAACGCGGGAAGAGATGAATATCGTCGCCCGTGCCCTCGACAGGGTCATCAGATCAGGCCACTACTGGGTTCCGCAGTGGAATAAACCGATCCACACGGTCGCCTTGTGGGACATGTTCGGTTATCCGAAGGAACCGCCGCGCTACGAATTCCCGGTAGAATCGACCTGGTGGGTCGACACGGAAAAGGCCAAAAAGATCGGTAAAGCCGGTTAAATTCGATCGCTGGCCAGCGGATTGCTTGATACGGCCAAACTGTAAAAGGAAATGCACGAACTCCATGGGCGCTTATATTCTTCGCCGTTTATTGCTGATGATACCGACACTTGTCGGCATCATGGCCATCAATTTCGTCATTATCCAGTTTGCGCCGGGTGGGCCGGTTGAAAGGGTCATTGCCCAGCTTCAGGGAACGGATGTCTCTGCAACGTCGCGGATCAGCGGAGGCGGAGGCGATTTTGCCGGAGGCAACGACGCGTCGGGCGGCAGCGGGGTCGCCTCTGACAGCGTGACCTCCAAGTACCGTGGTGCACAGGGGCTGGATCCGGAATTTATCAAAGAGTTGGAAGCGCAGTTCGGCTTCGACAAACCGCCATTCGAGCGGTTTTTGAACATGCTGTGGAACTACGCCCGCTTTGACTTCGGCGAGAGTTATTTCCGAGACATTCGAATATTGGATCTGATCGTGGAGAAACTGCCCGTTTCCATATCCCTCGGGTTATGGATGACGCTGATTTCCTACCTCGTGTCCATTCCCTTGGGTATTCGCAAGGCGGTGAGTGACGGGTCTAGGTTCGATGTGTGGACGTCCGGCGTGATCGTGGTCGCCTATGCAATTCCCGGCTTTCTGTTTGCAGTTCTCCTGATCGTTCTCTTCGCTGGCGGATCCTTCTGGGACATCTTCCCGCTTCGCGGTCTCGTCTCGGACAATTGGGAGGAACTCTCCTGGCCTGCCCGCATAGCCGACTACTTCTGGCACCTGGCGCTGCCGCTGACCGCGATGGTGCTGTCGGCCTTTGCGACAACCACATTGCTGACGAAGAACTCGTTCCTCGATGAAATCCGGAAGCAGTATGTCGTCACCGCAAGGGCCAAGGGGCTCACCGAGCGCCAGGTTCTTTACGGACACGTTTTCCGCAACGCCATGCTGATTGTCGTTGCCGGTTTCCCGGGAGCGTTCATTTCCTCCTTCTTTGCCGGATCATTGCTTATTGAAACCATCTTCTCGCTCGATGGCCTTGGGTTGCTTGGATTTGAATCCGTCATCAACCGGGACTACGCCGTAGTCTTTGCGACACTGTACATTTTTTCGTTGATGGGACTGCTCGTTAACCTGATGTCGGACCTCACCTACACCTGGATCGATCCCCGGATCGATTTTGAAAGCAGGGAGGTGTGATCCATGGATTCGAGACTGAACAAGGATCTGGAAAACGCCGGCTACGATGTCCTCAATCCGCTGGCAGAGGAAACCGCACCACCGCCGAAGAAGATGCGCCTGTCGCCGATCAATCAGCGCAGGTTGGCGAATTTCAAGGCCAACAGGCGCGGTTTCTGGTCGCTCTGGATATTCCTCGTGCTCTTCACGCTGGCAATGCTTGCGGAATTCATTACCAACGATCGGCCCATTCTGGTCTCCTACAAAGGGGAAATTCTGGCGCCTGTATTCGTGGACTACCCTGAGGAAAAATTTGGCGGTTTTCTCGCGGTGACCGACTATCGCGATCCCTTTATTCAAGATGAGATCAATGCCAACGGCTGGATGCTCTGGCCGCTGGTTCGATACTCCTATCGCACCGTCAACAACGAAATTCCGGTTCCAGCCCCGGCACCACCATCGTGGACCATGGACAAGGAAAAGCGTTGCGTGCGTTATCCACTGGGTGCTGAGGACCCTAACTGTGTCATCGGCAACTGGAACTGGCTGGGCACTGACGATCAGGGGCGGGACGTTCTGGCGCGCCTCATCTACGGTTTCCGCATTTCTGTGCTGTTCGGTCTGGCTCTGACCCTGGCGTCCTCCGTTATCGGGATCGCCGCAGGAGCGGTGCAGGGCTATTACGGTGGCTGGGTGGATCTCATATTCCAGCGCTTTATCGAGATCTGGACCGCAATCCCGACACTTTATCTGATCCTCATCGTGTCTTCATTTCTTGTGCCCGGTTTCTGGACGCTGTTCACGATCCTGCTTGCCTTCTCCTGGGTGGCCCTGGTCGGGGTCGTTCGGGCGGAGTTCCTGCGTGGCCGGAACTTTGAATATATTTCGGCTGCACGCGCGCTGGGCGTCTCCAATCCGGTGATCATGTGGCGGCACCTGCTGCCCAATGCCATGGTGGCAACGCTCACCTTCATGCCGTTCATTCTCAACGGCTCGATTTCGACACTGACCGCGCTGGACTTTCTCGGATTTGGTCTGCCTCCGGGTTCCGCTTCTCTTGGCGAGTTGCTCGCTCAGGGCAAGAACAATCTGCAGGCGCCCTGGCTCGGAATTACCGGATTTATCGTGATATCTCTAATGCTCAGTCTGCTGATATTCATCGGTGAAGCGGTGCGCGACGCTTTTGACCCGCGCAAGAGCCTGGCGTAAGGAGATCGGGATGACACAAAATGCTCTCCTGACCGTCAAAGACCTTTCAGTCGCTTTCACACAAGGTGGAAGGGAAACTCTCGCGGTTGACAAGATTTCCTTCGACATCAAGAAGGGCGAAACTGTTGCCCTGGTGGGTGAAAGCGGTTCGGGAAAATCGGTTTCCGCACTCTCGGTACTGAAGCTCTTGCCATATCCGGCCGCGTCTCATCCGTCGGGCGAAATCCTGATGAACGGCAAAGACCTTCTGCAGGTGAACGACAGCGAAATGCGCAAGGTGCGCGGCAACGATGTCTCCATGATCTTTCAGGAGCCGATGACTTCGCTCAATCCGCTCCATTCGGTAGAAAAGCAGATTGCCGAAATTCTGAAGATCCACCGAGGCATGGGGGACGCGCAGGCAAGAGCCCGCGTTCTGGAACTGCTCAATCAGGTTGGTATTCGCGATCCTGAAAAGCGGCTCAATTCTTATCCGCACCAGCTTTCCGGCGGTCAGCGGCAGCGTGTCATGATTGCCATGGCACTCGCCAATGAACCGGATCTTCTGATCGCCGATGAGCCGACCACAGCGCTCGATGTGACGGTTCAGGCGCAAATTCTTGAACTCTTGAAAGACCTGCAGCGCCAGCAAGGCATGGCGATGCTGTTCATCACGCACGACCTCGGGATAGTCCGCAAGTTTTCGGACCGCGTGTGTGTGATGACCGGCGGCAAGATCGTGGAGCAGGGGCCTGTCGCGGAAATCTTCGAAAACCCGCAACACGACTACACGAAGCATCTGCTTGCGGCAGAGCCCAAGGGCGAGCCACCGGCAACCGACACCAACAAGCCGATTGTCGTTCAGGCAGATGATCTGAAGGTTTGGTTCCCGGTCAAGCGGGGTTTCCTGCGTCGGACGGTGGATCACATCAAGGCGGTCGACGGCATTGATATCACCGTGCGCGAAGGCCAGACCCTCGGTATTGTCGGTGAAAGCGGCTCGGGGAAGACGACCCTGGGGCTTGCGATCTTGCGCATGATTTCATCAACCGGCCGGATCGCCTTCAATGGTCAGGACATCCAGAGCAATTCCTGGAAGGAAATGCGTCCGCTTCGTCGAGACATGCAGATCGTATTTCAGGATCCGTTTGGCGCGTTGTCGCCGCGCATGTCTGTTGCAGATATCGTGGGTGAAGGGCTCCAGGTACACTTTCCCGGAATTTCGGCGGAAGAGCGTGATCGAAGAGTTTCTCAGGCGCTGGAGGAAGTGGGCCTCGATGCATCGACCCGGCACCGGTATCCGCACGAGTTCTCCGGCGGGCAGCGCCAGCGGATTTCGATTGCCCGAGCGATGGTGCTTGAACCGAAATTCGTCATGCTTGACGAGCCGACCTCCGCTTTGGACATGAGTGTGCAGGCGCAGGTCGTTGACCTCTTGCGTGACCTGCAAAGAGCACACGGTCTTGCCTATCTGTTCATTTCCCATGATCTGAAGGTTGTAAGGGCGCTCGCAAACGAAGTGATCGTCATGAGACAGGGAAAGGTTGTGGAATCGGGACCGGCTGAACAGATCTTCGATGCGCCGCGGACCGACTACACCAAGGCCCTCATGGCTGCTGCCTTCAGGCTTGAAACTGCACCGGAAGGTGTGGTCAACATCTAAGCGGAAACGGGCGGGAGCTGGGCGGCATGGTAGAACATCTGGGGCTGGTTGCCGTCGTGATCATGGTCGCCAGTTACGCGCTGGAAGGACGGCATCCCGTCTTCATCCTCATCTTCGCCTTCGGGTGCGCGCTTGCCAGTTTCTACGCGTTTTTGATCGGCTCAATCCCGTTTCTGATCGCAGAGGGGATCTGGGCAGTGATAGCGTTCGTTCGTTATTGGAACAGACGCGCTCCAGAGCAGAAACTGTAGTCAGATCAATCGGCAAGAAGCTTCCGGCGCCGCTGAAAGCCGCGCCGGCCGGCTAATCTATGCGCAGGGTTTCACCGGATCTGCTGTCTTGCCGCCAGCACCGGAGGGAACGTTTCTCAGGTCATAGTCTTCTGCAAGCGTGACATATTCCTGCAACTCCGACGATTTCAGGAATGTCGAAATCAGCATTGGCCCCTCATCGTTCGGGTCAATCTTGCAACCGGAGACGTCAATCGAGAGTGAACCGGCGATCTGATCCTGTTCAGCTTTCGGCAGGGCAAGATATCTCGCCTGGAGTGCCCGTAGTTCATCCACTTGGCGAGCTGCAATCCGGTAGACGGCTATGGTCCTGCGGGCGCCGGCTGACGGTTTGGTCGACATTTCTTCCGCGGACTCAGCCTTTTCCAGGTAGATCGTTTTTTCCCGAATAACGCGGCCGGTTTTCTTTTCCGTCATGGAAAAGAGCATACGTGGGCCCTTGGCGGGAATTTGCAGCCGATCGGAATGAACGACCGCGATGCGAAATAGATCAAGGTCGGTCGTTGCCGGGTTGAACCTGTCGATATCATCGCCGAATGCGGTGCTCGCAAACGGCCCGATCAAGGTTGCGACGAGCAAAAGAATTCCTGCACGCAGCGACAGTGTCGCGCGCCGGACGGTCAGTCCAAACATGCGGTGATACTCCTTTTTCGAAAACAGAAATTAATTATCGTAAAACAATAAAAAATAAAAGCAGAAAATTTATGAGACGCATTTATCACCGGCCTGAAAGCACGAGAAAACGTGCCGCGACAATGGCGCTGCCCGGCAGTCATTTGCTTGTGCGGAGAAAGGGAGTGAGGTTTTACCCCACCCAGCAAGTGGCGAAGAAACCGTTCTTTTCCTGGTCCTTGCCGATAGAGCGACGGGTCTTGAAACCGATCAGACCGTCTGCCCCGCCAACGTCATGTCCCAGCCCCTCAAGGCGTTGTTGAAGATTGCGCACTGCGCCGCGGGTGGTTTCCTTCATCGGTTTCCAGTCACCGACAAATCCCTTGTTGCTGCCGTACCGGTCCGCTAGGTGTCCGACGAACAGGGCGTAAGTATCCGACTCGTTGTATTTCTTCAGTACGTAGAAGTTTTCCGTCGCGATGAACGCCGGACCGTAGCGCCCGGCAGGCAGCAGGATGTTGCCTGCCTGCCTGAGTTCATGATCCGGAAACGGTCTTCCACTCACACGCTTGACCCCTTCGCCTACGAAGCCGGAGATCTTTTGCCGGTTGTCAGGGCCTTCCCGTGTGCAGGAAACCGAATTGGGAAGATGAACTTCGTAACCCCAATCCCGGCTTTTCTGCCAGCCGTGGGCGGAAAGATAATTGGCAATGGAAGCCATGGTATCGACTTCTGATGTCCAGATGTTTCGCTTGCCGTCACCGTCGAAATCAACCGCATATTTCAGATAAGACGAAGGCAGGAACTGAGGTTGTCCCATGGCGCCGCCCCAGGAGCTCTTCATCGCTCGGCGGGACACGTCGCCATTTTGAAGAATCTTGAGAGCAGCGATCAGTTCGCCTTTGAAAAAGTCCGGCCTCTGACCCATGAAGGCCTGTGTCGCCAGAACCCGTACGGCATCATGCGGGATCTTGGCGCCACCGTATCCAGACTCCCTGGCCCAGATCGCCAGAATGATGCGTTTGGGCACGCCGTAGCGAGCCTCGATCCTGGTCAGGGCATCTGCGTGTTTCTGCATCAGGCGGCGTCCGCCGGGAACCAGGGCGTTGAACTGGCTGTCGCGGAAGTAACGAGCCGGCGTGCGGAACTCGGCCTGGAAATTGACCTTCGGAGGAGAGCCTTTTCCGCCTGGTCCAACTAGTCCGGGTAGAGACGTGTCTGGCGTCAGGCCCGCCAATTCGCGGTCAAGCGTTGCCTGCGAAACACCAGCCCTGCGGGCTGCCGGAACGACCTCGTTGTTCAGGAACTGCCGAAACTGAGCGTCGTACTTTCCAGCGTGAACAGGCAGTGGCTGCAAAAGAAAGACAAGAACGGCTGCAAAAACAATCGGCAACAAGCGGATCACGTCAGGCTCCAGAGGTGATTTGTCCGCCGGAAGCCTAGCACGGCTAGATTTCGATCCAACTTAAATCGCGGCCCTTTTGCGAAGTCAGCCACTCCCGTTCGAAGCGGTACCAGCACCCGCCGCGCTTCTGATCATGCGCTCTGGAAATGGGCACGCCCATCAAGTGGCACATGAGGATCGTTCCGGCGGCACCATGTCCGGCAAACAAGACAGGCTGATCGAGGCGCGTTCTCTTCAGTTCCTCCACGACGCTTTCAACGATGCGTGTTTGCACATCGGTCGCCTTTTCCCAACCTCTGATTGAGACGTTGGGGTTTGCGAAGAACCGATTGGCCGTTTCTTCGAACTCATCCGGCTGCAAGAAGCCGGTCGCCGATCTGTCGTTCTCGTGCAGGGACGCGCGAACATGATGGGGAACGGCAAGTTGCTCTGAAATGATCTCGGCGGTTTCGACTGCCTTGGTTTCAGCGCTAGAAACCACCTCGGTGATCTCCTGGGCATAGGGAAGCTCAGTTGCCTTAAGGGCACGTTCCCTGCCGATGTCGGACAGGCCCCATTCGGGCACTGGAACGCGAGGATCGATTTTTACTTCCGGATGAGACAGATACACACACCAGGTCATGCGGATTGTTCCTCCAGCCAGCCAATGATCAGCTCATAGGCAATGGAAATGGAAGGCGGAATCCGGTGCCCTTCGGGATGGGTGCCTTCAACCATCTGAATGACCTCATCTCTCTCGCACCACTTGCAGTCTTCCAGTTCGTCGTCTTCGATTTCTATGTCCTTCGAAGTCGCAATCCCCACACAGCCGAGCATCAGGTTGGCGGGAAACGGCCAGGGTTGGTTGGAGATCAGCTTGACCTCTCCGACCTGAATGCCGGATTCTTCCAGCGTTTCCCGACGGACGGCCTGTTCGATCGTTTCGCCCGGTTCCATGAATCCGGCAAGCGTAGTGTAGACCCCGTCGGGCAGGCGAGCGGGACGCCCAAGGAGCGCGCGATGACCATCGGTGATCAGCATGATCACGCAAGGATCTGTGCGAGGAAAATGCGGCGCGCTGCAGGAAGGGCAGTCGCGCCGGTACCCGGCTTCTGCCATCACGGTTTTTTCTCCGCAGCGCGAACAATGAGTATGGGTTCGGTGCCAGTGGATCAGGGCACGCGCCTGTGCCAACGCTCCGAGGTCCTGTTCCGAAAAGGCGTTCTGAAGGGCGAGATTTCGAAGGTCCTGAATATGAAGCTCAGGCCGATCCTCCAGGTCTTCATCGCTATGCGGCAACGTGGTTGCAAAAAGGGCCTGGCCGTTTTCCGGCCTGAGACCCAGAAAAACCAGCTCCGCGGGGTCAGCACCAAGCTCGATAGCCGAACCAAGACTATGCCCGACCTTGAGAGGGTCTGCGGAAGCGAACACCAGCGTCTTGTCGGTAGAAAGGATGATTTGCGTATCCGGCCGGCTCATGAGGTCGTCCAGATAGGGCTTGTCGCCGCGCCGTGTTGACTGCCTGTCGAGCGTATTGCCGAGAAAACTCATCTCCATGGCCTGACGGCCGGCTGCGGAGGCGCGCATGTTTTGTTCCTTGGAAAGAAAATCTGGCAGGATTGAACCCGAACTCTAGGGCGGTGGCAGAGTGCTGTCCAGCTGGGGGCTAATCACCTTCTGATGAGAAGGCATCCCATAGTTGCTCAATCAAGGTATCCGCCTTCTCCGGTTCATAGGCCTCTGCCGGAGCTGCACCCCAGACAGGGCCCGGCCAGGCTGCATCGTCCCGGAAACGCGCAATCACATGGACGTGTAATTGCGAAACCATATTGCCAAGCGCACCGACATTGAGCTTCTCACAGTCAGTCACTGATCTCAAAACGTTGCTGGCGATTGCGATCTCCCGCATCAGCTGTTGCTGATCGCCGTCATCAAGGTCGACAATCTCGACCAGATCCGGCTTGCGCGGAACAAGCAGCAGCCAGGGGTAATTGGCATCCTTCATCAGGCGGACGGACGAAAGCGGAAGATCGGCGACAAAATAACTGTCGCCTTCCAGGCGGACATTAAGGGCAAAGGAAGTCATGATTTCCCCGAAACAGGTAATTCAGATAAGAGGCTAACCTATAAGTGTGGCGACTTGCGAGCCCGAAAAACGGTCCAAACGCCTTGGCATGATCATATTTTCAAGGAGCGTCCGTTTTTGATCGTGTCCATGGACACTAAAGTGCGGAACTTCTTGATGTTTCCGCTTTGGAAGAACATGCGCCGGGTAAAGTCTTCATAGGTGGACATGCTGTCAACGACGACGGTGAGAATGAAATCGACATCTCCCGTGACGTAGAAACACTGTTGCACTTCCGGGGCCTCACGGAATGCGTTTTTCGCAATATCGATCTCGTTCGGTGTTTCGCTGATGAGCTCAACCTCAACAAAGATCGTAAGAGGCAGTCCGACGGCATCGGGATTAACCAGCGCCACGTTCGCATCGATAATGCCATCTGATTCCATGCGCCTGATACGGCGTTGAACCGAAGGTGTCGACAGGTTCACCGCTTCTCCGATCTTGTGTTGCGGTGTCCGGTTGTCCACTTGCAGGATGCGCAGGATCGCGCGGTCAAAGTCATCGAGGGAAGCCATGTGAGAAAAAATTGCAGAACCAGCTGCAATTTTCAGCAAAAATTTCAGTCAGATTGAAATATTTTCTCTCGGCGATGGGCCGACGGGCGATTGAGATCGGGGAAGGAGTAACGGCGTGGAGAAGTTTGCCGAGCAGTTGCGCGCGTTGCGGCACGAGTTTCACAGGCACCCCGAACTCGGGTTTCAGGAAGATTGGACCAAGGCACGCATCGCCACGTGGCTGGCGGAACTCGGAATTGAAACGCATGTCGGCGTCGGCGTCGTCGGGGTTCTGCGCGCTGGCAAAGGCAATCGCGCAATCGGTCTGCGGGCGGATTTCGACGCCTTGCCGATCACCGAGGAAAATGACTTTGCCTACAGGTCGGAGAATGAAGGCGTGATGCACGCCTGCGGGCACGACGGGCACACCACGATGTTGCTTGGCGCAGCAGAACTTCTGGCAAGGGATCCGGATTTCGACGGGACGGTGGTTTTTCTGTTTCAGCCCAACGAAGAGCATGGACTGGGTGCCAGGGCGATGATCGATGAGGGTGTGCTTCAAAAGTTTCCGATTGACGAAGTCTATGGCGCTCATAACCTTCCGGGAGAACCTGTCGGACGTGTTTCGACCCGGCCCGGCATCATCTGCTACAGCGAAAGTCTGTTCGAGTTTGAAATCAGGGGAACGGGCGGTCACGCGTCGATGCCGCATGTGGGGCGGGAAACGCTGACCCCGGGCGCAGAACTGGTTCTGGCGTTGCAGACGATTGTGGCCCGAAAACTGTCACCATCGGCTGGAGCCGTCGTGTCAGTGACCGAATTCATCACCGACGGACAACGCAATGTCCTGCCCGGACGCACGATCATCAAAGGCGATACTCGAGCAGCCTCGCCGGAAGACCGGCAGGCAATAGAAGGATACATGCGTGATATCGGGGCGGGTATCGCTGCCAGTCACGGGGTTGAAGTGGATCTCAGTTTCCAAACCGAGTTCATCGAGGCAGTCAATGATGCGGAAGCTGCCAAACATGTGGTCGCCGCTGCCCGGGCCAGCGGTCTTGAAGTCGACGGCAATCGCAAGCCAATGACTTTTTCCGAGGACTTTGCCAACTTTCAGGCCGAGATCCCGGGGTGTTTCCTGTTGATCGGAAACGGAACCGAAGGGGCAAATGCTCGCCCTCTTCATGCGGCCAATTATGACTTTAACGACGAACTTTTGCCGATTGGCGCGAAGCTCTGGGCTGAACTTGTTCGCCAAAGACTGTCCTCGGGTGCTCAGACGACGGGCTGATCGCTCAGTATTCATTCTTGCGGTGCCGCCCACCGAGGTATGACAGCGGCTCCGGCACGGGTGAGTTGCAATTTATGAGCCGTTGCGTAGATTTGAGCTGACCCGGGCGAGATCCGGCACCCGCCCTGCTTTCAGCACTACCGACATGGATTGACCTATGTCTCTGGAAACCATTTTGAGTTTTGCCTTTGTTGCCGGTCTTCTGGTGATGTCACCGGGTCCCAACGGCGTTCTGATCGCCAAAACGGTTCCAACTTCCGGACGCTCGGCGGCCTATTGCAATGTAGGTGGATTCGTAGCCGGTTTTTTCCTTCACGGAACGCTCTCGATTCTCGGCATATCGGTCATTCTGGTTCATTCGGCGGAAGCCTTTTTTGTCGTCAAGATGCTTGGTGCCGCCTATCTCTTCTGGATCGGCCTGAAGGCGTTGCGGGATGCGTTTTCCGGAAAGGTTCTGACCCCTGATGTCGTTCCGGCGAAGCGCAAGCGGACCATGGCCCGGGCATTCGGGGAAGGCTTTCTCACCAATGCCCTCAATCCCAAGGTTTCGATGTTTTATCTGGCTGCGTTCCCGCAGTTTATTCCGGCCGGAGATGGCGCGGTTTCCGCGGCCTTCGCGCTCGTTGCAATTCATTCTGTGATCAACGCAATCTGGTTCGGTGCCATGATCGTTCTGCTCGCCAGTATGCGCAGCGCTGCTCGTAATCCGTCCTTTCAACGGTGGCTCAAGGGCGTGACCGGTGTCGTTTTCATGGGTTTCGGCCTGAAACTGGCAACATTGCGTCCCTGAATTCCTGCGTCTTCCGGCGGATTGTTCCACGGCGAACAAAAATTCGTTTTGGCCCCTTGCCAAACCCCAGGGTGGATCTGATATAAGGCCCTCGGGAGGTTGGTGGTGGACGAGCCACTCGCCAACCGGGTCAGGTCCGGAAGGAAGCAGCCCTAACGAGCCTCGGCACGGGTCGCCGTGCCAGCCTCCCACCCTCCAGATTTTTTCCGACCAATTTGAATCATTTGATGAAGATATCCGCTTCGCTCGGCCAGACGGGCCGCGAAGCGCGATGCGGTGCGTCGTGCAAGTGGCAC
>JBCCVB010000025.1:0-56869 GCA_039195965.1 Pseudomonadota bacterium
CATAAACCTCAATCGGATCAAAGACTTTTTCCGTCTCGGTGAAGCTCAATTCGATCGGTTCTTTTTCCGTTGCAACCGGAACAGCGCGATAGAAACAGGAGCGATAGCCGACATGACAGCTGGCTCCACCCTCGACGGCAACCCGCAGCCATACGGAGTCCTGATCGTCATCAATGCGCATTTCGATGACCTTTTGGACGAGACCACTGGTCGCCCCCTTGTGCCAGAGGCACTTACGGCTGCGGCTCCAATAGTGAGCTTCACCCGTTCTGATCGTTCGCAACAACGCTTCTTCGTTCATCACGCCCATCATCAGCACGTCGCCGGTTTCAGCATCGGTTGTAACGACTGGCAGGAAGCCATTTGCGTCGAACTTTGGCGCCAGTTGTTTGCCTTCTTCAACCTGTTCAACTGAAACACGGCTCGCAAAGGGGTGTCTGACTGTCATTGGTTCGGCTCTCCACTCGACGCTTTGAGCTTGTTGGGTGCATACTTCACGCTCTCATTTCTCCGAAAATTAGTTGTCACTCTTCTGAAGGGTTTTACCAAAACATGCTTCCTTGATTTGGCCATGAAACGATATAACATAACGATCAGAAATGAGAATGGGCTGGTTGGTCGATTCTTTGGACGTAAAACGCCGAGCCAAATCTTCAGGGCACTTCACATCAAAATCGTTGCGAACACCGGACGAAATCAGGGGCGTAATTTGAGACACAATCTGGGTGACTGCACTCAAATCATGGAAGAATCTCGTTTCAATGGCGCGCGCTCGACGCTGTATCAATGGACGGAAGCAGTGGCTTCAGGACAGGTGGAGCAAGTGTTGGATCTCTATGCTCCAGACGCCATTCTGGTGCCTACCCTGGCCAATGACATCATCGTCACGCAGGAAGGCCGCCGCCGTTACTTCGAGTTCTTTCTGTCTGATGGCAGCGCGCATTGCACCGTCGACAGTGAGGAAATCAGGGTCGATCAAAAGCGCTGCACTGTCACCATTGGCGGGGTCTATTCCTTTTGCTTTCAAAGACCCTCCGGTGAGGAAACAGTGCCTGCCCGTTTCTTGTTCACATTCGAAGAGATGAACTCCCGCTGGCTGATAACCGGACATCATTCTTCTCGTTGCGTTTGAAGGTCGCGTCGAAGAGAGACGTTCGACCCAAACGCATACAAATTCAGATGATCAGAAACTCATGAAACTTCCTGACCGCATACCCGTGTATCTGCTGAGTGGATTTCTCGGCTCCGGCAAGTCGACTTTGCTGAACGCGTTCTTGAGCGATCCCACAGTCCGTGACACGGCTGTGATCATCAACGAATTCGGAGATGTTCCGGTCGATCATCTGCTCGTTCGGCGCGGCGAAACGACGATCAGTCAGGTGTCGACCGGTTGCCTATGCTGCTCGGACACGACCGACATCCGGCAAACGCTTCTGGATCTCCATAGCGCTGCATCGGATGACCTGACGGCTGGTTTTTCGAAGGTAATCGTCGAGATGAGCGGACTTGGGGATCCGGCCCCGCTGGTCAATGCACTGTCAGAAAATAACAATGCCACCCGCCACCAACCGAATGGGGCCGGCAGCCCAGAGTTTTATCTCGCTGGTGTCGTGACGTTGTTCGATGCCGTTGCTGGCGCAACAACAGTCGAAAGCCATTTTGAAGCGCTCAAGCAGATTGCTTTCGCGGATCGGATCGTCCTTACGAAAACAGATCTGGCTGAACGTTCCGAAGCTTCGCCGGATTGCGACGCTCTGGTAGCTGAACTGCGTGAACTCAACGCAAGCGCCGACATCGTTGATCGCCAAACAGCAGATCTTTCAATCTTGTTTTCACCGAGACCCTACTCGGTGGTCGAGCGCGGAGAAGATGTTGCCGGATGGTTGGCTCTGGAAGCAGCATTGGCGCAGGAAGCCGGTCACAGCTCCCGATTGGAAGAGGGCAAAGACCATCGCAGACATGGGGCCGGAATTCGTACATTCAGCCTCACCAGCAACACCCCTCTCTCTGAACGAAAGTTTCACCACTTTCTCAGTCTTCTCCAGAATTCGGCCGGACAGCGGCTGCTGCGGGTCAAGGGGATCATTGCAACAGAAGACATTCCCGAAGAGCCGCTGATCGTTCATGCGGTCCAACACACTGTCTCCAATCCTGTCCGGCTGCCCGCCTGGCCCGACGAGGATCGTCGAACCCGGCTTGTGTTCATCACGGACGGTATCGACCCCGAACCGGTGCGGGCATTGTTCACTGCTGTGATCGACACCGTTCCAGTTTCCCTTACGAAGTCGCTCAAAAACATGGGCGAAGCCTTGTTGGCTTCCATGTCCCGGGCTTTCTCCCTACTCACTAATCCATCCCGGAGGTCGCAATGACAGCTCTGCCGAGAACACCCGTCACCGTGCTCACAGGTTACCTGGGCGCAGGAAAAACCACGTTGCTCAATCGCATACTCACAGAAAATCATGGCAAGCGATTTGCAGTCATTGTCAACGAATTCGGTGAGGTCGGGATCGACAATGATCTTGTCGTCGACTCTGATGAAGAAGTTTTCGAAATGAACAACGGATGCATCTGTTGCTCGGTGCGCGGCGATCTTATCCGCATCATCGACGGCCTGATGAAACGGCGAAATCAGTTTGATGCGATATTGATCGAAACTACGGGTTTGGCCAATCCGGCTCCGGTAGCCCAGACATTTTTCGTCGATGAGGATGTTGAATCCAAAACCAGGCTCGACTCGATCGTGACAGTTGTCGATGCCAAACATCTGCTTGACGAAATTGACAGGGCACATGAAGCCCAGGAACAACTGGCCTTTGCAGATATCGTGCTGCTGAACAAGGTCGACCTTGTCAGTGAAGAAGAATGCACCGAGGTGGAAGAGCGCATCCGGAGGATCAATCCAACGGCAATCATCCATCGAAGCGAAAGGTGTCAGGTAGGTCTGGATAACGTGCTTGGCCGCAATGCGTTCGATCTGGATCGAGTGCTCGAAATCGAGCCGGAGTTTTTGAAACACGCGCATCATCATCACCATGATGATCATGTTTCCAGCTTCTCACTGCTGAGCGACGATCCGCTCGACCCTCAACGTTTCTTTCCCTGGATGCAGTCTATAGCCCAGAATCATGGCGCGGACATGCTGCGCATGAAGGGTATTATTGCCTTTGAGAACGATGACGACCGCTTCGTCATGCAAGGAGTGCATATGTTGCTGGAAGGGGATCATCAGCGTCCCTGGAAGACGGATGAAGCCCGCACAACACGACTTGTTTTCATCGGCCGCGATCTGCCACGAGAAGCGATTGAAGACGGTTTCCGGAGTTGTATCGCTCAGGAACAGGTTGTCGCGGGATGACCGGTTTCAACAATCCATTGGCACCGCGATTTTCGCGTTTGAAAACCAAGTCGTCTGAAATAAAGGGCTGGGTCCGTGAGCTTATGGAGCTACCGGAAGACACACCGATCACCGTTGTCGAACTGTCTTGCCGGGATGACGGGTGTCCGGACATTGAGACGGTGATAGGTGTGCTTGAACCTGACAAACCCATCATGAAACTCCGTGTTCATGCCACAATGATCGAGGTGACGCGCACAGACGTTGCCAAAGCGGCAGCAGAGAGTTCGCAACTGGATCTGACATAGTATTTCCGGAGCAGCTACGCGCCTCCATGCCGGTCAGTAGATCCTTCAAGGACCAATGCTGAATGCAGACGTTCAATTCGGTCGAAGCAAATAATCGGGAGACGGGCAAAGCTGCCGAGCCATGATATTTGGCAGGTGTAACCTTGACCTTGCTCACTTCCGGCTAAGCATGCCCTGGTTATCCGCGGTTCTAAGAGAAGACCCTCTAGTTGGCCGAAACTGTCAGGCTCTTGTCCGAGCGTGACATGTCGGTCCGAAGCCTCCTTTGACAATTTGGATGCACATCCTGAGCGCAAGCAGCTCGACCCTGGACATCAATGCCAGTCACCGGAGGAATTGTCATGAATGCACAATCACCAATCACCGCTGTCGAAACCGAGATCAGCGCCGTCCTGGAATACGAGACGCTGGACGAAGCCTTCGACATCGTCAGGCAGATGGAAAAGCCGCTAGCAGCATATCTGTTCTCACATGACCGCGTAACAAGGGACGTTTCCTTGCAGAAATTCCCTTCGGTAGCGGGGCGATCAACGATGCTGTGATGCAGAACATCAACTCAAATCTGCCATTCGCTGATAGGTGTGCTTGAACCTGGCAAACCCATCATGAAACTCCGTGTTCACGCCGCAATGCCACTTACTTCAAGTGGCCAGTCTGGATGAGATGGGAAAGCGCATCCGGCAGACCGACAGCGGATTTGGGAGCTGGCTGGCGGAACGAACCGGAAATTGGTTTACGCGGGTTCAGTGCAACAAGACCCTCCGCGACCTTGATGCTTGCGGCTACACCTTCAACAACCGGCACCGCAATTCGGTCGCGAACAAGAGTCGAAAGCCCGGCCAGTGGTGCGCCGGCCAAAATGATCACCTCCGCGCCATCCTCGCTTATCGCCCGCTCAGCCAACTCAACAAGTAGATTGGCATGTGCGGTTTGAACATCGGCAACATCAGAAACCGGAGCGTCAAGCATGCGTATGCTCGCCAGACGCCCGGTGAGACCATGCCAGGCGACGCATTCCCGGAACCAGGGCTCCAAACGAGGCGAAAAAGAAACGATTGAGAAACTTCGTCCGAGCGGACACGCCATCAACACCGAAGCTTCTGCCAGACCGACAATCGGGATATCGAACAGCTCCCGCGCACCACCAAGTCCCGGATCGCCAAATGCCGCTACAATCGCCGCATCAAACTTGTTTGCCCGCTCGGCGAGGATTTCCAGAACCACTTGCCCCCCGATCATCGCTTCCGCACGCGTGGCGATATAGGGTACGCCGCGATGGGCTGTAGCGCATTCGATCTCCGTTCCGTTCGCGGCCGCTTTGCGCGCAACGTTGGCGATTTTCTCGGTAACACTCTCGGAAGTGTTCGGATTAATGACCAGAAGCCTCATCGATAAACTCCCAAACGATCTATGATCTGCAGTGGTCTTTTCTCATTCGGTCCCGGAAAAATACGGCATGCGGACCTTATGGCCAAGCATTGCGTCTCGAGCTCGCTACAGAACGCTGGAGTTGAAACCGCAGAAGCCTTTGACTTTGACGGGCTCAAACCCGTTCTTCATTGCGGGCAGCACAAGGGCCAGTTTTGCGCTTTTCAGGTGGACTTTCGCCGTCCTGTGAACTGAGCCAAAATCCTGACGCCCGTTGCACAGTGTGCAAGTGTTTGAGACGCGGATGGGGTGTTGGTTCGCATTGCCGGACGAACTGGATGACAATTGATCACCGTCCGTTACGCAGGCTCCCACAACTCGATAGGATTGCCTTCAGGATCGTTGAGCCACGCAAATCGGCCATTGGGGTAAGGCGAGTCGGGGTCGGGCCGGACTTCAATGCCTGCCGCCTCCAATTGTGTGATCATCTTGTCGAGATCGCGAACACGAAAGTTCAACATGAACGGCCTTTCGGTACGCCCAAAATACTCTGTGACCTTCTCGAACGGCGCGAAGACCGTTTCGCCCCTTTCTTGTGTCCAGCAGGGGGTCTCGTAGTCACCGGGAACCGGGTCAATTCCAAGATTGGAACTGTACCATTCCGACAGGGCGGACGGGTCTTTGGCCCTGAAAAAGAAGCCACCAAAGCCGAGCACTTTTTCCATCTAAGGTTCCCCGATGTGTTGGCCGTTCATTCTTCAAGCCTACCAGAACCGATTACGAGAAACCTGTCCATTTCCAGAATTCAATGAACGATCTGGGCAAAGCTGCCTTTCGCTGTCTTTGAACCATGGAGCAACTTGGCGGCGGAGGCTGAAAAACTGCTGGGCGAACAGTCAGCTGTCGGCAGCCAAAAAAGCCATGACTGCCGTCGCCGCGATGGGTGCGTTTCCGGCAAAATCATTTCAAAGATCCCGTTTGAGATCAGCCAGTTCATCAGGCCGGGCCTGTTGCAATTGATAGCGTGAAGTGTTTATGCTATTAAGAAGCATTTGCAACAAGAGAGATTCCAGGGATCTTGATCGGTATGAAATTGGTTATGCCTTTTCAATTTTGCAGCAGTGAAGCCGAAAGGATCCGTGCTTCTGCGAGTTTTCAAGTCACGCGTACTCGACCGCCCAATGTGCGAGTTTTGATTGAACCCCACGACAGTCCAGATGCCGAACAAATCCTTGCGCGCGCCAAGGAACGCGAAACACATGTGAACCATTCGACTACACATCGAACGGTCGGAAAACTGGTCGCGATTGGTGTCCTGAATACCCATACGTTTGATGAGGCTTTGGTCAGGTTTCAGACCGACGGCCGGCCATTCCACGGTCATCTCAAAATTGTCGATAAGGGCGGAGTGAAAGCGTTTGTTTTGAGGGAGAACGACCGACCAACACGCCTTGTAGCGAGTGACGACCAATGAATGAAAGTCCAAGCTTTCCGCTTCCGAAACCGGTAAAACTCTCGATTGACCATCAATGGAAAACCCTGACGCGAGCGGCAAACAGAGCGTTTGAGATCGAGAATTTTGAACTTGCAGAAAAGCTCTACGATGACGCTCTTTATGAAGCCGAACAGCGTTTTCGCAATGATCGTGCACCAGGGACGATGCAGAGCGCGCCGTCCATGCTGATTGCGGCTGGAGCAAATGCAGCGGAATGTTCAGCGCGCTGCGGAGACAATTCTGGAGCCGCCAAGATCACCTTCAGCGTCTTACATTGCCTGAGAACCTCAGTGGATGATGTCAATGAGGTCCTGGCTTTTCGGCACGCTTGCTTTCTTCAACTTAAACCGGCGCTCCTCGAATTCGCGAACCGTGCGAAATCAGCCGGCATTTCCAAGTGTGAGTTTTCGAAGGTCGCAGAAGAAACTCGCAAGATTGCTCTCTCTTTCATCTCGAACATCCTTACAATCCACTGAAAGGCCAGTGCTTCATGATTAACCGACTTGCCGACGCCATCGACCAATTGATTGGAGTCGAGACCGTCGACGCCCATTGCGACATTCCCTGCAAGATTTATGATCCAGCGCTTGCCTTGGTCGCTGCGCTGTCTGTCGTACGTCTGACCGACATTCTGCTTGAGACGGCCGAAAAGCCGGACAGCATCGAGCGCACAAACACCCTTGTCCGTTGCACTGCAGCCAAGGAAGCGGAAGCCGCCAAGGTTAAAGAGGAAATTGTTGTGATTTGGGGCGACTACTTCAAGGCACCCCAGATAGAGGCACATCCGGATATTCACATTCTGGTCCACGACATCATGATGAGCGCTAGCCGCTGTAAACAGGGTGTCTTGCGCGCAGAAGCTGAGGCTCTGGTTGAAAAGGTGAATGCTTTTGCGGAAATCTTCTGGCAAACCAAGGGAGTAAAGACAGAGCGGCGCGAAGCACATTATCCGCCAAGTCTCCCGGTGGTCCGCCCAATCTAAAATGTCAGTGTCCTGGCTCTTTCGCCTGATCGGCTTTCGCATCTACCGCGTTAAGGGCGACAGCATGATGCCGACAGTGGATTCCGGATCTTACATAGTGCTTCGTCCATACAGTGAGCGGCGCCGACCAAGTGTCGGCGACATATGTGTCTTCAACTCAGCAGCAAACCGCCTTGTCGTTAAACGGTTAGTGTTGCGCACAAACGCAATCGACTTCCGCGTTGCGGGAGACAATGCTGCATCTGCCCCTTCGATCGATCTGGGTTCTGTTTCTGAGCACGAGTTGAAAGGACGTGTGATCTTTAAGTGGTCACCCTCGAGGAGAACTGTTCGGAAGGCAAAGGCAAAAGATCAGCCAGCTTAAATTATTGATAGAAAGGACTTTTTCATGAAAAGTTCCAAGTAAACTTTCCGGTCAGGATTACCGAGTGCCGGTATTGGGTCTTGCGATCTCATTGGTCTTTAAATTGCGAATGTCCAATTGCCGGATTGCCAGCGCCCAACCGGTCAGCCTGTTCCTGGTTCCCAAGCTTTGTTCGCCGATCTCGGCACATGACCGAAGAGCTGAGATTCAAGCCGGCTAAATCGAGGTTTTGGATTGGCGAAAGGTGATCGTTTGTCGGGAACAGTGCCGAAAACTGACGTTCAGCGGGTTCGGAGCAAATGGGTGAGACGCGGACTTTCCCGATATTGGCAATATCAGCGGGACCGGCTGCTATCCGGTTTTGCCCCCAACAGTCGCATTATAGGCGGCACCTTTGGCAAACGACTCCTAGAAATTTTCAGATGTTTCCTCGTAGGGCACGCCGGTCGCGTTTATTTTCTCGACCAGCCATGAGAGTCTGACGCCTGAATATGGTTGGAGCTTGACTGGGTCCCGAGAATGGAAATGGATCCAGTATTCTCGTTCATCAATATCTTCGTGCTTTTGAATGGTCCTAAATTCTATCTGCTTGATTTCCTCTAGCGGAGCTTCAAAACCTTCTTCTTTCCCATGGGCATGATTTGGGACACGCCATAGCAGATCACGGTCTGTGAGTCGGAAATGCCACTCACCCGTTGTAGAATACGCCCGCGCAGCAAAGACCGCCTCCTTCAACAGGCGATAAATCCCGCTACCGATGCATATGAATCCCAAAAAGGACCAGACATTCCACGTCTCAACAGCTTCAATACGGAATTCAAGAACTGTTCCCTCGGGTAACAGCCACGTTCCAAACAATATTAGGCCAATTGAAAGGAGGGGTGCAGCAATGAGCCGTGTGATGTTTCGTCCTCGAACGGATTGTCTAATGTCGAAGTGCACATTGTTGTGGTCGATTTCAGTCAATTCGTTCTTTCGGCGGGCTCATGCACGTGGCTCGACTAAAACACTCAAAACACATTTGGTCTAGATGCAAACTGCCGCCTGGCTGGTGCAACACCCACTCACATGAACTCCGACATCACCGTGACCCGTTGCGTCAATTTACAGTCCCATTCAACCGCCGTTGCGGGGACGGTCTATCTCCAGGCTTCGACAGAAAATGGTGGCAACCTATTGGCAGCGGATATTTTTCAGCTTAATTCACTCATATGATTGAATATTTTGAAAATATCATCGCAGGCGAACGTAGTGCAATTCTCCTGAGCGCTGCGGGATACTTTGCGTTAATGGGCGTGTACTCGTTGATACACATGCACCGGATAAGTAAGTGGCCAAGGGTCATCGGTAAGTTACATGAGGAAAAAATCGTCGGCTCGGGTGTTGGTTCACATGATGAAACCAGCTACCTCGCGAAGGTTCGTTACACTTACGTTGTCGATGGTGTGACTTATGAAAACGATAAGATCAACGCCTGGGTTATCCTACTTTCCCATAATCTGCGGGCGTTGTTGAATTGGCAATTTCGTTACATAGACCGGCACGATGATGCAAACATAACGGTGTTTTACCACCCCGGTAAGCCCGAAAAGGCCTATCTTGTCGTTCCTGGATGGAAGCAAATGGCCCTGGTTTTTGGGCTTTTTTTTGGTGTCGCAGCCGCTATTCTTTTGGCTTTGTAGGATTTCTAGGTCGTATACTCATAAAATGGAAAAGTCTGCTTCCAGTCGATAGCCGGACACTTGCGAGACGGCGAACAATGCTGCCGTTGCAGCTCTGTTCCAAAAGACACCTGTTGTTAAGGCTTGAGCTCTCGGTTATCCGCAGAGACATTGCGTGTCGGATTTGAAGGATGGCACCTTGAAAATCGTTCTGATGAGGCACGGCAAGCCGGAAGTCGATCTGGAGGCTTTGCTCAAACACAGAGTTTCCGCCTTTCAAGTCGGCGAAATCGTCAAAGAGTACGAAATGAGCGGCCTATCCAAGGATAGCAAGCCGTACTCATCCGCAATAGATGAAGTGAAGGCCTCTGGATTTGTCATATGTAGTGATCTTCCCAGAGCGGTGCAGTCTGTCGAAGTATTGGGTGGTCGGCACAAGTCGTTGATTGATGAGAATTTTCGAGAGTCGAGTCTGCCTTATTTGAATTCAACATGGCCGAGGCTTTCGCTTTATGCCTATTTCCTTTTGTTTCGTATGGCATGGCTCTTGGGATTTTCGACGAATGGTGAGTCCATCAGAGCCGCTAGGATACGCGCTGCGAGTAATGCTTCGAAGCTCAAAGAACTGGCTCAGACCCATGACAGCGTAGTGTTGCTTGGCCATGGAATAATGAACCGTCTAATCGCGCGCGAACTAGTGAAATCTGGATGGCGGCGTGAGGAGCGAAGCGATGAGGGCTATTGGTCCTACACGGTGTTTCAAAACTGAAGGGTTTGGGCTCACCTGAAACAATCGGCCTGCGGTGTGAATTGTCGGGTTCTCATGGGGAGTGGACCTTTGACGAAGAACTGTTGACGCGGTTCAAGCGCCGAAACGGAATTACCCCAATGCGCTATGCCCTCACAAGCGACGAGTGGCGTCTCATTGAACCCATCCTCTCTCGCAAACCGAGAGGTGTTCCACGTATGGATGGTCGGAGGACACTGAGCGGAATCTCTTGAGTATTGAGATCGGGAGCGTCGTGGTGCGACTTACCGGAGCGGTGCGGCCCGTGCACGACCTGCTGCAACCGATTTTTACGGTGGCGTTGTGCAGGCGTTTGGGATCCTGTCCTGGCTGCTTTATCGCGCCACGCCAATGCTGATATCCAGATGAATGACAGCATGATTGTCCGGGCGCATCAGCATGAAACCTGAGCAATGCTTGGCGTCGACGAGGACCTGGACGGTCCCGAGGCGGGCTGACACCTAAGATTGATGCAGCGGTCGACGCGAACGGATTGCCAATCAGATTGGCAATGGCGCACGGACATCAACACGACAGTCTGAACGTAGCCGAGTTGCTCAACGACATACCCAAAGGTTGGATACTTCCAGCCGACAAGGTGTATGACCTGGACGCAATAAGGTCGCCCGTAGCAGCTAGCTGAGGCTGGTCAAACATGCCACCTCGACGCAACCGGCGAGATCCGATCTGCAAAGCTGACATTGACCACCAATCCGAAATCCAAGTTTTGTGCTTGGCTTAAAGATCCCCTCACTATTGTCGGTCTGGCCACTGTCTCAAGGCGACGTGTCTGACTGGAAGGGATACGCAGCTCTCGATTTTCAGCGACAATCGACGCTCATCAGCGGCAGCAATGTTCACACAGTCTGACGTTTTAACGTTGTCCTAATCTCAACATAACTTGGCCCAATCAACGCTGTGCCTCAGACAGTCCCGGTCTACAAAGGCGCATACCATCGCCATCGAAGGCACGGTGATCTTCACCGATGCATTGCCCAGCTAGGTACGAGCAAGCCGACACGGAAGCGTTGCATCCTTAAGGCTTGAGAAGTCGAATACTTCCGAGAGGCTGCGCCAAAATGACAAAACGTTTCTCATCAGCCGTCAGACGCTTAAGCCCGTTTATCGAATTGGCAACAGCCCCGCGCCGCCTCTTCGACTTGAACGGGTGGACTACCGTATCCCCCATGGCTCGAGCGATGTTTGAACATGTTGCAGAAGCAAGCGCGGGCCACATCGGCAATCTCACTAATCCATAGTGGGGCCAACAGGTAGCGACCCAAACAGACAATCTCAAATTGCCTGAGAAATGCGCTGAATTCTGCATTCAGTCATTTCTTCTGGAGCGGTTTGGTCACCTCACCAAAAACCAATACACAAGTTCAGAACGGTTCACCGAATGGCACACCCAAAACTGCATTCAATCCTTGATACTGAGGTCAGGAATTCGACACTTCGGCGCAGGTCATTGTCGGGCGCACTTATGGCGGGCGTATCACTTGTCTTTCTCGGAACGCCTAATTCGGCGGGAGCCGAAGAAACGGCACAATTGGAAACAGTGATCATTTCTTCCACAGATGAAGATAGTGGAACTGCCGTTGACGCGGATGCGAAAGCGACTGGTCCAGGCAATGGATACATCGCTGAAACAACAACGACGGGATCGCGAATTCCGACGGCTCTAAGAGACATTCCTCGTTCGGTTTCCGTTGTCACCCGGCAGCAGCTTGACGACCGTCGTCCACAGCAGCTCGAGGACGCTTTGGGTTACACAGCAGGGGTGATCCCGTCTATCTGGGGCGTGGACGATCGTTTCAACCAGTTCATGATCCGAGGTTTCGATGTTGGATCCAACAGCGTCTATCGCGACGGGTTGAGCCAGAAGGTGATTGACTTTTCCGGCTTCAAAATTGAACCGTGGTCGCTTGAACGTGTCGAGGTCTTGAAGGGACCTTCCGGCGTGCTGTACGGCGAGAACGATGCAGGCGGTCTTGTCAACGCGATCACAAAGCGCCCCGTTTTCGACACGTTTGTTGACGGATATCTAGGCTACGGCTCGTTCAACACAATTGAAGCTGCCTTTGACGCCGGAACGACACTTGACCAAAACAAGGAATGGGCAGTTCGCCTGACCGGACTCTTTCGCGATGGTGCCACGGAAAGAGACAATTCTGAAAACGACCGCAAATTCATTGCGCCGGCCATAACATGGCAGCCTACCGACCAAACCAACTTGACGATTTTGGCCAACTACCAGTGGGACAACCTGACACCAAATCTGTTTCTTCCCGTCGCCGGACAGAATTACAGCGCAAGTCTAGGCGATCTGCCGAAAAGCTTCAGGGATGATTTGCACGATTACAACAAATTCGATGCAAATCATGGTTCCATCGGATATTTGTTCACGCACGAATTCAACGACAATTGGACCGTCCGGCAGAACACACGCTATTCGGAACAAGACACCGATTATCAGCATTTGTACTTCGGCTGGATGAATAGCGCGACCGATATGCAATTTGTCGCGTTCACCGTCGATGAAACGGCAAAGGTGTTCAGCAGCGACAACCAGATTCAACACGACTTTCAGCTCGATGCGCTCGAAAACACACTCCTGCTCGGGCTTGACTATAACCGCTACCAGGTTGACGGCCGGAATGGTTTTGGATCGTCGCCTGACTATCTGATCAACGTTCAGAATCCAAACTACGACTTCAATGTTACGGATCCTGCCTATTACCTCGACCGTGTCCAGACAGTTTCTCGGCTTGGTCTCTATGCTCAGAACCAGTCGCGGATTCTGGACGATTGGCTGCTTACGCTCGGAGTGCGTCAGTCCTGGGTCGACAACAAGACCAAGAACCGGCTCAACGGGACTTCAACATCGCAAAATGACACCGATACATCCTATTCCGCCGGTCTCGGATATGATTTTGCAAACGGCATTACGCCTTATGCGAGCTATTCTGAATCCTTTGTGACGAACATCGGTAGCGAATTTGACGGTTCGAATTACGAACCATCGAAAGGACGTCAATACGAAGCCGGTATCAAGTACCAGCCGACATTCTTCAATGGCTTCTTCACGATCGCCGTTTTCGACATCACGAAATCAAACATTTTGACCTCCGATCCTGCCCATGCAGGATTCCTGGTTCAGACAGGTGAAGTGAATCACCGGGGTGTCGAGCTGGAAGGCAACTATGACCTCGGAAATGGTTTGTCGATGACTGCGGCATACAGTTACGTTCATGCTGAAATCACTAAGAACAACGACGGAAACGTGGGTAATCGACCTGAAAGGGTCCCGGAACATCAGGCATCATTGTGGGCCAACTACAAGGTACCTAGCGGTACATTCGAGGGCTTCAGCCTTGGTGCGGGCGTTCGCTACGTCGGTGAAAGTTATGGTGACAACGCCAACACGATAGAAATCGACAGCTACACGCTGGTCGATGCGGCCGTCCGTTACCAGAGGAATAAAATGGAACTCTCGCTCAATGCCACCAATCTGTTCGACAAGGAGTACTTTGCAAATTGCTCTTCTGGGGCAGGCTGTATCGAGGGAGAAGGCAGGTCCCTGATGGGTCGGCTATCGATCAAGTTCTGATTGGCGGTCAATTGCAAAGTGTTGGGGGCGAATGGCGTGGTGCAGCGTATCGGCCCCAACGGCGCATCGGAATTTGAATTTGGTGCGGGCGAAATCTCAATCGCCCGTTCGCATGACAAACCGAAAATCGGAGTGGTGACGGCGAGACCGAGATGTCCTTAAATTTGAACACTCAGGGCGACGAGTGGACCGGTGCACGTTGGTACGATCTTGAGGATGACAAGACCGGTGCTGTCCGTCGTGTGTTTCTCTGGATACCGGCAGGTGATCCCCCAAAGAACGGCTGGCGCGCGCTCTACATGACTGACGGAAACGCGGTTATCGGAACGGCAATAGATGTCATGCGCACCCAAGCCTGCTACCCGGCCGAGACCAATGTGCAATGGGGAGTGCTGGTGGCAATCGGCTATCCGACCAACGAGGCCTACGATCCGCTTCGACGCAGCTGGGATTTGGGCCCACCTCCAGGCCGAACATATCCGCCCTTTTATGAAGGAGCAGAAGAGGTACGAACGGGCGGTGGACAGGAGATGATCCGCTTTATTGAGGAGCAAGTTCGACCGTTTGTCGGAGCTCAAACAACGCTTGATCCCGACCAGCAGGGTCTGTTCGGTCATTCTTTCGGAGGACTATTTGCGCTGTGGTGGTTGTTCAGAGAACCGACTGCTTTCAAGTACTGGATTGCTGCCAGTCCGGCCATCACCTGGGAAGATAGTTTCTTACTGGAACATTTGGATGACTTCAAAACGGCTCCAGGCGAGTTGATTGTCCACCTGTCAGCCGGAGAATGGGAGGGGGATCGCCTCGCCCCATTTCAAAGAACAGTCAAAGATGCTGAAAGCAGGTTGAAAGAACGCGCGGAAACTCAAACGATCGCTGCCGCTGAGGATATGGCAAAAAAACTGGCCAACATCGCTGGTGTGTCTGCATTTTACGAAACCTATCGACACGAAAACCATATGTCCGTGCTTCCGGTCGCGGTTAATCGTGCAATTCAGTGCGTTTTTGAATGCGATGCCGAGCCCTGATCCTGTTTCAAGACGTTGCCGAGATATTCCTTCATGACCGAGCTCGGTCGGGACAGGAAAGCCGATGCAGGCAAACATCTTGTCGACCGTCGTTATCCCGGTTGTCGTCACTCCGGATTTGTCGACAACGATTCACCTTCGGTTTGTTCTCGAGCGTTTCAAACCACTCCGATTTCCATGTTGTCTGTGCTGTCGACAGTCTTTGAATTTCATTGGATGAATGTCGTCAAACAATGTCCGCAGGGTCGACACAACGCCCGTCGGAACGTCTTTCCTGATGTGGCACTCAAGTCACCGAAATTCAAAATGAACTTAGATGTTCATCAGCACCCATCACCCCGTGCGCGTTAGTCAATCAGGTCGCGCTGATCATGCCCACTGGGTTGGTTACTTTCCGTTCGAGTTTCGCGGCAAACTCAGAAGGTGTCTGCCCAATCTGTCGTCTGAACATGGCTGCAAAAGCCGAAGGGCTCTCGTAGCCAAGCTCGGTGGCGACATAAGCAATGTTCGCACCGCCACGCAGTTTGTGAGCAGCGGTGAGAACCAGCACCTGATGCAGCCATTCGGTGAAAGTCATATTCAATTCGGACTTGAACAGGCGGGTCATCGTGCGGACACTTATGTTGCCGACATTGGCCAAACTGTCTTTGCAAACGGTTGCCGACGGGCTGCGCAGTATTTCTTCACAGACACGGCGCAACCGGTTGTCCTTCGGCATCCGGATAGACAAATCAACAGTTTGAACGGAACAGATCTCGTGAAACAGCAGCAAGACCAGTGCGTCATAGATCGGTCCCTTTTCGCCCCGGATCTGGTGCACGATAAGGCGCTCGAAGATCGACTTCAGAAACTCTGGGGCTTCGGCGATCTGACATAATGTGGGAAGGTTATTAAGTTCCTTTTCGTTCACATAAACGCTAACGAAATGCACATCACGCCGGGCATCCGCGGAATGCACCAGATTTTTCGGGATCCAGATCATATGGCCGGCCGGTACAACGAATGATCTGCTTTCGGTAGCAAACGTTATCATTCCAGATAGGACGTAGGTGATCTGTCCCAGATCATGAGAATGAAAGTCTTCATAGAACGGCTCTGAATAGTCCGCCTCGATGGCGAACAATCGATCCAGCTTGCGGATAAGATCGACTATCAACCTCCTCGTGTCGCCTTTTTCATGCGTGTGATAACGATGCGTTCCGAAGGCGGTGAGAAGCTCATCCGACAGTACAGATTGATTGTCAAAGATAGACATTTTCAAAAGTCCATTACACTGAAGACACAACTTCGCGGGACCATTTTTGAATAAATCAAAAACAGCCACTTGTTTTCGTATGGGTTAAGGAATGAGTTTGCCTTTGCCTGAACGGCCAAATCATATCAATCTGAATGAAGCTTTGCCAAGATGGCGATTGGAATCTGATCGCGAAAACTTTTTGAAGACGAGTAATTTGCCTGTGCCGCTGAAAAAATCCAGGTACAGGAGCTCGTAACGGTTGGCATCAGCATGCTGCAAACTTGGACACGGGTTGCAGCGATCCCAAACATAAGCTTTGCCGCTCGCGTCCTCCTGCCGTGCGGGTTCGGTCAGCGCTCCCATCCCGGTCAGTCACTCGAACCGCCTTTGTGATCATATTGATTCAAGTACCAAAGCGAATGTTTTGCGTACCGCGGCCGCGTAGCTCTCGAAAACTGACGTTCAGCGGGCTCAGAGCAAATGGCTGAGTTATGGACATGGTTGTCGTTGATCCGGCCCAAAATCCTGGCTATTAAGTGCCTATGATTGCTTGAGTACCTCCATGCTAACCGACAATCGGTTCCACATCGCGCCGTTGCATAGGGCGCAACACTTACTCATGCAAAAGAGCTCTCATGATTAGCTATATTACTCTTGGGTCAAATGACCTCAAGACTTCAGCGGTTTTCTTCGATGCTTTGTTTGGCGCCATAAACGGCACGCGTGCCTTTAGCCTCGACAACATGATCGGCTATAGTTTTGGCCCTGAAAAACCAATGATCATAGTGACATCCCCTTATGACGGTGAAAAGGCGTCTTGCGGGAATGGCACCATGGTTGCGCTGGCAGCAAAGGACCGGGATCAGGTCGATACCGTTCATGCTCTGGCACTTGAACTCGGTGCGACTGATGAAGGTGCTCCGGGCTATCGAGGCGCTCGGTTTTACGGTGCCTATTTCCGAGACCCGGACGGCAACAAATTCAACATCAGTTTGACCTGCTGACGGGTATTCGTGCTGATGGCCATGAGCCTCAACTTGATAGCTGGGACTCATGGTCATATTGGCCCCAAACCTGTCATTCCCCATCTCGGTACATAAACGAAGAGCTGAGCTTCAATTCGACTGTGTCACGATTTCGGATTGGGCCAAAGCTGATCGTTTGCTTGAAACAGCGCCGAAGACTGCCGAACGGATGGCGCGAACACGCTGGATATTGGCGGCAACGCCTGGTCCAGGCCCCATTGCGAATGTCGGATAATCGTGGCATAGGAACGCGATCGGGCTTTCCGAGCCAGGTTGCGGCATACGCGACGCTTTCCCTCGCTAGGTATCTTTTGATTGGACAACGTCCAAGTTAGGAGCAAGAGATGATTGCGAAAAGCGTTGAAGTATCCGGGTGGGACGAACCTTCCGAGCCCCTGCTTCTGCCTCTTTCAAACGTTGGTTGCGATGAGTTCGAACGCGCTTTGCTTCCGATAGTTCGCGACCTCAACATGACCTGCGTGAACCCGGATATGGGAAACTGGCTTCCTGTTTATGGCCGGGCGGAAAAGCTCTGGGGTGCTCAAACGGGGCTTCCCTTGGTCTATGGGCTATCCCAGATCGTGGTGTCGCTGGTGCGTATCAAGGGTGAGAAGCTCGACATTCTCATCGCTTCGGATGCGTGGGCACAAGGGGTTACGCATCATGAGCAACTGCTTTTGCTCATGATCCATCATATGCGCAGGGGACATACCCAGGCCGGATGCGATTTTCTGCTGGATCTCCTTGACGGCGAAATGGACACCAAACTCATGAATGAGGCCTTGGCCTTTGCCCGTCGCCATTCCTGCGGGACACCCCTGCTGCATACTCATGACGGCGTGGTTGGAAACCGTTTGCGCGCGGTGGACTAGAAAGCGCCTTCATCGCATTCGGCGAACGGGAAAGGTTCGCTGAAACCGCGTCAAACCCCTTCTGGTATTCGACCACCTCAGACGATCGGAACCACCCTTCAGCATGATTACAGTCAATAGTGTCTCCAAGAGCTTCACGACCAAAGCCGGTTCAGTGAGTGCCTTGAAGGACATTTCCTTTGCAATCACACCCGGCGAGATCTTGGGTATTGTCGGAAAAAGCGGGGCAGGAAAAACCACGCTCTTGCGCATCCTGAGTCTGCAGACGATTCCCGACGAAGGCCAGTTACGGTTTCAGGGGCGGGAAGTGGACCGCAATGCGCATCCCGCATCCCTTCGAGAGTTGGTCCAGCATAGCGCCACTGTCTTCCAAGGTTTCAGCCTTGTCTACAATCGAACAGTCCTTGAGAACACGGCCCTGCCGCTCAAATTGCGCGGGGTGAAGCGCTCTGTTCGAGAAGCCAAGGCAATGGAGATGCTTCAGTTTGTTGGTCTCGATAATCGTGCCGGGGCCTATCCGATCACCCTTTCGGGCGGTGAGGCGCAACGCGTTGCCATCGCGCGGTCTCTGGTAACGGATCCGGCCATCCTGTTTCTGGATGAACCGACGTCGGCGCTGGACAGCAGAACGACAAGGGAAATTCTGGATCTTCTGAAGAAGACCCATCAAACCTACTCTGTCACCATGGTGCTGGTGGCGCACCACATCGACGTGGTCAGATACATGTGTGACCGGGTTTTATTCCTGGAAAACGGTCGTATCGCGCAATTGGGGCCGATCAAAAAGTCCACCGAATTTCACATCAGCAAGATCGATGACATCTGGGTGGACTGCAATGTTTGACTGGCTTTTTGACACCTGGTCACGTTTTGGCGGGGAGATCCTGATCGCCTTTGCCGAGACATACTATATGGTCGCGGTGGCGTTCGGGATTTCGCTTGTCCTGGGCACCGCCATCGGCATGGTTCTGTCGCTTTGCGGGCGTGGCGCTCCTTTTGAAAATCAGGCGTATTCGCTGCCATTGTCCGTCGCAGTCAACATCATCCGATCCGTTCCCTTCATACTGTTGCTGATCATCATGGCACCGTTTGCACGCCTGATGATCGGTACCGCATACGGGATTTATGCCTCGATGATTTCCCTCTCGATCGTGGGAACAGCAAACGTTTCGAGGCTGGTGGAACAGGCCATCGCCGACATCAATCCGCAGTTGTTTCAGACAGCTCATTCGATGGGGGCGAAACGCTATCAGGTCATTTGGGAGTTCGTGCTCGTGGAAGCGAAATCCTCTCTGATCCTTGGTTTTACTTCGGCAATTATCAGTCTCATTGCCTATTCGACTGTTGTGGGGGTCATTGCCGGAGGCGGCATTGGCTATCTCGCGCTGCAGGAGGGTTTCTACATGTGGAACCAGCCGCTTATGTGGGTCATCATTCTCCTGATGATCCTTTCAGTACAAATCATTCAGCTAACGGGCTCCGCTCTCGCCAGAATGGTGGACAAAAAAGGGAAGTCATAAAGGTTATGAAGAAGTTTGGAGTGTTTCTGGCAGCATTGGCCACGGTTTTTGCGCTCAGCAGCGCCAGAGCGGACGCAGCTGAGAAGATCAAACTGGGTGTATCGTTCTTTCCATTCCACTCGTCCGATAGCACCAAGCCCGATCTGCTGGATGCCATCGCGCCCGTGCTCAAGGAAAAAGGCTACGAAATCGACAAGGTCGTATTCCTGAATTACGCCGAAGCCAACCCAGCGCTGGCGAGCGGCGAGATCGACGGAAACCTTATCCAGCACGAACTGTATATGAACATTTTCAACGAGCGTGCGGAGGCGGATCTGGTGATTGCGCAGCCGGTTTATCATGCGACTTTTGCACTTTATTCCGGGAAGTATCAGGATCTTGACCAAATCCCGAATGGAGAAACGGTTTTCATTCCCAATGACGGCGTAAACACGGCCCGTGCGCTGTTGCTGCTGCAAGGCGCGGGCTTGATCGAGTTGAGCGAGGGAGCAACTTTCCAGGCACAGGTTTCCGACATTGTCCGCAATGACAAGAACCTGAACTTCGTCGGCACGCCATTGACCACAACCGCAGGGGCCTATGATGAGGCAGAGCGCAGTCTTGCGGTCATGTATCCGACCTTCGCCCGTTCGCTCGATCTGACTGGGGATGCGGAACGGATCTATCTGGAGCCGCGCAACGAGATCAGCGATGCATATGCAGTAAGTTTCGCTGTGAGGGCAGGTGATCTTGAAGACCTCAAGACCCAGGCCGTGATCGAAGCTCTGCAGTCCGACGCGGTTGCCGCATATCTGGCCGAACACTATTCCTGGGCATCGACCCCGGCGAATTGATCGAGAGATCCTGGCAAAGACCCATGGTCTTGAATCAGAGACACGCGCCGGATCGGCGCGTGTTTTTTTCTGGCGAACGAAAAACCGATACCGGATCAGTCCGGCAAAGCCGTCCTCACGGTAGCTTGTACTTCCATTCCTCGGTGCCGTATTTGCTCGCCACCAATTCCTCGGCAGCTCGGTATTCATCTTCCGTGATGTCGCCGGGCGTTGCGCTGTTGAGATCGGTGAATGTCTGCTTCATTGCGTCAATGACTGCACTTCGTTCCATGCCGGTCTGGCTGCGCACAGGGTCGACACGCTTGGCAGCGCTTGCCGTGCCTTTGTCCGAGAGTTTCTCCCGCCCGATGCGCAACACCTGCATCATCTTTGTGACATCGATGTCATAGGCCATCGTCACATGATGCAGCACGGTCTTGTTCAGGAACCGCTTCTGCGCGGCGCCACCGATCTTTCCCTTGGGACTGGTGATATCATTGAGAGGTTTGTAAACGGCCTCAATGCCAATGGCATTCAGCGCCTTCAGAACCCAATTGTCCAAAAACGCATATGAATCGGCAAAGGCCATGTCTGATACCAGATCCACCGGCGCATAAAGCGAATACGTGATCGTGGAGCCTTTTTCGACAAACATTGCACCGCCGCCGGTGTTGCGCCGGACTATGTCGACCCCGAGTTCCTCGGCAGCCTTGATGTCGACCTCGTTTTTCACCGATTGAAAGGCCCCAAGAATGACCGCAGCCCGGTCCCATTCCCAAAACCGCAGGGTAGGGGCACGGCGCCCCATGGCCACTTCCTTGGCAAGGATTTCGTCCAGTGCCACATGCATCAGCGGTGAAACGGGTTTGGCGTGCACCACTTCCCATTCAAAATCCTGCCAGGTCTTTGCAACCCCCAGGGCGCGCCTCACGGCAATGGCAATTGCTTCGGGCGAGAAACCGAAAAGCAGAGCGCCTTCAGGCAATACATTTTTGATTGCGCCTGATAGCTCCTGCACCGTGGCTGCGGTGCTTTGGCCGGTAAGAGCTTCGCAGATAAGTCCCAGAGCCTCTTCGGGCTCCAGAAAGAAATCACCTGAAATCTGAACATCCGTGATGCGGTTCTCGGTGGTTTCCACATCCGCAACTACCAGCTTGCCACCAGGTACCTTGTATTCCCCGTGCATATAATCCCCCATCAGATCTTAAGTCGTTGGCGTGGCTTGAGACCTGAGGGTCGTAACTGGCTTTGTCGTCCCTATAGGCGAAGAGCACGATGATTGCAAATTCAATTGGTTATGAAACAGCCTCGGAGTTTTCACTGTCCCGATGTCCCCAAAAGCTGCCGAGAGGTCCGGCAGGCTGCAGGATGGCGATCCTCCAGGGGGGCTCTTTCAACGGTCGAACCAGTTACATCGAAGGGATGGCAGAGAGCGGCGGTCCCGACCCGCAAGCTTGTAAAAGCCCCGACAGATTAGCAGTCTGCGCCAGCACCTAGCTGGTTCACTCTCTTTTTGGAGGAGCAGGCTGGAGTTGAACCAGCACAGCACAAGCGTCGAATTTACAGTTCGGTGGGCTCTCCAATGCCCAGCTGCTCCTTTGGCGGAAGACAGAGGTCTCGATCCCCAAACCCTTTCGGGTTCCACGCGCTTTCCAAGCGGTGCCGGACGCCTGTCCGATTTGTCTTCCAATGGAGGAGAGCAGCGGTCCTGACCCGCAGACCCGTCGCCGGGCCCTGCATGTTTTCAAAACAGCACCGGCACGCCTGTCCGGTTTACTCTCCAGTTTGGCGGAAGACGGAGGTCTTGATCCCCAAACCCTTTCGGGTTCCATCCGCTTTCGAAGCGGTGCCGGGCTCCCGCCCGATTCATCTTCCGTAGTGATGACCCGGGCAACAAAAAACCCGGTAAGCGCTTGCTTCCGGGTCAGAAAGGTTTCGATGTGCCTACAGTTTACCGCACACGCAAAATCCTTCGACCGCGAAGCGCGGACGAGTAGGAACTGGCGGAACTGTAAACTGCGAAAATCATCGATTTATCCCTTTGAGGAGAAGCTCAATACGCAAACAGATTGGGAATGTCAACTCCCTGCGTTGCGGTCTGGTGAGTTGAAACTTTCAGTAGCAGGTGTTTTTGACGGTCGGCGGCCCATCGTTACCTGAGCTTATCTCTCCGCTTCCTGATCGGTCAGCAGCGCCCGCATGATCGCCCTAACGCGCCTCTGGTTGTCTGGTGTCAGCGAGAAGTAAAGCGCGTTTGCCTGCGGGTCGCTGTCATGCGGACTTATCAGATCGCCGGGGTCGGCGTGAAGCACCTGGGCGATACTCACCAGCGTGGCAACGTTGGGCGTACGTGCACGACCGCTGAGCAGATCCCGGACCGAGGTGACGCCCAGTCCTGCCGCCTTGGCAACGGCTCCCGGGTTGGTACCCTGTTCCTCGATCAGCGCCGAGATCTTTGCGGCGATCCGGTTGCCGAGTTCGACCGTGCTTTCCTGATCCATGATTTTTCCTCGCAGCGCCATGATCGTTCATACAGCGATTAATGCTGATGTCTCCGCCCGTCAACGCTTGCTGACTGCTTCCATTGCCATGCATCTTGTGCACATCCGGCATGATCAAACTGCAGATGATTAATCATTGAACAGGGATGATAAAGCGTCCATATACGCATCGTAACGATGATTAATCACACTTGATAGACGGATAAGCGACGATGAACATCTTCTCAAAAATCATGATCGCAGCCTTGACCGCAACCACTGCTCTGGTGCCGACGGTTGAAGCCTGCTCACGCCTCGCCAAACATTCCGATCACGGCGTTGCCTATGTGCGCTCGGTCGACTGGGGCATCAAAACCGGAATGGACCTGGTCACGATCGGGGTAGGCGACGACGTCACCAGCTATGAAGCCGAGGGCTACGCTGTTCAGGCCGGGGACGGCGCTCGCAACTTCACGGTGGCATGGGTGGAAAACAAAACCTTCCACGGTGTGCAGGCTCAGGCTTTCAACGACAAGGGCCTGGTTGCCGACACGCTCTACATGGCGCCGAGCGTCGAGTTCATCGGCGATTATCAGGACACCGGCGCACCGGCAGTCAATCTGGCAGACGCGCCGGGCTACCTCGCCGCCATGTATGAAACCGCACCTGCGATTGCTGCAGCGTATGAAGCAGGCGCGTTCCAGTTTGCATGGTCGGCAGATCTCGGTCCGGCTGGTCAGCACGGGGTCCACGTTTCGGCTGTCGATGCAAATGGCGATACCGTGCTTTTCCAGGTGAACGAAGGCGGGGAAGTGCGCGTCTATACCGGAAATATCGGTGAGACCGATCTTGGTGTGAAAGCAAATGCGCCCTTGCTGCAGGAGCATCGCGAGAACATCGCGCGGTTCAATGCCGAAGATGGCAAGACGGCGGCCAATGTACCGGCCGATATTTCATCCCCCAGCCGCCACCTGCGTCTGACCTGGTTGAACCAGAACATCACATTGAACGGCATGACCAGGGCCGAAGCCTTGGGGGCGGTGCAGAACATGTATGACAGTGGCGCCAGCGTTCCGCAGCAGGTCATCGACCCGACAATTGGGGACACCTATACGACCTGGCAGACCAGCAGAACGATCCTGGGCGGCGACATCGTCACCGTGCGCGATTTCAGCACCGCAGCGGAGATTTCGTTCTCGATCTCCGAGGCGAAGGTTGCCCACGAAGCAAATGGCGGCCAGGTTTGCGCCGACGCCATGGCACAGGCGAATGAAGGCAAACAGATGATCGATTTCAGTGCTTGCCAACCGTCTTCCAACGGTTCGTGAAAACTCGAAAAGCCCCCGCCCGTCAGGTGGGGGCTTTCGGCCGAGGGTTTTGGCTGATTGCACATTGGGCAGGGCCGGTGTCGCTGCAAAGGCGCGTCGAGATCTTACCCAGGAACTGCTGTCACGGCTGGGTGCGTGGAGAGTTGCTAACCACCTGACGCATAACGGCAATGCGGGCGCAAATCTGGTATCGGGTCGACCACCTCACGATATAGCTGCGGAAAGGAGAAGGCGATGACACTCAAATTCGACCTCCGCACTGAAGACATGCCCACAGATATGCGTATTCTTCTGGACAGCTATCCCCGCGAAAGCTGGGAAGCGCATCCGGGCTTCAAGGAAAAGACACGGCACTGGCTCGGCGCGCACCAGATGTTCCGCAAGCTGGGCGATCTGGTGCGTTCGGAAACCGAACACTACCTGGACAAGTCCAGAGCCCCGGACGACTTTGCTGCACGGCTTTCCTACTATGGCAACGCGCTGGTGGCGAACCTGCACGGGCATCATCATTGGGAAGATCACAGCTACTTCCCTGAACTGTCCGACGCCGATCCGCGTTTCGACATCGGACTGGAGATACTGGAGAAGGATCACCAGGAACTCGATGTCGTATTGGACAGTTTTACCGGCACGGCCAACCGTGCCATCAAGCTGGTCCAGCTGGATGAAGCGCAAGCACATGAGGAAGCAGGCAAGCTGCACGGCGTTGCACAGTCTATAGAGGCTTTCCTCAACCGGCATTTGTCCGACGAGGAAGAGCTCGCCGTTCCGATCATCCTACATCACCGCCTGCGCGGCTGATACCTGCTGCGCCACGCATGACAGACGTCGTGCGTGGCGCAGCAATTTCTCCCTGATAAAATCAATCGAGTGGAAATAAGCTTGCGAAGGTTACAAATGTAACTATTGTCGCATCAACTTTGGACGGCTGCGCGAAGTCAGTCGCTCAGGCACAGCCACGTAACCGGTCGGTACCAAAAGAATCAGGGAGGTCTGAAGACCCGTGATGGACAAGAAGACCTACGCCTACCAGTCAATCGCCCAGGCAGTTCAGGACCAGGGGATCGACACCATGTTCGGTTTGATGGGTGATGCGAACCTCTTCATGGTCGACCACTATGTCCGCGCCTGCGAAGCGACCTTTGTGCCGGTTTCCTTTGAAGGCAGTGCGGTTCTCATGGCACTTGCCTACTCTCATGTCTCGGGCAAACTGGGCGTCGCCACGGTGACGCATGGTCCGGCATTGACGAATTGCGTCACGGCGTTGACCGAAGGCGTTCGCGGCCACATCCCGATGGTGCTGCTGGCCGGTGACACACCGGTCATGAACCCGCAAAACCTTCAGAGCATCGATCAGCGCGAACTGGTCAAGGTAACCGGCGCCGGGTTTGAGCAGTTACGAGCACCCGAGACCGCAGCCCATGATGTCGCCCATGCCTTTTATCGTGCCCGGGTGGAAAAACGGCCAGTTGTATTGAACATGCCCGCTGACTTCATGTGGCAGGAAGTTGAGCATGAGAAAGTTGTGTTTCCCGCATTCGGGGCACCGGCCTACGTACCGGAAGGGGATGACCTTGACGCGGCAGTCGGCATGATCGCTTCCGCGCGTCGACCGATTATCCTGGCCGGAGGCGGAGCCACGGATGCGCGGGACAAACTGATCCGGCTGGCCGACAGGCTGCAGGCGCCTCTGGCGACAACGCTCAAGGCCAAGGGGCTGTTCAACGGCCATGCCTATAACATGGATATCTTCGGAACACTCAGCACACCGGCTGCTTATGCCGTGATCGAAAAAAGCGACTGTGTCATCTGCTTTGGCACCAGCCTGCATCACTTCACCACCGACAGGCGCGCACTGATGAAGGGAAAACGCGTAGTTCAGGTCAACAATACGGTGACGGAAGTCAGCAAGAACTTCCATGCCGATGCCGCATTGGTCGCCGATGCGGGCCTGACGGCTGACAATATCGTTTATTGGCTCGACGAAGCTGAAATTCCGCCAAGTGGATTTACCGCTGAGCTGGATATGGAGGCGCTCACTTATCATCCGCCAGGAAATGCCAAGGATGCCAGGGACGGCTTCGTAAACTACGTTTATGCGCTGGATCGCCTGGAGCAGGTCCTGCCAAAGGATCGGATACTGGCGACCGATGGCGGCCGGTTCATGACCGAAGTCTGGTGCCGGATCTCCGCGCCCGACCCGAAAAGCTTTCTCGTGACCGCCAATTTCGGCTCAATCGGCCTCGGCTTGCAGGAAGCGCTTGGCGCAGCCTTCGCCGCACCGGACCGGCCGGTTGTCCTGTTCACTGGCGATGGCGGCTTCATGATGGGCGGCATCAACGAGTTCAACACGGCGGTGCGTATGAAGCAGGATCTCATCGTCATTGTCTGCAACGATTCCGCTTATGGTGCGGAGCACATCCAGTTCCTCGACCGGCGTATGGATCCGGGCCTTTCCATGTTCGACTGGCCGTCCTTCGCGGCCGTTGCAACCTCTCTTGGGGGGGAGGGGATTGCGGTTAACTCGGCGGACGACCTGGTAGATGCAATCAAGGCCATCGAAACACGAGACAAGCCTCTGCTGATCGAACTCCGTCTCGATCCGAACGACGTTCCGCGTATGCGGATCTGACGGCAAGAGTGTTTGAAGAACACGTCCGGTATTGAAGCTTTGGATCACTTCCCGGCGGCAGTTCCTTCCGCGCGAGCTTTCAACGCTTCTAGGGTTTTGGCATATGCGGGTTCGATCCAGTCGGAATTCCAGAACCAAAGACCGAGACCACGGTCGGTCTCGTGCTGAATGACCTTGGTACCGCCTTCGACGGGTTCCAATATCCATTGATGCTCAAACGTCAGAATACCTGGAACACCGCCTTTTTGCCGTAACTCCCGGGCAGGTGTGAAGGTGACGACGGTTGCGTCCATTTCGAGCAACTTGCCTTTTGGATCCCGGACCCTGTAGCTGAGCCGCGCACCTTCTGCATATGCACCGGCGGCCTCGACAAAGACCGGGTTCCATTCGGGGTAGGCGCGGGTTTCCGTCAGGATTTGCCAGACGATGTCGGGCGGTGCCGCGATCACTGTCTCAACGTGGAAGGTTTTCCTGGTCAGGACGGCGGCCGCCACCACCACGATAACGACAAGCGGCAGGCCCCACTTGAGCAAGGTCGTGATCATCACATGTACCTGTCAAACCAGCCCATCAGGTCTTCGGGGTGGCTGCCGATATAGTCGTAAGCTGCAAACCGGCTCTTCTCCAGATCGAGCAGCTTCAGGTCTTTTTCTACCGTCAGCGCGTTATAATAGTCCTGCACCATGCCCATTTCGGTCCAGGGGTCGTTGGAATTCTGCACAACCAGTGTCGGCACCGTAACGTTAGGCGCTTCCTTGACGAAATTCGGTTGGGACATGTCGAAACCGAGTCGTTGCTGGCTGACCTTTTCGCCCGCCCGCGCCATGAAGCCTGGCATGCCCAAAGCCTTGATGAAACAGGAATACAGCAGGGGTTGCACAGCAATCATAGCCTTCAGGTTGGACCTTTGGCCAAGGCCGTCTTCGCGACCGAAGGCATAGGTCGTGGCCGCTGATCCCATGCAGATGCTGAGCAGGCCGACATCTGCTCCCGGGAAACGATCGCTGACAAAATCGACGGCAGCGATCACGTCTTTGGCCTCTTCCGGACCCCAACTGACCCAGGGAGTGGTGCCGATGTCGCTTTCGCCATGGCCCCGCAAGTCGTACATCAGAACCGAATAGCCCTGATCAGCAAGATACTTCGCTTGACGCAGGAACTTGATGTCGTGCTTCCAGGGTGTGATCGGACCGTGGCCTTTGGGTGTCCAGCCGCCGCGGTTGCATTGAACTCCGAAATGGCTCTGTACGATGACTTTTTCAGTGCCGCCTTTGATCAGCCAGCCGCGCAGAGTAACCCCATCCTCGCTCCTGAATGCCACGTTTTCATACTCGAGCCCGTAAGCCTCCGGACTGTCGAACAGCGGGGACTGGAAGGGTTTGACCATCATGTTTGAAATCATGTTGCCGAACATCTGACTTCACCTCACATATGCGCGTCGTACCAGGCGATCATCTCGGCCGGGCTCTGGCTGAAATAGCGGTAGCCCTCGTAGCGGACGGGCGTTCCTTCAATCCAATGCAGTTTCTTGCTGGAGTTCGGAAGTTTGGCGAATATGCCTTCAGCGTCGGACGGTTTGGTCGTCAAGTCATCTTTCACCTGCACGACCATCGTCGGGCATTTCACCGAGTGTGCCCGCGCAATGGCATTGGAGTCGGAATGCCTGAAGCTGGAGTAGTAGCTGTAGCGTTCGTCAAAACGCTCGACTGCATTCTCGACCCCGTTGTCTGTGAGGGCTCGTTCTATGAACGGCGCGGCCGATAGCGGTTGCAACGCGATCATGCAGGCAATGTCCTGGAATTCCTCAGGGTGCTTTTCCATGGCGATGAAAGTCGAGTTGCAACCCATGCAAAGGGAGTGCAGGGCGATCTTTGCTCCTTGCACCTTTTCGCGCGCAAAACGTACGGAGCCGATTACGTCACGCCATTCGATCGCACCAACACCCGTGATGTTGCCTGCGCCGTCAGCCGAATGGCCATGACCGCGCAGGTCATAGGCCAGCACATTGTAGCCCGCGTCGTGGAGCGCTTTGTACGCTTCAATGAAATTCACTTCGAACCCACCCTGTCCGGTCCAGGGTTCCAGGTGTCCCGGGTATCCGTAGCGGTTGGCTCCGATGAAATGGTTGCAAATGATCAGCTTGTTGCTGCCCTCGGCCGGAATGAACCAACCGTCCAGCATGACACCGTCCATCGCCGGAAAGAAAACGTCCTCATAAGCCATGCCGTAATCCGACGGGCGGCGCAGAATCGGTGTGCGGAAGGCGTAGCTGACGCCCTTGGCGATCTGATCGATCAAGGCGTCTTCCTGTGTCCTGTCCATGGTCTGTCCTTTTGTTTCGGCACGTAGTCTCCGGAAGGGGAGCATTCCTGCGACGACTGCCATCGTGCCTGTTTTCAGGAATTGTCTGCGTGTCGGGGTCATTATGTGTCGCTAACTTTACAAGTTTATAGTTTGTGTAAGACTGTATTTGACATTCCGACAGCACTTGTCAAGTCGCAAATCTCGTTTTATGTGATCCCCATGACCGAAACGCAGTCCAAGTCCTTGAACGAAACCGAAGAAAAAATTGTCCAGGCCGCCATTCGCTGCTTTGTACGCTTTGGTGCACGCAAGACGGCAATGGCCGATATCGCAGCGGAGGCAGGGGTTTCACGCCAGACGCTTTATGACCTCTTCGGCGGCAAGGACGATCTTATTCGCGCGTCTATCAGGACGATCACGGACCGAAATCTCGCAACAGCGAGAGACCGATTGCACGGATGCAAGACACTTGCGGAAGAGCTGGATGCCTATTTCGCGGAAACCGTGGTCAAGAGTTTTGAGTTGTTGCAGACCGCAGGTGATGCGGAAGATCTGGTCTCAGGGCACAACGAAGCGGGACGGGAGGAAATTGCTCGTTCCCATTTGAGACACGAAGAATTGGTCAGAGAAATCCTGAACCCTCATGAGGCGGCATTAAGTGCAAAAGGGTTGTCAGTCCGACATCAGGCGCATCTGATTGTGACGGTCATCATGGCGTTGAAATACAGCGCCGCAGACAGGGCCGACCTTGACGATTTGCTGGCAAGTTTCAAGGCTTCGATCCTCGTCTTGACCGCCTAGAGTATGCTTGCTCACCAATCGCGTCGGCGATTTTTGACAGGCATTCCTCAGTGGTCAGCAAGGCAGTATCCAGCACGAGCCTGGGTTTCGCCCATGCCTCGTAATGACGATCCTGCACGTCTTGCCAGGTCGGCTGTTCAAGGCCTTCTATATCGCTGACACGGCTCTCCACCCGCCTCCGGTGCTCGACAGGATCGGAGCACACCACTTCCACATCAAGAAGCAGCGCGTTGCAGACCCGGGCAACTTCGGTCCAGGCTTGTCTTGAAATCTCGACTGGGTTCACGGTGTCGGCAACCACGTTGAGGCCATTTGCAAGATTGTCCCTGGCGACCGCAAAGGCTGCTTGATATCCCGCGTCCTCGACCGAAGCAGGGCGCAGTGCACTTTCCTTTATACCGGTCTCAATGGAATCCACGCGAATGTAAACGGCCTGTTTTTCTCGGGCCAAAGCGCGGGCAATTGTTGTTTTTCCGACGCCGGGAAGACCGGAAAACGAGACTAGATACGGCATGCTTCGTCCATATTGCTTTGAAAACACGCTTGCCAGTAAAAGGCCGATTGTCGGGCGAGTAGAGCAGGATTCTGTTCAGCAACCAATTACAGTGGTTCGATTAATTTTGCGCGCCTTTGGATGAGCGAACCGGTTCCTCATCAGGTTCAGGCAAGTCTGCAGAGACAGTCCTCCTTCATCACGCCGTGGTTGTGATACTCTCCATCGCAAGAGGCTTTGAGGCATTGAAGATGCAACGGATCGACGCTCATATTCACCTTTGGGACACCGCACAGCTTGACTATCCATGGCATCGGCGGGGCTCGTTTCCCGGCCTTCCCGACACTTACCTGTTGGACGACGTGATAAACGATGCCGGTGGAACCGATGTCGCCTTCGTTGTCGTTCAGGCCGAGGTCGATCACACAAAGGATCCGGTCGATGAGACAAGGTGGATCCAGACCATCGCCGACGAACACCCGAGCGGCGAACGCATAGCGGGTTTTGTCGCCTATGCCGATCTTTCCCGCCCCGACATTGCGGACGTTCTTGAGCAGCACGCACGACACACGGTCTTTCGCGGAGTGCGGCAGGAGATCTGGTGGCAGAAGGTTTCCTCTCGTCCAGACATTCTGGAGGAGGATCTGTTGGCAAATCCTGCCTGGCGCGAAGGGTTCGGGGCGTTGGCGAGTATCAATGCTTCCTTCGATCTGACCTGCTGGCACACTCAGCTTCTTCCGTTTTCGGCGTTTCTGTCCCACCACCCCGACATTCCGGTCATTGTTGACCATCTTGGGTCACCGATTGCCGGTGACGATGCAGCCCTGGCTGTATGGCGCGACGGCATCAAGGCTCTTGCCGCCTTGCCCAACACGTTCATGAAGATCTCGGGCCTGTCTCAAGCCGATGCACACTGGACGATCGACGGCATAAGGCCAATGGTCGATCAGGTTCTGGAGGTTTTCGGCCCGGGGCGGTGCATGCTCGGCAGCAATTTTCCGATTGAGAATCTCACTTCGACCTATGAAAGCGTCTGGTCTGCCTACGAGGCATTGTTTTGTGACCTGAAGCCCGAGGATAAGGACGCCCTCTATTTCTCAACAGCAAGAACAGCGTACCGGCGCGGGCGATAGATCAGGCACGCCTGATAGAAACAACACCTAGCCGCTTCTTCTCCCAAACCACATGCGGCTGATAAGGCGGTCCTTGAGTACAAGCTGGTGATAGGCCCACCCACACAGGTGAAAAGCGATCAGCAGCAGCAACAGCGTTGCACAGAAGCCATGAATTTTCCGCGCTGAAATGTCATTGAAGCTGGCCGGCAATGATGCCTCAGGCTTACCAGATGCGACCGCGAAAAGATCCGCGGAAATGGCAATTCCTATGCCGCTGGCAACCATCGCCAGAACCAGAAGATATAGTGCGACATGGGTGAACCGCCTGCCGACTTTGAGCGCGGAATGTCCGGCGTCTGCGTGAGGTGGCTTGCGCGAAAACACGCGCGCGGCAAGAAAGGCCAGCATCAACCCGCCAATAGCCATGCCCCATATCATATGACCAGTGAGTGCGGTCAGTTTTTGAGGGTCGGAATTTTTCAACTCTGCAAGCCCCGGTCCGCCGACAATCAGCGCAACGAGGACCATGATCGCGACAAGCCAATGAAACACCACGAGCAATGGATGATATCTTTGCATCAAACGTCTCCCTTCGAAGCCGGCAAGCGCAAAACGTCCGCTGCCGGCGAGGTATCTCGACGCGATTTAGCAAATGGTCATTCATTCAAAAATATAACAAGATAGAACACCTTGTTACGCCAGTTAAACAGATGAAGATGAAATGAGATCATTCGATTGGGAGCAGTTGCCATATTTTCTTGCTGTTGCCCGCACGGGCAGCCTGCGCGCCGCGGCGAGCACGATCAACGCAAGCTATGGAACCGTGAACCGGAACATACAGGCACTGGAGGCGAGCTACGGCGTTCGCCTGTTTCATCGGTCCAAACGCGGGTTCACTCTCACTGAATTCGGAGAGGCATTACTGCCGGTGGTCGAAGCTGCGGAGCAAACTGTTCTTGCTGCGCGCAAGAAAGTCGAAGGGCTGGACAAGAGCGAGACTGGAACGATCCGCTTCTCGCTTTCTCCCACACTTGCCTACGATTTCATTGCCCCGATCATCGGAAGGTTTCATGAGAAGTATCCGAATATCGATATCGAATTTCATCTCACGTCAGAGGTTGAATCCATTGCTAACGACGAAACCGACATTTCGCTTCGCGCCGCAGATGAAGTCACGGACGATGTCGTTGCTCGAAAACTATTCAGATTGAACCTGGGCGTTTACGCCAGTGAGACATATCTTCGAGAGGTTTTTCCCAATGCAGGTCAGCAAGGCAAAGGACTGAGCTGGATTGGATCTGCGGACGAAAACTGGCGTGCACCGCTACCATTTCAAATGGCAAAGGTGAGGCACAAGGTGAGCGACGGCTATATGCGGGTATGTCTGTTGCGCCAGCACTGCGGAATGTCACACATGCCGACCCTCTTCGAAAACGTGTTTCCAGACCTGCGCCGCGTGCCGGACACAGATATGTCAAAAGGCCCATGGCTATGGATATTGCTGCATTCGGACCTTCGAAAAACGGTTCGTGTTCGCCGCTTCGTCGATTTTCTGACGCAAGAACTGCTCTCATTAAAACATGCACTCTAGAATGTAGTCTGTGAGCATCCAGGTCGTTCATTTGGCCTGGCGAATGATCACACTCTATCGCCCGAGTTCAGCTTCAAACGTAGGATGCCCAGATGGCGCGCATTTTGGAAACCGATCTCTATCCACCGGTGAAGGCTTATCTGGTTGGGCAGGGATATGAAGTTAAGGCTGAGGTGGGCGCTGCAGATATTGTTGCCTGTCGCGGTGAGGAAGATCCGGTGATTGTTGAACTGAAAACCGGGTTCTCATTGACACTTTTTCACCAGGCTATTGAGCGTCAAGCCGTCACCGATGCGGTCTATGTCGCAGTGGCGCGGGGAACGGGGCGCCGGTTTCAGCAGGCGGTGAAGAGCAATCTCAAACTTGCCCGGCGACTGGGGCTTGGGCTGATGACCGTCAGACTTTCCGATGGTTTTGTGGAGGTTCATTCGGACCCGGCTCCTTATGCACCGCGCAAGTCCAAGCTGCGCAAGGACAGGCTGCTAAGAGAATTTTCGCGCCGTGTCGGCGACCCGAATACCGGTGGCTCGACGCGAGTCACACTGGTGACGGCCTACCGTCAGGACGCCATCCGCTGCGCCCGGCATCTGGAGGCGAACGGCCCCAGCCGCGGCACAGATGTAGCCAAGGCAACCGGCGTCGACCGTGCGACCAGAATGATGGCCGACGATCACTATGGCTGGTTTGAGCGTGTCGAACGCGGCGTTTACGCGTTGAGCCCCAAGGGGGTGGAATCCATCCAGGAGCAGGTGAAAGGCACCGAAACCGGCTGAGGCCTTCCGCACAAGAAAGTCACTTAAACAGAGACCGACAGCCCGCATAACGTGCCCGGGGACATCCATTCGATGTTCCAGACAAGGGACTGTGCGAGCGTCATTGACAATTTCAGCACGCCTTTATTATACGGTGTATAAATTAGATGGAGGCGACAATGCCGACAGGGCACACGATGATGGCAATGACACTGGACGGGTTTGTTGCGCGCAAGGACCACGCTCTTGATTGGTTGATGAAATTCGACACCGATCCCGAAGACACCGGTTTTACCGATTTTCAGAACAGCATCGACGTCATTGTCATGGGAACCGATTCGCTGAAGACCGTTCTCGGATTTGGCGAATGGCCGTATTGGAAACCCGTCGTGGTTTTGAGCAAAACTCTTACCGAAGCCGACATTCCGGATCATGCGAAGGGTAAGGTTGAAATCAGCCGTCGCTCACCTGATGAATTGATGTCTCAATTGGATGCGCGCAGCGTTGGCCGGGTCTATGTGGACGGAGGAGCAATCATTCGCTCGTTCCTGCGCGCCGGGCACATTGCCGACATGCGGATTGCCATCGCGCCTGTTCTGATAGGAGAAGGGATCAGGATGTTTGGAGAGTTGGACAAGGATGTAGATCTGAAGCTTGAAGATGTCCGCCGGTTTGGGTCGAATTTTGTCGAAATGCGTTATGTGGTGACTTGAGGCATGGCGTCCGGCAAGGCCGCAGGACGGCCCCAAAAACGGGATGGAGCGCTTTCCAGAGAGCGCATCCTGACAACCGCACTGCCTCTGCTTAGGGAACATGGCGCGGAGGCCGTGTCGTTCCGGCGGCTTGCGGATCGTCTTGGCGTCACGGCAATGGCGATAAAATATCATGTCGGCAGTCAGCAGGAATTGCTTGCCGCATTGGTTGAATGTGCGTTCAAGGGAACTCTTGGCAACATCAAAGGCAACACTCCTGCCGAACGCCTTCGACATGTTCTCACGATGTACTGCGCCAGAGCGCTTGAAAATGCACATGTCGTGCGCTGCATCCTGAACGACACTTCTCTGATGAGTTCAGAGATCGTCGGGATCACGGAGAAAATCAGGGAGAACACCCGGCTTCTGAATAATGGCGATCCGGATGATGTCATGCTCAATCTGCTAGTCGATTATACGCATGGATTTGTTTTTTCAGCGGTTGCTGCCGCACCGGAACACGTTCTGACAGAGGAAGACTTTCTCCGAAGCGTTGACTGGGTCCTTGCAGCCTGCGCCTGAAACAGGATGACCAGGCCGGCAGAGCGCATCAGAAGTGAAACAAGGCGTGGTGGATGGCGGCGAATTTGAAACCCGGATCAGTTCTCTGCAAGTTGGGCAGTGAATGACATTGCGGCATCAGGGCAGGGATGAAGGGAGGCCTGACATGGAACGAGTAACGGGTGGATGCGCTTGCGGCAGTGTTCGTATTGCGGCGTCGGGGCGTCCGTATCGTGTCGGTATCTGTCATTGCCTCGACTGCCGCAAGCACCATGGTGCTCTCTTTTATGCGGCGGCCGTGTTCCCGCAAGATGCGGTGACCGTTGACGGTGAGACGCGGGATCATGCCGGTCGGCATTTCTGCCCGCTCTGTGGCTCGTCCGTGTTTGCACGCAGTGGTGACGAATTGGAACTGCATCTCGGCTCGCTCGATGCTCCTGACCAATTGAAGCCGACTTACGAATGCTGGACGATCCGCCGCGAGGCCTGGTTGCCTCAGTTTCCGGGCATGAAACAATATGAACGCGATCGCGACGATACCGGCCGTTTTGAAGAATAAACATCCTGCGTGTGCATTCCGGCGAGGACTGACGCCTGATCGGGTTAGGCGGGGATTTCGCGCTTCGCGATGGAGCGTTGCCCGATCGGAACAATCAGAAGTGTGAGGCATCCCACCATAAAGAACAGCAGGGCATAGCTGCCGGTTTCGGCAATCAGAGCACTGCAAACTGCAAGCCCGAAACTTCCCCCAAGCATTTGTATGGTGAGGTTGATGCCGCTCGCCTGTGCGTGCTTGTCCTTCGGCACAGAATTCATTTGAACCCGTCTGACCGGAATTGCGATGCTCGGCATGGAGGCTCCCCAAAGAACCAGAGGCCCGATAGCCAGCAGGAAATTCTGCTGGGTCGCTGCGACCGCCAGGAGAAGCAGGGCCGCTCCATGAAACGTTACGCCCCGAACCAACGTGAACCTTGAGCCGAATTTGTCCGTGAACTTTCCGAACATGATCGACGTGCCCAGCGTTGGCAGAATGGCCAGGGAAACCGCGACACCCGACAGGATAGGCGTCCTGCCCAGAATATCCTGGAAGAACTGGGCGGCGAAAACGAAAACGGCAATCTTCTCGAGTTGGAAAATTGCAAAGATGAAAACACCACCGGCAAACTCAGGGATTTTCAGGAGCGATATGTCCAGAAGCGGTGCCGGATGGGTGAGTTCCCTTTGCAGGAACAGGGCAAGGGTCCCGAGCCCCAGGACTACAAGACCGAGTGTCATGGGGGACGCCCATCCCCATGAAGGGCCCTGCATCACAGAAGTCACCAGACCGAAGAGACCAACGATGAGAAAGGCCGGTCCCGCAAATTCCAGCCGGGATTGCGAACCGGAGGCCGTGCGCTTCTGCACATCGTATTGCGGTGACCAGATGAGCCACAGAAGCACTGCAATTCCAAGAACGATCGGAATGCCGACCCAGAAAATCATTCGCCAGGAAAGCGTCTGGGTAAGCAGCCCGCCAACCAACGGGCCGGATGCCATGAATATCCCCCCGACTGTCGTCTGATATCCGAACGCCGTCCCGCGTTTTTCCGGCGCGAAAGCTTTGGTGATGAGCGCGATCGATGTCGGAAAGATCACCGCGGCGGCAATGCCCTGAAGCACGCGGGCAACGATGAGCGTCGTTCCGTCATTGGCAAGGGCGGCAAGCAGAGAAGCAGCGGCAAAGAGCACCGCACCGGACGAAAAGTAATGCCTTCTGCTGAAATGGTCACCAAGGCGACCGGCGATCGCAACGGCACAGGTGAAACTCAGAAGATAGGCATTGACCACCCAGTGAGCCGCCGAGTTGGACAAACCGAGTTCCTGAGTGATGGACGGCAGTGACACGGCAACGATGGTTTCATCGAGCACAATGAGCCCAAGCACGCCGCTCATCGCGCCTAGCAGCCACCATTGTCTTTGGTTCTCAGCTACCAATAGCTTTTGTCTCTCCGCAAGTTATGCCCGTGGTCTTAGAGTTTCAGATGTCCGTTGGCTTAGCAACCTCAAGAGGCAAGCCTGACCTTTGAAGGCCCTGGTCTCGTGTTTTCGGAGCCTGCTGGGCAGCGGCGGACATAAAACTTAATCTTGAGTATTTTACTCAAGTTTATTGACAACGATCGCCAGGCCAGCCTAGTTTTGCTCGCCCATGGAAGAGCCATGGATTGCATTCCTAACAGGAGAGACCCATGAAAGTCGGATCACTGACGGCGGGTCTTTGCTCCGCTGCTTTAGCCATAGCGACTTGTATCGCTTCAGCCACGTTCGCAAACGCAGAGACAATCACCGTAACCGATATCGCCGGCCGCACGGTCGAGGTGGAAAAGAACCCCAGCAAGGTCGTTCTTGGCGAAGGGCGCATGATTTATACGATTGCGTTGCTGGACCAGGACAACCCGTTCAAGCGTGTCGTTGGCTGGAAGGATGACATGGTGCGCTTCGATCCGGATGCGTACCGCAAATACCAAGAAGCGTTTCCGCAAGCTGTGGATCTGCCGAGTTTCGGCAGCCCTTATTCGGACGAGTGGAACCTGGAAGCGGTTATTTCGCTGGGTACGGAAGTCGTGCTGATGAACCTCGGCAACCTGCTGAAGGCTCAGGAAAGCGGCATCATCGATAAACTGGCCGAGGCGGGTGTCGCAACGGTGTTTGTCGACTTCCGGCAGGACCCGACCCAAAACACGGTTCCAAGCGTTCAGTTGCTGGGACGTATTTTCGATGAACGCGATGCGGCTGACGCCTTCACCGACTACTATCAGGCGCAGATGAAGCTGATCTTCTCGCGTATCGAGGCCATCCCGGCAGAAGACCGTCCGATTGTATTCATCGAACGTGCTGCCGGCTATAACCCTGCCAAATGCTGCTCGACCTTCGGGGCGGCAAATCTTGGACGTCTGGTTGACCTGGCCGGAGGCCGTAACTGGGGCTCCCTCAAGTTCCCGGGTTTCGCAACGAACGTTTCTCTTGAAGCAATCTTTGCCGACGACCCGGAGATCATCATCGGCACGGGCGGCAACTGGTCCGAAGCCAATCCGGACACAGCTGCCGTACTCTTCGGATATGAAGCCACTGACGAAATGGTTCAGGAGCGCCTCGGCGCCTTGGCGGCACGCGAGGGCTGGTCCGACCTGTCAGCTGTAAAGTCGGGCAGGTTCCATTCGGTGTATCACCAGTTCTACAACAGCCCTTACCACTTCGTTGCCATGCAGGCCTTTGCCAAGTGGATCCATCCGGACCTGTTTGAAGACCTGAACCCTGATGCCACGATGAAGGAACTGCACGACAAGTTCCTGCCGATCGACTACTCCGGTGTCTTCTGGGGCAGCATCGACGGAGAGGGCTAATTCATAGCCTTTCCGGCCTCGCCAGCTTCGTGGCGGGGCCAATTTGTTTTTTGGGAATCTTCAGATGAGTGTCGATGTGAATGCCATCGAGATGCGCCAAAGCTATGCGTCTCAGACCGCACGCCGCTACGCAATGATTGCAATCGTAACCGGCCTCCTGGCGTTGAGTTTCTTTTTTGATGTCGCGACCGGTCCGGGCAATTACCCGCTGTCCACGGTCTTCGAAGTCTTCGCCGATCCGATGTCTCACGGTGTCCGCTTGAAGGTGATTGTCTGGGATTATCGTCTGCCCGTGGCTGTGACGGCGGTGCTGGTTGGTGCACTGTTGGCGGTCGCTGGCGCACAGATGCAGACCATTCTCAACAACCCGCTGGCAGAACCCTTTACACTCGGGGTTTCGGCGGCCGCAAGCTTCGGCGCATCACTCGCAATTGTTCTGGGTATTTCAATCATACCTGCCGTCGGGCATCTGCTCGTTACCGCAAATGCTTTCGTCTTTGCGCTTGCAACATGTGGCTTCATCCTGTTTGCAACGCGCCTCAAGGGCGTTGGATCAGAGACAATGATCCTCTTTGGCATCGCGGTCTTTTTCACCTTTTCCGCGCTGCTGGCGCTCATGCAGTACATGGCATCGGAAGATCAGATCGCCAGGATCGTGTTTTGGATGATGGGATCGCTGAGCCGCGCAAGCTGGGAGAAGATTGGTCTCGGCACGGTGCTGTTGTGCATCGCCATTCCGTTCAGCCTTTATCGCACCTGGCCAATGACGGCTCTGCGAATGGGTGAGGCCACGGCTGAAAGCATGGGGGTCGACGTCGCGCGTCTGCGTGTGGAAATGCTGATCTGCGTGTCGCTGCTTGCTGCAACAGCCGTGTCGTTTGTTGGCACCGTCGGGTTCGTCGGGCTGGTCGGGCCGCATATTGCGCGGCTTCTGGTGGGTGAGGATCAGCGTTACTTCGTGCCGCTGTCGGCACTGGTCGGCGCTCTGGTTCTGTCGCTGACCTCGCTGATTTCTAAGTCGATTACCCCCGGCGTCATTTATCCGATCGGGATCATCACATCGCTGATCGGTGTGCCGGTCTTCGTGTCGATCATTCTCAGCACGCGTCGGGAGCGGCTGTCATGACGCTGGACATCACCAACCTCAGAGCGGGTTACGGCAAAACGGAAATTCTGCACGACGTTTCTGTCAGGAACGTTGAGCCCGCGACCTTCGTCGGTCTCATCGGTCCGAATGCCTCGGGCAAATCGACCCTGTTCAAGACCATTGCAGGTCTGCTGAAACCGACAGCCGGTCACATCACGATCGGCGGTGAGGACATCACGCATCTGCGCCGCAAGGATCGGGCGCAACGCGTTGCCTACATGCCGCAAGCCTATGGATGCAATGCGCTTTTGACGGTTTTCGAGAGTGTGCTTCTGGCGCTGAAACAAACCACCGGATGGCGGGTCAATTCTGACAACCTCGACCGGGTTTCCGAAACGCTCAGTGCCCTCGGCCTGTCGCATCTTGCCAATCGTGGAATTGCCGATCTTAGCGGCGGACAGGCGCAAATGATTGCAGTGGCGCAAACCATCGTGCGCGCGCCGGAAGTGATATTGCTCGATGAGCCGACAAGCGCGCTGGATCTGCACCACCAGCTCTCGATCATGACCTCGATCCGCAACGAGATGGATCGCAAGAAACCGGTGATCATAGCGGCGCTCCATGATCTGAACCTTGCAGCCAAATTCTGCGACCGACTGATATTGCTGCGCGAGGGCGTGATCCTGGCCGATGGACAACCGGGGGAAATCCTCGCACTGCCGGAAATCGGCGAGACCTATCGCGTCAAGGCCGATCTTGAGCGCACCAGCAAGGGAGCGCTCTATGTCGATGCGAGGTTGGCATGATATCCGGCGATGAAGAGCTGCATCCTTGAACTCGAACTTCTGCCGAAAGCGGATGACCGGTTGATTGCCGGTCTTCCGGGTTTTGCAAGCGGATTAGGATCCCGCTTACGAGGGAGTGTCTGGCTCAGGCTGCCGAAACAGGTGCTGTTCCACCTGCCCGAACCTTGTCGGCAAGCCCTTTCAGGTTTCCATCCAGGACCTTGCTCATCATCATTTTCATCATGGTCTGGCCGAGCAGCCAGCCCATCGGGCCGTATTTGACACGATAGTCCATGCTCCACTCCACGAGCGTCTGTCTGGAACCCTGGGGTCGGATGCTCAGCTCCGCATAGGCTTCCTTCAGCGGCATGGGGTCCGTATCCAGAAGGCGAACCCGATAGCCACGGTTTGGTTGCCACTGCGTCACTTCTTCCACCAGTGAGTTGCCGTCATCGAAGTGGCAGCGCCGTTTCGAGCCAACCTGATTGTCGCCCGAGGTCAGCGCATCGACCGATTTCACGAGCGGTGCAAACTCATCGATATGCATGAAACGATCAAGAACCGCCCACACGGCTTCCGGGCTGGCGTCGATCAAAAGGGTGCGTTGGTGGTGTATCATCGGGCGTCTCACTTCAGCAAACATGTCGTTTTTTCAGTTTCTGCGATCTTCATAAACTTGCCCTACTGCCACCGTTGTGGCAGCAGTGTGGCAGTAGGAGATAGAAATGCGGCGCACGGAACGGCTTTTCCGGATCATTCAGATTCTTCGGTCAAAACGGTCGCCCGTGACAGGGCGCGATCTGGCCGATGAGCTGGAGATATCGCTGCGGACCCTTTATCGCGACATGGCTGAACTCACCGCGCAGCGCGTGCCCGTCATCGGCGAGGCGGGCACCGGATACGTGCTGGACGATGGCTATGACATGCCGCCTCTGATGCTGACAGCCGACGAACTGGAAGCGGCCGCGCTTGGTGCCACCTGGGTGACGTCGCAGGGCGACCCTTCGCTTGCCCGCGCCGCCAGGGACCTGGTTGCCAAATTGTCTGAGGCCATTCCGAAGGAACTGCGCCCGATTGTGCTGGATGCAAGTTCCAGATCCATTGCCACCCGATCCAACGTCCAGGATCAGTTCGACGGTGTGGTCTTGCGGCGCGCAATACGGGATCGCTCGCGGTTGCAGCTCACCTACCAGGGCCAAGACGGCGAAGTCACCAACCGTGTGGTCTGGCCAATGCTGATCGCTTATCTGAACGCAGTCCGATACATTGTCGCCTGGTGCGAAACCAGACAGGACTACCGGCATTTCCGAACAGACCGGGTGCAGAACCTGAAGGTGTTTGAAGACAAGTATCCGGCGCGCCGCGAAGTCCTGGTCAGGGAGTGGGAGGAGACCATGGCGAAACGGCATCAGGGCTGACACTGCCGCGCTTCAAGTTGACAGGAAGAATGAAAATCTCCGTTTCCGGTGTCGGGTTGTGGCTTGTCAGAAGGGGTATGTGTTGTCTTCGAAGGATCAAAAAAATTATCGCTGAAGTGAAGCTGATTACGACCAGAAGACCTATATAGGCTTCGATGCTTTCATCACTGAAATAGTGAAACAGAAAAGAATTGTTCGGGTCCTTTAAGGGGTAGAGGCAAAATGGAAAAACGCAGGTTGGGTGCTAACGGACCGGAAGTCGGGGCAATCGGTTATGGAGCGATGTCCTTTGCCGACATGTACGGACCTACGAATGAAACAGAGAGCCACGCAATCCTCGATGCCTGCCGCGAGTTGGGTGTCACGCTCCTGGACTCTGCAAATGTGTACGGCATGGGCAAATCGGAAAACGCAATCGGATCCTATCTGAAGGCTGATCCGGGAGCGCGGGACGAGTTCATCATCGCGACAAAGGCAACCATTACCACTGATCCGGAAGGTAACCGCACCTTCGACAATTCGGCGGAACACCTGGAAGCTGAACTGGACAAGTCGCTGCAACGGCTTGGTCTGGAATATGTGGATCTGTTCTACGCTCATCGCCGTGATCCGCGCTTTACGCCGGAAGAAACGGCTGCAAATCTCGGTCGGCTCGTTGAAAAGGGCAAGGCCCGCGCGATCGGTCTTTCTGAAATCGCCCCCTCAACCTTGCGGCGTGCGTCAAAGGTCTTTCCAATCGCTGCTGTTCAATCTGAATACTCCCTCTCCACGCGCTTTCCGGATCTCGGGCTGGTGCAGACCTGTGCCGAGCTTGGGGTCGCCATGGTCGCGTTCTCACCCGTTGGCCGCTCGTTGCTGACGGACAATCCGATCCCGCGCGACCGGATTGCCAATCTGCCGTTCCTTGCCGGCAACCCGCGCTTCATGGAACCGAACCTGACGGAGAACCTGCGCATCACCGAAGGCTTCCGCAAACTCGCAGCCGAAATGGGGACGACTGCGGCCGGACTGGCAAATGCCTGGCTGCTCAGCCGCGGACCGCACGTGATCCCGATCCCCGGTACGAGGTCGGTGGGTCATTTGCATGAGTGCATCGCGGGGGCGGCATTGGGCCTCACGCAATCCGATCTCGAACGGATTGAAGAAGTCCTGCCGGTCGGCTGGGCGCACGGGGATCGCTATTCAGCCGAGCAATGGAAGGGACCGGAGCGGTATTGCTGACAGGGACCGGGCACGAAGCCGGGAATCCGGCTTAGGCTGTTCGCCTGAAATTCCGGCATGAAATCAAATGCGAATGTCCGCTCCAGGCCGAAACTCAGAAGGCACTTTGCTGGAGCGGAAGTCCATCCGGTCGGCCCGGCGAAGGAAACGCGCCGGTCCGACCGGACCGTCATTCAACCTCAAGTCCCATGTCCTGCATGAGCCGGCTTCTGGTCTTTTCGGTAGGCGAACCGTCCTTTTTCCAATGCGGCCCTGAAATCAGGGTCTCAATGCATTTGCGATGCGGGTGGATCGACAAGGTTCCGCCTTCCGGCATCGTGTATTCGAAGTTGATGCCATCGCGCTCGGTGACCATCCCGTAGCAAAGATAGCAGTATCCCAGAAAATCCTCCGGAAGCTCCGGTTCCTCTTTCCTTGTTGGGACCTCATATGGCTCCGACGGTGTCAGGCGCAGCACCAGGCCATCCAGCTCCAGTTGCCATTCAGCGTCGTCTTCTTCCGACCAGAGTTCGGCCAGTTCCGAGTTTTCCCGCACCCGGTTCACGATGGTCTTGGCGGTCTCCAGAAGATCTTCGGAAACCTGTTCGTTCTCCAAACTCGGCAGGTCGGGAAGGTCGGCAGGAGGCCGTCCAATGGCGGCGGCAAGCAGATCGCAAGCCGCCAGGGCAATCGATGCGTCCTCCGCATCCAGCGCAGCGGTTTCCTGTTCAAGTTTCTTCAGGGTGTCGCGCACGGTCGCGAAGTTCTTCACACCGGCCACAAAGTCCAGGGCCGTGTCATTGCCAAAACTGCCTGTCGCCCAAACGCCCATGACCATCTCCCGCAGCTGTTGCGCAATTCTGCACAAGCGGCGTTAAGGAACCGGGTGAACAATTGATTCAATCGTATCGAAAGACGCGGTCCCTCAGGTTCCGGACACGCTTCTCGCCAGGCAGACATGTCTGCACGGTGTCTGCATATCGGTTGGACCGTGCCGATCAAAAATAAGGCTCAAAAAACGGCTGTTCTGACTGTCCTTCTTCTTATTAAGGCCCAATTCTGAACAGATTGTCCGCGCGTCTTTGGAGGACCCAAGAGCCATCACGACAGTGCGGTCAATTGTATCGGCTGCAATAGGAATGTCCGTAAGTGGTTGATTTGCCGATTCCACAGGTCACAGGATCTCCTGCGTAGCACGATTTCCGCCACCCTGCCGGAGCGTCTCCTGACGCTTCATCTTTACAGTAGATGTTCGTGCAGCGCCTGCACCAAACCTTCGTATTGTTACCAAGGTTTGACCTCTCTTTTGCCTGGCATCCCTTTCACTTTTGACCGCGCCCCAAAGGGGTTGGGTTCCACGCAGCAAGAAAGGTCATCGTATGGCGCGTGCAAGCAGCTTCGAGCGACAGATGCTCGAACTAATAAATGAAGAGAGGGCCAATGCTGGGCTACAGCCCCTGAGGCTGAACATATTGCTCAACGAATCGAGCGAAGAGCACAGTGAGTGGATGTTGCGCTCAGGCAATTTCTCACATACCGGCGAAGGTGGGTCTTCAGCGACCGATCGAATATCTGACAGTGGGTACCCCCTGGAAGGTACCTGGCGGACAGGCGAGAACATTGCCTGGCAATCGGAACGAGGCTCGCAAGGCATCGAAGATGACGTCCGTCAATTGCACGAAACATTGATGAACAGTCCGGGACACCGCGCGAATATTCTCAACCCTGATTTCACGGAGATCGGGATTGGAATCGAAAGGGGTAATTTTCGGGGCTCCGACGCTGTCATTGTAACGCAGAATTTTGCGGCGACCGATGGGGATACATCGGATTCCGTGGAGCCGGATGGAACACCGGCGCCCGATCCAACACCGACACCTCAGCCAGACCCCACACCAGAACCTGATCCACAACCGGAACCAGATCCCACTCCATTGCCGGACCCCACGCCGGAGCCGGATCCTGCACCAGAGCCGGACCCCACGCCGGAGCCGGATCCCGCACCAGAGCCGGACCCCACGCCGGAGCCGGATCCTGCACCAGAGCCGGACCCCATGCCGGAGCCGGATCCTGCACCTGAGCCGGACCCCACGCCGGAGCCGGATCCTGCACCAGAACCGGACCCTATGCCGGAGCCGGATCCCGCACCAGAACCGGACCCCACACCGGACCCAGAGCCAACACCGGTGCCGGACCCTACGCCGGAGCCGAAGGAAAGCGTGTCTGTGTCGGGCTTCGCACGTGGCACCGTAGGTGACGACAATCTGGTCACCACCGGGTCATGGTCAGCGGTCTTCGCGAGAGCTGGCAACGATACTGTAACAGGCAATGACGGCTTCGATTTCCTCAACGGTGGCGCCGGCAACGATCTTTTGTATGGCGGCGGTGGCGCCGACTACCTGATCGGTGGCCGGGGCAACGACGTTCTGGATGGCGGCGAGGGCCGAGACTTTCTGATCGGCGGTGCCGGAGACGACATGATGACCGGTGGCGAGGGTTCGGATCTATTCCTCTTCACGGGAGGAAATGACACGATCACCGACTTCACCGCCGGGGAAGACACGTTGCTCTTGCATCGAAATCTCTGGGAAGGCGGCAATCCCGCACAGTCCTGGGAAAACAACGTGACTGTTGAGGACGGAAACACGGTTGTCGATTTTGGCGCCGGCAACACCTTGACCCTCGACGGTGTTACCGATCTGTCGACTGTGGACACGTTCAACCTGTTCTGCTGACACCAACGGATCAATTTCGTTGTGATTTAAAAGTCGGGCTGGCTGTCGCGTTCTGCGATGGCCAGCCCAATACGAGTTCGCGCGACGTCCCAAGGCTTTTGACCTGCGGCCACCTCTCGAAGCACATGTCACAATGACAGCGATGAGTATTCAGGCGAGTTTCGGGTGAGCAGGGTGGTTTAGGGAGCGAAAGATTTCAGCCGGAGACTGACATTTGACCATGGCGCAACGAGAGAGTGATCAGAGCGCTATGTGACCTGTGTAGCAAATACGGGTGAGTGTCGGAGTTGGGGCTATGAGCGGAACGGCAGGTATCGGCAGCGATATTGCGAAAGCAGACCACTGATTGCATGCCAAGACATTAGCATTTTGCAACATCGCCATGGTTCATTGGTTGGTCGCTCGTATCACCTTGCGGTCCGTTTTTCAGGCCGTCGATATAGGTCTTGATCAATGTCCTTGCCAGCATCAACGAAGTTTCACCTTCCTGCAGTCGACCGGAGCCTTCCAGGACCGTCATGCCGAAAAGGCTCATCCACAAAATGCGTGCATGTTGATGGATTTCGTCATCGCTTCGTCCCGATAAAATGGGCGCGAGCGCGCGCTCGATGATATGGAGAAGCTTGGAAACCTTCTCCGAATACCACTCGGGCACCGGGCGGTTCTCGGGCAACTTATGCTCAAAAACCGCGTTCCAGACCTTTGGGTTCTCATGTGTGAAGCTCAGGTAGCAATGCACGAGCCGCTCCAGGTCCATGTTCGGATTTTGCGTGAGTTCGACCTTTGAGCATTCCTCCATGAGCTGATCCAAGGTCTCTCCATTCATATGCATGATGAGGTCGTCGAGATCCTCGAACAAATTGTACAAAGTCCCGATCGTATACCCGATATCACGAGCAATCTGCCGAGCGCGAAGACCTCTAAGACCTTCTTTTTCAACAATTTTCCTTGATGCATCGATGGCAAGCCGCCACAGTTCCTTCCGCGTGTGATCGGACCGTCGGGCCATGCATTTCTCCGAAATTTACCAAAAAATGAACAACGTTCATATTTTATCTTGAAATTGATCGCTGATCAATTTATTTAAATGAGCATTGATCAATTATTAGCTTTCTTACTTCTGGTCCTCACGAATGGGAGCAATCGCAATGGTTCGAATTTCAAGAGACTGGTGTGCCACAACGGCATTTGCTGCAGGGCTCTGCTTGAGTGTCTCAGCTGTAACTCCGGCCAATGCTGTTGGCCTGCTCACGCCATCAGATCAATCGCAGTCGCTGGATCTCCTCAATCACAAGGTGAGTGTGGTGGTGGAAGACGGTTACGTGATGACCACGGTCAATCAAACGTTCCGCAATCCGCACACGAGCGACATGGAAGCGACGTATTCGTTTCCGGTGCCGCATAAGGCTGCTGTTGCGGAGTTCACATACTGGATTGACGGGAAGCCCGTGACAGCCGAGGTCGTCGAGAAGGAAAAGGCTCGCCAAATCTACGAAAGCGAGAAACAAGAGGGCCGGAACACCGGGCTTGCGGAGCAGGATGATTACAAGACCTTTGACATCAGTGTCTGGCCGGTCGGCGGCAACGACGATGTTGATATTCGCTTTTCCTATATCCAGCCCGCAAAACTCGAGACTGGAATTGGGCGATACCTTTATCCGCTCGAGGAAGGCGGCGTTGACGAGGAAAAGCTTGCCTTCTGGACCGCCAAGCAAACCGTGACGGGGACGTTCAGTTTCGATATGCATCTGCGGACAGATTATCCGGTCGATGCCGTTCGCCTTCCGAAACACCCCGGAGCTCAAATTACGCAGGAGCAGGATGGGAGCTGGCGCATACACATGAACAACACTGACCTGAAAGACGGTCTGGGGAAGGAGGCAGACCTGGATTTGCAAGGTGCGCACCCCATCGATGAGACCGGTATCAGCGAAGGCCAGGCAACGACAAGCCACAACCCCGTGACATTGGATCAGGACATAGTCGTCTATTGGCGGCAAGCACAAAATCAACCGGCGCGCGTTGATATGGTGCCCTACAAGGCGGACCAATCCGGACGCGGGACATTCATGTTGACTTTAACGCCCGGCATGGATCTGCAGCCCATAACCGAAGGGCGTGACTGGATTTTTGTTTTGGACCGGTCTGGGTCCATGGGAGGCAAGATCGCGACATTGAACGAAGGCGTCGCGAAGGCGCTTGGGAAACTCAGGCCTGAAGACCGTTTCCGGATCATCTTCTTCAACGACGGAACAACCGAGCTTACAAACGGCTTCACCCCTGCATCTTCCGACCAGATCAAACGGGCGCTGAACAGTATCCGCAGTGTTAAAGCTGATGGCAGCACCAACCTTTATGCCGGACTGAAGAGAGGCCTTGATGCCCTGGATTCAGACCGTACGGGTGCCATCGTTCTGGTGACCGATGGTGTTGCAAATGTGGGCACCACGGAGACCAGAAAATTCCTGGAACTGACGCAGCAAAAGGATGTCCGGCTGTTCACCGCGATCATGGGTAACAGCGCCAATGAACCCTTGCTCCAACCGATGACGGATGCTTCCGGGGGCTTCGCTGTCCATGTTTCAAATTCTGACGACATTGTCGGCACCCTCCTGCAGGCAACATCAAAGGTTACGCACGAAGCGCTCCATGGCCTGAAGCTGGACCTGACACAGAAGGACGGGTCCCTGCGTATCAACGATATGAGGCGGGGCAGTAATCCGTCTCTCTATCGCGGTGAGCAATTGGTACTTTTTGGTCACTATTGGGGAAGTGGCGAGGCTTCGCTCAAGCTCACAGGCGAAATCTCGGGTACTCCTGTCAGCTACGAAACCAGCTTCACCTTTCCCGAAACAGCCAAACGCAACCCGGAAATCGAACGCCTCTGGGGCTATGCGCAGATCGAACACGACATGCGGACCATGGCTCTTGTTGGCCCGGATGCGGATCTCAAAACGTCCATTGTCGACACCTCGAAGGAATACGGCATTCTATCACCCTACACGTCGATGTTGATCGTCCAAGAAGCGCGGTTTGAAGAACTGGCGATTGATCAGACCAACAAAAAGCGTCTCGCCACTGAACAGGCTGCCCAACAAGAGCGGAAGGCAAAGACAGTACAATCGACCCGTGTCGACACGAACAAACCAATGTTCAAGGGCAACCAACCAAGCCATTCCGGTGGCGGTGGCTCCGGGTCGTTGGGCATCTTGGGGCTGTTGTTGGCTTTGTCAGCATTGACCATCGGCGTCAAAATGCGCCGCCGGGCTGCAGAATGACCGGTATCCTTTCCTCTCTCACCCATGGCGGCTCAAAGCTGCCATGGGTCTCCTTCGCCCTGGTTGCCGCAAGCCTGATACTCTTCGCCTTTTTCGGCGGAAAACCTGAGGTCTTCATTTACAACAGAGAGCTGATTGAAAACGGAGAGATCTGGCGCCTGGCGACTGGCCATTTCGTACACCTGGACCGCCAGCACTTGCTCATGAATGTGGGAGCCTTAGCCGCGCTTGGATTTCTATACGAAACATCCCCGCACGGTGGCGCGCGCAGGCTCGTTTGGGGGTGCTTCGTTCTTTCCGGCGGTTTGATTTCTTCCGCCTTGTTTCTTGGTGATCCCAAGACACAGTTCTATTGCGGCTTATCAGCAATCTTGAACACGCTATACGTGGCCACAATGATTGCGATGTGGCGCGAAACACGCGGCCGAGTATGGCTTGTTGGCCTCGGTCTCCTGGTGGCAAAGACTGGATATGAAGCTTTGTTTGGCTCAGTCTTTTCCGACAATCTCGAATGGCCTCCTCACATCGGCGCCCACCTCACCGGGATCATCGCAGGCATGCTGCTCATTGTCTCCGGATTGTTTGAAAAGACGCTATCGAGAACAAGACTGTCGTACGTCGGCACTTCCCGAGCGGATTAAGCGAGTTGAGAACCGCGCGGCAGCTCGCCAATCCGGTAAGGCCTTGGGCGCCAGTCACATCGGCTTTTGGCGGTTCACGCATAGGTCAAGTTTGCCTGAACGACCGAGTTGGGGGTGCATTTCAGGCGTTCGATCCATTCGAAGCGAATGCCGAGTTAGAACACCTTGTGTGAATTCCGCATTGCGGCGAATGTCCAGACTGGCGAACATTGTCTAGCTGAGCCTTAGTCACCTGATTGGATATCGTTGTGAGATTTGTGAACCCGCTTCCTTTTGTGAAGGATATCGAAACATCGAAGAAGTTCTATACCAGTACGCTTGGTCTCTCAGTCTTGGAGGATCATGGGAACTTCGTGATGTTCGAAAGTGGGTTCGCCATTCATGACGGCGCAGAGCTTTTCAGAACTGTCTTTGGTGTCGAGGAAACAAGCGCCACTCCCTATGGCCGCGCAAACCTTGTTCTCTATTTCGAAGACGCTGACATCGACAAGACGTTCAATCGCATTTCGCCGCGTGTGGACCTAATTCACGACATTAGAAAAGAGCCCTGGGGGCAGCGCGTCTTTCGTTTCTTTGACCCAGACAAGCATGTGGTTGAAGTCGGTGAGCCACAGTAGAGGTTAGCGGCCATTGCAATGACGAAGGGCCGCTCGGTCCGCACCTCAGTCACTTGCTCTGGGCCCGCTGAACGACAGTTTTCGAGAACGTGTCACGATCAGCGAACGTCCAATACGTGGACGCATAGCGGCCGTTTAGATAAGGCGTGGCGAATTAGTGCTTTGTCGACATAGGTAAACTCAGAATAAACCGCTTCAATTTCACACGCTCTCCCAAACCAACCTCCTCAATGAAAATCCTGGCTCGGGAAAAATTTCTTCGTCTGGTCGTGTGGGTGAAAGCCCCTTGGTTTGGGGGTGTCGATCCTCAGGTGTACCGGCACCTCGCCGGACTTGGCTGTCGTCGCAACCAGAATGTCGTCCTTCGGGTGGCCGAACAGGGTGAGTTTTAGCGGGCGTTCACCAAGGACACTGTCGTTGATCCACAATCAAAATACACGCAGAAAATTAAGAAAAATAATCTACAACTTTATAATGTGTAATCACCTATGCACCTTATAGTGGCATTAGGGTAAGTTAAAGCCCGTGATTTTGATCAAGTTTCCACAAACTTTTCAGAGGTTTAGGCAATAGCCAATTATCAAGTTGCAACGCAAACTCACGATGTAATCGACTTCTCAGGATGGGGAGATCCTGTTCCCGCCAATCCAAATCCTAACTTGAGCTATTCGCACAGGGTCTTTGCTCTTGGCGGAGACGATCCAATTACCGGCAGCGCTTACAAAGACATCATCAACGCTGGCGAAGGCATTGATGTAATCAACGATGACAAGTCTGCTAGCGGTGTTGCTGGAAACGGTGGCGGTACCGATAGTTTTTATTTCTATACCACTGGCGCTGATATAGGGTTCTCGATCATTGATGATGATCTGTATGTGTACGCCAAAAGTGACGCTGACGCTGACGGAAATGTCTTTGATTACATAGTCATTGAAGATCAATTCTCCAATTCAGACAGCACCATCGAAAAACTCTATTACGAGGATGGTACGGGCGGGTTGCTGGTTGCCGACCTAGCAGAGTTGTTTGCGGACCACTACACCTATCCGGATGACGCGATTATCTGATTATCACGCGACCTTCTCCGCGGAAGAGGTCGCCTTCGTCTGGAGCAAACTTTCCTGGCAGGCAAGAACTGCCGACTTTTCTCAAGTCTATCTTACCCGAAACCGCGGATTTCTCCCGATCTGCATTCGGTAGGAAAATTGCTACTACAGGTTGATTTTTTGCTGCAACCAGTGAGAACGGCTTTGACCTCGATAGGCAGTCCACCCGTGTTACCTCAGACACATTCAAGGGCCATATCAACAACGGCCCGCCAAGCGGATGTTCAAACGTCCGCTCCTCCTGAAGAGAGTGAAACGCAAAGACCGAAAACGGCGGTTCACAATTACGGTCCGATGAAGTTCGAGAACAGTATGAGCTTTGCGGATTTCCCTGACTATAAGCCTCTCGATTTGAAATCACTGATTGATGGCACGGAGGCAGGTTTTCAGAGTTACGTTAGCGAATTTGAGGAAACCCTTTTCGCCATTTCTGTCTCCGAATACAGCGGCAAACCTGACTCCCACGTTGTGCAGTCGGCCTATGCTGACGCCGCCGATGACAATAAGCCGGGTTCGGCTCTGATTACCCGTGACGGTCGGACTCTCGGTATCATCTACGCGGATGGGCAGGCCAACTTCCATCATGAGTTTCGTGAACAGGTGCAAAATCTGCGCGCTTCCAGTTGGGAGGATATGGCTACCAAGGCTGTTGATCTGTTCGACGCAGATATCGAGTTATCTCCGGCTGCCCAAAGGGTTTCCGTGACTGTCTGAGAATTAAAGCCGTAGCGGGAGCCCTGATACCTCCACCCAAACCATCCCTCTCAATGAAAGTCCCGGCCCGGGAGCAGCTTCTTTGCCTGCTCGCGCGGATGAAAGCCCCTTGGTTTCGGGGTGTCGGCCTTCAGGTGCGCCGGCACCTCTTCAGTCTTGGCTGTCGTCGCAACCAGAATGTCGTCCTTCGGGTGGCCGAACAGGGTGAGTTTTAGCGGGCAGTCTTTGATGTGATCGGCAATCGGATGGACGGCGGTTCCTTCGCGCTTAAACAGGTGCGAAATGGGAATTGAATGAAAGAATAGTTGCCTCCAAGCGAGGCACAAAGTTCCAACCACGCAATACAATTACAGCTATCTAAGTGAACTGCTGAGGATCAGCAAATTATTGAAAACGTTTAACTGCTTGAGTGTTCAAGCATTTTATGGGCGAGGCTGATCGCATCCGTCTGTTGTTCGACGATTTTCATCGGAAATTTGAATAGTCTTGCACTCACAACAGCCAAGTGACTTTCAAGTTCGCTGCGAAATTCTGGATTATTGACTATATATACATAGCCTTTGCAGAGCTTGTTTATGTCTTCTCTGCGGGTTTTGATCCATTTATTCGACTGTTTTTCGTCTTCATGGGCCTCTTCGTCGTGATTGTGGGAGGCCGTCCTCCAAATGATTACGTATGAAGTGTTCTGTTCCAAGATAGCGTCAAGACTATCGAGAACACGTTTGACGCGATGTTCTTCATCCAATTCTGGAAACCGGGCGATCACAATCGGCCATAAAGACAAGTCGAAAAGTTTAGAATCCGGAGCACTGCTCCCAATCCAACGAAGTTCGGAGGTTTTTTCAATCATGTATTATCCTCAACTATAATACTATGAATGAGCAGAACGATCAGCGGCATGGAAATCAGTCCAAATACATAGAAAGCAGACCATCCGACTATTGTTACAACCTGTGCAGCCAGGATGGTTGCGGCGGTACTCATGAAACGGCTGATGCCATAATAGGCGGCATAGTCAGTTGCAGGTTGGCCCCGGTCTGCCCAATCGAGAATTCTCGCCAGCATTGAAACGAACATGCCGCTGACAGCACCGGTCAACAATGTTGCTCCCGCGATAGCAAGCTCTTGATTTTGATAATTGAATCCTGCCACCAAGGCTATGATGGAAAGTAGGGATACTGCAGCAAAGACATAAAGAGCTTTGATAAGACCCAGTCTTTGTATGAGTGGCATGGAGATCACGGCTGTGACCATCATTGCCAACGGTCCCAATGTCCCGACGACCCAGCCAATTCGGTCCAGAGATACCCCTATGTCGACCAGCATAATGCGGTTCAGTCCTGCTAGGGGAAAGATCACACAACTTGCAAGAGTCAGGATGAGCAGCCTGTTGCGTAACCGTCGATGCTTGAGCAATCCCAGAAGACTGGCTTTGGTCCCTTTTGTTGCTCCATTTTGAGCACCGAATTTGTCTGATTGCGCTGATCTTTCATCCCTGATGAGGGTGAGTATCGGTAAAACGATTACGGTCAATGCAAGAGCCAATGTGAGGAAGGCGCCTTGCCAGCCGAGCCATCCAAATAGCGGAACGAATAGTCCACCACCCAGGATACCGCCAATCCCTAGCGCTGCTAACTTTGTAGCTGCCACCTTGGGGCGCCAATCCGGTGCGATCAGCTCAATGGAAAGAGCGTCCAGTGCGATGTCCATCGTTGCAAGGCAAAACACTGAGGCCAATGCCACGCCGAACAATACTTCAGCTGGAAAGTCTGCGCCCATGGCAATTACCATTATTGCCAAGGCAGCAAGGAGCTGTGTTGCAATGATCCAGCCCGTTCGACGCCCAAGAAAGGGCATCGAAAATCGGTCAATGTAAGAGGCCCATAAAAAGGTGATGCCAAAAGGCAGGTACAATACAAACAGCCATCCGACTGAGCTGATGCTATATCCTTGTTCCCGCAATATGGGCGGCAACGCGCCTTGTATGATACCTCCGCCCATACCGAAACCGACATAAAGGGAACTGATAGCAATCAAGGTCCACCAGGTCCTATAGGCAGGTAGAACTTCCAGTCTGGTTGTACCTTCGACGATATTTTTCATTTGTTGCATAGCGCTTCAGTACTCGGATACCGCCAAGGGTATTTTGGGGCGTGTTTAACAGCCAACCATGAAGTGTCTTGTCGGGGAGATCAGAACTTGAACTCGAATCCCGCCATTATCCGCCTCGGTGGGGTGATGCTGGCGGCATCCAGTGCCGGGTTTGGCCTCAAAAAGATCAATGACGTCACATCTCTGGTGTCGAAAAGGTTGGTTGCGGAGACAAAAAATCGTGCATTGTCATTTACGTTGTAGGACGCTTCGGCGTCAGCAACAAAGTAAGGGTCGACTTTACCCCGCGCCTGATTGAAAACATCCGAATAGTAGGTATCCGAATAGCGGCCGTTGAAGGACATGCTGAGATTGTCGAATGGTCGGGCGGTGAAGCCTGCAGTCAAGGTAAATGCGGGCGCGCGTGCCAACTGATTGCCATTGATCGTACCGGCAGCGACACCATAACTTTCACCGTAGTTTGTATCTTCAACGTCGGTATGCAACAGCCCCAGACCAAGCTGCAGGTCTAGCTTTTCAGTGGCTCTGAGTCTTGTTTCCAATTCCAAGCCATAGGTCGTTGCGTTGTCCACGTTTTCAATCACTCCGGCGTCGGTGCCGGCGATCTGGAACGGAACCTGCAAGTCTTTGTAATTATTGTAAAAAGCGTTTGCTCTTAGATCAAGGCGGCCGTCGAATAGCTGGGCACGGACAAATATCTCATAATTGTTCACGTATTCCGCGTCGTACTCGTAAACGGGGAATGGAGGGAAAAGCGCAATCGAAGTTCCGCCGGGATTGTAACCTCGTCTTGCAAGCCCCCCGATCGTGAGGTCATCACTTATGTCATACGAGGTTGATATCCGCGGCAGGAATGCGTTGAATGTATCATGATAATCAAGCGGAATTGTTGCAACGAAACCTGTTCTATCGCGCTGTTCTTCTTCATATCGCGCACCAATATTGATATTCAGCCGTTCCGTTGGATGCAGGTTGATTTCCCCAAAAACAGCACGGGTCAATGTTTCGTCTTCGAATGTTGGCGTACCAATGAATTCAAAGGATTCATTTGAATCGGCATTGAAGTAGTAGGCCGCGAGAAACCCGCTTACCAGGTCATTCTGATCGCCAAATCTGACGCGCGGTTCAAGTGTGTACTCTGTGCTGTCAAGCTTTGCAGGGCCACCGCCTACGGGAGCAAATCGATCCATATCGATATCGACAGCGGTACCAAGCAGCGACACTTCGATATTGTCAGTCACCTGCCATCTGTTGTTGAGAATCCATTCGTTCGTGACGGTTTGGATTCTCGGCATTTGTGCCAGGTTCGGGGGAGGTACATTTGCCGTAAATGGTCTGACTACGGGAAGAGCCTGCGGTGAAAAGGCGTCGACGTGAGCAAATGTCAGCAAGCTTTGAAAGTCTGAATCTCCGAAGGGCTGAAGCAGCACTTTTCCTCGCAGGTTGATGGAGCGACTTTTATCAGGGTCGGAGATGCTTCCGTAAGGCGTGAAGTTTATGAAAGACTCTTCACCGCGAAATTCACCAGCAAATCGGACAGCAAGTATGTCATCTACAACAGGCCCACCAAGAGCTGCAGCAAACTGGTGGAAGCTATTCCCACCCCCGACAGCTCTCAGCCTGCCTTCCCAAGCATCAAATGTCGGATCATTCGTTTTTATTGCGACAGCGCCAGCAATGGAATTGCGTCCTTGAAGTGTGCTCTGCGGACCTCGATAAACTTCAACCTGCTGCGCATCCCAAATGCTCTGGTCAATGAAAACCGCTTCGTTGAAGCTTAGAGTTCGACCATCAATAGTGTAGTTCAGACGGGGTCGCGTGCCGCCAATAAATGCATCCGTACCGCTGGCTGGTCCGGTGCCGTCAATTCCGCGTACGGCCGGTGCACTATTGCTCGATGTTCCCTGGCTGACCACGTTGGAGATATTGCCCAACACATCATCAAGGGTCTCAACACCTGGTGCTTCTGACAGTTCGTTGTCCGTAACAACCACAGCACTGGTCCAGGTGTCTTTGAAAAGGCGATTGGTTCTTTCCCCTTCTACAACAATTGTTTCTAGTAAAAGGACGTCATCGAGCGCGTTTTCGGTTGTGTCTTTTGAGTTATCCTGTGCATGTGATGAACCACTGACCCCCGCGGTCAAAAGTGAAGCAAAGAGGCATGCCCACTTGTTTTGTTTTGACTGGACCCACATGAGCAACTCCCGATTTGCGGTTCCCTGGTACTAGGGACAACGCACTTGCGTGATAATTTCCTTTTTTCTATTGAAGCGTTTAAAGGGTACGCCACTCCGCTTGAGCTACGATCAATCCAAAAAGGACACCCATGATTAACAGCACCTCCAATCATGAGGCTCAGTTGTTGGAGCGAATGAAATCCTGGGGGGCGGATCAGAGTTTGCTTGTTGCAAATTCTACTGGATCGATTGTGGTCGCTTGTGCGCATAGCCAGGCTTTTGAAGGGTATGGCCAGCCATTGCCACGCCCCGTATTAGGAATGTGTACTGCAGGTGGGGGCAGAATCTGGAAAAAAGGTGTTGATTATCACCTTGATGATGTTTGGCATCCGGGGAAAGTCGGTTTGGCAACTCCTAGTCCGGCCATGTTGGGTTACACCCCAGAAATGTCTGGTGTTTTTATC
>JBCCVB010000026.1:0-55671 GCA_039195965.1 Pseudomonadota bacterium
ATACAGCAGAAAACCTCCCGCGGCCCCATCAAGGAGGGCTCAGCCCGACGCAGAAGGGCAGAAAAGACAAATCCTGCTCCCGCAACCAATAAAAAAACCCGGCCTCGTGCCGGGTTTTTTGTTGCAACAGGCCTCGATAAAGCCCGGTTGCGGTTCACGACAAGGGCAAATGCCCGAACGCACAATGAAGCAACCCAAACATTAAAACCTGAGCCAGCAAACAAGCCCAACGAACGAAACTAAAGCCCCGCAAAATGCGGGGCTTCTTTGCGTTCGGGGCGGTGGTTAAAACAAAACCAACACGAACGGTAAATGGCCAAAACAAAAAAAGACCCCGCGCGGTAGTACCGGCGGGGCTAAAAGGTGGGACCGGAGAATTAGGCCTTCATCAGGTCTATCCGATAGTTATCCAACCGGTCCTTGAGGAAAGTGTAGTCGCTGCGCGCCTTTTTAAGCGTTGCCCTGTCAATGGTGATGACCCGAAAGTCCTCTTCTGTTTCAGCAAATGACAGCGGCGGTGTTTTTTCGTCCTGCCAGGGCAGGCAGAACAGGGAATTGCCGTAGGTCTCGCCGGCCCTATTGAGTGACAGGAAGAATACCTGGTTCTCAAGCGCTCGAGCGACGGCGAAAGCGTGCCAAGTGTGGAAGCTCTCATCACGGTAATAGGCACCGCAATGCAGGATGACATCGACATTCTGGTCAACCACCAGCGTTCGGGAGAGTTCCGGAATGCGAATGTCGTAGCAGATGATTGGCGCGAGCCGGAAACCATTGACCTCGAACGCAAAAAGGTGGTTTCCGCGATTGAAATATTCCTTTTCCATCGACGCGCCATATTGCGCCAGATGCAGCTTGTCGTAATAGCCTTTGAGCGTTCCGTCCGGTCCGACCACTCCGACACTTATGAAAGGGCCATCCGTGTCTGCTCTGGGAAAGCCATAGGAGACATAGACGCCGAACTCCAACGCCAGATCCCGCCAGGCCTGAAAGGACGCACCTTCGAGCGGTTCAGCAAGCTCGTTCAGGCACGAAAAAGTCTCGCGGGAATAGTCGATGCTCGAGAGCTCGGGCAAGACAACCAGATCAACAGACGGCTCCATCGACAGCCGTGCTCTGACCTTGGCAACGGAAACTTCCAAATGAGCATCCCGATCCGCCGCTGACTTCATCGGTGGAATGCTGATCTGGCAGGCCAGTAGCGAAAGGGTGTCATTGGCGCTCATCATTCAGGCTTTCTTGTTCTTCCAGTATTCATTCATGCGCATCCGGTCCGCTTCGATCCGTTCAATTCGTTCCACCACCGCGCTCGACTGACCGATTGTGAAGAAACCGATCAAGGCCTCGATCAACACCGTCGTGCCGACATAAGATTCAAAGAAAAGCGGACTGCGGTTCGGCCCCAGCAATACATAGTCCGCCTCGAAGGCGATGGGGGAGGCGGGACTGTCGGTTATGGCAACGACCTTGGCACCGCGTTCGCGGGCGATGATCGCCAATTCGATCGAGGCACGGGCGCAGGGTTGCTGACTGATGGAGATCATCACGTCGCCTTCACCGATATCTGCAACCGGATCGGCAAACACGCCACCTTCGCCGCGCACCAGGCGGATTTTCCCGCTGGCCATGCCGCCGATGTAATGGGTGTAGGCGGAAAAGCTCGCCGAGGCTTGCATGCCGACGACAAAGATCTGCCGGCTCTCATTCAACACATGAGCGACACTGGCAAAGTAATCCGGATCTATGGAATCGAAAATTGCGGCCACATTGGCGATCGTGGAGGTCCGAAACTCTTCCCAGACTTCGCGCTTGCTGGTGTCACCACCGGACTTTTGCAGGCTTTCCGCCCGAAGGTGATATTCCTTTATATCGTTCTGCTGAACCTGCTTTCGATAAATCTCGCGCAATTCCCCATAGGTTTCATAGCCAAGAGCCTTGGCCAGACGGGCAAAATTCGGCAGGGAAACACCGGCGCTGGAAGCGACCTGACGCATCGACAGTGTTGCGACGTCGCCCGGATGTTCCAGCATATAGGTCGCGGCAATCTTCAAGGCGCGCGGTAAACCCGGAAACACTTCCTTCAAACGTTCGCTGACACTGAGATACGTGTTCATGTCGGTCGACTTTTCCTGTGGCAAACGAGCCTCCCTGCCAGATTTCCGGGCGCTGATCTGATCATTCGTTACAGCCAAGAGCAACAGTTTTTACATTTGCAACAATGGCTGCGGTCGCATTCCTCGAACAATAGGCGCACGCCTCCTGAAATTGCCTTATCGGCTCAGCAAAAGTTCTGGCAACCAAAGCGACAGGGCCGGGACGAATGTGGTTACAGCGAGGGTTGGCAACCACGCACAGAAGATGAACAGAAATGTCGGCCCCAGCATCTTGCTCACCGGCGTATTCGTCACCTGGGCACCGAGATAGAGCAGCGGAGCCGTGGGAGGTGTCACATTGGCCATGCCAAGGTTCACACCAAGAATCGCGGCGAAGTGGATCGGATCGACACCGACGCTCTGGACGATCGGCAGCAACAATGGCGTCGATAGCAGCAAGCCAGAAATATCGTCCATCAGCATGCCGATCAGGATCATCACGAGGTTGACCATCAGCAGGATGACGACCGGGTTCTCGGACACGGAAAACACCAGTTCGCGCGCAATGGTCGGGATGTCTTCGAAGATGAGAAAGCGGCTGACGATCAGAACCATGAAAATCATCGTCATGACGACGCCAATCGTGATGCCGGCATCAGACAACGTGCTGATCAGGCTGCGCCAGGTCAGACCGCGGTAGACATAGATCGCGATCGGAATTGAGTAGACCACGGCAACGCCCGCTGCCTCGGTCGGTGTCATGATGCCACCGTAGATCCCGCCAAGGATGATCAGCGGCATGAACAGGGCAGGCAATGCCTGTCGCGTTTGCAGCTTGAACTCGGGGACGAAATCCCTTGGGCGGTCCGTGACCTTGATGTCCTTGTATTTGCGCAGGGCAATCTGGTTGGTGATGATCAGCAGGAGGATCAGAATGATCCCGGGAATTACAGTCGACAGAAATGCCTTCAGCACGGATTGCTGAGCGACCCAGGCATAGAGGATGTGCGATGAGCTCGGTGGGATCAGCAGACCCAACGGGCTGGCACTGACGATCAGGGCCGCAGAAAGACCTTCCGGGTAATTTGCTTTACGTAAGTGGGGCATCATGATGCCGCCGATGCAGGTCAGCGTCGCGTTTGCACTGCCCGAAATCGAACCGAAGATCCCGCTGGCAACAACAGCGGCGGCAGAAAGCCCCCCCTTGATGTGCCCGATGAACAATTCAGCCAGCGCAACCAGCGGGGCGGCGATCTTGCCCTTCTCCATGATCGCACCGGCAATCATGAAAAGAGGGATCGCCAGCAGCACCAGCGTATTCATCTTCCAGTAACCGGCTGGAAGATACCCGGTGATGTCATGCCCGCCGGTGAGGGCAAGGAACAGGAGGACTGCGCCGAAGGCGATGTAGACACTGACCCCGAGCAGTAGCAGCCCGCAGATGATGAGGATACTTCCGAAGATGATCATTGTTCGGTCTCCGGATGCGCAGCCTCAAATCCTTTCGGACCATCGATGAGATGGAACACCAAGTAGATTGCGTTGAAGAGGGTCATGAAGAAAAAGCCGACCAGGATCGCCGCGCGCGGAAAGACTGCCGGTATCTTGAGCGCGGTGGTCGTTTCCCAGAGCGGGTAGGCAATAATCTCGCTTTCCACGGCCAGGTAGCACCAGTAGACAATGTAAAGACCGATCACCAGTTCGATGATGTAGACAAGCAGACCACGCCACCAGGCCAGCTTGGTCCTGCCCAGAACAACTCCCAGAATGTCGGCGTTGACGTGAGACTTCTTTTCAGCAGCCAGCGCAGCTCCGAGGAAAAAGGTCCAGAAGCTGATTGCCAGCAACCATTCTTCATAGGCAAAGAGGTTGCCGGAAAAACCGTATCGGATGATGACGACCGCACAGAATGTGACTGCCATCAACAGGCCGCCAGCAGCAACGAAGAGGCGCATGAAGTTGACGACCGCCCTGAAAGGGCGCGCAGCGGCTGGCGGTAGCCTGTCCACGATTTCGGTCATTCGCCCCTCCCAAAGGCTGGATGACGAGGATGGCCGGCGACCGAGACCGCCGACCGGTTCGCCTGATTATTCGGCGGTCAGACGGTCCAGCGTGTCCTGTCCGACGGTTTCAACCATTGTCGGCCAGATGTTTGCGCGGACCCAGGCGGCCATATCAGCCTGTTCATCTTCGTTGAGGGCCAGGATCTCGTAGCCTTTTTCTTCAAGCTTCTTGCCGAATTCCGCATCGTTGGCACGGTTGTAGGCGAAGAAATCGTCCGAAGCCTTGGTAAAGGCAGCCTGCACGACGGCACGTTGCTCGTCGTTGAGCTTGGCCCAGGTTTTTTCGGACGCGTAGTAGGAGGTCAGCTCTGAAACAGAGTTGTACTGGACGTAGTAATTCCCGACGTCGGACTGTGCAAAGATGGAATATGTCGCCGACTTGGTACAGCAGATCGCGCCGTCAACGATGCCGGACTGAAGGGCAGGGAAGATATCGCCCCAGGCCATTGTGGTGGCCTGGTAGCCCATTCCTTCCACCATCGACTTGATCACGTTTGAGGACCAGACGCGAATGTTCATGTCCTTGGCGCCGAGCGTGTTCCAGTTCTCCGGTTTCTTGTTGGCAACAATCCCGGTGAACCCTTCAGGGTTGTTTGCCAGAAGCCGCAGACCCAGTTCGTTCAGGCGCTCCTGCAGGATCTGGTTGAACGGGGAGTCCATGTTGCGCATCACGCTGTCCATCTCGTCGAAATTGTTGACGAGAAATGGCATCGACAGGAATTCCAGGCGCGGATCCTTGTGCGAATAGATGAAGGCTGCGGTGAAGTCGATGTTGCCGCGAATTGTGTCTTCCATGAGTGCTTCGCCGGAGCCAAGCTGGTTGGCCGGAAAGATCGACATTTTCAGCCCGACATCGGCTGCTTCGATGTCCGTCTTGATCTGTTCCATCATCTTGGTGCCCGGATGATCGACCGGAAAGGTACCGGCAAATTTCAGGCGCATGTCAGCGGCCGATGCTGCGCTCATCGCAGACAGTGTCAAAGCGCCAGCCAGAGTGACTTGGGCGAGAACGTTTCCGAATTTCAGTGACTTGAGCATGATTTCCTCCCTTGCTCAGGCTCGTCGTGCCCGGCGCCGAGGGGCTGCGGCGCAAGGACCTCACCGCGATCAGGCCTCACCGGCGCTGCGCATGTGATCGGTCCGAGCTAACGGCAAAAATATTACAAATGCAACTCTTTTATTAAAAAGTGTTACATTTGATAAAATATGGCCTGGCACCAAATCGAGTTCGGATGACCTCGAAGTCGGAAAATCGAGCAGGCGAAAGCGAGCCTCAGCGCGTATGGCGCGAAGAAAAAAGACAGTGACATCAATGGTGAGGAGTTTAGACAGCTGACGGTGTCTAGGTCCGGCCGGGCCAGGGATTGCAACACGCCATGCAATTTGAAGGGGTAACTATTTTTTACGCAATTTTGGCAGCTTGGCCTGCCAGTAAGCGCCGAAGTCTTCCCTGAGCGCTTCGTAACTGGCAATGCGAGCCTGCGCCTCATCTCCGCCACGGCTCACAAGGTGATAAAGCAGGCATTCAAGGACGACCATCGCACCCGAGAAACAGCTGAAGTGATGCAGCGAGTTCAGCGAAACTTTCAGAAAGAGATCGGCTTCGATGTTCGGCGCAATGAGTTCTGAATCGGAAATCAGGATGACGCGCGTTCCATTTCGCTTTGCCAATCTCAGAGCGCTGATCGTATCGGCACTGTAAGGTGGGAACGTAATCGCCAGGAGTACGTCCTCCTTGCCAACCGAGATCATTTCATCGACCGGGCTGCCCATATGCCTGGGAATGAGATGAAGGTTTGGCAGCGCCATGCGGCCAACATAGTGAAAGTAATAGGCGAGCGCATAACTGGCGCGTGTCGCGGTCACGTAGGCGCTCCGAGCTCCTTTGAGCATGTTCACCGCCATTTCCGTTTTCTCCACTGTGAGAAGCCGGAGTGACTGTTTGACGATATCGATTTCATTGCGAACTGTTTGAGCGTGCGATTTTCCGAATTCACTGCTGTCGGACAAGCGGTCGATCCAACCGTCTCCACCGGCAGTGTCATATTGTTCGACCAGAGAATTCCGGAATGGTTCGCGAAGGTCCTCGTAACTTGCAAAACCAAGATGGTTGGCAAGGCGCACAAGGGAATTGGCGCTGATGCCAATCTTGTCTGCCGTCACCCGGATCGTGTCGAGACCGAAGTCGTTCGCGTGATCGATTATGTATTTTGCGGCAAGTTGCAGGCGTGGCGGCAGGGAGTCCACGTCTCTCAGCAATTGTTTGCAGATTTCGTTCTTCTGATTGGAAGACATCATCGCTCTCCGCACATAGATACAAAAAGAACATATGTTCTTAAAATTGTATATTGAGAATATTTGTGCCCTCTGCGCAAGTCACGCCCGAATTTTCAAAGGAGGGCGTCATGCCGTACCAGACCATCATCTATCGCAGAAACGGACCGGTTGCCGAAATCCGTTTCAACCGGCCTCATCGGCTGAACGCAGTCATATCCGAATTATATGCCGAAACGATCGAAGCCTTGAACGAGGCTGCAAATGACATTGATGTGCGCTGTGTGGTGCTGACCGGCGAGGGCCGTGCCTTCTGTGTTGGTGCCGACCTGAAGGAGCACGGGGCAGGAACGCGAACCGAGCTGGAAAAACTTCAGTATCTGCAGCTTGGAAACGATGTCTGTGAAGCAATCTACAAGCATCCCGCGATCATCATCGCGGCAGTGAATGGATATGCCCTTGGTGCGGGGGCGGAAATGTCCTGTTCTGCTGATTTCATCCTGATGAGGCAAAGCGCGCAAATCGGGTTTCCCGAGATCTCTATCGGAACCCATGTGGGTGGTGGTGTCACAGAAATCCTGCCGCGCCTTGTCGGCTTGGCGAAAGCGCGTGAGCTCATCTTTACGGGGCGGCGTATCGACGGTGCGGAGGCTGCCGAAATCGGCCTCGCGACCAGGGTCTTCTCCGACGAAAAATTCGAAGCCGGTGTTGCTGCCTTCGCAGCGGAAATTGGCTCGAAAGCGCCGTATTCCATGCGTTTTGCCAAGGAAAACCTGAACAATGCGCATCGGGACCACGCGTCGCGTCTGGTCACCGAGCTGGATGCGCTGCGCACCTGCATGCTGACCGAAGACTGGCAGGAAGGCGTCGATGCCTTTGCTGAGAAGCGGGCTCCCGTTTTCAAGGGCAGGTAACAGGGCAGGACTTAAGCTCATGAGAAATACACTCAACAGCATCTTCAAGGCTCAATCCATCGCCATCATCGGTGCATCGAACGATCCTTCCAAAAGAGGCAATCAGGCAATCCGCAAACTGCGCGCGGACGGATACGAGGGCAGGATCTTCCCCATCAATCCGAAAGCGTCGGAAATCCTGGGATTGAAGGCCTACGCATCTGTCCTGGAGGTCGAAGACCGGATCGACTTGGTTCTTGTCTGCACACCCGCAAAGACCTTGCCTGCGATACTGGAGCAGTGCGGGATGAAAGATATTCCCGGTGCGGTGGTGCTGGCAGCAGGCTTTTCGGAAATCGGTGCCGAAGGCGAGGCCATCACTCAGGCCGCACTGGAGGCAGCAAGAAAACACAAAGTGCGCGTTGTCGGGCCGAACACCAATGGTGTGTTCAACCTGCACAACAAGATGAACCTGGTTGGCGTTCAGGACGTGGCGGCGGGAAACATCGGTATTTGCTCCCAATCGGGTAATATGATGCTCGCGTTCGTTACGGAGGCCAAGCGCCGGGGCGGTGTCGGTTTTTCGTCCTATATCGGTGTCGGCAACCAGCTGGATGTGAACCTGGCAGAGTATCTTCAGTATTTCGGTGATGATGACGACACCAGGGCGCCGGTCTTTTATGTCGAAGGATTTAAGGATGGACGCGCGTTCCTGGAAACCTGCCGGGAGGTGACGCAGAAAAAACCTGTTGTGGTCTATAAATCCGGCCGGACAGAAGCCGGACAGGTGGCGGCGAGCTCACACACAGGGTCATTGGCCTCCAGCTTCGATCTGACCCGGGGGTTGCTGCGGCAGGCGGGAGCGACCGTGGTTGAGCAGTCGGACAAGATCCTGTCGATTGCCGAAGGGCTCTCCAAGCTCACTGTTCCGCAAGGAGGCAGAGTCGCCATTCTGGCAGATGGTGGCGGCCACGCAACGGTGACCGTCGATGCCCTGGTCGACGCCGGTGTTGAACTCGCTGACCTTTCTGCCGAAACAATCGGAAAACTCCGGGATGCGCTGCCTGCGGCAGCTTCCTGTATCAATCCGGTGGATGTTGCCGGCGGCACTGACGACGATCCATCGGTCAGTGCAACATGTGCGGAAATTCTTCTTGCGGATGAGAACGTCGATATCCTGATGATCATCGGCATGTATGGCGGCTTTGCCGCCCGTTTCAATCCGGCGCTGCTGGACGCGGAAATCGAAACCTCCCGGCTATTGGCCGGATTGCCTGAAAAATACGGCAAGCCACTGATCGTACAGAGTGTCTACAACACCCTGCGCCCGGAACCCATCGAGGTGCTGAAGGACGCGGGCGTCCCGATTTTTGTCTGGCCTGAACCTGCCGTGCGTTGTGTTGCAGAACTGATTGACTACGCCCGGGCCCGCAACAGAAACGCGTCGTCTCCTCTGGTTGTTCCTGATGACCCGACTGCAGGTGGCACGAAAATCCTGGCAAAGGTCAGAGGTTCCCACAGAGACGCTTTTTATGAACACGAAGCAAAGGACCTCCTCGCAGCCTACGATGTCGCTGTTCCCGGACAGATGCTCGCTCAAGGTGAGGAAGATCTGGTGAGGGTCTCAGACGAGCTTGGCACTGGGCCGATGGCGATGAAAGTCGTCAGCCGGGACATTCTGCACAAGTCGGACGCGGGGGGTGTGAAGCTCAATCTCATCGGTGAAAATGCACTACGCCAGGCCTATCGGGAAATTGTTGCGAATGCGCGCGCTTACGATCCGGATGCTGACTTGCATGGGGTTCTGGTATCACCAATGGCCCGATCAGGGGTCGAGATTATCATCGGCGTTGTCCATGACCCGATGTTTGGCCCGGTCATGATGTTTGGTCTCGGCGGTATTTTCGTGGAAGTTTTGAAAGATGTTTCCTTTCGGGCGCTGCCGATGAGCCGGGCAGACGCTGAGGAGATGATCGGCGAAATACAGTCCACCAAGATCCTGGATGGGGTGCGCGGCGGACTGCCCGTCGACAAGAGCGCCCTTACCGACCTGATGATGAAAGTTTCCCAATTGGCGCTCGCCCATCCGGAGATCAGGGAAATCGACCTGAACCCGGTTATTCTGCGGGCCGATGGCTACGAAGTCGTCGATGCTCGCATGATCCTGAACTCGAAAGGCCACTGACATGACCGACAAGCTGTTGTTTGCAAAAGAGGGTCATGTCGTGACCCTGACACTGAACATGCCTGAAACCCGCAATGCGCTGACCGACGCAGATCTCTGCGATGCGCTCGTCGACGCTTTGCGCAGCATCAACGCGGACCAGTCTGTGCGCTGCGCTATTCTGACAGGAGCGGGCAAGGCGTTTTCCTCCGGTGGCAACCTCAAGCACATGCAGGAGAAATCTTCGATTTTCGGCGGTGATGCCATTGACGCAAAGGATCGGTATCGCGAGGGAATTCAGCGTGTTGCGCGATCCGTCTGGGAATGCGAAGTGCCTCTGATCGCAGCCGTCAATGGTCCCGCCTACGGCGCCGGATGTGACATGACCTGCATGTGTGATATTCGCATTGCGTCGAGCCGGGCAACGTTCGCCGAGAACTTCGTTCGTGTCGGCTTGATCTCCGGAGATGGTGGCGCGTGGTTGTTGCCGCGCCAGGTCGGTCTTTCGCGTGCAGCTGAAATGACTTTCACGGGCGAGCCGGTGGATGCCGAAACGGCGCTCTCCTGGGGACTTGTCTCGAAGGTCACCGAACCCGAAGAGCTGCTGCCCGAAGCAAACAGTTTGGCGTCCAGAATTGCACAGAACCCTCCGCGTCAGTTGCGCATGGCCAAGCGCTTGCTGCGGGAAGGCCTGAACACCCGGTTCGACAGTCTGCTGCAGTTGGCTGCAGCTTATCAGGGAGCCTGCCACCAGACCGATGATCACTCCGAAGCAGTGGATGCGCTGCTGGAAAAGCGCGCGCCTCAGTTCACCGGGCGCTGACAAACAACACCGGCACCGAGCTTGAAGCCCGGTGCCGGTGTTCATTGAAAAATTCGGTTGAAGTCAGGTCAGGTGGTCGAATTCACTTCCTTCAGTTCGACCTTGTAGCCCCACAGTTGTTCGACATACCTCAACGTGGCTGCTTTGCTGTCGGCGTCCAGTGAAACGCCATTGCGTCGAACGGCCTGCAGGTGCAGGCATCGGTCTCCCCGTAAATCCGCATCGACGATCTGGATGTCCGGTTCCATGTTGGAAAGATCGTGATTGCGGGCCAGCACATCACGCAGATGACGATAGCCGTGATCGTTGTGGATCCCCGTGATGGTGCAATAGGAAGCGCTTGCCTCATCGGCCAGTGCGAACATCCGGAAGCGCCGCATGACCGTCGGCGACAGAAACTGCTGGATGAAGCTCTCGTCCCGATAGTTCGCCCATGCATGTTTCAGGACGTTGCGCCAGTCTCCCGATCCCGCGATGTCGGGGAACCATTCCCTGTCCTCATCCGTCGGTTCCTCACATACGCGTTTGATGTCCTGCATCATGGCAAATCCCAGTGCATAGGGATTGATACCGCCATAGCGCGGATCGTCGAACCCCGGCTGGGTCAACACGTTGGAATGACTGTGCAGGATTTCCAGCATTGCGCCATCCGTCAGGCGGCCTTCGGCATATAGCGCGTTCAAAATGTAGTAGTGGACGAAGCAGGCGCAGCCCTCGTTCATCACCTTGGTCTGCTTCTGCGGATAAAAGTACTGGCCTACATTGCGCACGATCCTGAGGATTTCACGTTGCCAGGATTGCAGGATCGGGCTGTAGAGTTCGAGAAAATAAAGGAGGTTTTCCTCCGGAAGCTGCATCTCGCGCTTACGCTCCAGCAGCGCCTGATCGCCATTCCGCTCGTCGCTTGGTTTGTCGAGAATGGTGTTCCAGAGATAATGAACGTTCTTTTCCGCCGCAGCGAGCCGCTCCTGCCGTTGTTCTTCCGCCTCGCGCAGGGACAACTGGCGTGGACGGCGATGCCGGAAGACGCCGAAAGACATCAGTGAATGCGCGGCGTCGAGCAACGCCTCGACTTCGTCCGCACCATGCTTTTCCTCGCACCCCGCGATGAACCGGCGGGCATATTCCAGATAGTCGAGAATGCCTTCTGCGTCGGTCCATTGTTCGAACAGATGGTTCGACTTGAAGAAATGGTTATGGCCAAAGGCCGCGTGCGCCATGACGAGCGCCTGGAGCGGCATGGTGTTTTCTTCAAGGCAGTAGCTGATGCAGGGGTCGGAGTTGATGACAATCTCGTAGGCCAATCCGCGTGCGCCCTTCCGGTAAAGGCGTTCATGGCCGAGGAAATGCTTGCCGAAGGACCAGTGATGATACATCAGCGGCATGCCGATGGACGAATAGGCGTCGAGCATCTGCTCCGACGAAATAATCTCGATCTGGTTGGGGTAGGTTTCGAGCTCCAGATCCGTTCGGGACACTTCCTCAATCGCGTCAAATGTTCTGCGAAGCGTATCGAAATCCCAGTCGGCCTGATCGAACAGTGGAGTCGCTTTGGAAGATTCGGCACGCCTATCCATGGTTCTTTCCTGCATGATCCTTTGCGAAGAGTTCGCGGAAAACGGGATAGATATCCGATGCCTTGGAAACGCGTTTCCTGGCAAAGTTCGGCCAGATATCAGCGACCTGACGATAGGACTCCCACAGTTCCATGCCGCTTGCTTCGCTGTTGATCAGTTGAGCTTCGTCCTCGTCGACAATCTCCACATAGGCAAAGTACTGGCAGATCTTCATCAGCTCCTCGTTAAGGAGCGATGCGCACTTTGAAGAGTCGCCGCTGAAGTTTTCACCGTCAGACGCCTGAGCAGCATAGATGTTCCACTCGGATGGTGGATACCGTTCGTCAATGACCTCTTTCATCATGACCAGAGCGGTGCTGACAACGGTTCCGCCGGTCTGGGGAGAATAGAAGAATGTTTCCTCGTCCACTTCGGACGCATCGTGAGTGTGGCGAATGAAGACGATATCGGTCTTCTCATAGCGTCGGTCGAGGAACAGGTGCAGTAGCATGAAGAACCGCTTGGCCAGGTCCTTCTCCCGTTCTCCCATGGAAGCAGACACGTCCATTAGGCAGAACATGACAGCATTTGCATTCGGTTCGGGCTGTTGTTCGAAATAGTTGTAGCGCACGTCCAGCGGGTCGATATAGGCGACGACCCGGCGGCGCCTCATGATCTGGTCGCGTTTTGCCCTGAGAGCAATGAGTTCGTCTATCTGTTCCTTGGTGGGGGAGGAAATCTGTTCCAGCAGCAGGATACGCCTCAACAGGTTCAGCGTTTCCTTGTCTTTGGGGCGGCCAAGCCCGATCCGGCGACCAAGCGAATTGCGCATTGTGCGCGCCACATTGATGTTGGCCGGAGAACCTGTCGTCGAATAACCCGCCCGGCGTGGATGGGTCTTGGTGATCTCTTTCAGGCTCTGCTTGACCAGGTCCGGCAGCTCAAGGTCATCGAAGAAGAAATCGAGAAACTCCTCTCGCGAAAGCGCAAACAGAAAATCGTCCTCGCCTTCACCGTCGGGCGAACCCTGTTTGCCGGCACCGCCAGCGCCGCCCTGCGGAGGTTTTTCAATCTTGTCGCCGGTCTGGAAGGTCTTGTTTCCAGTAAAGACCTGCTCCCGGCGGCCGCTGTCCCGCGACTGCCGGAAACTCGGCTCGGCAATGCCTTCGGTGGGAACGGAAACGTCCTTACCGCGATCGACATCGGCGATACCTCGTTCGCGCACGGCTTCCTCGACCGCCCTCTTGATCTGAGCGCGAACCCTTTTGAGAAACCGGCGCCTGTTGCTAAGGCTCTTGTCCTTCGGGTTCAACCGGCGGTCGACGAAGTGCGCCATCGTTCATTCGGCCTCCACGTATCTTACCCTGCCTTGTTGACGCGCATGTACCACTCGACCAGGCGTCTGACCTGACGTTTGGTGTAACCGTGCCCGGTCATGCGCTCGACGAACTCGTGATGCTTGGCGTCGGTCTTCTTGTCGCGTTTCGCGCCGAAGCTGATCACCGGCAACAGTTCCTCGACCTTGCCGAACATGCGTTTTTCGATGACCTGGCGCAGTTTCTCATATCTCCGCCAGTCGGGATTCTGACCGTGGTTCTCGGCACGTGCACGCAGCACGAACTTGACGACTTCGTTCCGGAAGTCCTTCGGATTTGCAACACCTGCCGGCTTTTCGATCTTTTCAAGTTCCTTTTCCAGAACTTCACGGTCGAAAATCTGGCCCGTGTCCGGATCCTTGTAGTCCTGCTCCTCGATCCAGGCGTCGGCATAGGCAATGTACCGGTCGAACAGGTTCTGGCCGTAATCGGTATAAGATTCCAGATAGGCTTTCTGGATTTCATTACCGATGAATTCGGCGTAGTGCGGCGCAAGCTCCGTCTTGAGGAAATCGAGATACTTGCTCTCGGTTTCCTTGTCGAACTGCTCCCGCCTGATGGCCTGTTCAAGCACATACATCAGGTGAACCGGATCGGCCGAGATCTCCTCGGTATCATGGTTGAAGGTTTCCGACAGAACCTTGAACGCAAAGCGCGTGGATATGCCGTTCATGCCTTCATCGACACCAGCCGCGTCCCGGTATTCCTGCAGCGACTTTGCCTTGGGGTCGGCATCCTTCAGCATCTCGCCGTCATAAACCCGAAGCTTGGAATAAAGTGTCGAGTTTTCATGCTCGTGAAGACGGGTCAGAACACTGAACCTTGCCAGAAGCGGCAGGGTTTCAGGCGCGCAGGGCGCATCCGACAGAGCACTTTCACTCAGAAGCTTTTCATAGATCTCAGCTTCGCCGGTGGCGCGCAGGCAATACGGCACCTTCACAACGCTGATGCGGTCCAGAAACGCTTCGTTGTTTTTGTTGTTCTTGAACTGATGCCATTCGGATTCATTCGAATGCGCCAGTATCAGGCCACGATAGGGAAGGGCGCCGATGTTTTCGGTGCCGACGTATGAACCCTCCTGGGTTGCCGTCAGAAGTGGATGCAGCACCTTGATGGGTGCCTTGAACATCTCGACGAACTCCATCAGACCCTGTGTCGTCCGGTTGAGCGCTCCGGAGAAGCTGTAGGCGTCAGGATCGTTCTGGCTGAACTCCTCCAGCTTCCGGATATCGAGCTTGCCGACCAGGGACGAAACGTCCTGGTTGTTCTCGTCACCGGGTTCGGTCTTGGTCACGCCGATCTGCTGCAGCCGCGAGGGGAACAGCTTCACGATCGTGAACTTCGAGATGTCGCCATCAAATTCCTGCAGGCGCTTTGCTGCCCATGGCGAAATCAGTCCCGACAAAAGCCTTCTGGGAATGTTGTACTTGTCCTCAAGCAGATCGCCCATGCGTTCCGGACTGAACAGACCGAGAGGCGACTCGTAAATGGGACTGAGCTGATGGCCTGCCTTGAGCACGTAGATCGGCTCTTGCTCAATCAATCGCTTGAGAATTTCAGCGATACTGGACTTGCCGCCACCGACCGGTCCGAGCAGATAGAGGATCTGCTTGCGTTCCTCCAGGCCCTGGCTGGCATGCCGGAAGAAACCAACGATACGCTCGATCGTCGCTTCCATGCCGTAAAGGTTCTTGAACGGCGCATATCGCTTGATTGTTCGATTCATGAATATACGGCCAAGACGCTGGTCTTGACTCGTATCGATGACCTCGGGCTCTCCAATCGCGGCCATCATTCGCTCTGCCGCCGTGGCGCGCATGAGCGGGTCGTCTCTGCAACCCAGGAGGTAATCCTGGATTGAAAGCTCTTCCAGCTTTTTATTTTTGTAGTCTTCGGCGAACCGTGTGTAGATCTCCATCATTCGACTTCCATTTTAAGGCGATTCCGCATAATCGACCCCTATAAGGATACATGGGGTGCTCCTCCGCGGAGGCAATCCAATCTTTTGGATTCCGTGAATTTTTCGCTTTCAAAATAAAGTGCGTTTTCTGATTCGAACCGGATTCGTTGGCTGAGATGATACCACGCGATCAAGCCTGCGTGTTGGATTTCAAGCGGGGCAGTGGATATCTAGGCAGACAGATACCACCCGGAAAGCAAAAATGTTTCCAGGTGGAACTGCCGGTTTTCCGCGGTTTTTCTGGCTTGATTAACCCTATGGAAAACTAGGTTATTCGCTGGCCGTTCTGGTCAAAGAAATATTGCTTGTCCCGCTGAGCTGAGATGCGGATCTGCTCTCCGACGTCGATCCGATGTTGGCCGAACAGGCGGACCGTCAGCTCCGTGTCGTCGGTATCGACAATCAGGTTCGTGTCACCGCCAAGGTTCTCAATGTGGGATACCCGGCCTGACAGCGGACCTTCCGGATCCAGAACCAGGTCTTCTGGCCTGACACCCAGTGTGCGCGTGTCACCGCTGATCAGCGTGCTTGCAGGCAGGAAGTTCATTGAAGGCGCGCCGAGAAACCCTGCCACGAACTGGTTCGCGGGATTGTTGTAGAGCTCCATCGGGCTGCCGACCTGTTCAACACGTCCATCGCGCAACAGAACGATCTTGTCCGCCAGGGTCATGGCTTCGGTCTGGTCGTGGGTCACGTAGATCATCGACGCCGAAAGCTGCCGGTGAAGTCTCGAGATTTCGAGGCGCGTGTTCATCCGCAGCGCGGCATCCAGGTTGGAAAGCGGTTCATCGAACAGAAACAGTTTCGGCTGCCGGACGATCGCGCGTCCGATTGCCACGCGCTGACGCTGACCGCCTGAAAGTTCCGACGGATACCTGTCCAGATAGTCTTCCAGATTGAGCATCCGGCTGGCTTCGGCAACACGTTTCTCGATTTCCGCTTTCGGCTGGCGCTCCTGTTTCAGTGCAAGGGACATGTTACCGCGAACGTTGAGATGCGGATAAAGAGCATAGGACTGGAAAACCATCGCAATGCCGCGCTTTGCCGGTGGCGTCGCGTTGACCACGTTGCCGCCGATTGTGATCTCACCGGACGAAGCATCTTCAAGTCCTGAAATCACGCGCAACAGGGTCGACTTTCCGCATCCCGACGGACCGACGAAGACGACGAACTCGCCTTCTTCAACCTCGAGATCGATGTCTTTCAGAACATGGACGGTTCCAAAAGACTTGTTGACGCCTCTCAGTGTCAAAGCCGTCATTGTTCGGTCTCCTTCAAGATAACGGGCTTGCCGCTGCGAATGCTTTCATCCGCCGCAAGGCAGATTGCGAGCGAGTTTACCGCGTCGTTCATGTGGCGGGTCAGGTCGATGTCCTCGGTGATCGCCTTGAGCACGAAGGCCTGCTCGGCGTCACAAAGTTCCTGGTGTCCGGGTTCGGAAGGCAATTCGATCAGATGATCGCCATCCGGTTTGTGAACGAGAATGCCGCCGACCTTCGTATGACCATCAATATCGGAAGATGCACCCTTGTCGCTGTCGGTTATCGAAACGGATCCGTTGGGTGAGACGATATCCTTCACGAAAAAGGCGGTTTCGGACATCATCGGACCCCAACCGGCCTCGTACCAGCCGACGGAGCCGTCCGCGAAGACAACCTGGAACTGGCCGTAATTGTACATGTCTTCCGCTATCTCGTCGCTCAGCCGCACTCCCATGCCGTGAACCCGCTCCGGTTCTGCATCGGTGATCTGACACATCACGTCGACATAATGAACGCCGCAATCGACAATCGGGCTGGTGGTTCGCATGAGAGCCTTGTGGGTTTCCCATTCCGAGCCGCTGGATTGCTGGTTGAGGTTCAGGCGGAAGACGAATGGCCCCCCAAGAGCCTGGGCTTCCTGGATCAGGCGCTGCCATGACGGATGGTGACGCAGAATATAACCGACCACGAGTTTGCAGCCGGTCTCCCTGGCCTTTGCCACGACCCGTTTTGCATCGGCAACATTCGTGGCCAGAGGTTTCTCGACAAAAACGTGGGCTCCGGCATCCATCGCCGCACATGCGTAGTCCGCATGGCTGTCCGAATAGGTGGCAACAACCACGATGTCCGGGCGGGTTTCCATACCGGCTTCGAATGTCGTGAAGACGGGGTAATCGGTCAGCTCCGCCGGCAGGGAAACCGGCGAGCGATTGACCAGCCCTACGATCTGAGCCGAAGGGAGCTTGTGATAGGCCAGAGCATGGGAAATCCCCATATTGCCGAGGCCGACGATAAGGACACGTTTCATTTGACCGCTCCCGACGTAATGCCACGGATAAGCTGGCGCGAGAAAATGACATAGAGAATGAGAACCGGCAGGATCGCCATCGACAGGGCCGAGAGAACGGCATTCCAGTCGGTCACAAACTGGCCGATAAAGACCTGGCTGCCGAGGGTCAGCGTTTTTACTTCCTCGGCCGGCGCAAGGATTAGCGGGAACCAGAGGTCGTTCCAGATCGGGATCATGTTGAACACCGCAACCGTCGCCATGGCCGGCCGAACAAGCGGCAACACAAGCTTGAAGAAGATCGTGTATTCGCTGAGGCCGTCAATACGGCCGGCGTTCTTCAGGTCATCGGACACCTGGCGCATGAACTCGCTCAGGATGAACACCGCCAGTGGCAGGCCTTGAGCTGTATAGACCAGGATCAGCGCCATCAGAGTGTTCACCAGACCCGTGGCCACCATCATCTCCAGGATGGCGACCGTGCCGATGCGGATCGGGATCATGATGCCGAGCGCCAGATAGAGCCCCATCAGCATGTTGCCGCGGAACCTGTATTCGCTGAGCGCAAAGGCCGCCATGGCACCGAACAGCAGAATGAAAAACAGTGATGCCACGGTCACGATCATCGAGTTCTGGAAGTAGAGGAAGAAGTCCCCCTGCTTCATCACGGTCTGGTAGCCGATCATCGAAAAACTGTCGGTAGTTGGCAGCGCCAGCGGCTCCCGGAAGATTGCCTTTCGAGTCTTGAAACTGTTGATCAGGATGACGAACACCGGAAACAGCGCAATGAGCGTGTATAGAATCAGCGCTCCGTGCATTGCCAGCGTATTGAGCGGGTTTGTGCGTGCGTTGTGCATGGTCCACCTCAAAGCTGATAGCGGCGCATCCGGGTCTGTATTCCGAACAGATAGATACAGACGCCGATGAGGATGATCGCGAACATGGCGCTCGCAATGGCGGAACCCATGTAAGGATCGCCCAGTTGCAGCTGAAAACCAAAAAAGGTGCGGTAGAGGAACGTTCCCAGAATGTCGGTTGAGAAATCCGGTCCCGCCAAGGCTCCTTGTGCGGTGTAGATCAAATCGAAGGCATTGAAGTTGCCGACGAATGTGAGGATCGAAATGATGCCGATGGACGGCAGGATCAGCGGCAGCTTGATCTTCCAGAAGGCGGACGTACCGGTGATGCCGTCAAGTTCCGCAGCTTCAAGAATTTCCTCCGGAATGGAAAGCAGAGCCGCGTAGATCAGCATCATCGGAATACCGACGAACTGCCAGACCGAAATCAGCGAAAGCGCCGTCAGTGCATAGTCTTCCTTGCCGAGCCAGGGGGCATAAAGGAACTTCAGGCCAATCGCATCGAGCATCGAAGGTGCAATGCCCCAGATTGGCGACAGGATCAGCTTCCAGGCAAACCCGACAATCACGAAACTGAGAATCGTCGGGATGAAGATGGCTGACCGGTACAGTCCGGCGAAGCGCAGGCGCGGGTGGCTCAGGATCGCAGCAAGAGCGATACCGATCGGGTTCTGCACCAACATATGAATGAAGAAGAACCAGAAATTGTTGCCGAGCGCGTTCCAGAACTGATCGGACCAGATGGGATCCCCGAATAGGGACTGAAAGTTCTGCAGCCCGACAAAGACACGTGTCTGGTCGATCTGGCTGTAGAGCGCCAGTCGCAGTGTGTTGAACAGGGGGAAGATCATCACCGCCGTGTAAACCAGCACCGCCGGCGCCAGGAACACGATGATGTGCCATCGGATTTTGGGTTTGTGCTGGCTCACTGCCGTTCTCATTTCCTGAGCGCTGTGCCGGTGCAAAACGGCAAGCAAAACGATCCCACAAGGAACCATCCGGGCGGATGTGAAGAATTCCGCCGCGTTTCGCCTTGAATTGCAAAACCCCTCCCGGCCGGACAGGCGGGGAGGGGTGTCAGTTTCTTATTTGTGCGGCTCGTACCAGGTGGCAAGGCCTTCCTGCAGCTTCGCGCCAAGTTCTTCCGGAGAAGACGTGCCCTTGATCGCAGCAACGGATGCGCCCCAGGTTTCGTTTTCCAGGTTGGGCGTGCCACGGGACAGAATGTGGTAGGTCGAGCGGATTGTGGATTCACACTCGTCGCGCCAGCTTGCGAATTCATTCGCGAGCGGATCTTCCAGTTCGACCGGCTCTTTCGAAAGCGGGAAGAAGCCCGGCAGGGCATTGCCCATGATCGACGCGAATTCCGGGCTGGCCACCCAGGCAAGGAAAGTGCGGGCAGCTTCCGGGTTTTCCGACTTGGCGTTCATGCCGATACCGATGTCGGTGTGGTCGGAAATGTAGCAGGTGTCTCCGGCTTTCTGGACCGGCGGCTTGAACGCACCGAGTTCGAAATCGGCCTGCGTGTTGAAGCCTGCGATTTCCCAGGATCCCGCCGGATAGATGGCCGCGCGGCCGAGCGTAAAGATGTTCTGGCTGTCCGGATAGGTCTGGGCTTCGTAGCCAACACCCAGATACGGCCCCCATTTTGCGAGCGTCTCGAAAGGCGCAACCCATTGCGCATCCGTCAGTTTTTGCTCACCATTGATAAGCGCCAGACGGCCTTCTTCGCCCTTCCAGTAGTTTGGACCAATGTTGTTGTAGCCCATCGTGGCTGCTTCCCACTGGTCATTGGTGCCCATGGCCATGGGAATGTAGGAGCCGTCTTCCTTGATCTTGTCCAGAGCCGCGAAGAATTCTTCTTCGGTTGTCGGAACTTCAAGGCCAAGCTCTTTGAACGCATCCTTGTTGTAGATGAAGCCGTGGATCACCGATGCCATAGGTACACAGAATGTTGCCGAAGCGTCGTCGGTCTGCCAGGCGGACTTGGCAACGTCGGAGAAATTCGACATGGCGTCCAGGTCGCTGAGGTCGGTCAGATGACCGGCATCGTAAAGGGCGAGCGAAGCATCGAACGGACGGCAGGTAATCAGATCCCCTGCGCTGCCGGCGTCGAGCTTTGAGTTCAGAACGGCGTTGTATTCAGCTGGGGCGGACGGCGAAAACTTCACCTTGATGCCCGGGTGCTTTGCCTCGAATGCAGGAATGATCTTTTCCTGCCAGAGGGTCAGGTCATCATTTCGCCAGCTCTCGATGGTGAGCGTTGCAGCTTGTGCAAATGCGATGGTGGATGTCAGTGCGGTTCCTGCCAGGGCAAGGGCAACTGTCTTGCGTATCATTTTGGCTCCTCCAGTTTATTCTTGAATTCAGCTATTTGTCAGTTCCAGCCGCGCCATTGCACGGTCTACCCGGCCTTCTTCGGACCGTAGGATGGCTTGTGCCTCTTCCCGGGATTTGACCCCGGAAGCGATAAGGCAGGCAATCTTCACATCGTTGTTTGCCGCCTTCAAAGCCTGTGATGCGTCTGTTTCGTCCACATCTGCGATTTCCTGAACGATCCGACGTGCGCGCATATGCAGTTTTTCATTATCTGCATGCAAGTTGACCATTCGGCCTCGATAGACGTGACCGAGTTCGACACCCATGAGTGTCGACAGCGAGTTCAGCGCGATCTTCTGCGCGGTTCCAGCGCCCAGTCGGGTCGAGCCGGATAGAATTTCCGGTGGCGTATTCAGAAAAATGGCGTGATCGGCAAGGTCGAACAGGGTCGCGTTTTCATTGTTTGCGACCGCAATGATGGGGGTTCCGGCAGCCTTTGCCAGTTCCGCCGCCTTGACTGCGTAGCGCGTGTCGCCACTTGCGGACACCACTATCAGACAGTCGGACGGCCCAATGGTCTGCAACGCCGCTGAAAGGCCATGGCTTTCGTCTTCAACGTCGCCGGGCATTTCAGCCGTGGTTGGAATTCCACCGGCCATCAGGATCCGCACCTGCTTTGTTGGAATTCCGAAGGTTCCACCCAGTTCCATTCCATCCGCAGCGGCCATCAGGCCGGATGAGCCGGCGGCGGCATAGTAGAGCGTTCCGCCATTGCGGATCGTGGCGGCCATGACGGCAGCACCCTTGGCGACAACGTCAGAGCATGCCTCCACCGCTTGTGCGGCTTCCACGTTCGCTCTTGCAATGGCCGACGCTGCTTCGCTCAAAGACAAAGCGTCCAGCGTTTTTTCCATTGCGTAAAGCTGCTCAGTTTTACGTGGTGGCATTCGACTACTCCAAATTCGGGGTAATCATACCTATTTAATACCATTAGTCTACCATTTTCTTTTTAGTTTAGATTTCGTAAGCAATTCTGACAAAATGGAGCCTTTTCAAGCGTGATCGGCCTTTTCATCTGGAAATAGGTATTATATAGGTATCAATATGACAAACCAGCTTCAGACAATCGCAATTGATGGCGGTGGCACCCGTTGCCGGGTGGCATGCGTGATTGAAGAGCAAACGCATATTGTTGAAGCCGGTAGTGCCAACGTGTCGACAGATCTTGAGAAAGGCGTTGCGGAAATCGTATCCGGTCTGGGCAAACTGGCACGGGAGCTCAATGTTCCAGTGGCGGAGTTTGAGCCGATCCCTGCCTACGTCGGTCTGGCGGGCGCTTCCTGGGCGGACATTGTTGCGAAGGTCGCCGCACGGTTGCCGCTGAGGCATGTGCGTGTCGAGGATGATCGTCCCTCGGCTGTTCGCGGTGCGCTTGGAAGTGATGACGGTGTTCTGGTGCATTGCGGAACCGGCTCTTTTCAGGCGGCACAGCGCGCTGGGCGGATTGTGCTTACAGGCGGATGGGGTCCTGTCCTCGGTGATGAGGCTTCGGCTCAATGGGTCGGGCGCAAAGCTCTAAGTGCCGTCTTGATGGTTCAGGATGGAGTTCGGCCGGTTTCGGCGCTGACTGAACGGTTATTGGAGAGTTTTGGGGGCACCGCCGGCATCGTCGCCTTTGCAGGAAGGGCATCTCCTGCTGATTTTGGTGCGCTTGCCAGAGGCGTGACGGAAGCAGCCGCCGATGGCGATCCCGTTGCGATTGAGATTATGCGATCGGGAGCGGTTCACATTTCCACGCATGTGCGCTCACTTGGATGGTCGGCGGGAACACCTTTACTGCTGACCGGGGGGATCGCTGCGCATTATGCACCTTATCTTGATGTGCCGATGCAGCAAGCGCTTGCCCGGCCAAAGGGGCAGCCTATCGATGGGGCGCTTTCCCTGGCTCGCGAATTCGCAGAGGAGTTGTCCGAATGCTCAGTGTAGCTGAATTTCTGCAGCCGGACGCCTGGCTATCTCAAAACGCGGGACCGCGCTACGTCCAGCTTTGCCGGCGGCTTGAGGAAGGCATAAACGACGGCGTGCTTGCACCAAACAGTTCCCTGCCTCCCGAGCGTGAACTCGCGGACATGACCGAACTGTCCCGCGTTACCGTTCGCAAGGCCATTCAGGAACTGGTGCAAAAGGGGCTCATCGAACAGCGGCAGGGCTCCGGCTCATTCATTCGTGAGGCCGCTCCAAAGGTTGAACAGTCTCTCTCGTTTCTCACGTCTTTCAGCGAAGACATGAAACGACGGGGAATGGAGACAACGTCGAAGTGGCTGGAGCGCGGTATCTTTCTCCCTTCTGCCGAAGAAGTGTCCATACTGGAGTTGCAGCCGGACGCGTCCGTTGCGCGCATTTCCCGTCTGCGTGAGGCGGATGGCAGGCCGATGGCTCTGGAACGGGCGGCATTGCCTCTCGACATTCTGCCCAATCCATTGCAGGTCATCACGTCGCTTTACGAGGTCCTTGATCTGACAGGCCAGCGCCCGGTGCGTGCCCTGCAGAAGATTTCGGCGGTCAATCTTTCAGCCGAGGATGCGGAACTTCTGGGAGTTGCCGAAGGCGATGCCGGTCTGAACATTCAGCGCATTTCCTATCAGGAAAACGGACGAGTCGCGGAGTTCACCAAGTCCCTGTATCGCGGTGACGCCTATGACTTCGTCGCCGAATTGCGGCTTTCGGAATAGATAGGGCTCACTCTGACACGCTTCGGAGGATCTTTTCCGCGAGCTTCAGGTGAGGGCGGTCGAGCATCTTCCCGTCGAGCTGAGCAACCCCGTCACCCGCAGCTTGCAGCGTTTCGATCACGCGCTGCGCCCATTCCAGTTCGTTCTTTGCAGGAGCCAGCTTCCGGTGGATCGGAGCAATCTGCGCCGGGTGTATGGCCAGCTTCCCGTCGAAGCCAATCGCCCGTGCCTGCTGGGTTTCAAGAGCAAGACCTTCTTCATCGCGAAAATCGGTGTAGACGGAATCAATCGCCAACACTCCGGCATCCTTGGCTGCGAACAGCGCCAGATCACGCGCTGCCACGAAGGGCGAAAGATAAGAGTTGTCCCGGTCCCGGTTTGCCAGAGCGCCGAGATCAGCCTGTAGGTCCTCACCACCCCAGGTCAGTCCGACCAGGAGCGGGTGCGCCCAATCGAGCCGCATGAGGTTTCGGACCGCGCGGACAGTCTCTGAGCAGATCGCAACAATACCGGGAAGCGTTTCGGGGTCGTGGGCGCGGATAATTCCGGCAAGGCGGTCGATATCTTGTGGGCCTTCGCATTTGGGCAGCAGATAACCGTCAGGTGAGCTCGCGATGGTTTGCGCCACGTCCAGTTCCGTCAAGCCCGTATCCAGTCCATTGACACGCACGTAACGGGCAGGGCGGCTTCTGCGCTGAAGTGCGGCCGCGGCCATCGCGCGACCTTCGGTTTTCCGGTGCGGCGGCACAGCGTCTTCCAGGTCCAGAATGACAACATCGGCTGCAGTCGACAGTGCCTTTTCTGTTTTTCTGGCATCATCAGCAGGCGCAAACAGCCAGGAACGGTGCTTGTGAGGCGGTAAAGGCATGTCGCTAATCCCGTTCGGGAAGCAGGTCGGCGATGGAGGTCACATAGGCGTCGACATCATCCCGATCGGAGTTGAACCATTCCAGAGACCAGTTCATGGCGCCAAGCAACGTGTAGCGCAAATGACGGATTTGGACCGGTGTGGCCGCTGTGCCCAGATAGACACCGATAATGTCATTCCAGACTGAATTGTAAGCGCGGCGTACCGCTTTCAGTTCTTCCCTGACCGTTTCGGGCACAAAAGGGTAGCATCTAATATGCGCGGATGAAAAATCGCTCTCCGACAAAAGAGTTTTCAAATGTGTGCGCATTGCAAGAACAAGTCGCTCTCGCGCCGTCAGTTGACCGTTTTGCTCCAGTTCTCCACGCACGGCGTCTTCCACCACTTCGACCCCGAGACGCATGACTTCCGTGGCCAACGCTTCCTTGGATGGGAAATGATAATAAAGACTTCCGGCCTTCATGCCGACTTCGGCGGCCAGGTCCCTAAGCGACATGTCGGCATAACCGGTCTCGCGCATCATGCGCGCCGCCACTCCCAGGATTTCACGCCGGGCCTCCGCGGCCTTCGCCTTGGTTCGATGCCTGGAAGGTCTGGTTTCTTCGCTCACCTCTCGCTCCCCTGAAAGGAAGAGATACAGATGTTTCCAACGCCTTTGTGTGTCTCAAGTGCCGTGAAAGCAGCAGGGGCTTTTTCAAAGGGAATGGTTTCGGAAATCACCGGTCGAATTTCGTGTTGCTCCAGTGCCCGGTTCATTGCCTCGAAAGCGGCGCGCGATCCGCAGGAAACCGAATGAAGGGTCAACCGCCGCGTCAGGACGAGCGGCAGGAACAGGTCCGCATTGTTACCAGTCACATTGCCGATCAGGACAATTGTTCCACCTGTTCTGACAGCCTTGATGGAATCTCCCAGGGTTTCCGCGCCACCCAGTTCCAGAACGCGGTCGCAGCCAATGCCACCGGTGGCCTTTTTGACAGTCTGTGCCCAGTTTTCGTCAATCGATCTGTCAATCACGATATCGGCGCCAAGCTCGCGGACCTTTTCCGCTTTCGAAGCTCCGGATGTCGTGATGATAGTGTGCGCGCCAGAAGCCTTGGCAAGCAACAAGGCGATCAGCGCGACACCGCCGGTACCAAGAATAAGCACCGTTTCACCCGGGCGGACCGGAGCCGGTTCGCTTAAGGCGCTCCATGCCGTCACACCGGCGCAAGGCAGTGTCGCAGCCTCCTCGTCGCTGAGGTATTCCGGAACCCGCACAAGGCTGGAGGCGGGGAAAACGCAGTGGGTTGCCAAAACGCCGTCAAGCGGACCGCCAAGCCGTCCAACTTCGAGATCGGCCGGAGGAGGGCCGCCTTGCCAGTGCTGGTAAAAGGCCGGACAGACCCTGTCGCCAACGCTGAAGCCTGTAACGTCGCTTCCCGTTTCGGTCACAATGCCGACACCGTCGGACAACGGAATGAGCGGAGGCTGGACCATCTTTCCATGCTGACCGCGCATGACGACAAGGTCGCGATAATTCAGTGAGGCCGCCCGCATTTCCAGCAAAACGTCACGTGGACCGGGGCGAGGGAGCTCGCCCGTGTTTCTGATCAGGTTGTCCTGCCCGAACCCGTTTGAAAACGACCAATATTCCATGCGGTTACATCCGTTTGGCGACTTCTTCCAGCATGACCTCGGTTGCGCCGCCGCCAATGGCTTGCACCCGCGCGTCACGCGACATGCGTTCAATAGCACTTTCCCGCATGAAACCCATACCGCCGTGAAACTGAACGCAGGCATACATGACCTCGTTCACCAGTTCTCCGCAATAGGCCTTGATCATCGAAACCTCGCGGACAAGGTCTTCACCATGCGCGGCACGGGCTGCCGTGGCATAAACCATCTGTCGTCCGGCTTCGACCCTCGCGCTCAGTTCTGCCAGTCGTTTGCGGATGACCTGCTTGTCCCAGAGCGGCGCTCCGAAGGCCTTGCGATCCTTGACATAGTTGACCGTCAATTCGATCGCTGCCTGCGCTTCGCCCATGGCCATGGCGCCAAGCACAAGCCGCTCGTTCTGAAAGTTCTTCATGATTTCGTAGAAACCGCGCCCCTCCTGACCAAGCACGTTTTCTGCAGGAACGAACGCGTCGACAAATGACAGTTCCGCCGTGTCGGAGCTTAGCCAGCCGTGTTTTTTCAACGATTTCGAAACCGAAAATCCGGGCGTTTCCTTTTCAACGATGAACATGGTTACAGATTGGCTGGGTCTGCCGCTTGTATCGGTCTTCGCCGCTACGCAGTAAACATCTCCAAGAACACCGTTTGTGATGAAGGTTTTGGCACCGTTCAGAACATATCCGTCATCCTCCCGCCGTGCAGTGGTACGGATACTCTTCACGTCGGAGCCCGCGTCGGGTTCGGTCACGCCGACTGCGGTTATGATGTCGCCCGAGATCACCCGGGGCAGGTACTTCTTTTTTTGCGCGTCATTGCCTGCATTGAAGATGTGAACGGAAGCCATGTCCGTGTGAACGAGCGCTGTGATGGCAACGCCTGCGTAGGTGCATCGTCCGAGCTCCTCAGCCAGGACCACCGTGGCGCGTTCGTCCATGTGCGATCCTCCAAACTGTTCAGGATAACGAATGCCGAAGAAGCCGAGTTCGCCCATTTTACGCAACAGCTCGCGCGGCGTGGCGCCTTCTTCTTCCCAGGCATCGGCGTAGGGTTTGATTTCCTCTTCGACAAAGCGGCGCACTTGCGCGCGCAGCAGATGGTGCTCCTCTTCAAAGAAGAAGCTGCTGGCTGTGGTTGCGTCAAAGCCGAGTGCGCTCATCGTTGTAACATGTCCTTTTTCTTCGAATTTCTAGTGAAGTCAGGTCTGCGTTTGTCGACAAAGGCAGAAGTGCCTTCCTCAAAATCCGGACCCGCGCAAAGGCGTGCGTTGGTGTCGCGCTCATGGTCGAGAGTCTGATCCAGACTAGAAGTCAGGCCATGGTCCACGGCTTTCCGGATTGCGACGAAAGCATCTATCGGTCCGAGTGAAAGCTCATGAGCAAGAGTGAACGCTTCGCGGGCGAGGTCATCGTCCTCAACACAGCGAGAGATGAGGCCCCAGCTCTCGGCTTTTGACGCATCCAGAGCTTCTCCGGTCAGCATTAGCTGTAGGGCTTTTGTCCTGCCCAAGGCCTGCGGAAGCAACCAGGTGCTGCCGACGTCCGGAATGACGCCCAGTTTTGGGCCGAAAACCTGGATGAAACGGGCCGACCGGGCTGCCAGAACCATATCTGCGGAGAGCGCAAGGCCGACGCCGCCTCCTGCCGCAATTCCGTTGACCGCGCTGACGACGGGTTTCGGCATGGATCGGATCAGACGCACTGCCCGGTTCCAGCCGTCGTGGAGCAAATTGTAAATGCCGGAGCCCTTGTCCTCGAGGGCAGCCATCTCGCCGACATGGGCCCCGGAACAAAAACCTCGCCCCGAACCGGTCACGATCACCGCCCTGACACTCTCGTCGCCATGGAGGTCCTCAAGTCGCCGGACAAGCTGATCCATCATCGGCTCATGGATGGCGTTCAGTTGGTCAGGTGCAGACAGCGTCAGCGTACCGACGGCATCCGATACCTCCAGGGTGACCCAGTCTCTCTCGATTGCATCCATCGAAATCTCCAATTCGACACGAGCTGTTGACATTTATTTCTAACGGCCGTTAGGTAGAAGTCAACAGTGAAGAATTGGAAGAAAGGTGACGGCAATGGTCGAAATGACCGATCTCATCGCCGAATTGCGGGAAACCCAGCGACTTTCGTCTGAAGGCGGCGGTGAACGATTCCGGACCCGGCATCAGCAGCGAGGCAAGATTTTCGTGCGGGACAGGATCGAAATCCTGCTCGATGCGGAAACCGCCTTCCTGGAATTGTCATCTCTGGCGGCCCACGGGCTGTACGGCGGAGAAGTACCGGGTGCCGGTATCGTGACAGGCATCGGCCTGGTCCATGGTCGGCCCTGCATGATCATCGCCAATGATGCGACGGTCAAAGGTGGCTCGTTCTTTGCCGAGACTGTGCGCAAGCATTCCCGAGCCCAGGAGATCGCCCAGCAGCATCGATTGCCCTGCCTTTACCTGGTCGACTGTGGCGGCGCATTTCTGCCCGAGCAGGACCGCGTCTTTCCGGACCAGGATCATTTCGGCGGTAGTTTTTGGCGGCAATGCCAAATGTCGGCAGCCGGCATACCGCAAATCTCTGTTGTGTTTGGCGGTTGCACGGCGGGCGGCGCCTACATTCCCGCTTTGTCGGATCAGGTGATCATGGTCAGGGGCACCGGGCGCATTCATCTCGGCGGTCCGCAAATCGTAAAGGCAGCGATCAACGAAATCGTCGACGGCGAAACCCTTGGCGGAGCAGATATGCACACGACTGTCTCCGGCGTAAGCGACCACGTGGCAGCCGATGAGGAAACGGCATTACAAAAGCTCCGTGAGATCGTGGCCAATCTTGGCAGCGAGAGGGCAATCACGCCGCCGCCCAGGCACCCGGCCGCACCTTTGGCCAACTCAGGAGATCCGGAAGACTATGCGCCCGTTGATCTGAAACGCCCTGCTGACATGCGGGCATTGATCCGCTCGATGGTCGATACGTCTGTTCTGTCCGAGTTCAAGCCGGACTACGGCGCAAGCCTGATCACAGGTTTTGCGCACATCCACGGCTATCCGGTTGGAGTTCTGGCAAACGATGGCGCTTTGTTTTCGGAAAGCTCGCTCAAGGGCGCGCATTTCATCGAACTGTGCGACCAGCGTCAGATCCCCCTTCTTTTCCTTCAGAACATAACCGGCTTCATGGTTGGAACAGAAGCGGAGAAGGCGGGGATCGCCAAGCATTCAGCCAAGTTGGTCTATGCGGTTTCCAATGCCCGGGTTCCAAAATTCACCGTCATCGTCGGTGGCAGCTATGGAGCCGGGAACTACGGCATGTGCGGCCGGGGCTTTCGGCCGCGATTCCTGTTTTCGTGGCCCAACGCCCGGATCGCGACAATGAGCCCGGATGTGGCATCAACGGTCGTGACCGATCTTCGCCGTGCCAGTCTCAAGTTCGAGGCGAGCGAAGAGGACATTGCAGCCCTTGATGCCAAAACCCGCAAGCAGTTCGAAGAGCAATCCGATCCCTACTACGCCACGGCAAGGCTGTGGGACGACGGCATCATCGAACCGAACCAGACACGCGATGTGCTCGGTTTGTGCATTTCGCTCTCTGCGGGAGAAGAACAGGATACGGGGCCACGCCCTGTTTACAGGATGTGAGGACCCGGATGTTTGACAGTCTGCTGATTGCCAATCGCGGTGAGATTGCCTGCCGCATCATCAGGACGGCCCGAAAACTGGGGCTGCGCACGATTGCCGTGTTTTCGGAAGCCGATCAAGGCGCACTTCATGTGCGCATGGCCGACCAGGCGGTGGCCATAGGGCCTGCGCCAGCGCGTGAAAGCTATCTGTGTACGGACAAGATTCTCGAAGCCGCAAGGTTGACGGACGCGAAGGCTATCCACCCGGGTTATGGGTTCTTGTCCGAGCAACCTGATTTGGTCGAAGGGTGCGCGGCGCAGGAGCTTGTATGGGTCGGTCCGCATCTGGAAGCCATCACGTCGATGGGGTCCAAGATCGCGGCCAAGAAAATCGCGCTTGAGGCAGGCGTTCCCTGCATACCGGGATATGCGGGAGATGATCAAAGCGATACTGCGCTTGTGGCCGCCGCACATGAAATCGGCTTGCCCGTGATGGTCAAGGCCAGCGCCGGCGGAGGTGGCAAGGGCATGCGCGCCGTTTTTGAGCCGATCGACCTTGAAGCCGCAATCGGTGCCGCGCGCACGGAGGCTGCAAGGTCCTTTGGCGATGACCGGTTGCTGATTGAGAAATTGATCCAGAACCCACGACACGTCGAGGTGCAGCTGCTGGGCGACAAGCATGGCAATGTGATTCATCTGTTCGAGCGTGATTGCTCGGTTCAGCGGAACCACCAGAAGATTTTGGAAGAAGCCCCGGCTCCGAACCTGACCGAAGAAACGCGTCAGGCTCTTTGTGAGGCGGCCGTAGGGCTGGGCCGGAAAATCGGCTACGACAGCACTGGTACGGTCGAATTTGTCATGGACGCTGCGACGGGCGAGTTCTTCTTTCTTGAAATGAACACCCGCCTTCAGGTGGAGCATACTGTCACTGAAGAAGTGACCGGCCTCGATCTGGTCGAGCAGCAACTGCGGATCGCTGCTGGTGAGCCGCTGGGACTGACGCAGGATCAGGTGATGTGCGCCGGTCATGCGATTGAGGCACGGTTGACGGCGGAAGACGCCGCGGACGGCTTTCGCCCGGAAACGGGAACCGTGTTGAAGTGGCGGGTTCCGGAAGAGATTCGCTGTGATGCCGGTGTCGGGACCGGATCGGTTGTCGGCTCCAGCTATGATTCCATGATTGCAAAAGTGATCTCTCATGGTCCGGATCGCGAAGCGGCGCGCCGAAAGCTTGTTGCGGGCCTGGAAAAAACGGAGATCGCCGGGCTCAGAACCACGCGCCAGTTCTTGCGGGACGCGCTTCGAACAAAACGGTTTCAGGCAGGTGAAATCACGACGGAATTTCTGAGGCAGGAATGGTGTGAGGGCTGGCGGCAAACGCCAGATGAGACATTGCTCTACGCCGTTCTGGCCCACCATCTGGGCCCCGCCAAAGGCTTGTCTCCCTGGCAGTCTCTCGGAGGGTTTCGGCTCCTGGAAGCGGCGGGGCGAGCTGCTCAGGCGGTCTATGTGGATGCAAAGATGCCGGAAAACCGGATTTCTATTCAAAGCGAAGCTGAAAACCGGCTTGTTGTCGGCGGACCTCCAGATGAAGAAAGACTGTCGGCCAGCTGGCTCGAGCCTGGCGTACTTCGTGTTGAGCGAAATGGCGTGCAGGAATCCATTGGAGTTTTGATCTCCGGTAGCACCATACATGTTTGGGGCAAGGACTTTGATGCCGCCCATCAGGTCGTTCAGCTGGGTGATTACAATGCTGCTCAATATCAGGAAACATCGGCAGCACCGGATCGGATTGCGGCAACGATGCCAGGTCTGGTGGTGAATGTGCTGACGCAAAAGGGCGCTTCAGTAGCAGCAGGAGAAACGCTGGTGGTAATGGAATCCATGAAACTGCTGATGGAGCTGAAAGCACCGACAGCCGGAACTGTTGAAAGCGTCGGGGCGATACCGGGGGAAAGCGTCGAAGCCGGAGCACTGCTAGTGCAGTTGCAACTCAACGAAGAACAGAGGGGGTAGCAATGGCGGGTCTCTGGTACGAAGAATTCGAAGAAGGCATGGTGATCGACCATGCCATTACCCGCACCATCACCGAGGCAGACAACATGTTCTTCTGCTCGATGACCTATAATTCCCAGCCGTTGCACATAGACCGGCATTTCGCCGAAAAGACCGAGTTCGGCAAACCGCTGGTCAATTCGCTGCTGACTCTGGGCGCGATGATTGGTCTGTCGGTTTCCGAGACCACTCTGGGAACGACGATTGCCAATCTTGGCATGACAGATGTTGAATTCCCCGCGCCTGTTTTTCACGGCGATACCTTACGGGTGCGCACAACGGTTGAAGAGTGCCGTGAAAGTCGATCGCGGCCCGGTGCCGGGATTGTCCGGTTTCGCCACGAAGCTTTCAATCAGGACAATGTGTTGGTTGCGTCCTGTGATCGCGCCGCCTTCATGCACAAGCGGTCTGCAGCATGAGCATGGTAAATCCGCTTGCCGGGCTGAAAGTGCTTGAATTCGATGCGATCGGACCGGTTCCCTTCTGCGCCATGATGCTTGCCGATCACGGTGCTGAGATAACCCGGATCACGCGTCCTGGAGGACAGCCCAACGGCGTTGATGCCGGTCAGGATGACATGTTGCTGCGGGGGCGCTCAGCCATCGTTCAGCTCGACCTGAAGTCGGATGAGGGCCGGGATCAGGCGCTTGCAAGGATTGCCGGAACAGACGTGTTGCTGGAAGGTCATCGTCCGGGCGTGATGGAAAGGCTTCGGCTGGGACCTGAGGTTTGCCGCAAGCTCAATCCGTCGCTGGTCTATTGCAGGATCACCGGATACGGGCAGACGGGGCCTCTTGCCGACCATCCTGGGCATGATATCAACTACGTTGCGCAAACAGGCGCTCTCCATGCTGCGGGACATGCCGCCCAGGATCCCGCGCCAATACTACCGCTTGTCGGCGACTTTGCCGGAGGTGGATTGCTCGGAGCCTTTGGTGTGCTTGCCGCGGTTCTGTCGGCGCGGGCGAAGGGGGAGGGCTCGGTTGTCGACACTTCGATGGTGGATGGGGCAAGCTTGCTAATGGCGCTGCACTACGGCTGGCAGAATGCCGGTCTCTGGTCGCCGGAACGTCAGAGCAACCTTCTGGACGGCGCTGCCCCCTTTTACAGATGTTATCGAACTGCTGAGGGCCGGCACATTGCGGTGGGAGCCATAGAACCCAAGTTCTACCTGGCCATGTGCAAGGCGCTGGATCTGAATGATCCACTCTTTCAAAACCAGATGGACAAGAAAAACTGGCCGCAAATGAGCCGGCTCATTGAGGCAAGGGTAGCTTCAATGAGCAGTGCGGAGCTGGAACAGGCCGTGGCGGCGCCGGATGCCTGCATTTCCTGGGTGGCAACCACTGCGAATGCGCATCTTGGCGAGCACATCAGAGGCCGTGGAACCATCACAAAGGAAAACGGGCGTTACTCGGTTGCACCTGCTCCGCGCTTCAGCAGAGCCGGGCATCGTTTTGAAGACACATGACTAACGCGAAAGGCCGGCTGCTGCCGGCCTTTTGATTTCTGAAATCACCACGAACCTGTGGTGCAGGTCAGCTCAAGCACATGCGGTCAGGCAGCTCAGAAATTCTCGATCTTGGGCGCAAGCTCTTCCAGGTCGCGGAAGGCACCGGGACCTGCGGCCAGGACTGGAGACCCCTTGCGGATTGCCTCACCTTCGACTGGGAAGTGAAGGTGCGCACCGCCGACTTCCTTGACCAGGCAATATCCGGCCAGGCAGTCCCAGGCGTGCATGTAAGGCTCGTAGTAACCGACGAGCCGGCCGGCTGCCACGTGGGCCAGCATGAGCGCGCCGGAACCGGTACGCACGAAATTTCCACCCGCTTCCAGGAGCGACGTGATTGATGCGCCGATCATTGCCGGTGGCACATGGCTGTTGCCGCCGATACCGGTGAGACCGTTCTGCAGCGTTCTTGCGGCGTCCAGTTCGAGGGCCTGGCCGTTCAAGGACGCACCTTTGCCTTTCATGGAGGCAAAGGTTTCATCATCGCAGGGAGCCTTGATGACGCCGATGACCGGCTCGCCGTCCCGAAGCACCGCTATGGAAACGCACCAGCTGGACAGGCCGTTGAGAAAAGGAGCGGTTCCGTCGATCGGGTCCACGACCCATGTGTACCCGCTGGTGCCCTCTTCGTAACCGTGCTCTTCCCCTAGAATGCCGTCATCGGGAAAGGATGCCGCGATCCTTTTGCGGATGAGGTCTTCAACATTCCGGTCAGCAATTGAAACGACGTCGTGCAGGTCGCGTTTGGTTTCAATCATCAGTTCGTGGCGTCGCTGGAAATAGTCCAGGGCCAGGGTCCCGGCTTCTTCAGCCATTTCTTGTGCGAGCTGGAAGCGCTTGTCCAAGTCTATCGTATCCTCAGTTTTGGAGATGATCATGTTGTCTATGCTCAGGCATCGATCAAGGCAAGGCCGCGATTGCGGAAGCCGATGGAAACGGTCGTTTTGGGTGACAAAAACCGTTCTACGGCGTGATCGATGACGAAAAAGTTGCCGACCGGAGTCTCCACTTCATATTCGACGTGATCACCAAGATAGGCGGTGGTCAGAATTTCACCGCCAAGGCCCGTATCGGTGTCCGGATCCAGAGTAACCGCACCCGGTCTGACCGCCAGTTTCGCCTGACCGACCTTGGCGCGTTTTGAAGTCAGTTTGTGCTGCAGACCGCCGACATTGATGGTTGCCAGATCTCCGGCCTGCTCGATGACCTCGCAGGAAATGACATTCGCCTCGCCCATGAAGTCCGCAATGAATGCGGAGACAGGCTCGTCATAGAGGTTCTGCGGCGTGTCGGACTGGGCAATCTTGCCGTCTTTCATCACGACAATCCGATCGGACACCGCGAGGGCTTCGTCCTGGTCGTGCGTAACGTAGACAGCGGTGAAGCCAAGCCGCTGCTGCAGCTCGCGGATGTCCGTCCGTACCTTTCGGCGAAGACGTGCATCAAGGTTGGAGAGCGGTTCGTCAAGCAGCAGAACCTGCGGTTCCAGAACCAGCGCCCTGGCCACCGCAACACGTTGCTGCTGGCCGCCGGAAAGTTCGGCGGGAAGGCGATGTCCCATGCCTTCAAGACCGACCTGCACAAGGCCGTCTTCAGCACGTTCGCGCGCTTCCTTCTTTTTGAAGCCGGAGGACTCAAGCCCGTAGGCGACATTGTCCACCGCGTTCATATGCGGGAACAGCGCATAGGATTGGAAGACCATGGACACGTCCCGCTCGTGAGCGGGAAGCATGGTCACGTCCTTGCCGCCGATCAGGATCTTTCCTGAGGTCGGATGTTCCAGTCCGGCCAGCATGCGCAGCGTAGTGGTCTTGCCGCAGCCGGATGGCCCGAGCAGGGTCACCAGGTTGCCGGGCTCGATCGTGAGGGAAAGGTCCGGGATCGCGGTGAACGTGCCGAAGTCCTTGCGAACGTTTTCAAATACGACGGATCCGCTTTTCAGGGTAGTCATGCAGTTTTCTCCTGCGACATACGAAATTTACGTGACTTGATGAGACCGGAGACCCGGTTTTCCCGGCGCAGACGCCGTTCGCCAACCAGCAGCTGGAACACGGTGATGACCGTGATCATCACGAAGATCAGCATCGAGGAATAGGCGATCGCGATGCCGTATTCGCCGTTTTCGACGAGGCCGACGATGTAAGACGTCGCCATGTTGTATTCCGCGCTGACGAGGAAGATAACCGCGCTGATCGACGTGATCGCCCTGACGAAGGAATAAACCAGTGCTGCGGTAATAGCCGGACGCAGCAAAGGCAGGATCACCTTGCGCAACGTACGTGCACTGTTTGCCTTCAGGGTCAGGGAAGCTTCATCCAGGCTCTTGTCGATCTGGCTCATGGCAGCAACGCCGCCGCGAACGCCGACCGGCATGTTTCGGAAGACGAAGCACGCAACCAGGATCAGGGCTGAACCGGTCATCTCGAGCGGAGGCAGGTTGAACGCCATGATGTAGCTGATGCCGATAACGGTGCCCGGGATCGCGAAGCTCATCATCAGGGCGAATTCAAAGGCGTTCTTGCCTGCGAAAGTCTGCCGGACGATGATGTAGGCGGTCAGAAGACCGACAGCCGCGGTCAAGGGAGCCGAGATCAGCGCGATTTCCATGGTCGTCCAGAAGGAGTTCCAGGCAACGCCGGTCCAGACGAAGGCCCCATCTTCAAAGTCGACGGAGAAGGCGCGCGCGTAGTGTTCCAGCGTCAGGGAGTTGTCCAGACCCCAGGTCTTCACGAACCCGCCAAATATGATCATGCCGTAGACGACCAACGTGAAGCCCATCCAGGGGATAACGATGCCGTAGACAGAAATGGACAGGCTCTTGGGCAGCCCGGCGTGCTGACCGCTATCGCCCTTGCCGGTTACCGTTGCGAAGTTCTTGCCCGACAACCAAAGTCTCTGTGCAAGGAACGCCGTCAGTGTGAAGCTGAGCAGGACAATCGCGAGAACCGCTGCCCGTGATGGATCGATTTGCGATCCGACCACCGCGAAGAAAATCTCCGTTGAGAGAACGCCATGGCTGCCACCGAGCACCAGCGGGTTGCCGAAGTCGGCCATGCTCTCGATGAAACCGATCAGGAAAGCGTTTGCCAGACCCGGCTTCATCAAAGGCAGAGAAACCTTCCAGAAAGTCCGCCAGCGATCAGCACGCAAGGTTTGCGAGGCTTCTTCCATCGACGGACTGACACCCTCAACGACGCCGATCAACACCAGGAACGAAATAGGGGTGAAGGAGAGAACCTGCGCAATCCAGATACCGGTCAAACCGTAGAGCCAGCGGCTCGGTTCAATGCCGAAGAGGAAATCAAGCGCCTCGGTGACGACGCCTGAGCGGCCGAAAAGAAGCGTCAGTGCCAGGCCGATCACGAAAGGTGGGGTAATGATCGGCAGAACCGTCAGCAGCCGCAGCCCTTTCTTGAACGGAAAATTGGTGCGCGTTGCCACGAGCGCGAAGGCAAGCCCCAGCACAGTCGAGCCGATCCCGGTCATCACCGCTAGGGTCAGTGTGCGCCAGGCAACGCCGCAGCGTCCTGCGCCAACAACGCAATTCAGGCTCCAGATTGATGGATCCTGCATGTTCTCAAAGAAGCCGTCCGGCTTGAACGAACCGTCAAAATCCTGAAACGAACCGACGAACATGCTGCCGATCGGATAGAAGATGAAGACGGTCACCAGGAAGATCAGGACGGAAATCGAACCGACGACGAAGGCATCACCCTTCATCACACCGCGCTCGGCAAAGCCGAAGGCGATGAAAAGAACAAAGACAAGGGACAGCACGATGGCACCGGCGCCCATGGCCGGTTGGCCCGTCGCCAGCATCCCGAAGTTGTTGTCCATGAAGGTCCAGGCCCAACCGGTGAAACTGATCGCGAGGCCCTGCATGGTCATGTAGACAATGCCAAGGCCGCCGGCAATCACCATGAGCTTGCCGCGCTTGTCAGCGTCGGAGACAAAACGCGCGCCTGCACCAAGCAGAAAGAATGCGAGAGCCAGAACCAGCCAGCTGCGTCCCTCGACAAACATTTGCAGGATGCCAGGTGCAAGGTCTGACGAGGAGAGGAAGTTGGACAGCCATTCAAAGGCAAAGAAGCCCCCCTCCACCCTGTACCAAGGCAGAATTAGAAACGAGATCAGCCCCATTACAAGGAGATAATCCAGCCGTTTATTGCCACTTTGCATGGCCACCCCTGTCATTTCGGTAAGTCATATGATTTGGGCCTGCACCAGAGCCCGAAGGCCCCGGTGCAGACCCGCCCTGGGAGCTCGATTAGTTGGCGATTGCGCCGACTTCCTCATCCCAACGCTCAAGAAGAGCCTTGCGGGTCTTCGGGTCGCCGTAGGTGGTGAAATCGTAATCGATCAACTTGATGTCTTCGAACTTCGGTGCTTCCTTCGGCACTTCGGCGGCCTTGTTGGACGGAAGCTGGAAGGACTTGGCGTCTTTCATGCGGGACTGGACTTCGGGAGAAAGTGCCCAGTCGTACCAGACCTTGGCGTTGTCCATGTTCTTGCTGCCCTTGACGATCGACATGGAGCCGATTTCGTAGCCGGTGCCTTCGCAAGGTGCGATTGCCTTGACCGGGAAACCGGATGCGGCCTGTGCAACCGCATCATGCAGGAAGACGATGCCGAGGCCGGTTTCTCCACGTGCGGCCGCCTTGACCGGAGCAGAGCCGGACTTGGTGTACTGCGAGATGTTGTTGTTCAGTTCCTTCAGGTATTCGAACGCCTTGTCTTCACCCATGATCTGAACCAGAGATGCAAGGGTCGTGTAAGCAGTGCCGGAAGAATTCGGGTTTGCGACCTGAACTTCACCCTTGAGTTCTTCGTTCAGAAGGTCCGCCCAGCAAACCGGTTCCTTGTAGCCTTTGTCTTTGAAGATTTCGGTGTTGAAGCCCCAACCGAGTGCACCGGCATAGATGCCGACAGTCTTGTAGCCGGAGCTTTCCGCCTGCTTCTGCGCCCATTCGTGAAGATCGCCGAGTTTTTCGGACTTGTACTCCTGGGTCAGGCCTTCGGAGGCTGCCTGCAGGTGCGGGTCGCCGGTGCCGCCCCACCAGATATCGGTCTTGGGATTGCGTGATTCCGCACGGATCTTGGCATAGCTTTCACCTGAGGACAGGCGCACCATGTTTACCTTGATGTCGTGCTGCTTTTCGAAATCGCCTTTGAGCTGTTCGCAGATGACGACGTCCGCCGAGCAGATGACATTGAGGTTGCCTGCTGCCTGGGCCTGCGAAACGGTGAATGCTGCCGTCGTGGCCAGCATCGCGATAGAAAGAGCTTTAATTGACATTTAGTTTCCTCCACTTAGGGCGTTTGCCTGATGTTTGATATTCCGGTTCAGACAACCGGATTCAGCCATTTGGCTGGGTCATGACCGGCTTAGGGCATAGCTCTCCCGTTCGGAGCCGCGTGAACGGTCCGTTGCCGGTCAGATCTGACGTGATTGAAAATCCTCTAGTTCATGGCTTTGGGCTCTGTGTTCTGGAGCACTTCGCCATCGAAGCGTTCAAGCAACCTTCGTCTCTGCTCAGGTGAGCCGAAAGTCGCAAAATCGTAGTCGACCATTCTGATCAACGAGATATCGGGAGCTGCCGGCGGCAGCGCGGCTTTTGCGTTTGACGGGATCTGGTTCTGACCTGAGGCCGCTCCGGTCGCCTGTCCTGCAGGACTCAGCGAAAAGTCGACAAACTGGCGGGCCGCTTCCATGTTCCGGGCGCCTCTCACGATACTGACGGCGCCGATTTCGTATCCTGTCCCCTCGCATGGAGCGACGATGACGAGCGGTACACCGGCTGCTTTCTGCGTCACCGCGTCATGAATGAAGGAGATGCCGATCCCGGTCTTGCCGCGTGCTGCTGCCTTGACCGGCGCGGCGCCCGACGTTGTGAATTCGGAAATGTTTCTGCTGAGGGCGATCAGGTACTTGAAGGCTTCGTCTTCACCCAGCAACTGAACCAGTGTTGCCAATGTCGTGTAAGCCGTTCCGGAAGAGTTCGGATTGGCCATCTGGATGAGGCCGCGATACTGCGGATCTGTCAGGTCCTTCCAGCACGAAGGCGCGGACACGCCGTGCTTGGACAGGACTTCCGAATTGTAGGAAAAGCCAAGCGCGCCGGCATAGACACCCGCGGACATGCCGCCCGACATCAGATAAAAGTTCTGCGCCCAGGGAAGGACGTCATCTTCATTGTAGGATCGGTAGGGTTCGAGAAGGTCCTCGGCAACGGCCTGCAAATGGGTGTCGCCGGTTCCACCCCACCAGATATCCGTCTTGGGGTCTTCGCTCTCAGCCCGAATCTGGTCGAGGATTTCGCCCGTGCTCTTGCGTTTCGTGGAAACTTTGAAGCCGGTTTTCTCTTCGAAAGCCTCTTCCATGGACTGGCACCATGCCTCATCAACACCGCACAGAACGTTCAGGTCCTGAGCCGAAGCATCGGCGAGCGAAATCGACAGCCAGATGGCTGCGCTCACTCCGAGTGGCGTGACAAGTTTCATGTTTCCTCCCATCCAGGAGACAAGGCTCCAGGAACCTCACCAACATGGCAGAAGTAGCGACATTCACAACTGTAATTTGGTTACCGTTGTTTCGCCGGCATAGGAAAAAAGTTGCAAATATTACAAACCTTACAAATGTAACAAACATAAGGAAAATCAGTACTTTGCTTATGCGTCGACGATGCATATTATGCGTTTTGGGAGGAATGCATATTGCTGAATGAAGGCATCAATATCCTGATTGTCGAAGACGATCCGGATATGGCGGAGCTTATTTCGGATCTTTTAGAAGCCGAAGGCTGGTTACCCTACATTGCCAGTTCCGCCGAAGAAGCCGCCGGCGTTCTGGCGGCAAGGCACTTCGACCTGGTGCTGGTGGATCACAATCTGCCTGGCATGTCGGGGCGTGTCTTTGCTCAAAAGCTGAGATCGCAAATGGATATCGGCATCGTCATGGTGACGGCAGCCGGCAGCGCGGCCGAAAGGGTACTGGGACTGGAAACGGCCGCGGATGACTATGTCGTCAAGCCGTTCGAACCGATTGAGTTGACTGCGAGGATCAAGGCCGTCCTGCGACGTCTGCATCCGGCCCTCAAAAGCGAAAAGGAAAACCCTGCCGTTCAGCACGAGCCGTCCGCGATCCTTTTGGGCGACTGGGTCATCGACCTCGTCAATCGCAAGGCAATCTGCACCTCCGATCCGTCGAAGACATTGACGTCGTCTGAGTTTTCTTTGTTGGAAATCCTCGCCGCGACGCCGAATGAACCGGTCAGCCGCACCCAGATCCTGGAGCAGCTCGGTGCAGAAACCGACCGTCTCATCGACAGGAATGTCGATGTGCTTGTTCTGCGTCTTCGCCGCAAGATCGAGCGTAATCCGGATCTGCCTCGCCATATCAAAACCCGTCGCGGCAAGGGCTATATCCTTCACCGAGACCAAGCCGACCTGACATGATGATCAGCCGCTCCGTCCTTTCTTCAATCGCGTTCCGACTGCCAGCGGCCATCGTGCTGATCTGCGTCGTTGCCTTTGCCCTGTCGGCGATCGCGATCTATGGCCTGCTCAAGGCAAGGGAAGAAACGGCTGCCTATGGTCTGCAGGCCTATTCCAGCCTCGCAGATGCATCTCTTGTCTCGCGTCAGGTGTCGGATCTGGTCTCCAGTGCTCCCTTTCTGATGAATGCAACGTCGCCCTACCGGGTGTCGAGCAAGAGCCGGGCGCTGGTGGAGCAGGTTGACGAATTGCTGCGCACGATCCCTGAATATCCACCGGGAAAGGAAGCATACCGGGCGGCGAATGCACGGATTTTCGAGCTTTTGGGTCAGATCAGGGAGCAGACACTGGCCTTGGCAGGCAAGGCTGAAACCGCACAACAATACAAGGAACAGGTTTCTTCAGCTCTGGGTGAAATCGCAGTTGGCGAAACCGTCAAGCAGAAGCAGCTGCGTCAGCGCCTGAATGCGATCGTCCACTCCGTCTCCAGTTCGGGCAGCCTGTTTCAGCTTGGTGAGTTGCGCCGCAGATACGTGGCAGAAACCGGGGACCGGTCAATCCCCGCTGAAAAGCTGATGGAAGCCGAACTGGAACCCTATGAGCGGGTCTTTGCGGCACAAACCAGTTATCTCCTGGAAATTTTCGCCGTGCGTTCATCGATTGCACGGCTGCACGATGTGGCGCGGGAACTTTCACTCGCGACCGAAACGCAATCCGACATCGTCACTGAAACGCTGAACAAGGACTTCCAGTCGACGTCGCAGACCCTACAGAACCTCTTGATTATCGTCGCCCTGGCATCGCTGCTGGTTCTAACCATTGCCATCGTTTCGATCCGTTCCGCCATTCGCGTCTCAAGAGGCATCGTTTCCCTTTCCAGCGGCATGAATGCTCTGGCCAAGGGACAGAAAGACGTTGGGCCACCGGTCTACCAGGGTGATGAAACGGAACTCTTGAACCTTCAGAGCGCGTTTCAGGCGTTCAAGGAGAGCGTGGATCGCGTGACGCGTCTGCGCCGCACTGCGGAAGCTGCTGCCCGAACCATTCGATCGACCTTCCGCAGCATGAACGAAGGTATTGCCATTTTCGACGCAGCCGGTCTTCCGATCACCATGAACCGTCGTGTGATCGAGCTCATGGGACACAAGGGTGCTGCCCGCAAGTTGCCGCTGGTGCAGTTTCTGGAGCCGATCCCGGAGATTCAGACCGACACTCTGCCAGGCGGCGTCAACGGACGCCCTCTGACCGAACCTGTCTCGGTCCGGCACCGCGCAGAGGACGGCACGGTCACCGAAATTTCTTTGTCGCATCAGAGCGACGATGGTGTCGTGCTTCTTGCCCGCGATGTAACGCTTCTGGACAAGCAGGAAGCTGAAGCTGCAAAGGCCATGCGACTGGATGGCATCATGCGGCTGACGCATCAGCTGAGCCACGAAGTCGGCAACATGATCGGCATTATCACGGGAAGTCTGGGTCTGCTGGAGCAGGATGGAGGGTTCAGCCAGAAGCAGATGCGCAACATTGCTCGAATCCGCAAGGCTGCCGACCGGGGGCGCTCGCTTGCCAGCAGCATGCTGACGATCGGCCGTCAGCAGCCGATCAATTCCAGCAAGATCGAGTTATCGGCGGTGCTTCGCGGAATGGCCGATATCCTTGAGATCGCCATTGGCGAGACCTGCAGCCTGAAACTTGATCTGGACAATGATCTGCCCGCCATGCTTCTGGATCCGGAACTGTTTGAGCAATCGGTTCTCAATCTGTGTCTCAATGCGGCAGCGGCGATGCCGGACGGTGGAGTGGTCTGCGTAAAGACACTGCAACAGGCAGACGAGGTTGTTCTTATGGTCGAGGACAAGGGCATCGGCATGAGCCACGAAGAGGTCGACAAGGCGTTCGAACCCTATTTTACGACAAGGACCGACCAAGGAGGCGCCGGGTTGGGACTGGCAGTGGTCTACGGTTTCGTCCGCCAGAGCGGCGGTTCGGCGAGTATCATCTCGGAGCCTGGCAAGGGCACGACCGTAGAGCTTCGGTTTCCCTGTGAAATGCAGTCCTTGCCCCTGGCTGCGTCCTCCGGATGAGCCAGCGGATTGAACCGTCATGCGGACGGCTTTCCTGATCGCTCAGATTTTCAGACAGGAAACCCTCAGAGCCGGTACGCCTCTTTCGCAAGCCTGTAGGTAAGGTCGTGGGCAACCTCGAAGGCTTCGTCCTCATCCAGCCTGCCTGACGTCACAAGAGTTGCAAGGAAGGCGCAGTCGACGCGCCGCGCCACATCGTGGCGCGCCGGGATCGAGCAGAGCGCGCGCGTGTCGTCATTGAAACCAACCGTGTTGTAGAAGCCGGCGGTTTCAGTCGTCATCTCACGGAACCGGCGCATGCCTTCCGGGCTGTCGTGGAACCACCATGCCGGCCCGAGTTTCAGGGTCGGATAGGCTCCTGCCAAAGGCGCCAGTTCCCGGGAATAGGCGGTTTCATCCAGTGTGAACAATATGATGCTGAGGTCTTTTTCCAACCCGACACGGTCAAGCATCGGCCTGAGCGACTTCACATAGTCAGTTGAGGTCGGGATATCGAAACCCTTGTCCCGGCCGTAGATATCCATGATCGGGTTGGAGTGGTTCCTGAAACTGCCCGGATGGATTTGCAGTACCAGCCCGTCGTCCAGGCTCATCAACGCCATCTCAGTCAGCATATGTCCACGGAAAGCGTCAGCTTCGTCTGGCGTGCAGCGGCCGGTAAGAGCTTTCTGGAATAGTTCTTCTACCTTGTTTTCAGACAGGTTTTCGGTTCGTGCGGTCGGATGTCCGTGATCGGATGAAGTTGCGCCAAATGACTTGAAATACTCACGACGGACACGGTGAGCTCGAAGATAGCCCTTCCAGGAGGTGGTGTCCTCGCCAGCCAGCTCGCCCAATTTTTCGACATTGGCTGTAAAGCCCTCAAAATCGGGATCAACAACCGGATCCGGGCGATAAGCGGTGATCACTCTGCCGTTCCAGTCATCGTCGCGGATTTGCTGGTGCCATTTCAAATCGTCGAGCGGAGACTCCGTCGTGGCGATGATTTCGATGTTGAACCGTTCGAACAGCGCTCGTGGGCGGAATTCAGGCCGTGTCAGGCAATCGGCAATATGGTCATAAGCAGCATCCGCATTCTCGGCGCAAAGTCGGCTGTTCCAGCCGAACACTTCCTGGAATGCGTGGTCCAGCCACATGCGCGACGGGGTTGCCCGGAAGAGATGATAATTCTGCGCGAACAGCCGCCAGATTTTCCGGCTGTCCCGCTCCGTCCAGCCTTCATCGGTTCGCGGCACACCGAGCGCGCTGAGGTCGATGCCTTGTGATAACAGCATCCGGAATACGTAGTGGTCCGGCACGATGAACAGCTGCGCCGGGTCCGGAAAAGCTTTGTCTTCTGCAAACCATCGCGGATCGGTGTGCCCATGAGGGCTGATGATCGGCAGGCCCGCAACCGTCTCGTAGAGTTTTGCGGCGACGGATCTTGATGCTGGGTCAGCCGGAAACAGCCGCTGCGGATCTAGCTTGTTGTTGCTCATCGCCAAAAATCTCACCGGTTCCAATTGCTGTCAGCGCTCCATCCGGGGAAGCGCGCGGGTTCATGTTGAAACTGGTAAACTGATATGCTAGCTGAGTAGTTGTGTCAACGAAGGGAAACCTGATGGCAGATAGCAGCGCACTCAAGACGCTCGGCCCGTTAAAGATTCAGTCAATTGCCGACACGGTGTTTGACGAGCTGCACCAGCAGATTCTGTCGCTTGAACTGCCGCCGGGAACAAAAGTCTCGGAAGCGGAGGTTGCGAAACATCTGGGGGTTTCCCGGCAACCTGTCAGGGACGCCTTTTACCGTCTCTCCCAACTTGGTCTTCTGTTGATCCGCCCTCAAAGGGCAACAGTGATTTCAAAGATTTCGAAAGCCTCTGTCCTGAAGGCGAAGTTCATCAGAACAGCACTCGAAATTGCCTGTTGGAAGCTTGTGCTCAAGGTCATTTCAGACAGCCAGATCAGTGACCTGGAAGATATGCTGCATCAGCAGCAAGCCTCTATTGCCGCCAACAACCAGCAGCTCTTTCATCAGCTTGACGACGATTTTCATCGCTTGATCTGCGAAATCGCCGGGCAAGATTATGTGTGGGCGCTCATTCGAGAGCAAAAGGCGCATATGGACCGGGTTCGGTTCATCTCACTCGCGGTTGGTTCTGCGCAGAAGGCTTATGAGGATCACATCATGCTTGTCGACGCGGTGCGCGCACGTGATGCCGCTCGAGTGGAGACTGTTCTGACGGAGCATCTGGGCCGTGTTGAAAAGGCTCTGGAACAAATTCGCACCGAGAAACCCGAGTATTTTGAGGAATGACCATGGCGCAACGGTTTCTCGCAATTGGCGAATGCATGATTGAGATGTCGCCAACTGCCGATGGCACTTATGCACTCGGTTACGCGGGCGACACCTTCAACACCGCCTGGTATGTAAGGCAGGCGTCGGAAGGTGGCGCTCTCAATGTTTCCTACTTCAGCGCTGTTGGAGACGATCAGGTATCGGCCGACCTGATCACGTTCATGCAGAAAGCCGGTATTGAAACGCACATGGCGCAAGTGGCGGGAGTGAGTTCCGGCCTCTACATGATTTTTCTGGATAAGGGCGAGCGAAGTTTTCAGTACTGGAGATCGGCATCTGCCGCGCGGCATCTGGCGGACCACCTCGACCAGCTGCCCCGGATCGGTGCTGGAGATGTGGTTTATTTTTCCGGGATCACGGTGGCGATATTGCCTGAAAACGGCAGGCGCAAACTTCTAGAAAGGCTGGCCGAGCTGTCACGGGACGGCGTAACCGTCGTCTTTGACCCGAACCTTCGTCCTCGTCTGTGGGCTTCGGTCGAAGACATGAAGGAGTGGACGATGAAATCGGCGGCAATCGCCCGGATCGTCATGCCTTCCTTCGCTGACGAACAGGAATTTTTCGGCGACCGGAGCGCAGTCGACACAGCGGACCGCTATCTCCGGAACGGCGCGAAGCTTGCGGTCGTAAAGGATGGTCCCGAACCTGTTGTCGTAAAGGAAGTGGGGGGTCGCGAGTTCCGACACCAGCCTCCGGCTGTTGCTGACATCGTCGATACCACTGCCGCCGGCGATTCCTTCAATGCAGCCTTCCTGGTCGAGTATCTGAGGCAAGGCGGACTAAAGACCGCGATTGAGGCCGGATGCGCTTTGTCACGCCAAGTCATCAGCCAGCGCGGCGCACTGGTGCCAGTCAACGCGGTGGAGCCAAACGATAAAATAGCTGCCATACAAAGCTGAGCGGCCAACGGACTTCAATTGGCCGCCGGAATTTCACACCAGCAATTCGATCAGGAAGGGACCCGGCTTTGCAAAGCTGGTCCGCATGAGGTCGCACAATTCGTCGAGATTGCCGGCGACAGCTCCTTCAACACCCATGCCATTGGCAAGACTGACCCAGTTCAGGTCGGGATTGCCGAGATCCAGCATGTTCATTGCAGTTTTTCCCGGGCTGGCGCCGACATTTTCGTATTCACCAATCAGGATGCTGTACTGCCTGTTGGAGATGATGATCGTGGTGCAGGGAAGATTTTCACGAGCCTGGGTCCATAGTGCTTGCAGAGAATACATGGCGGACCCGTCGGCCTGAAGACTGATGACCCGGCGTTCGCCCTTTGCGCCAATTGCGGCACCGGTCGCGACAGGCAATCCATCACCGATTGCTCCGCCTGCAAGGTGCAGCCAGTCATTGGCCGGCGCTGTGAATGTGTGCGGATAGAATGCATGTCCAAATGTAATGCTTTCGTCAGAGACGATTGTTTGCTCCGGCATCAGTGCCGCCACAGCCTGTGCAAGGCCTTCCGAGGAGACTTCGCCGCTGGGGGCTTCTGGTCGCGGGCCCGGATCTGGAATCGATACATCGGGAGCATTCAGCTCTTCTGCCAACATTCTTAAGGCTGCAAGAGCATCCTGATCAGGGCGCGAAAGAGTGAGCAGTTGCGTATCAGGCGCATATTGCGTCGACGGTTTTCCCGGATAGGCAAAGAAGCCGACAGGTGGTTTGGCTCCGACCAGAATAATGTTCTTGAAAGGGGCCAGCGTTTCCCTGGCAAGGTCGGTATTGTAAGGCACGCGTCTGATCTGTAACCGTCCCCGGCCGCGTGACAGATGCGAGCACATGAAATCCGCCATGATTTCAGCGCCGCTGGCCTGTGCAATGTTCCAGACGAGACCCTGGGCAGGGGCGAGCACACCTTGTCCGGAAAGAAGGATCAGCGTTTTTTCGCCGCTCCGTAACATTCGAACGGCCTGCTCTATGACATGTGGATCGAGAGCGGGAGGAGTTGGTGTCTGGAGCGGTTCGGCAACGACGCCACCATCGTTCCAGCTGGTGTCGGAAGGCAGGATCAGCGTCGCAATCTGACCGGGCGTGGTCTTCGCCGCCCGAACGGCCAGTGCCGCATCATGTCCGACGTCTTCAGATCTGGTGCTTGTGTGGATCCATTGTGAAACAGTTCTCGCCAGACTGTCTGTGTCTGCCGTCAGGGGAGCATCCAGCGGCCGGTGATAGGTCGCCTGATCGCCGACAATGTTGACAATCCCGGCATTCGCTCTGCGGGCGTTGTGGAGATTGCCCAGTCCATTGGCGAGGCCGGGGCCGCAGTGAAGCAAGGTGGCTGCCGGTTTGCCTGCGATTCGAAAGTAGCCATCCGCCATGCCGGTGACCACGTTTTCCTGCAGCCCAAGCACGCAGTGCATTCCCGGTATCTGGTCGAGAGCGGCAACGAAATGCATCTCACTGGTGCCCGGATTCGCGAAGCAGGTGTCGATATCGGACTTGAGCAGGGTCCTGACAAGGCTCTCGGCGCCGTTCATTTCTATTCCTTTGCCGGGTGGTAAGTGCGCGGACCTTATCGTCAAATCGACGTGGCCGGAAACCTTTTCATCTCAGTAATTGTGAGGATCGGCGACACCAAGACAGGGTTGCGCCGATTTTCGTTCGAAGGAAACGACCGGGCGATGGCGCAAGGATCAGGCCTGGCAGGCCTTGAGACCTTTTCAGGGCTCGTGAAGTATGTGAACGCTTCTGCGAGAGAAGTCTTGAGCTCATAATCCAGTGTGAGGAAAGAGTATTCGAGTGCGTTCAATCGACATTCGGGAAAAATTGTATACACCTTTGCGTTCAAAATTGTATATTAATTGGTAATTCGATCTCCTAATTCAGAGGGCGTTGCAGTGACGACTGAACATGGCGGCAAGACCGTTTACGGTGCCAATGTTGGAATTTTGATGCTTGAAACCCGGTTTCCGCGAATACCCGGCGATATCGGCAATGCATCCACCTGGCCATTCCCGGTGCAATACCGTGTTGTTCGCGAGGCAACTCCGGATAAAGTCGTGCGTAACGATGCACGTGTTCTCCTGGACAAGTTCATCGACGCCGCGAAGGACCTTGTGGCAAGCGGTTGTGACGGGATCACGACCAATTGCGGTTTCCTGTCCATCCTGCAAGACCAGCTCTCGGAAGAAATCCAGGTTCCGGTCGCCACGTCTTCGCTCATGCAGGTTCCGATGGTTCAGTCCACACTCCCACCTGGAAAGCGGGTCGGTATTCTGACGATTTCAAAGGAAACTCTGACCGACGCCCATCTGGAAGCGGCAAAAGTCCCCCTCGATACGCCGATTGTCGGGACTGAAAACGGCAAGGTGTTTACCCGCGATATTCTCGGGGATGCAGCCGAGATCGATTTTGCGGCTTGCCGGGAAGACATGCGCGAGGCAGCCCGTGAGCTGGTCGCGCAGTATGACGATCTAGGAGCGATCGTTCTGGAATGCACCAACATGACGCCCTATGCCGCCGATGTGCGCAAGATTACCGGCCTGCCGGTCTATTCCATTTACAGTTATCTGCTTTGGTTCCATCAAAGCCTCGCACCCGACCGTTTCGCTGCCGGTCTTGATGATCCACGCTGGAGCTGAACAGTCTATGACGAAAGAAAGTGAAGCGTTTGCCCTTGTCAATCGAGACGGGCTCCTTCTGGTTGGGTGCGGCAAGATGGGATCCGCCTTGCTCAAGGGCTGGTTGGCTGCCGGTGTGAAACCGACTGCGGTCAGTGTGCTTGATCCAAATCCGTCCGACTGGCTCAAGGGACTCGCCAAGGAGGGGCTGCGCTTGAACGAGGTGCCGGAGAAGGCAGCCGTGTGTCTGCTCGCTGTAAAGCCTCAGGTGATCAGTGACGTGATCGATCTGGCGCAGCTGCGCAATGGCGGCACGACATTCGTATCGGTCGCGGCCGGAACAACCCTGGCAAAACTTGCGGAAGTCATCGGGCCGGAAGCCACAATCGTGCGTTCGATGCCGAACACACCCGCGGCCATAGGGCAGGGAATTACGGCATTGGTCGGAAATGCTCATTGCGATGAGCGGCAATTGGCACTCGCGGACGTCTTGTTGCAGGCAGTCGGCCAGACGATCGTGCTGACCAGTGAAGAGCAGATGGATGCGGTCACTGGTGTCTCGGGATCGGGCCCCGCCTACGTTTTTCACATGATCGAGGCTCTGGCCGAGGCTGGTGAGGCAGAAGGTCTTGCGCCTGATATCGCTATGAAACTGGCCATCGCGACTGTGGCCGGCGCTGGGGCGCTCGCTCAGTCGGCGGAAGAAACGCCGAAAGTGCTGAGAGAAAACGTAACCTCTCCCGCTGGTACGACTGCGGCCGGATTGCGCGTTCTCATGTCCTCCGAAGACGGGCTAAGGCCGCTCATGCGCGAGACCGTGACAGCAGCTACTGTTCGTAGCCGGGAGTTGGCCTAGACTGCGAACCCACGCTCATCTGACCGGACACATGACTCAGAAGCTTGGAACGTAAAGCTGGGAATAGGCGAGGCGGACGAGCTCGATGGTTTCTTCGCTTCGCCTCTCGATATGGCTGCGCAGTGCCTTGACCGCAGCATCCGTATCCCTGTTTTTCACGGCGTCGACAATCTTGCGATGAGCGGAAAGCGATGAATTGTCCGTATGGTTGTCGTGATGGCGCTCGCGGATCTGACGCAGGTTGATCAGCCGGACGTAACGGATCCTGTCATTCAGGTTGCCAAGCAGTCTGACCAGTTCACCATTGCCTGACAGGGCAGCCAGGCGCAGGTGAAATTCCTCGTCCATCTGCACCAGTTCCGGCAGGTCCGTGCAGGTGAAATAGACCTTTTCGGACTCTTCCAGATACGCATAAAGATCAGCGATTTCTTCGTCGCTCGCACTTACGATGCCTCGGATGATCGCCTCTGTTTCGATGGCGCAACGCGCCTGGTAGAGCTCCAGTATCTGGTCGGGTTCCAGAGAGCGGCAAAAGAAGCCTTGCCCCTTTGCCAGCGTCAGGAAACCCTCGGCGACAAGCCGGTTAAGGGCTTCGCGCAGCGGCGTGCGGCTGGCGTCGAGCTCTGACGTCAACGCAGATTCGTTGATGCGCTCACCCGGTTTGAAATCGAAGTTGATCGCCATATCGCGCAGTGTTTCGTACACGCGATCCACGCTGCTGACACGTTTCGTCATTGTTGTCCTTCAGTGCACATTCAATCAGCCGTACTCCCTGATAGATCAAAAAATGGAATTTGTGAACATTTGCGTCTTCACATTTGCCTACAGAGCTGTATACAATGTTGCGTGCAGAGTTAATTCAATGGGTCGCCCACCTGCCGGCGACAAGCTTGGGGGATACCTTGCGAAACACGATGAATGGCGCCGAAGCAATGGTGCGCTCCCTGGAAGCACATGGCGTGCAGCATATATTTGGGCTGTGCGGCGACACCACGCTGCCCTTCTATGACGCGATGCATAATCTCGACCACAACATCACGCACGTGTTGACGCGGGACGAGCGCAGCGCGACCTACATGGCTGACGCATATTCCCGGGTTACGGGGCGTGTCGGGGTATGTGAAGGTCCTTCCGGTGGTGGCGCCACTTATATTTTGCCCGGTCTGATCGAGGCAAATGAAAGCTCTTATGCGGTCCTGTCCATCACTACGGATATCTCGGTTGCCTCTTATGGCAAATATCCGCTGACAGAAGTGGACCAGGAAGCGCTGATGCGGCCGCTGACCAAGTTCAATACGGTCATCAAGCGTGCGACCCATATTCCGCGCATGGTTCGTCAGGCATTCCGCGCCATGACCACCGGTCGATCCGGTTCAGCGCACCTCGGCTTGCCCTACGATATTCAGTATGACGACGTGCCGGCGGAAGATATCTGGGGCGATCCGAAGCATCAGACCTATCCGTCTTACCGTGCAGCGCCCGAGCCGGGTGTCGTCGAGGCCGCAGTCGAAGCGATCCTGACGGCAAAGTCACCGTTGATCGTCTGTGGCGGCGGCGTCGTGATCGCCGGTGGAATGGACGAACTGGAAAAACTGGCGAGCCGTCTGGATCTTGCAGTGGCCACATCGATTTCGGGCAAAGGCTCGCTGGCTGACACGCATCCGCTGTCGCTCGGCGTCGTTGGTTCCAACGGCGGAACCGATGAGACCTGGGAAATGATGGAAGCGGCCGATCTGGTGATCTTCATGGGCTGCCGCGCCGGTTCCACGACGACATCGCGCTGGGAAGCGCCCAAGCCGGGTCAGCGGATCGTCCACTTCGACAATGATCCGATGACAATCGGTGCGAACTATCCGACCGAAGTCGGCGTTGTCGCCGATTTGAAGCTGGCTCTGGCCGAGGTGAATGCCTATCTGGATGCGCGCGAAGGTGACGTACCGTCCTTTGGCGGCGCAGCCAGGGTTGCCGATATCAAGGAACGCAAGTTCGCCAAGTTTCAGGCACTGGCACAAAGCGATGCCGAACTGATCATTCCTGAACAGATCATTGACACGCTGAACAAAAACCTCCCTGATGATGCCGTCGTGGTATCAGATCCGGGAACCAGCTGCCCTTATTACAATGCCTACTCGCAACAGAAGAATCCTGGCCGTCAGTATATAACCAACCGCGCCCACGGCGCCTTGGGATATTCGCTTTCGGCTGCATTGGGCGCCTGGTACGGCCGCCCGGACAGCAAAGTTGTGGCAATGATGGGTGATGGTTCCTTCGCGTTTGCATGTGGGGAGCTTGAAACTGTCGTGCGAAGCAATGCGCCGATCACATACATCGTTTTCTCAAATTCCAACTTCGGTTGGATCAAGGCGAGCCAATACGCCGATTGCGAGAAGCGGTATTACAACGTCGACTTCAATCGGACGAACCAGGCAGCCGTTGCCGAAGCCTTCGGCCTGAAGTCATGGCGCGTGGAAAAGGCGGAAGACCTGGACAAGGTCATTAAGGAAGCGTTTGCCCATAATGGGCCAACCCTGATCGACGTGATCTGCCAACCTCTCGAAGAAGCCGCTGCCCCTGTGCGGCGCTGGATGGGCTAACGGCATGAGTGGAGGCAACCCCTCTCATGTTGTTGTGATTGGAGCGGGCATCGTGGGGGTGTCCGCCGCAATCTGGCTGCGACGAGCAGGCATCGACGTAACGATCGTTGATCGCGAAACACCCGGCAGCTCGGCCTCGACATCCTATGGTAATGCCGGCGTGCTGGCGTCCTGTTCGGTTGCTCCGGTCACGGCACCGGGAATGATCCTGAAAAGCCCGAAAATGCTTCTGGATCCCAACTTCCCGTTGTTTCTGCGCTGGTCCTATCTGCCCAGGCTGACACCCTGGCTGCTGAAATACCTCTCGCATGCCAATGACAAGGAAACGCGGCGCATTTCCTCCGGACTTGCGCCGATCACGTTCGACAGCACGGATCAGCATTCGGCCTTGATCAAGGGAACGGATGCAGAAGAGTGGCTGGTCAATTCCGACTACAGTTTTGTCTATCCATCCCGGGCGGCGTTTGAAGACGACCACTACACCTGGATGCTGAGGCGCAAGGCCGGATTTGAACCGGAACTGATCGAAGGTGAAGCGGTTCACGAGTTTGAACCCAACCTGTCCAGGGATCTCAACTTCCTGGCAGTCATGCATGACCACGGATACGTCCGAGATCCGGGAAGCTATGTCGCTGCTCTGGCGAGTGAGGCGCAGAAGCTCGGTGCAAAGATCGTTCAGGCCGAGGTCAAGGACTTCACCTTGATCGAGGGACGCGTGACCAGCGTCGTCACGACAGCGGGTGAACTCAGCTGTGACCAGCTTGTTCTGGCCACGGGTGTCTGGTCCGGTCCTCTGGCAAAGAAACTCGGCCTGTCGGTGCCACTCGAATCCGAGCGTGGCTACCACATTGTGTTCCGTTCACCGGAAGGAGCGCCAAGAACACCGCTGATGGTAACCAGTGGAAAGTTCGTGGGAACACCCATGAAAGACGGGTTGCGCTGCGCCGGTGTTGTCGAATTCGGCGGACTGGATGCCCCGGCTTCCAAGGCACCGCTTGAACTTCTGCGCCGCAAGGTGCTCGAGAGCTTCCCGAATCTGACTTTCGAGAAGGAAGAAAGTTGGCTCGGTCATCGCCCTGCTCCATCCGACAGTTTGCCCCTGATAGGGGAAATCAAGGGATCGGGAGTGTTCGCGGGCTTTGGCCACCATCACATCGGTCTGACGGCCGGACCCAAAACCGGTCGCATTCTGGCCGGGCTGATTTCTGGCCAGCGTCAGAATATCGATCTGTCAGCCTATGACCCGTCGCGGTTCTAGGTCGGCACACAAGAGCAGTTTGTCCCGCATTGGGTGGGGCATTCGGGGACAAGAAAACGAGGAGGAGTTACATGTCCAGTAAAGTGAAAGTTCTTCTGGCAAGCGTTGCCGTTTCCGCAGTGACCGCAGCTTCTGCCACGGCGGAAACCTGGGACATGCCGATGGCTTATTCGGCAACCAACTTTCATTCCGCAACCGGTGAAGTGTTTGCCGAATGCGTGACCAAGGGCACCGGCGGTGCTCTTGAGATCAAGACCCATCCGGGCGGTTCTCTTTATGCCGGTTCGGAAATCAAGCGTGCGATCCAGACCGGCCAGGTGCCGATCGGTGAACGCCTTCTTTCCGGCCACCAGAACGAAAACCCGATCTTCGGCTTTGACTCCGTGCCATTCCTGGCAACGTCGTTCGAAGATTCCGAAAAGCTCTGGGAAGTGGCCAAGGAGCCTCTGACCAAGATCCTGGAAGAGCAGAACCTGCACCTGCTTTACTCCGTGCCGTGGCCGGCTCAGGGTCTTTACTTCGATCGTGAAGTAAACTCGCTCGAAGATGTCAAAGGCCTGAAATTCCGGACATACAACACGGCAAGCGCCCGTATGGCCGAGCTGGCCGGAATGCAGCCGGTCCAGATCGAAGCTGCCGAAATCAGCCAGGCTTTTGCTACTGGTGTTGCACAGGGCATGGTGTCCTCAGGTTCCACCGGTTACGACCGGAAAATCTGGGAAAGCCTCTCCCACTACTACTCGGCTGATGCCTGGCTGCCGCGCAACTATGTGATGGTGAACATGGACAGCTGGAACAGCCTGGATGACGCAACCAAGAACGTCGTCAACGGCTGTGCAGCCCTGGCTGAATATGCAGGTGACTGGCGCTCCATTCAGTACAACGAGTTCACAGTCAACGAGCTGGGCAAGAACGGCATGAGCACCGGTCCGGTCAGCGACAAGATGGCTGAAGAGCTGCGCGCGATTGGTGAAACCATGACCGCTGAGTGGCTGGAAACCGCTGGCGACGGCGGCAAGGCCATCGTTGATGCATTCAAGGCATCACAGCAATAAGCTGTTGAAATGTCATGATTCTGCCCGGTGATTCCCACCGGGCAGATTTTCTCGGGAGGAGGAACGGCGGTGGCCATTTTCAAAGCCAATCGTGTTGGGGGCGGTTCAAAAACTGTAAACTGTTGCGTGCCATTTGTAAGGCATGTTCATCATTTTCAGCAAAGTGATCAGTTACACCAGATTGTGAGGAGTGCACTTCTGCCCCACCCAATGACTCGGCGTCCACTTCTTCACCGGTGGCAGCCTTAACCAAGGGCGGACCACCCAAAAAGATGGTGCCTTGCTCTTTGACGATGATCGCCTCATCACACATGGCAGGCACATAAGCACCGCCGGCAGTACACGAACCCATGACCACCGCAATTTGCGGGATGTTACGGGAAGACAATTGGGCTTGGTTATAAAAGATGCGACCAAAATGTTCTTTGTCCGGAAACACTTCGTCTTGCAGCGGCAGGAATGCGCCGCCTGAATCAACCAAATAGACGCAAGGCAAATGATTTTCCAGCGCGATTTCCTGCGCCCGCAAATGTTTTTTGACCGTCATCGGAAAATAGGTACCGCCTTTGACGGTGGCATCATTGGCCACCACCATCACCTGCTGGTCATGGACCAAACCGATGCCTGCCACCATACCTGCCGCCGGAGCTGCATCCTGATACATGCCTGCTGCGGCCATCGGTGCCACTTCCAAAAAGGGACTGCCTGCATCCAACAACAAATTGATGCGATCGCGCACCAACAGTTTGCCCCGGTCTGTGTGTTTGTTGCGTGACCGTTCTGAGCCTCCCAGTGCGGTGGTTTTGAGCTTGGTTTTCAAGTCATCAACCAATTCACTCATGAAAGCCCGGTTGTCATCGAATTGAACCGAGCTGGCATCTATTTGGGTTTTGATGATTTTCATTGGGTTTAAACCAACTCAACCGCAATGGCTGTGGCTTCACCGCCTCCGATACACAAGGAAGCCACACCTTTTTTCAAACCACGGTTTTTCAAAGCATGGATCAAGGTCACCAAAATGCGGTTGCCTGAGGCGCCGATGGGGTGCCCCAGGGCGGTGGCGCCACCATTGACATTGACCTTGGCATGGGGAATGTTCAGTTCATCCATGGCTGCCATGGTGACCACTGCAAAAGCTTCATTGATTTCAAACAAATCAACATCTTCGACACCCCAGTTGATTTTTTCTAACAATTGTCTGATGGCATCAACCGGCGCCGTGGTGAACCATTCAGGTTCATGGGCAAACTGATGGTGACCCACGTTTTTCGCCAGTGGCTGCAAGTCATGCTTGGTCACATACTCGGCAGAGGCCAACAAGGTCATAGAGGCACCGTCAGAGATTTTGGAGGCGTTCGCTGCGGTCACGGTGCC
>JBCCVB010000027.1:0-55274 GCA_039195965.1 Pseudomonadota bacterium
AATACGCCCGCGACGGACTGAGCAAAACCGGTCACCATGGCCGGGTTGATGCAATGGGTGTCCCCCGCACCCAGCTTCCGGATTGGGACGATATCCAGATCCTGACCGCTCAGCTGCACCGGCCACCATTGTTGGACGACGACGCGGTAGGCACGGAAGTCGTCATAGGTCCGAATGCGCAGAAACCGCTCCGGTTGAAGATCCCACTTTTCGTATCGGACATGAGTTTCGGCGCGTTGTCCGAGCCGGCGAAAGTAGCGTTGGCCCGAGGAGCGGAACTCGCCGGAACAGGCATCTGCTCGGGAGAAGGCGGCATGCTGCCTGAAGAACAGGAGGCAAATTCACGATACTTCTACGAGCTGGCTTCCGCGCGTTTCGGATTCGAGTGGACCAAACTCGGTAAGGTACAGGCCTTCCACTTCAAGGGCGGACAGGGTGCAAAAACCGGGACCGGCGGCCACTTGCCCGGCGCAAAGGTGAAAGGAAAAATCGCCGACGTCCGCGGATTGAACGAAGGCGAAGACGCAATCTCCCCGCCGCGTTTCCCCGATTGGACGGAAGTTTCCCAAATCAGGGAATTTGCCGATGAGGTCCGTAACCGGACCGGGGGCATCCCCATCGGCTACAAACTCTCTGCCCAGCATATCGAAAAAGACATAGACGCTGCCCTTCAGGTGGGTGTCGATTACATCATTCTGGATGGTCGCGGCGGGGGCACAGGGGCTGCGCCGATCATTTTCAGGGACAACATCTCGGTACCGACGATCCCGGCTCTGGCCCGGGCCAGGCGTCATCTGGACAGCCTCGGCCGCTCCGATATCACCCTCGTGATCACCGGAGGCTTGAGAAAACCGGCGGATTTCGTCAAGGCGCTGGCACTTGGTGCCGATGCGGTAGCGGTTTCCAATTCCGCCATGCAGGCCATCGGCTGCATTGCCATGCGTGCCTGCCACACAAACAACTGCCCGGTCGGCATCGCCACTCAGAAACCGCATCTGGTGAACCGGCTGCAAATCGAGAAGTCTGCCCGGCAACTCACCAATTTCTTCGAAGCTTCGGTCGAACTGATGCAGGTGATGGCGCGCGCCTGCGGCTATTCGCATCTCAATCAGTTCCAACCGGAAGACCTGACCACCTGGAAACGCGAAATGGCGGACTTGTCCGGCGTTGCCTATGGCGGTGTTGCCTGATCAATTGAGGGAGGACGAAATGGACGCTCAAAATCTCGATTGGATCGTCGTGGGTCACGTGGACGATTTGCCGGAGGGCCGTGTCAAAACGGTAACGGCGCGAACCACATCGATCTGCCTGTCACATTTTGACGGCCAATGGGCGGCAATGGACAATCATTGCCCGCACCAGCGCGGGCCGCTTGGCGAAGGTTCTATCGAGGAAGGAACCGACGGAAAATGCTGGATTCGCTGTCCTTGGCACGGTTGGGACTTCGACCCCCTGACCGGCGCCCCTCCAGGCGGGCACGAAGACAGTGGTCAGAAGATTTTCCCGCTGAAGATCGAAGAAGGTGAAATCTTCGTTGGCCTGGAACCGGAACCCGAACATGAACGCACAGCGACCGATGTCATGGCTGAAACCATGGTCAACTGGGGCGTCAAACGCATCTTCGGCATGGTCGGCCATTCCAATCTCGGCCTTGCGGATGCCATTCGCCTGCAGGTGAACAAGGGCAACCTGGGCTACATCGGCATTCGCCATGAGGGTGCTGCCGCCTTTGCCGCTTCGGCTTACGGAAAACTGACCGGCAAACCGGCAGGCTGCCTCACCATCGCCGGTCCGGGTGCGACCAACCTTCTGACCGGCCTTTGGGATGCCAAGGTTGATCGTTCTCCTGTCCTGGCGCTGACCGGCCAGGTTCAGACTCAGGTCTTCGGTCCGGGTGCCTTTCAGGACATCGATCTGAAATCAGCCTTCGAAGCGGTATCCAGGTTTTCCCAGCCGGTCCTCAGCACTTCCAACCATGCTGAGCTGATGTCTCTGGCCCTGAAGACGGCGCTGGTGGAAAGGGATGTTTCCAACCTGATTTTCCCCGACGACGTCCAGACGCTGCCGAGCAATCAGAAGGCCGGGCATCCTGAGGGACGTCTTGGTGGCGCTGAGGTCTCCGCCTCGGCAGAAGATCTTGCCAAAGCCGTGGAGATGATCAACCAGGCAAAACGCCCGACGATCGTTCTGGGATATGGCGCCAAGGATGTGCGCGACAAAGTCATAAGACTCGCAGAAAAGATCGGGGCGCCTGTACTGACCACCTTCAAGGGCAAGGGTCTTATTCCTGATACCCACCCGCTTGCCGGCGGAGTGCTCGGGCGTTCCGGGACACCGATAGCCAGCTGGTTCATGAACGAGGCCGATCTGATCATTTCGCTCGGTTCCTCATTCGCCAATCACACCGGCATCGCACCTTACAAGCCCATCATCCAGGTCGATTTCGAGCGCATGCAACTCGGCAAGTTCCATCCGGTTACCTTGCCGGTATGGGGTGAAATCGGCACCTTCTGCTCTGCGATCCTCGATAAGGTCAGCAAGCCCGGCGAAGCACCGGACCAGGTGAAAGAACTTGCTGAACGCTGGATTATCTGGCGTGAGGAAAAGGAAACCCGTCTTACGGAGGACCATGGCCGGGGCATTCACTCCGCCGCCGTGTTCAAGGCGTTGACCGAACTCTGCCCGGAAGATGCGATCATTCCGGTGGATGTCGGCAACAACACCTACTCCTTCGGCCGCTATTTCGAACCGCGCGGACAGCGTATCCTGATGTCTGGTTACCTCGGCTCCATCGGCTTCAGCCTGCCGGCGGCGCTCGGCGCCTGGTGCGCGACACAGGACTTCGATCAGTTCAAAGGCCGGAAGGTGATCTCGATCTCCGGTGACGGCGGCTTTGGCCAATACGCGATGGAATTCACCACGGCCGTTAAATACGGCATGAACATCACCCACATCCTCCTGAACAACAGCGAGCTCGGCAAGATTTCGAAAGAACAGCGCTCTGGCGAATGGCCGGTCTGGGAGACAAATCTGACCAATCCGTCCTTTGCCGCTTTCGCTCGGCTGTGCGGCGGACACGGTCACCGGGTGACCGAATCTTCCGATTTGAGAGAGGCCATTGGGACAGCAATTGCCCAGGACGGCCCTTCACTTGTGGAAATTATCACTGACGCGGATTTGGTGTGATGATGCTTTTGAGACTAACCTGTCATCTCGGCTTACGCTGGGATGACAAGCTTGCAGAGACCAATTTGGTTGGGGGAGTGCTTTGCAGATTGCCGCGTTTCTAATCGACTTCGGCCGCTACTACCTGATGGCAGGTGGTGTTGTCGCAGCTCTGTTCCTGGTCATAGGTGTTGACCGTGTGGAACCCTCCGCGCGCGGATCCTACGCATTCCGCCCCCTGCTCATTCCCGGTATCTGCCTGATCTGGCCGCTCGTTCTTTATCGATGGTACGTACTTGAAAAATACGGGGAGGATGGCCGATGAAACGGGCTCACCGTACTGCGCATGCCCGCATCTGGACCTTTCTTGTGGTTCTGCTGCCGCTTGCCTTTTTCACCATCCTCGCCCTGCGCCAGTCTCCTCCGGCTGACCGCCCAGCAATCCTGATCGAAGCGCCGGCAGGTGACGAGAACAGCTCGGAGGGAAGCCAATGAGCGTTCAGTACACACCCGTCATCTGGAACCGGAACAAGATGTTCTACGATGCAGTATTGCTTGTGGCTGTCGCGCTGTATCTCTACGTCTTCATCCGCTTTGCTCCTGCTTTCGAAGATGTGACCAAACCGATAGACGGCGCTATTTTGAGAATGCGTGCCTTCGGAAGCTGCGCATTCCCTGATGCTGACCATCATCCTGTGCATCGGCCCGCTTGCACGTCTCGACCGGCGGTTCTTGCCGCTGCTCTACAACCGTCGGCACTTCGGTGTCATGACGGCAGGCATTGCCGCTGTCCATGCCAATTATGTGCTTGGCTGGTACTACAGCTTCTCTCCGACCAACAAATACGTCGCCCTGTTGTCCTCTAATACAAATTACGGACAGATACTCGGATTTCCGTTCGAAACATTCGGCATCGTGGCCTTTCTCATTCTCTTGGTGCTGGCCGCAACCAGCCACGATTTCTGGCTGAGTTTTCTCGGAGCTCCAATATGGAAAGCGCTGCATATGTTCATCTATGCAGCCTATGTCTTTGTCGTTCTTCACGTGGCTCTAGGAGCTTTGCAGGGACCTGCCGACCCGATTTTCACAAGTGTCGTCGCCGCCAGCGTGGTTCTGGTTTCGGGACTGCACTTTGCGACAGGCCGCATGGAAGCTCGCCGGGATCGCGGCGAGGAAACGGCGAAAGCATCCTTGCAGGAGCAGGGCTGGGTGATCGCCGGAGAGTTGGACGATATAGACGACGACTGCGCCAAGGTGGTGACGCTGTCGGAAGACGAACGCGTCGCGATCTTCAAGTATGATGGCAAGCTCTCCGCCATCACGAACGCCTGCGCGCACCAGAACGGGCCGCTTGGCGAAGGCAAGGTACTTTGGGGCTGCATCACCTGCCCCTGGCACGGCTACCAATACAATCTGGCGGACGGCCGCGCACCCGAACCCTTTACCGAGAAGATCTCGACCTACCGCCTCAAACTGATCGGATCAACCGTGCTGCTTGATCCACATCCTCAACCACCGGGAACCTATGTCGAACCGGTAGTGATCGGAGTTGCGGCATGAGCTGGAAACAAACCAAAGACGCACCGTTTTATGTCGGCTACCTGAATGCCGTTCCGAAGCAGCTTGTTTCCTTTCTTGTCGTTTTCGCAGTGTGCTTTGTCGGCGGCCTTGGCTTGGCCGCGCTTGCACTCTCCTCGACACAGAACGACCCCGGGAACGGCGGCTTTCAATGGGGCAACCGTTTCGAGCAGACAGGTTTTCTGGAGCTTCGGCCCTACCCGGTTTTCCGAATTCCCGCCGACGGAGACACTCCTGCGCGAACCTACATGCTCTCCGGGCAAGGCAAGCGGGGAGTTTTCAACCAGGCAGAAACCAACAAAGGCAATTCGGTCAGTCTGCGCGGGGTTCCGGTGAACCGGGGTGATCTCACGATGATCCAGGTCGGCCGCGTTGACGCTTTAGAGGAACAGCTTGCAGGCTTCACGCCTTCGGAACCGGTTCCCCTCGGACGATGGAAGCTGACCGGGGAAATCTGCGACGGCAAGTGTTACGCGGGCGCCATGCGCCCGGGCCGGGGCCTCGCCCACAAGGCCTGCGCCGACCTGTGCCTGACTGGTGGCATTCCACCCGTCTTCGTCTCTTCAGGCCCGGTCGAAAACCGGAACTTCTTTCTGATGGCGGACAAGGAAGGCAATCTTCTCGGCGATGAAATCAAGCCCCTGCTCGCGCTGTTCATCGAGGTTGAAGGCGAGGTGGAACGGCTTGACGATCTGATGGTCTTCAAGGTCGATCTGGCAACGGCGAGGGTTTTGAAATGAGCGGCGAAACTCAAGGCCCCGCCTGGCGGACGATCCTGATTTCACTCGTGCTGACGGCAGCCCTGGCAGCCATATCCTACTATGTCTGGACCTATGCCAATATCGGCGCACGCGAATTTGCCCGTGGCACGCTGCTCACCGACCTGCGCTTCTTCGTCGGCATGCTCGCGGTTTTTCTGGTCCTGACTTTTCTCGACCGGATCATCGAATTCGTGAAATCTAAACTCGGCAGCGGTCATTGAGACTGCGGATCGATCAGCTGAAGCACGACATCATTGAACCGTCCGGGCTCTTCGAGATGCGGTTCGTGGTCGGGCTTTTCGAAACCATGAAGATGAAAAAATGCGTTCAAAGCACTTTTCAGTATCTGATTATTACGAGCTACTGGCGCTTCACAGAGCATTGCTTGAAGCACAGTTTTGCGATGAACCAAATGACCTCGATGTTTCAGCGAGTCCCATTATCACGAAGCTACATAGGAATTTGTTGGAAACTTTAATGAACGTGGAAGGAAGTCCCCAGGCAGAAGAGTGGAAAGACTGGTTAAAAATTGATCCTGATCGTCGAGAATGGCAGGTCGCTCTGAAAAGAGCGAAAAACGAACGCCAGTGGCAAAACTGGAGCAACGAGAAAAAGAAGGAATTCGCCTTTCATCTCCTATCTCCGTTCGAATTGGATGACACGCTTTTGGATCACTTTATTGGCAGTGTGTAAGCGGGCTGCGAGACGGGAGCTTCGTGCTTGCTGCGCCTTAATCACGAACAAGATCCGATAGGATCCGGTTGAACCGCCCGGCCTCTTCCAGATGAGGTGCATGCCCGGACTTCTCGAATGTGTGTAGGTGAAAGTCCGCAACGTTCTCTTCATGCCAGCGATGAACACCAGGGCCATAAAGCTGGCTTTGCATTCCGGCCACGAGATGAAATGGCAACTCGAGCGTTTTCAGGGTGTCGCGAAAGTCCTGCTTGGTCAGTGATGCCCACATGGGGCGCAGCAATGCCGGGTCTGCTTTGGCGATTTCGAGACGTGCAAACTCCAGAAGGTGCGGCTCCGGGTCCAAATGCTCTGCATAAAGACGCCTGGCGATCCTGGACGGCAGCTTCTTCCAGTCGGCAACGATTGCGTCCAGGAAATGGTCGTTGAGTTCCGGAGTGAGCCCACTCAAAGTCCCGTTCTGCCAGTCAGGCGTATTCAGCACCTTCGGCGACATATCAAGGGCAACGACAGCGGCAAACCGTTCCGGCCCGTATCTCTCCAGCATGGAGTAGGCGACCAGCGCTCCCATCGACCAGCCGCACAGGATTATACCGTCCAGTTCCTGGTCAGCCAGATAAGCGTGAAGCGCATCGGCTGCAGCCTCAATAGTCATCGGGACGCGGTCGGCAGTCTTGCCGTGCCCGGGCAGATCCGGAACGATACAGCGTGCCTTTGACCCAAGCGCTTCCTGCTGAGCTTGAAAAAACTGCCCAGGGCACGACCAACCATGCACAAGCACTACTGGGCGCCCCTGCCCTTCATCGCGAATGTAAAGCACGTTGTTGCTCACGCACGTCCCGACCGCAACCTGCCCACAATTCCACTTGGGAAGAAGTAGACCGACAGAATAAACAAGACCCCCAGCCAGAGCAGCCAGCGTTCAGGCGCAACAAGCGTGGAAACGAAAGGAACCGCGCTGGTGGCATCGGCCGCGACACCCATCAGATTCTGCAGGTATGTCTGCGCCAGAATGAACAGCGTTGCTCCAAGCACGGCCCCATAGAGCGTGCCCATGCCCCCTATCACGACCATCAGCAAAATGTCGATCATGATTTCCATGGAGAGCGTGGTTGCCGGGCCGGTGTAGCGCAGCCAGATGGCCAACAACGAACCGGCAAGTGCCGCCATGACGGCTGAAAGAACAGTTGCGGTGGTACGGTACCAGACAACCCTGTAGCCAATGGCCTCAGCCCGGAATGCATTGTCCCGAACGGCTTTCAGCGTCCGGCCAAATGGTGAATTGACGATCCGCAGCATGACAAGGAACAGGATCGCAGAAGCAAAGAAGACGAGATAATACGCAAGCAACTTGCCATTTATACGAACCCCGAACACCTTCTCCTTCACCAGCTTGAAGGCAGGTGTCAGCTCGCGCGGGATCTTGTAATTGAGCCCGTCTTCTCCGCCCGTCAGCCAGGACATCTGCGACACCAGAACCGCAAATGCGCTCGCCACCGCGAGCGTTACCATGGCGAAAAAGATAGCCTTCACGCGCAAGGAAAACAGGCCGATCGCCAGAGCGAACAGCGCCGCAATGATTGCCCCTGTCGCAGTCCCCCAGATCAACGACCAGTAGCTTGGCCCGGTCGCATTCAGCGCCAGGGCCGTTCCGTAAGCTCCGATGCCGAAGAACATCGTGTGTGCAAAGGAAACAATGCCGGAATAGCCAAGCAGCAAGTCGTAGCTTGCAACGAGAACAATGAAGATGCAGATCCGAGCCGCCGTTTCCAGCGACTTGGTGCCGGGAAACAGGAACGGCGCGAAGGCAAGTGAAACGAGGACGATCAGCAACAACACCGTCAGAAGTCCGCTGCGTGGCGTGTCGCCGGAAAGAAGTCTTGTCAGCATGGTCTGGCTCCCGCTCCTACTTCGCCTTGACGACCGGATAGAGCCCCTGCGGGCGCCACATCAAGATCACCACCATCAGTGCGATTGTCGAAATCAGCGCCACCTTCGGCGCCAGGAAGGCGGTGTAATTGGCCAGAAGCCCGACAAGCAAGGCACCGATGAAACAGCCTTCGACGGATCCCAGTCCGCCGATAATCACGACGATGAACACAAGCACCATGATCTCAGAGCCCATATGTGCCGTGATCGTCTCCTGATAGAGCCCCCACATCACTCCTCCGAGACCGGCGAGCGCTGATCCGGTCATGAACACGATCAGGAACAGGCGGCGGATGCGATAGCCGAGCGCTTCGACCATTTCGCCGTTTTCAACACCGGCACGGACCAGCAGGCCCACCTTGGTGTTCTTCAGGATGTGGCGCATTGCCAGGAACAACGCCAAACCGATGCCGACCGCAACAAGCCGGTATTTTTCAATTGCGGCCTCGCCGATCACCAGCGAGCCCTGAAGAGCCTCGGGCCGGGAAATGTGCAGCTCGTCCGGGCCCCAGACCACATAGATCATCTGCTGGGCGACAATCAGTCCGCCCATTGTCACGAGGATCTGTTTCAGGTGTTCGCCATAAACAGGCATGACGATAACCCGCTCGAACGCATATCCGAGCAGGCCTGTGACGAGCATGGCCGCCAGTATGGCGGCCAGAACCGCGGCAAGGTTCAGCATCACGCTTGGCGAGGCGGTCCAGCCCGCAAGCCACGCCAGGACTGTAAAACCGACAAAGGCGCCGACGGCAACAAAAGCTCCATGACCGAAATTGATGACGTCCATCAAACCGAAAACGACTGTCAGTCCGGAGGCCATGATGAAGATCATCATGCCCATCGCCAGACCGGCAACGGTTAGCGTCAGCCAGCTGGCGGGATTACCAATTGCCGCAAGCCCCGCGATGGCGAGAAACGGCACCAGCAGAACCGGGAGTTTCTGAAAAAACTGCTCTTTGACGGGAACTTTCTCGATACGAGGTTTGATCGCGGTATCGCTCATTGATGCGCCTCCAGGCTCAGGCCCATCAGTTTTTCCTGCAAGGCAGCGTCATTGACGAGCTCCTGCATGGACCCTGAATGAATGATGCGGCCGTCATCCATCACGGCGACAGTGTCGCCGATATTCGAGGCCATGGCGAAGTTCTGTTCCACCAGAAGGATGGTCGTGTCTGTTTCCTTCAACTCACGCAAGGCATCGGTCATCGCCTTGATAATCGCCGGTGCAAGTCCCTTCGTCGGTTCGTCAATTAAGATCAGACGGCGCGGCTCGATAATCGCCCGGGCTACAGACAGCATCTGTTTCTGACCGCCGGAAAGAGTTCCGGCAGACGCATCCCAGAACGTACCGATTGGTGGAAACAGCTCCTTGATCCATTGAAGGCGCTTGGTGTCTATCGGTCCGTTGGCAGCCGCAAGGATCATGTTTTCCTCAACGGTAAGATCGGTGAAGATACCCATGTCCTCAGGCACGAAGGCTATACCGCGCCGTGAGATTTCCGGCGTATCCAGCCGGGTAATGGCATGATCCTCAAACCTGACTTCGCCTTGACTGGCGCTCCACAGCCCCATGATCGTGCGCAGCGTTGTCGTTTTTCCGGCGCCGTTTCTGCCAAGCAGGACAGTTACCCCGCCTTCCGGCACTTCAAGATCAACGCCCTGTAGAATGTGATATGGACCGATATGCGTATGAACGCCGGACAGGGAAAGAAGCGTATCCGTCATCACGCTGCCTCCGGTGCCTTGCCGAGATAGGCTTCCTGGACAACAGGCAATGCAATCACTTCCGCCGGTTCACCATCCGCCACCAAAGCACCGTTATGCAGAACGATGATCCGATCGGCGAGACTTCGAATGACATCCATCTTGTGTTCTACCAGCAGGATCGTGCGGTCCATGTCCGCCTTCAGTTTCTGGATCAGATCCAGGATCACGGGCACTTCATCAACGCTCATTCCTGCCGTTGGCTCGTCAAACATCAGAACCTGCGGACCGAGTGCAATCAAAAGTGCAACTTCCAGCTTGCGCTGGTCGCCGTGGGGCAGCGCGGAAACGACCTGATCGGCCTGGTCGATCAATCTCACTTCCGCAAGAACGTGGTCAGCCCGCTCCAGAAGTTCAATGTGGCTCTCGGCAATGGAAAAAAGATCAAACCCCTTGCGCGCCTTCGCCTGAACGACCAGACGCACGTTTTCCCGTACGCTGAGGGTCGGAAACAGGTTTGTCAGCTGAAACGCCCGGCCGATGCCACGATCGGTCCGTTCAGGAACCGACATCCTGGTGATATCTTCGCCATTCAACAAAGCCTGTCCGTTCGTGGCCGTCAGTTGGCCGGATATCAGATTGAAATAGGTGGTCTTTCCAGCCCCGTTCGGCCCGACGATCGCTGTCAGTGTGCCCCGGTCGAAGCTGCAAGTGACATGATCGACGGCCACGTGCCCACCAAAACGAATGGTCAGGTCCCTGGTCTCGAGAATGGGATGTTCCTTGGCCACAGCAAAGGTTCCTGTCTGAGTGGAAATGGACGAGCGGAAGCTGGTCCGGCTGGTTTTTTAACATACCAGCCGGAGGATGTGTCGGTTCCATGGGGCCTGGTTCGGTGGGGCCGCGCGCCGCGGCCCGTGGTGGGCCGCGGAGACTGTCTCAGGCGTCTTACTGGTTGCGAACCGGAATATTCATGTCTTCGATTTTCAATTCGCGCACCAGTTCCGGAATGCCCCATTCGACATTCGGGTCCACCTTGATCTTGAAGTGGTACATGGGCTGCAGCGCCTGGTGATCCTCCGCACGGAAAATCATCTTGCCCTTCGGCGTCTCAAACTCCATGCCTTCCATTGCGGTGATCAGGTCTTCGGTTTCCGTTGATCCGGCCTTGCGAATGGCATCGACAATCGCGATGCCGGAGGACATGCCACCGGCGGTGAAGAAGTCAGGCGGAGCATCGAAACGTTTCTGATGCTCGGAGACCAGCCAGTCATTCACCGGGTTCTTGGGGATCTCATAGTAGTAATAGGTTGCCCCTTCCATGCCCGGAAGGTCTTTGTAAGCCTTCATGGCAGCAAGGATGTTGCCACCTGTTGCAATCTCGACGCCGAAGCGCTCCGGCTCCATTGCCTTGATCTTGCTGATCGGATTGCCGCCACCGGCCCAGATCACAAACAGGAACTTACGGCCCGGCTCGTCTTTCAGGGCATCGAAAATACGCTGCGCATTGGCGGTGAAGTCCTTGGTATCGGTCGGCGCATATTCTTCGAACACCAGCTTGGCGCCGGTGCCATCAAGCGCTTCCTTGAACGCGGCAACACCGTCACGGCCGAAGGCGTAGTCCTGCGCAAGCGTTGCGATTGAAACGCCTTCCTGACCGAGCGCGACCGCATTTGCGATCGCGTCCTGGGAAGAGTTGCGCGACGTGCGGAATACGTAACGGTTCCAGTTGTCACCGGTGATGGAGTCGGCAACCGCAGGCTCCACAATCAGCAGCTTTTCGTATTCTTCGGCAACCGGAAGCATCGCGAGAGCCACGCCTGAGGAGACCGGACCAACCGCAATGTCGACTTCATCATCGCCATAAGCTTCGGCCAGGGCCGCCTTGCCGATGTCCGGCTTTAGCTGCGTGTCCTTTTCAATCACGACAATCTTGCGGCCGTCGATTTCCATCGTGCCGTCTGTCGCATATTCCAGACCCATCATGAGGCCGGTGTGGGACTGCTTGGCATAGGCTTCGAACGGGCCGGTCTTGCCGTAGACGTGAGCGATCTTGATATCTTCTGCCCAGGCACCAGCACTGCTTGCCGCCGCCAGGCTCAAACCGGCAAACAGCGGCACAGCCCAACGGAAAACACGTTTGGTCATCAATTCTCCTCCCAATGAGCGCTAGGACCGGCGCGAAAAACCAGACTGCTCCCACAGACTGTATGAGCCGATATTCACCTTACGCTGATCCACATATGAAACCTGAATCAGTATTCATGTCAAGGAAAGATCTCGATTGCCGAGCCTAACGAGCCACGAGTGCGCGACTGGCGACGAGAAGGAAAGGCCAGGTAACTGCAGACATGGAAACACCCAGGAAAGGCAATCAATCACTCTGTCTACAGGCCGAAGGCAACACCGCTCGGCATCAAAACGCCACACAAAAAAGCCCGGCCGAGAGGCCGGGCTTTAAAACACTCACACCGTCGACTTCGTATCTACCGCAGGCGTTGTTCGCTCTGCGGGTCGAAATAGAACGCTGAGGCAGGATCGAAGGAGATCGCAACAGACCCTTCCGAAATCGGCGCTTCTTCGCCCTTGGTCTCAACGATGATCCGCTCACCTGTCGGACAGATAAGATAGGAATAGGCAACGCCGCCAAGCTGTTCACAAAGATCGACCTTGGCCCCTTCCGTACTCTCGGCGATATTCAGGTGCTGTGGCCGCAATCCAACCAGCACCTTTTCTCCCTTGGCCGGCAGAGCAACCGAAGTCGGCACTTTGACATCGCCAAAGGCAGGAACAATCACAGCGCCATCATCGGCAATCCCGTCCACGAAGTTCATGCTTGGAGATCCGATGAAGCCCGCAACGAACTTGTTGTCCGGATCGGAGTAAAGCTTCATCGGTGAACCGACCTGCTCGATGTTGCCTCCACGCAGAACCACGATCTTGTCGGCCAGGGTCATGGCCTCGACCTGATCATGGGTCACGTAAATCATTGTCGCGCCGATGTCCTTGTGCAGACGCGCGATTTCCACACGCATGTCGACACGCAGCTCGGCATCAAGGTTGGAAAGCGGCTCATCGAACAGAAACACTTCCGGCCCGCGAACGATTGCCCGGCCGATGGCAACACGTTGCCGCTGACCACCGGAAAGCGCCTTCGGTTTGCGCTTGAGATACGGATCGAGCTTCAGGATCCGGCTGGCTTCAGCGACCTTTTCGGAAATCTCGGACTTCGGATGACCATTCATTTTCAGGCCGAAACCCATATTCTCTTCAACCGTCATATGCGGATAAAGCGCATAGGTCTGGAACACCATGGCAACGCCACGCTCGGCCGGATCCACATTGGTTACTTCCCGTCCGCCGATCTGGATCTTGCCGGAGGTTGTCTCCTCGAGCCCGGCGATCATCCTGAGCAAAGTGGACTTTCCGCAACCGGACGGACCGACGAACACGCAGAATTCGCCGTGTTCTATCTGAAGGTCCACCCCATGTATCACTTCCACGTCGCCATATCTCTTGATGGCATTGGTCAGTGTGACGCCAGACATGAATTTCTATCTCCCTAGGAAAGGTTTAAGAGGGGAACTGCCAGTCTTCGACAGCCGCAGCAATCTTGGAGGCCGTCTCCAGAAGTGCCGGACGCGCTTCCAGCAATTCGCCCATGGTCTTTCGCGTTGTTGATGTTGTTACCGAGAGCGCGCCAATCGGCCGCCCTTTGGAAGAAAGGATCGGTGCGGCGATGCATATAATGCCGGGCTCATGCTCTTCCCGGTCGAACGCAACACCGTCTTTTTTGATCTGCTCAAGATCCGCCCTGAGCTCGGCCTCGGTTGTCAGGGTTCCCGGAGTGTACCGGTAGAAGGACTGCTTCTTGATGATCTCATCCAGCTCGGCCGGCTCCTGAAACGCCATAAGCGCCTTGCCGACACCGGTGCAGTAACCGGGGCCGATCTTTCCAGCCTGGGAGTACATGTCGATCGGATTGACCGCATTCCTCTTGTCGACATAAAGCACCTGTCCGCCATCAAGCTGCGCCAGATGCACCGTCTCTCCCACAATCTCCGACAGGGTCCTGACAAACGGGCGGGCAATCGGCGCGATTGAACTTTGCCGCCATGCCGCGTGCGCCAGCCGGACCAGGCGAATCCCCAGCGAATAGGTCTGCTGATGCTCGTCATAGGCCAGCATCCCCTGACTCACCAGGGTCTGCAGCAATCTGTAGAGCGTTGCCTTGGGGTGAACGCTGTCAGACAGAAGCTCCGAAAACCGGACCGGCCGTCCTACTGCCGCCACCTTATCGAGCACATCCAGCGCCTTTCCAACGGTGCCGTCGCCCGTGGCCTGCTTGTTCATCATTTCCTCCATCCGCCCGTTTCTTTGCGCCGGACCTGTTGACAACTTAACCCTATCGCCGCAAAGTATCAATATACAAAACCAAGTTTCACATAATGGAACCACAAGGGAGGACAACCATGCGTTCCATACTAAAAACGTCCGCTGCGGCGTTTACGATCTTGGCTGCGACAACGGCCGGGGTTTCTGCTGAGGGGCTGAAGGGGGATCTCAAGATTTTCCTCGACACCTCAAACCCGGCGCCACGTGCGACCATGGAACAGGCGATCGAGGGCTTCCAGAAGCAACATCCGGATCTGAACATCGAAACAACGGTGATCGACCGGGAAGCTTACAAGACCCAGATCCGTAACTTCCTGACTGCGAACGCACCGGACGTTGCAACCTGGTATGCAGCGAACCGCATGCGTCCTTACGTGGAAGCAGGTCTGTTTGAAGATGTTTCCGATCTTTGGGCCGAACCGGCGATTGCCAACAATCTGGCATCCACAAAAGGCGCAATGACGATTGACGGCAAGCAGTGGGGCGTGCCCTACACCTACTATCAATGGGGTGTCTACTACCGCAAAGACATCTTTGATGAGCTGGGCCTGACCGAACCGACAACCTGGGAAGAAGAAAAGGCCAACTGCCAGAAGATCGTTGATGCCGGCAAGAAGTGCTACACGATCGGCACCAAGTTCCTCTGGACCGCCGGTGGCTGGTTTGACTATGTCAACATGCGCACCAACGGCTTCGACTTCCACATGCAGCTGCTTACCGGACAGGCGTCCTGGCAGTCTGACGAAGTTAAGAAAACCTTCGCCAACTGGCGTGAGCTCATCGACATGGGCGCGTTCATCGACAACCACCAGACCTACAGCTGGCAGGAAGCCTTGCCGTTCATGGTCAAGGGTGATGCGACTGCTTACCTGATGGGCAACTTTGCGGTTGCACCGCTTCGTGACGCCGGCCTGACTGATGACCAGATCGATTTCTACCAGTTCGTGGAAATCACGCCGGGCATCGAAAAGGCTGAAGATGCTCCGACCGACACCTTCCACATTCCGGCGAACGCCCAGAACAAGGAAGCGGCACGCGAGTTCCTGCGTTACGTCGTGTCTCCGGACGTCCAGACCTGGATCAACGACGGTAGCCACCTTGGCCAGCTGCCGGTGAACTCCGAATCCACCGTGGATGACGACAAGTTCCTGAAGCAGGGCTTTGTCATGCTGTCCAGCAACTCTCCAGGTGGCGTTGCCCAGTTCTTTGACCGCGATGCACCGGCTGAAATGGCGAAGGTCGCCATGGAAGGCCTGCAGGAATTCATGGTCAAGCCGGACAATCTGGACAAGATCCTGGCTCGCCTGGATCGCGCTCGTGAGCGTATCTACAAGTAAGTTCCGCTTGCCGGAATTCGGACAGGGTGCGGCAGCACCCTGTCCCGTTTAACAGTTCTGCCGTCGACTCAAGAAGAGTTCCGAAAATGGCCCAAGTGACCGTCGCCGAAACCCGCCAGAGTTCCTGGTGGCACAAGAACCAGCAGCAGCTGACGCCTTGGCTGTTCCTGGCTCCGGGAATCCTGTTCTTCCTGTTTTACGTGATCTTTCCGATCTTCCAGTCGTTCAATCTGTCGCTCTATCAATGGGATGGATTGGGCAAGGCAGAATATGTCGGACTCTACAATTACGAAGAACTCTATTGGGACGATGCATTCTACATATCGTTGAAAAACAACGTCCTCTGGCTGCTTTTGTATCTGGCAGCCATCCCGGCCGGTTTGTTCATCGCGCTTTTTCTCAATCAGACCGTCACCGGCATTCGGCTCTATAAGTCTCTGTTTTTCTTCCCGTTTGTCATTTCACAGGTGGTCGTTGGCCTGGTGTTCACCTGGTTCTACGATCCAACCTTTGGCATTCTCAATGTTCTGCTTGGCGCGGTCGGGCTGCCGCCAATGAACGTGCTTGGCGACGAAAACTGGGTCACTGTGGGCATCATCGTTGCCGGCCTCTGGCCGCAGACCGCCTATTGCATGATCCTTTATCTCACCGGTCTGAACGCAGTCGATCCGGAACAGATCGAAGCCGGGCGTCTGGACGGCGCCAAAAGCTGGCGAATGCTCTGGTACATCATCGTTCCACAACTGCGCCCGGCAACATTCATCGCCTTTGTAGTGACCATCATCGGCGCTTTGAGATCTTTCGACCTCATCTCGGTCATGACCAATGGCGGCCCCTTCGGCTCCAGCCGCGTACTCAGCTTTTACATGTTTGAGGTCGCGCTGTCCGAATACGGCTTCCGCATGGGTTACGGCGCTTCGATTGCGGTAGTGTTGTTCCTGATCATGTTGGCATTCATCGCCTACTTCCTCTGGTCGATGTACAAAGAAGAGAAGGCGCGCTGATATGTTTCCGACACCAATCGAACGCACGTCCCGCTCCTGGCAGCTTACCTATCAAAGCCTCTTGCCGCTTGCATTGTTCCTCTGGCTGCTGCCGCTGATCGCAGTCGCGATCTTCTCAGTCAAACCGGACGCCGATTTTGTAAATGCCAACTACTGGGGCTGGCCTTCCTCATTTGAAGGCTTCACCAACTACGCGCTGGTCTTCACCGGCTCGGACATGCCGCAATACCTTCTGAACTCGTTCAAGATCACCATTCCGACGGTGATCGGAGCGGTGGCCCTGTCCTGCATGACCGGCTTTGCGCTCGGCATTTACAAGTTCAAGTCGAACATCTGGATCTTCTTCATGTTCGTGGCTGGTAACTTCGTGCCGTTCCAAATCCTGATGGTCCCCGTGCGCGACCTGACCCTTCAGATGGGCCTCTACAACACCATTACCGGGCTGGTTCTGTTCCACATCGCCTTTCAGACCGGCTTCTGTACGCTTTTCATGCGCAACTTCATTCGCGCTCTGCCCTTCGAATTGATCGAGGCAGCACGCGTTGAAGGCATTGCAGAATGGCGGATTTTCTGGTTCGTGGTGCTTCCGCTGATGAAACCGGCGATCGCGGCTTTGGCCGTTCTGATCTTCACCTTCATCTGGAACGACTATTTCTGGGCCGTTGTCCTGACCCAGGGCGTCGAAAGTCAGCCGGTCACGGCGGGCATCACCTCGTTCAACGCGCAGTACCGCGCCGCCTATCACCTGATGAGCGCCGGTTCCATCGTAGCGGCACTGCCGCCGGTCGCCATGTTCTTCCTGATGCAAAAGCACTTCATTGCCGGTCTCACGCTCGGGGCTGTGAAATGATCAAGACCTGGCATCTTGGCGATAGCCGGCAAAGCATGGTTCTTGCCAGCTTTGACGGTCGCCTGCCGGAAGTTGTGTATTGGGGACCGGCACTGCCTGATGGCGAAGCCCATCAGGCACTTGCGGCAGCCGCCGTTGCAGATGTCAGCGGTGGCATGGTCGACAGGAATGCAGCTGTCAGCGTTAGCCCCGAAGCCTCCCAGACCTTTCCCGGACATTGCGGACTGTCTGTCCGGAAAATGGACGGAACGCAGTTGGCGCCCGCTTTTCGCTTCCAGACAGAGGCTGCATCTGAACATGGCGTGACATTGGTTTTTGCGGACGATGCTCTTGACCTGAACCTGACCTTCAACCTTGCACTTGATGCGGAAAGCTCACTGTTCAAGCTGCAATCGAGCATCGAGAGTGCCGACGAGATCATCGTGGAGTGGCTTGCCGCACCGGTCCTGCCCATTCCGGCGCATACTAATGAAATGATTGAATTCTCCGGACGCTGGTGCGCTGAATTCCTCACCCGGCGTATCCCCTTCGCATCCGGAGCCAGGGTTCGGGACAACCGGACCGGACGCACGGATCACGCGCATTTTCCCGGGCTGATTGTCTGCACGCAAGGCACGGGAAACACCAGTGGCGAAGCATATGCCTTCCACTACGGCTGGTCTGGCGGCCACAAGATGGTGGCGGAGGAGTTGCAGGATGGCCGCAGGCATGTCCAGTTCGGTCACGCTTCGGGCAGTCTGCCCATCGGCCGCACGTTCCACTCCGCCCCCCTTTATGCCACCTATTCCGGCTCGGGACTGAACGGCGCGGCAACCCGTTTTCAAAAACACGCGCTGAACCTTGTGGCGGCTGGCGCCCGCTCTCCGCGACCGGTTCACTACAACTGCTGGGAAGCAGTTTACTTCGACCACAAACTCGACGAACTCAAATCCATCGCCTCCCAAGCGGCGGACCTCGGTGCCGAGCGGTTTGTGCTGGACGATGGATGGTTCGGCCGACGGGACGACGACACAACGTCTCTTGGAGACTGGGTGATCGATCCTCGAAAATACCCCGACGGCCTCACACCATTGATCGAACATGTCAAATCGCTCGGCATGGAGTTTGGTATCTGGTTCGAACCGGAAATGATCAACGAGGACAGCGACCTTTATCGGTCTCACCCCGATTGGGTTTTGGGTCCGGCAGACCAGATCAGAGGCCGTCAGCAGTTGGTCCTCGACATGTCGCGTGAAGACGTCCGCTCCTATCTCTACGAACACATCGCGAGCGTTTTGAAAAATCATGACGTCGGCTACATCAAATGGGACCACAACAGGGTGTTGCCGGTTGTCGACACCTCCCAGGCTGAAGGCACTTACGCCCTGATCGATCGTCTGCGGTCCGATTTCCCCCAGGTTGAGATCGAAAGCTGTGCTTCCGGTGGCGGACGGATTGATTTCGGCATTCTGGAGCGAACACAACGTGTCTGGCTTTCAGACAGCAACGACGCACTGGAGCGCCAACGCATTCAGCATGAAGCGGCTCTGTTTTTACCTGCGGCAGTCACCGGCTCTCACGTTGGACCGCGCAAGTGCCACACGTCAGGCCGCGTTCTCGATATCAAGCTCCGCTCGTGGACAGCAGCCCAGCGCCATATGGGCTTTGAAATGGACCCGCGTGAGCTGACGGAACAGGAAGCCGCTACCCTGCGCATGGTGACCGGCTGGTGGAAGGCCAACCGGGACTGGATGATGCAGGCGGATATTCTGCGCCTGGACAGTTCCGACCCCGCAATTATCGCCGAACAGCAGCTTGCGGCAGACGGAAGCCGCTTCGTTGTGTTTGCCGCACAAATGCGGCCTTCGGATCAGATCCTTCCACATCCGTTGCGGTTGACTGGTCTGGACCCGAATGCGGTTTACAAGATAACCTTGATCAATCGAGACGAAGCTCCGGCTCTTTCCCGTGGAGCCCCTCTCCTGAAAGAACACGACCTGGAAGTCAGCGGACAGTATCTCATGTCCCATGGCCTCATTCTGCCCTGGCGCTTCCCGGAAACTATCTGGGTTCTGGAAGGCCAGCGGCTTTGAGCGTAAACCGCTCGTCTTAAGCACAATACGGCTCAGACCGTAAAAACAACAAAGGGAGCGTTACATGCACGCGAATTATCCGGATCTCAAAGGTGCCTCGGTGTTCATTACCGGCGGTGGTTCTGGAATCGGTGCAGCCTTGACCAGTGGCTTTCTGGCACAAGGCGCACGGGTTGCCTTTGTTCAACGTTCCGATGCGACCGAATTCTGTGACGAACAGGAAAGCCAGCATGGCAACCGCCCGCTGTTTCTGCCGTGCGATATCACGGACATGTCCGCGCTGAAAGGTGCAATGGACAAGGCTGCGGAAGCGCATGGCCCGATCACGGCTCTGGTGAACAACGCGGCCAATGACAAGAGGCACACCACCGAAGAGGTCGATGAAGAATTCTGGGACTGGTCACAGTCCATCAATCTCAAGGCTTACTTCTTTGCCTGCCAGCACGTTGTCCCCGGCATGCGGGCAGCAGGTGGCGGCTCCATCGTCAATTTCACATCGATTTCCTACATGATGGGCAATGCGGGATATGTGTCCTACACGACCGCGAACTCCGGCATCAACGGCATGACCCGCAGCCTGGCCCGCGAGTTCGGACCGGAAAACATCCGTGTAAATGCAATTGCGCCAGGCTGGGTCCTGACACAAAAGCAGAAGGACATGTGGGTGACGCCTGAGGCGCTCCAGTCGCATCTTGATCGCCAATGCCTGAAATTCGAACTTGCACCTGAAGACATGGTCGACCCGGTCCTGTTTCTTGCGTCCAAGACCAGCAGGGCAATGACCGGTCAGGCCCTCGTCGTGGATGGTGGCGTAGTGGTGACGGGATGACCGCGCAGTCAAACATCGTCTGGATCGCAGCGGATTGGGGCACCACCAATCTGCGCATCTGGGCACTGGATTCAGCAGGAAACACGATCGAGCACCGCAATTCGGACAAAGGCATGGGCAAACTTGCCAGATCCGAGTTTGAGCCTGCTCTTCTCGAGTTGACGACCGATCTCCTTCAATCCGGCCGCAAGACACCGGTCATCGTGTGCGGCATGGCCGGTTCACGACAGGGTTGGGCCGAGGCCCCCTATAAATCCGCTCCATGCCCGCCGCCATCCCTGGCCGACGCGACGATCGTCCCAGCGAACGACCCGAGACTGGATGTGCGCATTCTGCCCGGCATCAAGCAGCTGAACCCGGCTGATGTCATGCGCGGCGAAGAAACCCAGATCGCCGGTTTCCTGGCTGACAACGAAAACTTCAGTGGAACCTTGTGTCTGCCGGGAACGCACACCAAGTGGGTTGCTCTCGACAATGGCATCGTCACGCGGTTCAGAACCTTCATGACAGGTGAAACGTTCGCGCTACTGTCATCTCAATCCGTGTTGCGCCACGGATTGTCCGACAAGGAACTCGACGGCCAGGCATTTGCGAATGCCGTTGCGGAGATCTTCGAAAGCCCGCAATCACTCGCAGCAGGCCTGTTCGGAATTCGTGCGGCCGGGCTTGTTGCCGATCTGTCTCCGGAAGCGGCCAGAGGGCGGTTGTCCGGTCTGCTGATCGGCGCGGAACTTGCCGCAGCCAGGGACGGCTTTGATCTATCGACAGTTGAACTTCTGGGCAGCGACAGCATTGCAGGGGCCTATGGCTCTGCACTCAGGACACTCGGCCACCAGGCCGTCACGCTCGATGCTGAGACCATCACTCTGAAGGGTCTCAAGCTCGCTTACTCATCATTTTCCAAGGTATCTGCATGAGCCGAAATCTGATCGCCATTCTGCGGGGTCTCACGCCCGATGAAGCACTTCCGGTTACCGACTGCCTGATTGCAGCCGGCATTACCCGGATTGAAGTTCCGCTGAATTCACCCGAGCCTTACAAGAGCATCGAGGCCATGGCGAAGACATTTGCCGGGCAGGCACAAATCGGCGCCGGCACCGTTCTGGAGCCGGACCAGGTATCTCAGGTGAAAGCAGTTGGCGGCACGCTCATCGTTTCGCCTGATTGCAACCCGGACGTTATCAGAGCCACCAAGGCAGAAGGCATGTCGTCCTTCCCCGGTGTCATGACCCCGACGGAAAGTTTCACAGCTCTGCGCAACGGTGCGGACGGCCTGAAGTACTTTCCGGCGTCTCTCATCGGACCAGACGGACTGAAAGCCATGCTCGCAGTACTGCCCAAAGGCACGGCAACCTATGCCGTTGGTGGAGCAGGACCCGAGAATTTTGCAGACTGGATCAAGGTAGGGGCTGCCGGTTTCGGCATCGGCACGGCACTCTACAAACCTGGCTTATCTGTATCTGACATCAAGGATCGGGCTGAAAAAATCGTCGCGGCCTATGATGCTGCGATTGCAGCCAACGGATAAAACCATGAGCAATGTCTTTGATGACCGCCGGTGCACATTGGGCGAAGGCCCCATGTGGCATCCAGAGCGCCAACAGCTGTTCTGGTTCGATATTTTGAACAAGCAGCTGATGACGCGCGAAAACGGAACGCCGAAGTTCTGGCAATTCGATGAATGTGTCTCTGCTGCCGGCTGGGTCAACCGCAACGAGCTGATGATCGCAAGCGCCAGCAAACTGTTCCTGTTCGATCTTGCAACTGAAACCTCGACGAAGCTTTGCGATTTCGAAGCCGACAACAAGGTAACCCGTTCCAATGACGGCCGAGCCGATCCCAAAGGCGGCTTCTGGATCGGGACAATGGGTTACAATGCCGAACCCGGGGCAGGCTCCATCTACCGGTTCTACAAGGGAGAATTGCACAAGCTGTTCGGCGACATCACCATTTCCAATGCCATCTGCTTTGCTCCCGATGGCCGGACCGCATATTTTGCCGACACTGCCACGCAGAAAATCCGGAAAGTCGCCCTGGATGACGACGGTTGGCCGGTTGGCACGCCCGGGGATTTTGCCGATCTCACAATGGATGATCACAATCCCGACGGTGCGGTTGTCGACAGCGAAGGCTATCTCTGGAACGCTCAGTGGGGTGCCAACCGCGTTGCCCGTTACGCGCCGGACGGAAGTTTTGTTGAGGAAATACCTCTGCCAGCCAGCCAGATCTCCTGCCCTGCTTTCGGCGGCGCGGACATGCGAACCCTGTTTGCAACCTCCGCCGCGGAAGGCTTGAATGGCGAGGAAGAGGGCAAGACGTATTTTGCCCAGACAAATGTGCTTGGTCAGGCGGAACATCGCGTAATTCTGTAGGTTGAAAATGAAACGTACTCTGGGCACGTGTTACTATCCCGAACATTGGCCGGAAGAGATCTGGGAGGCCGATGCCCGCCGCATGGTTGAGGCCGGGCTTACCTGGGTCCGTATTGGCGAATTTGCATGGTCGCGGCTTGAGCCCTCACCGGGAGATCTTCAGTTCGACTGGCTGGACCGGGCGTTTGAAACTCTTGGCAAGGCCGGCCTGAAGGTCGTCCTGGGCACTCCGACGGCTACCCCGCCTCGCTGGATGATCGAAAAGCATCCGGACATGGTCGCAGTCGATGCAGACGGCAAACCGCGCAAGTTCGGCTCTCGTCGACACTACTGTTTTTCCCATGATGGCTACCGCCGGGAAAGTGACCGGATCGTCGAGCTCCTGGCAAAGCGCTACGGAAAAAACCCTTATCTGGGTGCCTGGCAAACAGACAATGAGTACGGGTGCCACGATACGGTAATTTCCTATTCCGACGCCGCCAGAAATGCGTTCCGTGTGTGGCTCAAGGACCGGTACGGTTCCATCGAGGCCCTCAACCGGTCCTGGGGCAATGTTTTCTGGTCAATGGAATATGCATCTTTTGAAGAGATCGATCTGCCAAACCTGACCGTCACCGAACCAAACCCGTCTCATTCTCTCGCCTTCCGCCGGTTCTCCTCAGATCAGGTAGCAAGCTACAACAAGCGTCAGGTCGAGATCATTCGCTCTCATTCAGGCGCACCGGTCAGCCACAATTACATGGGCCGGATTACCGAGTTCGACCATTTCAAGGTCGGCGACGATCTCGATATCGCGACGTGGGACAGTTATCCGCTCGGCTTTTTGGAAGACCGTGTCGGCGCTGATGAAGAGCACCAGCGGGCCTTCGCCCGCCAGGGCGATCCGGACTTTCAGGCATTCCATCACGATCTTTACCGCGCCGTCGGCAAAGGGCGCTGGTGGGTTATGGAACAACAACCAGGTCCGGTGAACTGGGCACCGCATAATCCCGCCCCACTACCCGGCATGATGCGGCTTTGGGCATGGGAAGCTTATGCCCATGGTGCGGAAGCCGTGTGTTACTTCCGTTGGCGGCAAGCCCCGTTTGCCCAGGAACAGATGCATGCCGGCATGTTGCGCCCGGACAATGCCGATGCGCCTGCACTCATCGAAGCACGGCAGGTCGCTGACGAACTGATCCAGGCGCCGGACGTTTCGGCCCCCCAGGCACCTGTTGCCCTGATCTTTGACTATGACGCGGACTTTGCCTGGGCCACCCAACCGCATGGCAAGGGGCTCAACTATTTCCAGCTTGTCTTCAACACCTACAAGGCGCTTCGCAAGCTGGGTCTATCAGTCGACATTCTTCGTGCGCAAGCACGAGACTTTTCGGGTTACAGGATCGTCGCCGCACCCGGCATGATCTACATGCCGCAAGACCTGAAGAATGCCTTGTCGGAAACGGACGCAGAGGTGGTTCTGGGTCCGCGTTCCGCGGCGCGCAACGCAGACATGGTCATTCCCGTGCCGCTGCCACCGGATATGCCTGGTCTCGACGTAACCGTTTCACGGGTCGAAAGCATGCGCCCCGACATGCCTATGGCATTGAAGGGCAGCGGTCACTTTGTCGGTTATCGAGAAGAACTTGAAGGCGCGGCAGATGTTGTCATGGAGCTGACCGATGGCCAGCCCGCCGTCATGCGTGAAGGAAACCTCACCTATGTCGGCGGCTGGGGCGACGATGTTCTCCTAACGCAACTTTTCACCGAACTTTGCAGCAAGGCGGGCATTGATACGCTCGACCTTTCCGGAGGCCTTCGATGCCGGGACACGGGTGATCATCGGATATGGGTCAACTACGGTGCCGAGCCGGTTGAGACACCTGCAGGTCGCATAGAAGCTGCGGGCGTTTTGCTGCAACAACGCTGAAGGTGAAAGGGCCGCGAATACCGGTCCTTTTCCGACGTGTATTTCCAGACCATGTCGCAAACAGAACGGCAATCATTCCACAGCCTGCCAAATTGAAACGCATAGGCTCAAAGGCGAGCATGTGGAGAGATTGACCGGAACCATGGCCGCTAGGTCACAGTCTGTTTGACAAACCTGGAGTAGGAGATGACGAAGCGAGGGCGTTGTTTCTGCAGTGAAACGAGCTGGGAATATGAAGGCGAAGTGAACTGGGCCTGCTATTGTCACTGTGACGATTGCCGGCGCAACTGTTCTGCACCTGTCGTCGCGTGGCTCGGCGTACCGCTTAGAAATTTCCGCTGGACCGGAAAATCCCCAAAGACACTCGAAAGTTCCAAAGGCGTATGGCGGCACTTTTGTGAGAAGTGCGGTTCCCCCATGGGTTTTGAAGCCGACCACTATTCCGGAGGAATGCACCTATATGCTGCTTCCCTGGAAAATCCTGAAGACTTTGAACCGACATTTCACGTCAATTACGAAAGCAAACTGCCCTGGCTTCAAATGAATGATGACCTGCCGAAATACGAGGGCACCTTGCTTCACGCGCCGGATAACCTCAGGGACTACGACGCGAATTAGATTGGGCAAGTTCAAATTTAGACCGGCCACGGCAACAACGCCGTGCCCGATCCAAAGAATGCAGCGACCCTACGCTGCCTTGCCTTCAACCAACTGCGCAATGATTGAGACATAATTGTCTACGCCCTGCGCCCCGGTGATCAGATGGCGGCGCTCAAACACGACCGCGGGTACGCCCTGAATACCGTTTTGCGTCCAGAACATTTCCTCCTGACGAACAGCATCGGCGTAACGGCCATCTTCCAGGACACTGAGGGCTGAAGCGCGATCAAGACCAATGCTCTCGGCGACATCGGCCAGAATGCCGTTGTCATTCAAATCCTTCCGGTCGCTGAAGTATGCTCCGAACAGGGCCATTTTCATCTGATGTTCCAGGCCTTCGGTCGCTGCCCAGTGAATCAGCTGATGCGCCTTGAAGGTGTTAACCATGCGCATGTCGTCGGTAAAATTGAATTCAATACCGAGACCCGAACCAAGTTCCGTCAACCGATCGCGTGCTTCCTGAGACTGCTCGGCAGTCGAGCCGTATTTGCGCATGATGTGCTCGCGCAGGTTCTCGCCTTCAGAAGGCATATCCGGATTGAGCTCAAACGGATGCCATTTAATGGCGGCGGAAACGCCGGCCTTCTCGATCGCCTTTTCGAGCTGCTTGAATCCGACGATACACCAGGGACAGACCACATCGGAAACAATATCGATTTGCAACACCTCTTCCATGTCGAGGTCGGACATATCAGTCATTTGGTCTCTCTTTCCTACACAGTCCTAAAGGGTCGCATCCCCTTTGGGTGGCGGGTTCCAGCCGCGTTCGGTTCGTTCATGACGTTCTTCACCCCGGTCCACCCGCATGATTTCATAAAGCGTTTCCGAATGGGCGCGCATCGCATCTATATAGGAGGTGTCGACACCTCCGTCGTTGTAGTTCTCTCTCAAATCATCCAGCATCGCGAGATCGTGATTTCGGAATTCCCCAGCCTTCGTTCTGGCCCTGAACGGATGAGCTCCAAGTTCAATAAGAGCCTGACGTCCGAGTGACAAAGCTCCTTCGAACACTTCCCTCTCCGCGACATGCGCCCCTGCATTTTCAAGTTCGTAGACATGGTGTCGGTCCCTTGCCCGCGCAAGGATTTTCACCTTCGGATAAGTCTTTGCAACATGTTCGACGACAATGGTCTGCTTGTCCCGGTCGTCAATCGCCGCCACGAAAAGGTCCGCCTCCTTCAGACCGGCACCGTGTAGCAGATCGGGGCGGGTCGCATCGCCGTAGAAAGTTCGAATGCCGACGCGTGCCAGATTGTCGATCGTCTGCGGATCGTGGTCCAGAATGACGACGTCGTAACCACTGGTCATCAGCAAACGAGAGATGATCTGACCATATCGCCCCATCCCGGCAACCACTACCCGGCCACGGCTGTCGATCACATCCGGAGGACGGTCGGATTTCGCCGCAACGCGAGGCGCCACCACCTTCTCGTAAAAGATGAACAGGGCCGGCGTCAGCAACATCGAGATCGCAACAACCAGCGTCATGATCTGCAACAGGTGTTGTTCCAGAACGCCGGCTCCCAAGGCAAAACCGAAGAGCACAAAGGCAAATTCACCGGCTTGTGCCAAGCCCAACGCGAACAGCCAGCGATCCGGTCCTTCAAGTTTGAAGAGGAGCGCGAGCGCGAATAGAACTGCGAACTTGACCACCATCAGCCCGAACGCGAGGCCGAAAATGGTTGCAGGCGCACCAAACAGCAGATCGAAGTCAATGCCCGCGCCAACAGTCAGGAAAAACAAACCGAGCAGCAATCCCTTGAACGGTTCGATATCGCTCTCCAGTTCGTGGCGATAGTCACTGTCGGATAGAACCACGCCCGCCAGAAATGTCCCGAGAGCCGGTGACAAGCCAACGAAATCCATCAGCAAGGCAATGCCGATCACAAGCAAAAGCGCTGTTGCAGTGAAGATTTCTCGCAAGTGAGCTTCGGCAATGAAGCGGAAAACCGGTCTCAACAAATGCCGGCCGGCGACGATGATAGCCGCAATGACCGCCAGAATGATCAGGGCCTGTGCCCATCCGGGCAGTGCAGCAAGTGCCTCTCCCCCGTGCCCACCGGCTTCTCCATGTCCATCTGCACCAGAAACTGTATGGCCAACACCATGTCCCGTGGCCAGCAACGGTAGCACCGCCAGCATGGGAATGACCGCGATATCCTGCGTAAGAAGAACCGAAAAGGAACTCTGACCGCCTTGTGTCTTCAGCCAGCCTTTCTCGTTCAATGTCTGCAGAACAATTGCGGTGGAAGACAGAGCCAGGATCATTCCCAGTGCAACAGCACTTTGCCAGGAAAGTCCAAAGACAAGCCCTACACCGGCAAAGACCGCTGTGGTTCCCACCACCTGCAATCCACCCAGGCCGACAAGTTGCTGGCGCATTTTCCACAGCATGGCAGGTTGCAGTTCCAGCCCGACCAGAAACAGCATCATCACCACGCCGAATTCGGCAAAATGCTGCACTTCGGTGGTTTCGGACCCGACGATGCCCAGGATGGGGCCGATAACAACACCGGCAATGAGATACCCCAGAACCGAACCAAGTCCCAGGCGATTGGCGATCGGAACGGCGATCACTGCAGCGCAAAGATAAACAAAGGCGTCGCTGAGCAACCCCATCAGACCGCCTCCCCTTTCAGAATGAAATCGTCGAGCACATCCGTCAGGTAGGCCGCCTTCGCTGCCTTGGTCAGATCGAACCTCTCGGCCACAAGCGCTTTCAGCAGATCGTCATAACCATTGCGATGCACATCCAGGCGGTTTTCTTCCCTCGCCCTTCCGGCGCCGAACATCACAAAGGGCGCCAGATAGCGCATTCCGCAAAGATCTGCTGTTTTCTCGAATGGCGCCAGCAGACTGCGTAGATCAGAGTGGTTCATACCGTCTTTTGAGTAAGCATTGGGCTTGGCGCCGGTGGAAACGGCATTGAGAAATGTTTTGCCTTCCAGCGCATGACCATGCAGGCCGTAGGCAAATCCGTACTCCAGAACCAGATCCTGCCATTCTTTCATGATTGCCGGAGCGGAGTACCAGAAAAGCGGGTGCTGAAAGATGATAACGTCATGGCCTAGAAGCCGGTTCTGCTCGGCATCAACGTCGATGTTGAAATCCGGATACTCCGCATAGAGATCGACCGCAGTCACGCCCTGAACTGCCTGCGCCGTCTTGAACAGCGGATAGTTCACCTCCGACCGATCCGGCCTGGGGTGAGCAAAAAGAACCAGAACTTTAGCCAATTGAGCCCCCGGATAAGCAGCGCTGCGAATTTGGTATCGGACAGGATCGGGTCATTCGACCTGACCGGCAACCGATGCCACTTGCTTCATTGCTTTATAGGGTCGGGCTCTGGCCTTCAAAAGGGGGGCGGCGGCAAGCTGGTCTGTTTCAGCTTATTGAACAATCAACCGGCTGCCGCCGTTATTACTATAGTTGCGTGGGCTAAAGATGCACCCGGCGCCCTTCTTCTCCGGCCTCGGCAATCGCATGGATGACTTGCTCAAAATGCAATGCATCCTGAAAGGATGGCGAAGCTTGCCTGTCCTCAACAATCGCCCGCAGGAACTCATGCGCCTCGATGACTTTCAGGTCGTTAAAGCCAAGCTGATGTCCAGCCGCAGGTACGAACTGGCCGTAAGGCGGATGTGCAGGACCGCTGAGCAGCGTCTTGAACCCCTGTTCGGCCAACGGACCGCGATTCTGATAGAGGCGCAATTCGTTCATCCGTTCCTGATCGAACGTAATCATGCCCTCGGTGCCGTGAACTTCGAATGCGATGTAGCTTTTGCGGCCCCAGGCACTGCGAGAGGTTGAGATGACACCATGCACACCGTTGTCGAAGGTGAGCAATGCAGAGGCAATGTCTTCATTTTCTACTGAGCGGCGCTCGTCGGTGCCATCGCCCAACGGCCTTGTGACATGCACCGTCTTGGTTTCCGCGATCAGACTGTCGATTGGGCCGATCAGAGCCGTCGCGAGTGATACCAGGTGGCAGCCGAGATCTCCGAGAGTACCAAGGCCTGCATCGGCCTTTGTCGCACGCCATGTCCAGGCAAGTTCAGGGTCGGCCTGATAATCTTCATCAACAGCCCCACGGAAATGCACGACCCGGCCAATCGCTCCGTCCGCGATCAATTTCTGCGCATGCTTGAATGCCGGATTGTGCAGGTAGTTGTAACCAACGATCGTCTTCGCACCGGTCTTTTCGGACAATTCGAGCATTGCCTTCGCATCATCGATGGTCAGAGCCATCGGCTTTTCAAGATGCACGTGCTTGCCGGCTTCAAGCGCCGCCATGGCCATTTCCTTATGCACCTTGTTCGGCGTCGTGATGCAGACAATGTCTACCTTGGGATCGGCTACAAGATCCTTCCAGTCACTGGTCCCGCGGGCAAATCCGAACTGATTGGCGAACTTGTCCGCCTTGTCGGCCGGAACATCGCACAAAACTTCCAGACGGATATCGGGCACGTTGCCGAAGACGGCTTTCACGGAGCCATAAGCCAATGCATGGCATTTGCCCATGTAACCAGTGCCGATAAGTCCAATGCCGAGACTGCTCATAGCCCGGTCCTCCAAAGTCGATCTCGATTTCGAGTATCTGTTGCGCTCACCTGCTCGTGCTCGAGGCGGAACTTGAGATCCGCCCCGACGGCAAACGGTGAATTTTCACATTACAGACGACCTGACAGAGGGCGGTCAGATCCGCTCTCTGCACGGCCGCTATTCTATGGATCAGATTTCGTCCATGCCCACGGCACGACGTTCAGCGACGGACTTCAGTGCCGCTTCAGCCAGCGCAAGCGCCTTCAAACCATCTTCGCCGTTGGGATGGGGTGCCACCTTGCTTTCAATCGCCTTCACGAAACTAGCAATCTCGGCGGCATAAGCTTCCGTGTACCGGGTCATGAAGAAGTCATGGAGCGGCGGTTTGACATAACCTTCCGCCGTCGCAACTTCGATGGCGACCGGACGCTGGTTTTCCGCCGCCACAGCTCCTTTGGATCCGTGCACCTCGATACGCTGATCGTAGCCGTAAGTCGCGCGCCGGGAGTTGGAAATGGAACACTGCTTGCCGGAAGAGGTTGTCAGCACAACCATTGCACTGTCGTAGTCGCCAAGCTTGCCGATTTCCGGATCGACCAGTACGGAAGCGGTCGCATAAACCGTGGTAACCTCTTCACCGAGCAGAAAGCGGGCCATGTCAAAGTCATGGATGGTCATGTCCCGGAAGATTCCGCCGGAAGACTGAATGTAGGATGGAGGCGGCGCCCCGGGATCACGAGAGGTGATCTGCACCATCTCGACGTCGCCGATCCTGCCTTCGTCAATAGCTTCACGAACCGCCTGAAAATGCGGATCGAACCGGCGATTGAAGCCAAGCATCAAGGTGCCACCGGTTTCTTCAACTGTCGCCAGGCAGGACTTCACCCGGTCCAGCGAAAGATCGATGGGCTTTTCGCAGAAGACCGCTTTTCCCACCCGTGTGAACTGCTCGATCAGATCGGCGTGCGTGTCCGTTGGGGTGCAGATGATTACCGCATCAACATCCTGTGCAGCTGCAATCTCGTCGATTGTGCTGACACGCGCACCATAAGCGTCCGCGAGCGAGCTGGCGGCTTCGGGAAAAGCGTCGGCAACAGCGACAAGCGTTGCACCTTCCGTCGCGCCCACTGCCTTGGCATGTACCTTACCAATACGTCCGGCGCCCAACAAAGCGACATTGACAGCCATTGATTTTCCTTTCGGATGACCGAGTATCCGCACAGCCATGACCGGCGGCTTGCTTATTTAGAATAAAAATTCCAAAATCACTTTCCACGGAATGTGTCAAGTCGGAAAAGAAGATCATAATGATTGAAGCCAAGCCAGATGCATCTAATGCACAAGCGACAGAAAGATCCGCCCCTGAAACGACAGAGGCATTTTTCGAACGCCTCGGCTCAACGGCTGACCAACTCCCAAAGAGACTGAAGCAATTTGCCGACTTCATCGCAGCAAACCCGGACCGGGTTGCTGTCTCCACGGTTGCCGAGCTGGCAGAGGGAGCCGATGTGCAGCCTTCCGCGGTCATGCGCTTCTGCCAGGAGATGGGTTTTTCCGGCTTCTCTCAAATGCAAAAACTCTTCCGCTCCGATTATTCGCAGAAATGGCCGGACTACGCCACCCGTTTGGCAAAACTGAGAGAACAGGGAGCCGAATCGCCTTCCGCCCTGCTGGCGGAATTTGTCGAAGCCGGGCGTTCTTCACTGGAAAACCTGATGACAACGGTCGATCCGAAAGCGCTTCAGGAAGCCGTCGATGTGCTGGCACGCGCCGAAACCATTCATATGGTTGGCTTCCGCCGGGCGTTCCCCGTGACATCGTACTTGGCCTATGCTTTTGAAAAAATGGACGTTCCGGCCGTCCTCCATTCCGGCATCGCCAATATCAACATGGAACACGTGATTCGCCCGAACGACGCGGTCATCGCCGTTACCTTCGCGCCCTACACCGAACTGACGCTTGATATGACCACGAAAGCACGCGCGATCGGGGCTGATATCGTAGCGATCACGGATGTGGTCACCAGTCCATTGGCCCGCATCAAAGCCATTCAGCTTCTCGTGTCCGAATTCGACGTTGGTGACTTCCGCGCATTGTCCGCAAGTCTTTCTCTTGCAATAGCTTTAGCGGTTTCAGTCGGCACCCGGCGCAACCGGAATCTCTGATTTTGGAAAAAATCTGTTGCAAAAATTTCAAAATAGAATTTAAATTCCAAAATCAAGAAGCGCGGCTCAAGGCGCGCCGGTAATGAGTACTCCGAACCGACTGACGTCGGCTCCGGAGCCTGGGAGGTACAATGACTTTCGAAATTGTACGTCGCGGCAGAACTGTCGTGCTGCGAAAGGACGGCGCATGACCCGTCCCTTCTCAAGCTGCATCTTGAAACCTGGGAACTTCCCCATTCACGAAACCGCAGGGCGCGTCGGGCCCTGCCGGCCGGATGGGGTCGGGCCGTCCTGCGATGTGGACACGTCCGATCCCATCACAAAGCGAGAAGCCCGGCTCCGCCGGTCTGATCAAACCTGAAACCACTCCTTCCGTTCCTCCCTCCATTTCGAATGAATGGCGAGGGAAAACGCACTGCCGGAGAAAATTGACACTCCGGCAATCGCTGGTCGGAAAGGGTGAAGCAAATTCGGTTTTGTTCCGAAGTCAAAGCCGCAATCACGCGGTTCAATTTTTCTACCTGGGAGGTATGAAATGAGACATTTCATGAAAGGCGCGCTTGTAGCAGGCGCTCTTGCAGTATCCGCACCGGCCCTCGCCGCAGACATCATCGTGGTGTCCCATGGCCAGGCCAATGACCCGTTCTGGTCCGTAGTCAAGAACGGCGTCGACAAGGCCGCCAAGGACACCGGTGCAAACGTCAGCTACCGTGCACCGGAAACTTTCGACATGGTCGCAATGAGCCAGCTCATCGACGCAGCCGTGAACCAGGAGCCGGACGGACTGGTTGTCTCCATTCCGGACGCTGACGCCCTCGGCCCGTCCATCGAACGCGCAGTTGCAGCCGGTATTCCGGTGATTTCCATGAACTCCGGCTCCGATGTTGCCGGCAAGCTTGGTGCCGAACTGCACGTCGGCCAGGACGAATTTACCGCTGGCAAGGCTGCTGGCGCAAAACTGGCTGAAATGGGCGGCAAGACCGGCATCTGCGTCAACCAGGAAGTCGGCAACGTAGCTCTCGACCTGCGCTGCGCAGGTTTCGCCGAAGGTTTCGGCGGCAAGGTTGACGTCCTGCCGACCTCCAACGACCCGGCAGAAGTGGAAGCAAAGGTTCGCGCTGCCCTGGAATCCAACCCGGACATCGACACCATCATGGGTCTTGGTGCTTCCACGGTTGGTGAGCCTGCAGTCGCTGCAGTTGAAGCAACCGGTCGTTCCGGTGAAGTCAACGTCGCAACCTTCGACCTGTCTGCAAACTTCCTGCAGGCCGTCGTTGACGGCAAAGCTGCATTTGCAATCGACCAGCAGCAGTTCCTGCAGGGCTACCTGCCGGTTGCTTTCCTGGCTTTGAACGCTGAATACGGCCTGATCCCGGGTGGCGATGTACCGTCCGGCCCGAACCTGATCACCAAGGACAAAGCCGGTCAGGTGATCGATCTGTCCGCTCAGGGCATCCGTTAATCCAGCTGAAAGGTTCGGGCGGCGGTTCTTCCGCCGCCCGCCACAATCAAGGGAGGCACCTTTGAGCGAGACAATCAGCCCAAGTGAGGACGAACGGCTAAAGTCGGAGTCCATTGGCGCAAAAATCATGAAACGCCCGGAACTTGGGGCGATCGCAGGGGTCATTCTCGTCGTCATCTTCTTTTTGGCGACCGCTGACAGCTCAATGTTCACGCTTTCAGGCATCATGAATTTCATGACACCTGCCGCCCAGCTCGGCATCTTGGCCATTGGGGCCGCAATGCTCATGATCGGCGGGGAGTTCGACCTTTCCATCGGTTCCATGGTTGCGTTTTCAGGTCTGTTTTTTGCCGCTTGTACGGTTACCTGGGGTTTGCCGCTTGTATTGGCGATTCCGCTGACCTTCGTATTTGCAGGTATGGTAGGCGCAGTGAACGGCACAATCGTGATCCGATCAGGCCTGCCTTCATTCATCGTCACGCTTGCCTTTTTGTTCATTCTGCGCGGCCTGTCCCTCGTGGGCCTGAAGCTGGCAACCGGCGGCTCGACGCAGCTGCGTGGCGTTCGCGAAGCCGTGGAAGGCGACTGGCTTGCTCCGTTCTTCTCAGGCGATGCCTTTACCGGCCTGTTTTCCTGGTTCGCATCTCAGGGTCTGATCGACACCTTCAAGAGCGGCACCCCGAAAGTGCCGGGTATTCCGGTTGAAATCATCTGGTTTGTCATTATCGCGCTGCTGGCAACCTACGTCCTGTTGCGCACACCTGTCGGTAACTGGATCTTTGCCGCCGGCGGTGACAAGAATGCTGCTTCCAACTCCGGTGTTCCGGTCAACAGGGTCAAGATTTCCCTCTTCATGCTGACGGCTTGCTGCGCCGCTCTGGTCGCCATCATCACTGTGATGGATGCCGGATCGACAGATGCCCGCCGCGGCTTCCAGAAGGAATTCGAGGCCATTATCGCGGCTGTTATCGGCGGCTGCCTGCTTACCGGCGGATATGGTTCGGCGATCGGTGCCTTCTTCGGCTCGATCATCTTCGGCATGGTGGTTATCGGACTGACCTACACGAACTTTGACCAGGACTGGTTCCAGGTGTTCCTGGGCGCAATGCTGCTCATCGCCGTGTTGTTCAACAACGCTATCCGCAAACGTGTGACCGGGGAGCGCTGATCATGTCTGAACCAATCATCCATATGGACAAGATCGAAAAGCACTTCGGCAACATCATCGCGCTTGCCGGCGTCAGCTTCGATGTCTATCCCGGAGAATGCCACTGCCTGCTGGGCGACAACGGTGCGGGTAAATCCACCTTCATCAAAACGATGTCCGGAGTTCATCAGCCGACCTCAGGGCAGATGTTCATTGATGGCAAGCCCGTTACCTTCCATAGTCCCCGTGACGCAATGGAAGCCGGAGTTGCCACGGTTTATCAGGACCTGGCGATGATCCCGCTGATGTCGGTGACACGAAACTTCTTCATGGGCCGCGAGCCGACCAAAGGCAGGGGCATCCTGAAGCGTTTCGACACCAGCACCGCCAATGAAGTCACCATGACCGAAATGGCCAAGATGGGTATTCGCCTGCGCTCACCCGACCAGGCGGTGGGAACCTTGTCGGGCGGTGAACGCCAGACAGTTGCCATTTCCCGGGCGGTCTATTTCGGTGCCAAGGTTCTCATCCTCGACGAGCCGACATCTGCTCTCGGTGTCCGTCAGACATCCAACGTTCTGGCAACCATCGACAAGGTGCGCAAGAAAGGGATTGGGGTGGTTTTCATCACTCACAACGTACGCCACGCCATGGCGGTGGGTGACCGGTTCACTGTATTGAACCGTGGGAAGACTCTCGGTACCGCTGCTCGAGGCGATATCCAGGCAGAGGAGCTTCAGGACCTGATGGCAGGTGGTCAGGAACTCGCTGAACTGGAAGGCTCCCTGGGCGGCACAATTTAAGACGCCCTATCAGAAGACGGAAAAAAGTCGTGAAAAATCTCGATGTCATCACCATCGGCCGATCGTCGGTCGATCTTTACGGCGCACAGGTTGGTGGCCGCCTGGAGGACATGGCGTCCTTCAACAAATACATTGGCGGCTCACCCACCAACATGGCAACGGGAACAGCCCGCCTGGGTTTGAAATCCGGGCTGATCACCCGCGTCGGTGATGAACATATGGGACGCTTTATCCGTGAAGAACTGGAACGACACGGCGTGGACACACGCGGTGTCGTTACCGACCGGGAACGACTGACTGCACTGGTTCTGCTCGGCATCCGGGACCAGGAGCAGTTTCCGCTCATTTTCTACCGCGAGAACTGCGCGGACATGGCTCTTTGCGAAGACGATATCGATCCCGACTTCATCGCTTCGGCAAAAGCTGTCGTGGCAACAGGCACTCACCTGAGCCATCCACAGACGGAAGCTGCCGTTCTCAAAGCGCTGAAACTGGCGCGTGAAAGCGGTGGTCAGACCGCTCTCGACATCGATTACCGCCCCAACCTTTGGGGCCTGTCCGGCCATGGCGACGGTGAAAACCGTTTCATTGCCTCCGACAAGGTCACGGCAAAGCTGCAATCCACGCTGCACCTGTTTGATCTGATTGTCGGAACTGAAGAAGAATTCCACATTGCCGGCGGCACCACGGACACCGTTCAGGCACTGAAGAACGTGCGCAAGGTTTCCGGCGCAACGCTTGTCTGCAAGCGCGGCCCGATGGGTGCAACAGCCTTTGAAGGCGAGATCCCGGACAGCCTGGATGACGGCGTTTCCGGTCCTGGCTTCCCGATTGAAGTCTTCAATGTGCTGGGAGCAGGCGACGGCTTCATGTCCGGTCTGCTGACAGGCTGGATCAACGGCGAAGACTGGGTTACCAGCCTGACCTACGCCAATGCCTGCGGCGCCTTTGCCGTTTCCCGTCACGGCTGCACCCCCGCCTATCCGAGCTGGGATGAACTGCAGTTTTTCCTGAAGCGCGGTGTGACGACCAAAGCTCTGCGCAAGGATCCGGATCTGGAGCAGATCCACTGGGCCACCAACAGACACACCTCCCATGGCGGCGACTGGTCGACAATGCGCGTCTTCGCGTTCGATCATCGCATCCAGCTGGAACAGATGGCTGACGAAGCCGGTGCAGCCCACGACAAGATCGGCAATTTCAAGAACCTTTGCCTCGACGCCGCCAACAATGTTGCAAACGGTCAGTCGGGTTACGGCATCCTGTGCGACAGCCGGCTCGGGCGTGATGCCCTTTATCGGGCCGCCGGATCCGGACTTTGGATCGGTCATCCCGTGGAGTGGCCAGCCTCCCGGCCACTAACCCTTGAGCCCGAGATCGGTCCGGATTTCGGCGGCCTGGCCGAATGGCCGGTTGAACATGTGGTGAAGGTCCTGTGCTTCTATCACCCGGATGATGCAGAGGAGATGAAGACCGAACAGGAAGATGTCCTCAAACGCCTGTTCACCGCGTGCCGCCGCAACAACCTGGAAATGTTGCTGGAAGTGATCCCGTCCAAAGTCGGTCCAGTCGATGATGACACGACTGCAACCATCATCCGCCGCATGTACGAAATCGGCGTCTATCCGGACTGGTGGAAACTGGAACCCCTGACCACGCAGGACGCCTGGTCGAAAGCCTGTGCAGCGATTACCGAAAACGACCCGAACACGCGGGGCATCGTCATCCTCGGGCTTGATGCACCGGAAGACCAGCTCGCAGCCAGCTTTGCCGAAGCAGCAAGTTTCGAACTCGTCAAAGGCTTTGCGGTCGGCAGAACGATATTTGCAGATGCCGCACGCAAATGGCTTGCGGGCAACATGACAAATGACGAAGCTGTCGCTGACATGACCAACCGCTTTGAGCGCCTGTGCCGGATCTGGGACGACGCCCGCGCCAAGGCGCAATCTTCAGAACGTCAAGGAATTTCTGCATGAGCACGATCCGCTTAACCGCCGCTCAGGCGATGGTCCGCTATCTTTCCGCGCAGTTGACGGAAGACGGGGAACGGTTCATCGATGGCGTCTGGGCGATTTTCGGTCACGGTAACGTGGCAGGCCTTGGAGAAGCCCTGGAACACGCTGGCAATGCTCTTCCAACTTGGCGCGGTCAGAACGAACAGACCATGGCCCATACGGCAATCGCATATGCCAAGGCCAACAAACGCACTCGCGCCATGGCCGTGACATCGTCCATCGGTCCCGGCGCAACCAACCTGGTGACCGCTGCGGCTCTGGCTCATGTCAACCGCCTGCCGGTGCTGCTCATCCCCGGCGATGTCTTTGCAAACCGAGCTCCGGATCCCGTCTTGCAGCAAGTCGAGGATTTCGATGACGGCACCGTGTCCGCCAACGACTGCTTCCGACCGGTTTCTCGGTACTTCGACCGGATCAGCCGGCCGGAGCACCTGCTGACGACCCTTCCCCGCGCCTTCCGGGTGATGACCGACCCGGCCAATTGCGGCCCCGTCACCCTGTCTTTCTGCCAGGATACCCAGGCCGAAGCTTTCGATTATCCGGAAAGTTTCTTCGAGCCGACCGTCTGGCGCATCCGCCGTCCGGAGCCGGACAGCCGTGATGTTGCTGACGTTGTCACCTTGATCAAGGAGGCGAAGAACCCGGTGATCGTCTGTGGTGGCGGTGTGATCTACTCCCAGGCGGAAGAAACGCTCGGCGACTTCGCGACAAGCCACGGCATTCCGGTGATTGAAACGCAGGCCGGCAAGTCCGCTCTTGCCCAATCCCATCCCATGAACTTCGGCGCTGCCGGCGTCGATGGTGCTGAATCCGCCAACGTGGTTGCCGAAAGCGCTGATCTGGTGATCGGTGTCGGAACCCGGTTCCAGGATTTTACCACCGGGTCCTGGGCATTGTTCAAACAACCGCAGCGCAAGCTCGTCTCCATCAACGTCCAGAGCTACGACGCCGGCAAGCACGGCGCGATCGGTGTCGTTGGCGACGCCAAGGTCTCACTGGAAAAGATCTCTGCTGCCCTCGGCGATCACAAGGCCGACGCCTTCGATCCAAAGTCCCGTCTGGACTGGCTGGCAAAGGTCGATGCTCATTGCAGTGCCCGTACCGATACGCCTGAAGGATACCTGCCACTCGACGCCGAAGTCATCGGAGCCGTGCAGCGAACTTCGAGCGACAGGACAATTGCCATGTGTGCAGCCGGTACGATGCCGGGCGCGCTGAAACTGCTCTGGCAGGCACCGCAAGGCGGTTATCATATGGAATATGGCTATTCCTGCATGGGATACGAGATTGCCGGTGCCATGGGCATCAAGCTGGCCCAGCCGGAGCGGGATGTCGTCTGTTTCGTGGGCGACGGCTCCTACATGATGGCCAACTCCGAACTTGCCACTGCCGTCATGCGCCGCGTGCCTTTCACGGTTGTCCTGACTGACAACCGTGGCTATGGCTGCATCAACCGCCTGCAAATGGGCTGCGGCGGCGAACAGTTCAACAACCTCTACAAAGACTGCAACGTCGTTGAGCAACCCGACCTGGATTTCGTCGCACACGCGGCCTCCATGGGAGCTCACGCCGTCAAGGCCAAGGACATCGCCGACCTGGAAGCCCAGATCCTGGAAGCGCGGGACAGGTCGATCCCGACAGTCATCGTCATCGACACCGATCCAATGCATGGCCCTGGAGAAAATGGTGGCGGACACTGGTGGGATGTAGCGGTGCCTGAGGTTTCTGAACGAAAGGAAGTCAATCAGGCACGCGATAACTACATCGAAGCCCTGAAGCATCAGCGTGCAGCGAACTGAGTTGGGATAATCCAGCCAAGGACAACAAGCCTCTCCCGCAGGGAGAGGTCGGAGCCAGGCTCCAGTTGTGGGACGAACCATATTCGCAACAGCCTGAATAGGCGTTCCACAAAGACCCTTCGCCGTGAGGCAGGAACTTAGAAATCAACGAATTGAACGTTCATTGGAAACGTTACAGGACAGAACCATGATTCTTTACGGAACCAATCCGATTGCCTGGTCAAATGACGACGACCAAACGCTGGGTGCCGAAATCCCGCTCGAAACCTGCCTCAGAGAAACCGCAGAGATCGGTTTTGACGGCATCGAAAAGGGTCACAAGTTCCCGACCGAACCGAGCGCACTCAAAGGCGTTCTGGATCCTTACGGTCTCAAGTTCGTTTCCGGTTGGCATTCCCTGAACCTTTTGGCGCACTCGGTCGAAGACGAGAAAAAGTCGATCCAGCCGCATCTGGACCTTCTGAAGGCCATGGGCTGCAAGGTGTGCATCACCTGTGAAACCTCCAATGCCATTCACGGCAATGACGGTGAAGCGGTCAACGACCGCCCGAATCTCGCCGATGGCGAATGGGCTGACTTCGGTGCGAAGGTCGAAGAAATCGCCAAATACTGCGAAGAACAGGGCATTACCTTGGTCTATCACCACCACATGGGCACTATTGTCGAGAGTGAAGCTGAAATCGACCGGTTCATGGAAGTGACCGGCCCGGCCACCAAGCTGCTGCTCGACACCGGCCACACATATTTCGGTGGCGGCGATCCGGTTGCGGTTGCACAAAGGCACATGAGCCGTGTGGCTCACATCCATGCCAAGAACGTCCGCCCGGACATCATGAAGCAGGTCCGTGACGATAATCTTTCCTTCCTGGAAGGTGTGCGCCGTGGTGTGTTCACTGTTCCAGGTGACGCAGATGGTGCAGTTGAATTCGAACCGGTCCTGAAGATTGCCGCCGATTACGGCTATGAAGGCTGGCTTGTGATTGAAGCCGAGCAGGATCCTGCTGTACGTAATCCGTTCAAGTACCAGTCCATGGGTCTGAAAGCTCTGAAAGAATTTGCCAGGGCGGCAGGCCTCGACAAAGCTCAGGGAGCCGCATGATGGCAGATCTTCTCGTCAAGCCGTCCGGAACATCCGGCAAGGTTCATGACATCACACCGCAAAGCGCCAACTGGGGCTACGTCGGATTTGGTCTTTATCACCTCAAGGCCGGTGAAACCGCCTCGGAAGAAACGGGCGATACCGAAGTCATTCTTGTACTGGTCGAAGGCAAGGCGGAAATCTCCGGAGCCGGCGAAAATTTCGGTGAACTTGGCGACCGGATGAGCGTGTTTGAACGTAAGAAACCGCATTGCGTCTATCTGCCGAACGGCACCAGCTGGAACGCCAAGGCGACAACTGACTGCGTTCTGGCTGTTTGTACAGCTCCGGGCAAAGGCAACTACAAGGCCCGCGTGATCACCGACATCGATGTCGTGGAGCGTGGCAAGGGCGCCAACACCCGCTACATCCACCCAATTGCGATGGAAGAGAGCGATATCGCCGACAGCCTTCTGGTGACCGAAGTCTTTACTCCTCAGGGCAACTGGTCGTCCTATCCGCCACACAGGCACGATGAGGACAACTTCCCGGACATGACCTACCTGGAAGAAACCTATTATCACCGCCTGAACCCGAAACAGGGCTTCGGTTTCCAGCGCGTCTTCACCGAAGACGGCGAACTGGACGAAACCATGGCTGTTTCCGACGGTGACGTCGTACTGGTTCCAAAAGGGCACCATCCCTGCGGTGCTCCGTATGGCTACGAGATGTACTATCTCAACGTCATGGCAGGCCCGATGCGCAAGTGGCGTTTCCAGAACCACCCGGACCATGACTGGATCGCTCAGCGAGATGCTGGATAAGGCAGATCCCAAAATCAAAGGGCGCTCAACAGCGCCCTTTTTTGTTCCACCAATTCAACTTTCCCGTTCAAGCCGGCTCGAAACTGTCAACGAGAGCGCCGCGATGTTGGATGACATTTCCGGCCAATCGGGCACCGGCGTCGACACTTGCTGACAGATCGCCGCTTGTGAGGAACTCGGCAAGGAAAGCCGCGTTGTAGCTGTCTCCCGCAGCGGTGGTATCGACAATGTTTCTGACCGGATCGGGTTGAAAGGCGTGTCGCTCTCCCGTCGTCGCAAACACCACCTCTTCCGGACCATTCTTCACAACAACCGTTGCAGCGCCTGCCGCCAGATATCTGTCGGCACTGACCTGTGCATCTGCATCACCGAAATGGGCCAGCTCGTCTTCAAAGGACGGCATGACGAAGTCGCACAATCCAGCGGCTTCCGTCACACAGGCACGCATGGTGTCAGCATCCTCCCACAAACGGGGCCGCAAATTCGGATCAAAGGCGGTTTTTGCACCGGCTGATCGCGCCGTACGAAGGGCTTGCAGGAAAGCCTTGCGATCGTCTGCGGGCAAAATGGCAAGGGTAATGCCACTGAAGTAGATCAGCCCCGCGCCGGACAGCACTTTTTCCAGATGAACCGCATCCGAAGCCAGTTGACGCGCAGCGGATTGCGAACGCCAATAAGCAAAGCTGCGCTCACCTTCTCTCAGCTGGATCATGTAAAGGCCGACGGTCCGGTCCTCCAGCCTGCGTATGGAGCCGGTGTCGATTTTTGACCGGCTCAGGAATTCAAGCATCTGGTCGGAAACCTGGTCTCGCCCGACTGCTGTGAAATAGCTGACCTCCCAGTCGGCAGGCAGATGCCTACGCGCATACCAGGCTGTGTTCAGCGTGTCCCCGGCAAATCCCATCGAAAATGTCCCCTCACCGGTAGGAGCCATCTCGACCATGCATTCGCCGATCGCCAGAAATGTTTTTGACACGAAAAATCCTCCACGGCACAGGCACTTTGAACAGCACCGTCATTTGGCCAATTTAATCGATTTAAATCGACTTAACATGAACGCCGGGCAATTCAAATGGCAATCTCCGCACCTGTCTGGCGGGAAACCGCATCCGCACTTGGCTATAACCTGACGATCTACTTGATCCCGGCGCGCATGAAACTCTGAACGAATTGACGTTGAAAGAGAAGAAAAGCAATCAGAAGCGGACCGGACGTCATCAGCGTTGCCGCATTGATGACCGACCATTCAATGCCACTGTCGATGGCAGAAAAGATGCTGAGACCGACAGTGACCGGTCTTGTATCAACCGAGTTGGTCACGATGAGCGGCCACAGAAAATTGTTCCAGTGGTGGCTGACCGAAACCAGGCCGTAGGCCAGATAAGTTGGCTTGGCCAGCGGGATGTAAACCTTCCAGAGCACGCCCAGGAATGACGACCCTTCAATCCGCGCAGCTTCATCCAGTTCCTTCGGAATCGTCATGAACGTCTGGCGCAGGAGGAAGATACCGAATCCGGATGCGATGTAAGGCAAGGCGATGGCCGGAATGGTGTCCACCAGATGAAGAAGGCGCATGGTCTGGTAATTCTCGACCATCAGAATGTCCGGCATCACCAGGAGCTGCAGGAGAACCAGCGCGAAAAGCACGTTTCGGCCCGGAAACGTAAAGCGCGCAAAGGCGTAGGCAGCCAGCGTGCACAGGAAGAACTGTCCCGCAAGGATCATCGTGACCAGCACAAAAGTGTTCAGGAAGTACCTGGCGAACGGCGCAGCTTCCCAGGCCTTGGAGAAATTCTCCAGGGTCAGCGGTGCAAACAGCTCGAACCTTGCTTCATAGGCCGCAAGATGGAACGCGGTCCAGATCGCGTAGGCAAGCGGCAATACCCAGAGAAGTGCGAGCGCCCAGGCAGCGAGAGTGTTCAACACGCGATCGAGTGTGTCAGCTGCGCCGGTCATTTGTAATGCACCTTGCGGTCGAAGAAGAAGAATTGGCCGATGGCGAGCAGAGACAGCAGGATCAGCAACGCCACTGTGAGCGTCGCGCCATAGGCCGTTTCCCAAAAGCGGAAGGCAACCTCATAAATGTAGAAAAGCAGTAACGCTGATGCGTTGTCTGGCCCGCCGTCCGTCAGTATGAAGATGTGGTCCACAAGGCGGAAGGAATTGATCACTGCATTCACACACACAAACAGCGTCGTCGGCATGAGCAATGGAAATGTGATCCGCCAGAATATGGTCCAGCGCCCCGCCCCTTCTATCTGGGCAGCTTCTTTCAGCGACACCGGAATGGCCTGTAGCGCTGCCAGGTAGAAGATCATGAAGAACCCTGCCTCTTTCCAGACAGTCACAACAATGATGGCGTTGAGCGCGGTGTCCGGGTTGCCGAGATAGTTGCTGGCAGGCCAGCCGAACAGGAAGCCGGTGATCTGGTCAAACAGACCAAAGCCGGGCGTATAGAAAAACATCCAGATATTGGCAACGGCGATCAGCGGCAGCACGGTTGGTGTGAAATAGGCCATGCGGACAAAACTGCGCCCGGCGAGTTTTTCGTTGACCCACAGCGCCATGACGATCGCCAGGCCAACCGACACCGGAATGGTTCCGAGTGCGAACCACAAATTGTTCCAGAGCACTTTCCAGAACACGGGATCATCAAGCATGCGTTCGTAGTTGCCAAGGCCAAGAAACTTGGCCGGTCTGCGTCCGCGCGGCGTTGAAAAGAAGCTGTTCAGAAAAGTTGTGATGGCGGGAATGTGGGTGAAGGCAAATAGGAACACCATTGCGGGCAGCAGGAGCAGCCAGCCGTAGATCCATTCGCGTTTGATATTGGGGGCCCGCATAGGCATCACGATCCGAAAATTCAGGAAGGAGATTAACGGAGCGCCGGACGAATATCCGCCGCTCCGAATTCGATGGATTTATCGATACTCGGCCAGGATCGCGTCGGCTTGTGCCTGAGCTTCCTTCAAGGCCGTTGCCGGGTCTTTCTTGCCGGTGATGGCTGCTGCCAGAGCATCGTTGAAGATGCCGGTCACACGCTGGTTCTGGTAGGTGGAAAGCTCTGCCTTGGCGAACTCGAGCTGATCACGGGCAACCAGGGCCGGGGCGAAGTTGGCTGTGTAAGCCTTCATCGTTTCGGTATCCCAGGTCTCCGCACGCGGAGCGACATAGCCGGTGGCAATGGTCCACTTCGCGGACTGTTCCGGCGCAGTGATCCACTGGACGAATTTCACCGCTGCCTTCGTCTGTTCTTCGGAAGCGCCTTTGAAGAGGTAGAAGTTTCCACCGCCTGTCGGGGCTCCACGCTGAACATTGGCCGGAAGCATGGCGACACCGAAGTCGAACGGAGCGTTGTTGCGAACATTGGTCAGATTGCCGGTGGAGGTCCACATCATCGCGGTCTGACCTTCGAAGAAGGCTTTCGGAGTTGCGCCCCACTCGATAATCCCCGGCGCCATGACTTCGTACTTGGTGCTCAGGTCAACGAGATACTGCAGCGCTTCGACAACTTTCGGGTCGTCAAACTGGGTCTTGTTACCTTCCGCATTTGCTAAGATCGCACCGTTTTCAATGGCAAGGCCTTGAAACAGCCAGTACGGGAACCCGGAAGACGGAATGCGCACGCCCCACTGGGTGACGTTGCCGCTTACATCTTTCTTGGTCAGCTTCTTGCCGAATTCGACCATTTCATCCCAGGTCTGCGGAGCAACATCCGGGTTCAGGCCAGCTTCCTTGAAGGCTTCCTTGTTCCAGTAGAGAACTGGTGTGGAACGTTGGAACGGAATGCCATAGGTCTTGCCGCCGGTTTGGCTGTTTTCCATGAAGGCCGGGTAGAACCCGTCAATCCAGGCCTTGTCTTCCTGAGTGGAAAGATAGTCGTCGAAAGGAACGATCAGGTCTTCGTCGATGAGGGTGAACATGTCGACAGAAAGGATAACGGAAAGCTGCGGCGGATTTCCCCCACGCGAAGCGGTGATCGCCTTGGCAACAGTATCCTGGTAGGACCCGGCGTAAACGGCGTCGATTTTCACATCCGGGTTCTGTGCAGCATATGCGTCTGTCAGTTCCTGGATGGTCTCAGCTGCCTTACCGCCAACAGCGACCGGGAAATAAAATTGCAGATCAACAGCCTGAGCGGATGCCCAGGTGCTGAAGGATAGGGCCGTTGCAGCAACGGCCTTCAGGAAAGTGGACTTCAACATCAGTTTACTTCCTAAGGTTTGAACATCCGCAATACTGCGGTCGGTCTACGCGGGCCCACGCAGTTCGTCAGGAGTGCAGTTGCGCTCCAATTTCTGAAACAAGATCATCCCTGCGCATGCCGGTTTCGGCATCGAAGACGTGCAGGGCCTGAGGTTCGAACCCCAGGTCAATGGACTGGCCGGGAGCGACAGAGTTTCCCGTCGGCAACCGGACCTGAAATTGAGTGTCGGCCAGAACACAATCGGCCAGAATGTCCGCGCCCAGGTATTCCAGCGTGCGGATGGAGGCGGTCATCGGCCCGCCGTCCTGCAGACGCATTGCCTCGGGCCGGATGCCTAGCTGATGACCGGGAGCCGAAGACAGTCTTGCAAATGCACTGGCCGGAAAAAGGTTCATCGGCGGAGTGCCGATAAAGCGGGCAGCAAACGGGCTGGCGGGTCTTTCATAAAGATCACGCGGAGCCGCCGCCTGCACCAACTTTCCCTTGTTCAGAAGCACCACCTGGTCGGCCATGGTGATGGCCTCCACCTGATCGTGAGTCACGTAAACCATGGTAAAACCGAGCTGTTGCTGCAGCGAACGGATCTCGATCCTCATCTCGTGACGCAGCTTGGCATCCAGGTTCGACAGTGGTTCGTCCATGAGGCAGATCGGCTTTTCGCCGATGATCGCCCGACCCAAGGCAACACGCTGTTGCTGTCCACCGGAAAGCTGACCTGGCTTGCGCTCAAGCAATTGCGAAAGACCGAGAAGCTCCGCGACTTTCGTGAGCCGTTGATCACGGTCCGCTCGGCCGACCCGGCGCACCTTAAGACCAAAAATAATGTTTTCCGCGACACTTAGATGCGGAAACAACGCATAGGACTGAAACACCATCGACAGGTCACGCTTCGAGCACGGCTTGCCGGTTACATCCTCGTTGCCGATCACGATGTTGCCGTTGCTCACATCCTCAAGTCCGGCAATCATTCGAAGCGTTGTCGACTTGCCGCATCCCGACGGCCCCAGCAGTGCAGTGAATGAACCGGCGGGAATGTCGACCGACAGATTGTCCACCGCTCTGGTGTCACCCCAGACGCGCGAAACACCGTCCAGGCGAATGGTCTTTCCGGAGCTGGAGAGTATGCCGCCAGTCATTTTGACCGCCCTTTGTCTCCGGCAACATGAACCCGGGTGTTGGTGCCCTCAAGGCTCGCCAGGATCGACGGAGGTAGGGGCCTGTCGGTGAAGATGGCATCGACATCGCTCAACTTGCCGCCACGTACATGCGCACTTCGGCCAAACTTGCTGTGATCAAGAACGAGATAGGATTTCCGGCTATTCGCCAGGATCGATTGCCGCGCCGCGACCTCGTCTTCATGAAAATCCAGCAGAGTCCCGTCTTCATCGACACCGGCAACGCCGAAGATGCCGATGTCGACCTTGTAGTTGGAGAAAAATGCCTGGGCCGCCGACCCCAGAATATCGCGGTCACCATGACGCAGGCGGCCACCGGCGATGGTTACCTGATAGGAGGGATTGATCGACGCCGTGAAGGCCACGTTGAGGTTGTTGGTGAAGATTGCCAGCTTCTCATGCGCCGTCAGCGCCTGCATGACGATTTCCGGTGTCGTACCGATCGAAAAGGCCAGAGACTGATTGTTGTCGATCTTGTCCGCGACCAGAGTCGCGATCAATTGCTTCTCGGGAAGGTTCAGAATCTGCCGGGTGGAATAGTGAATGTTCGAAGCCGGCGCCGGCGGCTCGACCCCGCCATGCGTGCGCCGAAGGATTCCCATTTCACACAGACCATTGACGTCACGGCGGATGGTCTGGGTCGTCACTTCAAAACGGTCCGCCAACTCCTCGACCGACGCAAAACCGGATTTTTGGACCAGATCGGCGATTTCGGCCTGACGTTTCGAAATATCTATTTGACCAAGCATGTGTTTATGACCCGACACCATTTACCTTGCTCCAGGCAATGTTGATTGCTCACAGCCCGAAACAGCTTTGTGTTGACTCGAAAAGGCTCAACTTCGAAGCCTGATAAAACATTTTCATATGAACCTTATTCGACGCTCATATGAAAATGATATGACAGTTTTTGAATTTGGGCATGACAAATCGCGTCGCGGCGTCGGTAAAATCAAAAGATTACAAAATTATATATACAACTTTTACTAGAATTAACGACACACTTCGGATGCGTCGACAACCTGGCCAGAAAAGGTGTCGCGTACTGTGAAGCCATGATTGTGTTCACAGCAGTCTATCTACGCTCGAGCAATGGATCTCGTCTGAACGATGAATTGTACGAGGAAATCTCAAAGCGTGATCTCCTTGACGACAGTTTCAAGGAGGCACATCCACGCAAGACATGCAAACTGAACGACACCAATGCCCAATTCGCTTCTAATCAAAAGAAAGGCCACCTTGCTTGAGCGAGGTGGCCTTTTCGTCAGACTGGATGCGCACTACCGATAAAGGAATGACTTTCCGGCACTGTCGAACAGATGCAGCTTGTCCTGCTCTGCCGTCATGCGAACCGTGGTGTGCTTGTCGATCTTGTTGATGCCAGGCAGCTTGGCGATCAGGGACGGATCGCCGTTCTCGGCCTTGAAGTAAAGTACCGTCGTCTCTCCAAGAGCCTCGACAATTTCCACTTCCGCTGAGACCAGATAGTCATCGCTCTGGGTAATCGTGAGGTCTTCAGGCCGCACCCCGAGTTTGACCGAGGTGCCAAGATCGCTTTCGCGTGAGGCGATCGGGACATCCGCGTGGCCACCATCGGCCATTTGCACGGAGGTTGTCTCGCCGGTTGCGGTGACTTTCGCCTCGATCAGGTTCATGGCCGGCGATCCTATGAACTGGGCAACAAAGGTATTTGCCGGACGTTCGTAAAGCTCAAGCGGTTTTCCGAACTGCTCCACATCACCGCCATGAAGCACGACAATCCGGCTGGCGAGCGTCATGGCCTCCACCTGATCATGCGTGACGTAGATCATGGTGCTTTCCGGCATGCTTTCCTTCAGCTGTGCAATCTCGATCCGCGTTGCGACACGCAGAGCCGCATCCAGGTTGGACAGCGGCTCGTCGAACAAGAAGACCTTCGGGTCACGAACGATGGCCCTGCCAATGGCAACGCGCTGGCGTTGCCCTCCGGAAAGCGCCTTCGGCAAACGATCAAGCAAATGTGTCAACTGCAGCGTTTCCGCTGCACTTCTCACGGCCTTGTCGATCTCATCTTTCGATTGATGTGCAAGTTTGAGCGCGAAGGCCATGTTGTCATAGACGGTCATGTGCGGATAAAGCGCATAGGACTGGAAGACCATAGCAATTCCACGTTGTGCCGGCGGCACGTCGTTCACCACGGTGCCATCGATTTCGAGCGTGCCGCCCGTGATTTTTTCCAGACCGGCAATCATACGCAAAAGCGTCGACTTTCCGCAGCCAGATGGCCCGACGAACACGATCAGCTCGCCTTCTTCGATTTCCAGATCAATGTTCCGCAGAACTTCAACCGGACCATAGGATTTGCTGACATCCTTAAGGGACAACGAAGTCATGCAGGCTGCTCCCCAATGTTTATTCTGTTCATGTTATTTGACCGATCCGGCAAGCAGACCACGCACCAGGTACCGCTGCATTGCAAAGAAGACGAAGAGAGGCACGGCGATGGACACGAAAGCGGCCGTCGCCAGGATTTCCCAATTCCCGCCGCGGGTACCCAACAGCTCGACAATCTGGTTGGTCATCACGGTGGTCGAACCGGTCGCGTCAATCAGGAACACCTTTGCCACCAGCAGATCGTTCCAGGTCCACAGGAACTGGAAAATCGCAAACGAAGCGAGCGCCGGAAAACTGAGCGGCAGAATGATACGCGTGAAGATCTGAAAGTCCGTCGCCCCATCCACCTTGGCGTTTTCGATGATGTCTCTTGGCAAGCCCACCATATAGTTCCGCAATAGATAGACGGCGAGCGGCATACCGAACGCAGTGTGGGCAAGCCAGACCCCCAAATACCCCTTGCCGATGCCGATCCCCAGATGCAGACGCAAAAGTGGAATAAGCGCCAATTGAAGTGGGACGACCAGCAACGCAACGACCGCAGCAATCAACAGTGCCCGCCCGGGGAACTCCATCCATGCCAGAGCGTATGCCGCAAAGGCTGCCACGACGATCGGAATGATCGTGGCCGGAATGGTCACGGTCAGGGTGTTGAAGAACGCCTTGGCCATGTTGTCCTGGCCGGTGCCGGAAAACAGGATCGTCTTGTAATTGTCCGCCGTGAACTCGGGCGGCACCGTCGCAGTGACAAAAATCCTTTGGCCGCGTCCTGAAAGCTGCTTGTCATTGCCGCGCCAGACGTAGCTGCCGTCCGGTTGCAAAGTGACGGTTTCGCCGTCTTTCATCTCGGCCGTTTCACCTGCTTGGAACGCGGAGACATTTCTGGATGAAACGCCCCAGGCTCGAATTTCCCGTGGCTCATCCTCAAAGATGTTCCCCGTGACGACAAAGCCGTCACCTTCAGCAACCCTGTTGTCATCCGGATCAGCTGCCCGGTAGACCTGATTCTGCTCAGAGGACGTTAGTGCGGCCCACCAGCCTGAGCTCGAAATCTGGTCCGCTGTTCGAAACGAGGAGACGAACAGACCGATCGTGGGAAAGAGCCACAACACCACGAGCAGCGCGACGGAAATATGAACAGCCCAGGTCAGGGCGGATTTATGTCCAGCAATGCCAGCCATCAGCGCATCTCCTTCCGGGCGTTATAGACGTTCCAGACAAGGATCGGTGTCACCAACAGCATGATGATGATCGCGCTCGCGGAGCCGACGCCCCAATCGTTTGCGCGGAACAGCTTGTCGTACATGTAGTTGGCCAGAACCTGCGTTTCCCACTGACCGTTGGTCATGGCAAACACGATGTCGAAAACCTTAAGCACCGTCAGGGTGATCGTGGTCCAGACCACAACGATCGTGCCCATGATCTGAGGTACCTTGATCTTGAAGAAGATCTGGAACGGGTTGGCACCATCGACAATTGCGGCTTCGACCGTTTCCTCAGGAATGCCGCGCAAGGCAGCAGACAGGATCACCATTGCAAAGCCTGTCTGAATCCAGATCAGCACAACCATAAGCAGGAAGTTGTTCCAGAGCGGAATGGTCAACCAGGTTTGAGGCTCGCCATAAGGTAGCTCGGTAAACCAGATGCCAACGACCGAGCTGACCGAAATCCAGATCAACCACATGCCGCCCAATGCGACCACGAGGCGCAAAGGCATCAGCCAGATCGAACGGTCTTTGCCAGTTGCGACCAGATCCCGGACGAACATCCAGACGACATAGGCAACGACCCCGGAAAAAGCCAACAGGAGGGCAGTGGGAACAACCTGCAGAGTGAAAATAGAACCGATCCCGCCGTCGAACTTGAGCCATACCGCGTTCAGAACGCCGATCTGGTTCTGGTCTTCCGGTCGAGTGTCATAGATCAGCTTGAAAATGACGGATGCGCCGACAAAGGAGATCGCCATTGGCATGAAGATCAGGGACTTTGCCAGGTTTCCCCATCTGATCCTGTCAGTCAGCTGAGCGACCAGCAGCCCAAATGCAGTCGATGCTGCCGGCACGACAATCAGCCAGAGCATGTTGTTGCGAACAGCTTCCCAGAATTTCGCCTCGTTCATCATCTGCCGGTAATTGTCGAAACCGACAAACGCACCCCCTTGTGTTCGGTCTGTCAGCGACAGGCGCAATGTCTCAAACACCGGATAAGCGAGATACAGCGTTAGCGCGAATAGCGCAGGAAACAGGAACAACCACGGCCGGATCATATTGGCTCGATTGATGTTCCTGCCCGCGTTCGGCCCTTTCGCAGGAAAGAGGATCTTGTCGAGAAACTGGTTGGATAAGTAGTAATATCCGAGACACGCCCCCACGCCGACGACGATTGTCACGAGGCCCAGGACTGCCGGATTTTCCATCAGCACGGCCGTTCCCTCCCACTTGTATTTTATGGGGCACTCCCGGTTGACCGGGAGAAGCCAATTTTGAGGAAAGTGAAAGCCTGGTCGCTACCCAGGTTCAAGCAAAGGGGGCCGGTCGCGTTTCGCAGACCGGCCGTATTCGTCCTACTTGAGAGCGTCCCAGCTTTTCTGGATCTCAGCAGCTACTTCGCCAGCGTCCTTGCCGCCTGCGTAGTCGACCATACCGGTCCAGAAGGTGCCAGCACCGACGCCACCTGGCATCAGGTCGGATCCGTCAAACCGGAAGGTCGTGGCGTTGACAAGGATCTCGCCCTGGCCACGCAGCGTATCGTTCAGATAAGCTTCCGGGTTGACACCCTTGTGCGGCGTCAGGAAGCCAGTCTGGGCCATCATCACTTCATGTGCAATCGGCAGCTTGAAGAATTCCATCAACGCGTTTGTCGCATCAGACGGACTGGTGATCGCCATCAGCGTGCCGCCGCCAAGAACCGGATTGCCGAGATCCTTTTCGGCATAGGCCGGCAGGTAGAAGAAGTCGACATCGGCGCCGAACTCAACACCATCAGGGAAGAACGCCGGGACGAAGGAGGCCTGGCGGTGCATGTAACACTGCGGCGGTGAGGAGAAGAGGCCCTTCGGGCTGTCGCGGAAGTCGGTCGAGGCAACTGCGCCCGCACCACCGGCAACCTTGGCATCGTCACGCGCGAACCAGCCAAACTCTTCGATCGCCGCAATGACGCGCGGATCGTCGAAGGAAATTTCATTGGTGACCCACTGGTCGTAAACTTCAGCCGGCTGAGTGCGGAGCATCATGTCTTCGACCCAGTCGGTCGCTGGCCAACCGGTCGCGGCACCTGATCCCAGGCCGATACACCACGGGGTTTCACCGTCGGCAACAATCTGTTCGGTCAAGGCCTTGAGGTCTTCCATGGACTCCGGCACTTCGTAGCCTGCGTCCTCAAAGTTCTCAGGCACGTACCAGACGAGGCTCTTGACGTTGACGTTGTAGAAGAAACCATAAAGCTGGTCGTTTCCGTCGGCATCCTTGTAGGTACCCAGATTGACCCAGCTGTCTCCGGCGCCGTAATTGTCGGCAACCCAGCCTCCCATGCTGTCCGGAAGAGGCTTCAGGAGGCCGCGTGCAGCCATGTCGGCAGCAAGGCCCGGCTGCGGGAACACCGCGATGTTCGGTGCAGCGCCTGCTTCGGCATCGATCACGATCTGCTGCTCGAACGAGTCCGAACCGGTATAGATCACTTCAGCACCGGTTGCTTCCGAGAAGTAGGCCAGAACATTGCGGAAGAAACCGTCTTCCGGCTGCAGCCAGGGACCGGCAATCGTCACGGTCTGGCCGCTGAGGTCAGGCGCGGACTTTGCCCACTCGTTGTAGCTGTCCCAGTTGAACGGCCCCTCGCCCGGAGCAAATTTCAAGTCGGCGGCAGAAGCGGAGCCAAAGCTCACGGCAGCGCTCAAGACCAATCCTGCCGTGCAGGCCAATAAACGTGATTTCATGTCTATCCTCCCGGATTGTCCCTTTGCTGGGACATTCTATTTAAAGTGGCATATTTCTCCACCTGGCAGCAACTCCCCGCCCCACCCGTCCGATGGGTAATCCTACCAGAAACGGACATCCAAACCGCTTTGGATTTCGTCCTAACCATGTCGTTACACTTCGGTCTTGTCAAGCAAACAACTCACGAATTAATGTTGCATTTCAAGATCAGCCTGTTTGGAGGGACGCTTTCAAAGCGATTTGGGCGGAATGAGCAAGGGCATAAATTTAAAAGAACTGTCACTACGGTTGAATCTTTCGCAGACAACCGTCAGCCGAGCACTGAACGGTTATCCGGAAGTCAGTGCCGAAACCCGCAAGCGTGTCGCCGAGATGGCGGAGAAACTGGGATACGCTCCCAACAGCCAGGCCAGGCGCCTTGCGACCGGGCGCTCAATGGCCATCGGCCATGTCATTCCGCGCTCCATCCACGAGATGATGAACCCGATATTTCTGGAATTCATCGCGGGAGCGGGTGAGACCTACTCCAGACACGGCTACGACATGATCATTTCCGTTGTCGAGGATGATCACGAAGAAGACGCCTACCGTCAGATCGCATCACGCAAGAAGGCCGATGGTGTGATCATCCACGGTCCGGCCAACAACGAACGGCGCCACAAGCTGCTGCAGGAGCTTAATCTGCCCTTCGTTGTCCACGGCCGAATACCGGGCGCAGAAGAGGAAACGTCCTGGATCGACATGAACAATCGTCGCGCCTTCGAGCGTGCCACCAACCTGCTTCTCGATCTCGGCCACACGAGGATCGCCCTTTTGAACGGCCTGGAACACATGGACTTTGCGCGCCGGCGCAGGCGTGGATTTGAAGACGCCCTGCAAGCTCGCGGGCTGGCCCCTGAAACCTCGCTAATGCGCAGCTCGGACATGACCGAGCCCTATGGCTGTGACAATGCCATGGAGATGCTCAAGAGCGACAATCCGCCAACGGCGTTTCTGGTGTCTTCCATGATTTCAGCCATTGGGGTCGCACGCGCGATCGGGCAATGCGGACTGAAAACCGGCAAGGATGTCTCCATCATCACGCATGACGATGCACTGTCCTTTCTCCCAAACAGCGGAGAAGTTCCGATTTTCACCTGTACGCGCTCATCGGTGCGCTTCGCTGGAGAAAAGGCGGCCGAACTGCTGCTCGACATGATCACGATCCCGACCAGCGCTCCGAAGTCACTTCATCTCGACGCGGAATTGATCCTCGGCCAGTCCACCGGCCCGGCTCCGTCGAGTTAACTTCAACCAGAACTGCCTGTTCAGACCTGAGACAGTCCGCTGGACTGCAGGAGACGTTTCATCGTCTCCAGTCCGGCAAGTCTATGGGAACGGGCGACTTCGGAGCCGATGTCTTCCCGGCCAGCTCTGATTGCCTCAAAAATCTTCCTGTGATCATCCGCTCGCGACGCAGGCGCTCTATTCAGGCGCAGCAGCACACGGTTGGCGCGGTGGACCTGATTGAGCAGGCTGATCACTTCCGCTTCAAGGCGGGTGTTGCCGCAGGTCTGAGCGATCAACCGGTGAAAATGATCATCAAGCTCGGCCCAGTGCTCTATGTCATTTTCCAATAACGCTGAATCAGCTTGTGAAAGGAGACTTTCCAGCTCCTGCATCAGGACACATGGCACCTCCCTGCCCGCGGCCTTTCTGACAGCAAGCCCTTCGAGCTCTGCAAGGATTTCGAAAATTTCGCAAATGTCCTTTTGCGAAATCGCCAAAACCTTCGCTCCACGTCTCGGAATGAGGTCAACGAGACCTTCTGCCTCCAACCGGATAAGCGCTTCGCGAACAGGGGTACGGCTCATACCGAGTCGCGCAGCAATATCCGGCTCAGGCGCCTGAAACCCTGGAGGCAGTTCGCCGTTCAGTATTTCGGCTTTCAACCGTTCATAGGCGTTGTCGACGCGCGTAGACTTGGCTTTCGCTAACATTGCGGGAGGCATCCAAAATCCTGAAAGGTTCACACGCAGGTTGTACTTTCCCAACGAAATGAATTCCCGCCGGGTTGGCCGCACTGTTGTGAAAGCAAATCAATTCAGCATTGATAATAATATCGATAAGATTTTATGGATTAACACCGGCCGCTGGAAAAGATCATTCTACATTTTTCGCACGCATTGCCTTTCCTGTTGATTTCATTAAAGAAAGCGCGATTGGCATGACGTTAACGCATCGTCAAAAGTGCCAAGCTTTTCTTTGGTGAAAACGCAATTTCAAGTGAACGGACGCAACGTATTTCACTCTGCACAGTCATTCTCGCGGGCTTGAGTGCAGTTTATGTCATCTCTCTGCCGCCACGGCTTTCATATCCCTGTCAAAAAAACCAATCCCTTCACTCCTGCAAGAACGTCCTCAGAAGAGATGCAGCACTTGCTTCCGTCAAGAAGGACGGATCAATCAGAAAACCGTCAGCACATTGGGAATAATAACAATCCGAAGTCGGATA
>JBCCVB010000028.1:0-54838 GCA_039195965.1 Pseudomonadota bacterium
GTAATTCATCGACCCGGCCATAGCGCGGCCAGTCGCGGATTGGCCCGTCCCAGTCGGACTTGAAGGGTTGCCGGTATTTGGCCGGCGTATGAAACGGTTCATGCGGATCGAAGGTTTCAATCTGGACCAGCCAGTTATCGGCGGCCTTGTTTTGCTCAATGAAATCAAGGCCCGCCTTGAACACCTGCACCGACGGGAACTCATGCTCCTCACGGATGAATTCCCGGTTGATGATGTTCTGCGCCTTGTAAGTCCGGCGCTCGTTGGAAAACTGTGCGTCAGCATACTTTTCCCGCAGGCGTTCCCAATGTGGCTGCACCATAGCCTTCCAGCGGTCGCCTTCCTGCCCGCGGATGAAGTCGTAACTGTCGTACTTTGTGTGATAAGTGGCACCGCCGTCCTCGAAGTAATGGAAGTGGTCCGTCACCAAGTGGCTGTAAATGCCCTTTTCCTTGGCCAGAATCTCCGGAAATGAATTGTCGAACGGCTCCATGGGACCCCAGCTGCGGTGCAGAAAGCTGAGTCGGCCGGTCAGGAGGTCCCGACGGGCGGGCATGCAGGGCATCGAACCGACATAATGCCTGTCGAACGTTGCACACCTTGCAGCGAGACGGTCGAAATTGGGCGTGGGAATTCGAGTGCCGCCATAGGGAGAGAGCATGTGCCGGTTGAGGGAATCGAAGAGCACAAAGACCGTTTTCATAAATCACCTATTTCACTGCGCCGGACACAAGTCCGCGAACGATCAGTTTTTGAGCAAAGACCAGCAGGACCAGCGCGGGAACAATCGAAAGCGTCGAGGCTGCTGCCATTTCGGTAAAGGCAATCGTGTTCTCCTGGGCGTATTTGCCGATCCCCAGGGGAACGGTGGCTGTCTGCCTCTGTGTGAGGACCAGCGCGACGGGAAATTCGTTCCAGCTGAAAACAAAGGTCAGGATGCTGGTTGCCGCGATGCCGGGACGAACAATGGGCAATACGACGTTCCAAAGAATGTTGGGTACGTTTGCTCCATCTATCTGAGCAGCCTCAACCAGTTCCTTCGGAACATCACGGATGAAAACACCCATCATCCAGAGAGCCATCGGCAGGTTCAAAGTCGCATGAGCGAGGATGAGGCCCGTGTAGGTGTTGTCCAGCCCAACGGAACGCATCATTGTGTACCAGGCACCGGCGAGCGTGATCGGCGGAACCATGTGAAAGATGACCGACCAGCCAAGCAACGAATGCAAGACCCATCCTGGCCACTGCAACCGGTAAAGTGAAAAGGCTGCAAGCGTCGCGACGACCAGGACCAGTACCGTACTGCCGATACCGACCACCATCGAGTTCATGAAGTTTCTAGCGAAGTCGGAAGTCTTGTCGAAGATGACATCGACAAATCCGGACAGGTTTGGCTGGAAAAAGATCCGGCCCATCAGCAGATCGATCTGGGTCTTGAAGGCCGCCATGACGATCCACAAAAAGGGAAACAGGACAATCACCGCGAAGGCGAGGAGAACTGCGTGGCGCAGCAGACCGGCAGAATGGAGGCGCTCGCTCATGTCTTGCTACCTCGCCCTGCAGTCGCCCTGGTCGCGATGATGATCATCGCTGCGATGATCGCGATAACTGCGATGGACATCGCCGCACCGTATCCGGATTGATCTTCAGTGAAGAAGCGGCGGTAAATCGTGAAACTGATCACCTCCGTTGCGGTTCCCGGTCCACCGCCGGTCAGGAGGTAGATCTCGTCGAACACCTTGAATGCGAGGATCATCCGAAACACGAAGGTCACGATGATCGCGGGCATCATCAGGGGAAGAGTGATGTCGCGCAGGATCTGCCAACCGGTGGCACCGTCAATGCGGGCCGCCTCAAAGATATCGTCGGGCAGCGATTCCAGACCTGCCAGCAAAAGCAGGAAACAGAATGGCGTCCAGTGCCACACATCGACAATGATTACCGACAGCAGAGCCAGGTTCGGGCTTCCAAGCCAATCCAGGGCCGAGATCCCGAAGGCGTCCAGTATCTGGTTCAAAACACCGAAATCATAGGAATACATCAGTTTCCAGATTGCTCCGATGATGATCCCCGGCACCAGAATGGGCAGGATGAAGATTGTGCGATAAAAACTGCGGCCTCGAGTGATCTGGGTGGTCAACAGAGCCAGCACGAAGCCGATCAACATCTGGAGTGCGACAGCGGCCACCGCGAAAATCACAGTGTTCAGCAATCCAGCGCGCAGCAGATTGTCCTCGGGCAATTCCAGGTAGTTGGAGATACCGACCCAGTTCCAGACGGGCGTTCTGTTCAGCCATTCCACATCATTGAAACTAAGTGCGAAAAGATTGGCCAAAGGCAGTATCGTCAGCGCGACAAAGAGCAAGATGGCTGGCAACAAAGTTGCGTACCGCCAAAACCTGTCTGCACTCATTGGGTCGAATCCAGCGATAATCGGATGAAAAAGGGAGGGCTGTCTTGTGACAAACAGCCCCTTGAGTTGGGGAGTATTTCGATTAATTCAGATCATCGAGTTTTTGATACTTGTAGCCGGCATCCTCGAGCACCTTCGCGATCTCGGCTGCGGCGGTGTTCAACGCTTCGTTCAACGGCATTTCTTCACCGATAGCCTGGTTGAAACGCAGTTCCGTTACCGCAAGCAGCTGGCTGGCTTCGGGTATCGTGAATGTCAGCCTTGCATTCGGCAGAGCATCCGCAAGGGCTTTCATCCAGCGGTATTCCTGCGTATCCGCCATCTCGGACGTCAGGACGGCACGGCTGACCGGCGCTGATCCAGCCTCTGCATAGGCCCGTTGAGCTTCGTCGGTCTGGAACCATGTCAGGAACGCGAGCGCTGCCTTTTTGTTGGCATCCGGAACGTTCTTGGGAACACCTGCGAGCCAATGACCCAACGGTGTTGCGAAATCATGTTCGGCCGAGCCGGGAGGAGCCGCATAGTCGATTTTGCCGACAACGGCGGACTTGTCCGGGTTGTCAAACAGACCCGGCGCCAGCACGGAATCGATGTGCGCGGCTCGGCCGGTCGCCATGTTCTGGATGACGTTGGTCTGAGTCTGCCCAGCAGTGGACGGGTGCCCGACTTCCTCGGCGAGTTTCAGATACATCTCCATGCCTGCCTGCGTCTCCGGACTGTTTATGGAGATGCGGTAGCTGCCATCATCCTGTTGGTCGATGATGCCACCGCCATAGGCCCAGATGTACGGAAAGACATCATAGGTAACGTCAAAAGCGCCGCGTTGACCGCGTTGCGAGATGCCGTACATGTTCTTGCTCTTCAGAACCTTTGCGTTCTCCAGCAGCTCGTCCCAGGTTTTGGGAACAGTCAGGTTGTGTTCCTGGTAGAGATCCGACCGGTAGTGAAGAATGAGAATGTTCGGGTTAACCGGGACCGACATCAATTCACCGGACTTGCACGTGATGCGGCCGGCGTCAGCATCCCAGCACACACTATCGTCGAACGTATAGATGTCGTCGCTAAGCTTGAAATCCGGATCGATCGCATTCAAGGGATCAAGAAAACCGCCGGTATAGAACTCGGTAAAGAAGCCGGCATTCATGATAACGAGATCAAACGGGCTTTCGTCAGATCGCACTGCCGTACGTTGCTTCTCGAGGCTGCCGGCAAATGGGTTTACGTCGAGCTCGACCGTATTGCCGGTCTCTTCCTCGTATTTTTCGACAACCGCCTGGAAACCTGCGAACCAGGGAGATTGATTGATCACGATTGTGATCGGTGCCTGATCCGCTGCAACAGCCGGTCCCAATGCGGAACCTGTCAATGCAGCCAGTGCTACTGTGGACTGCAAGGCGTATCTGGCGAACTTATTGCGAAATAACATATTTTGATCCTCCCATCATCTGAACGAAGTCAGCCTCCCGTTCAGATTGCCCCTAGCGTAGCGTTTCCCTGTGCTGTGAAAAAATGATATTATTGACCAATCCCATAGCCATTAGCTATGGAGCTGCCGCTGGATTTCTGCCTCTAATTGAACGGATCCTGCTTGCAGGCCTCCTGCAATTTTTCTGCAAGAAGTGCGGCGGCCGGGGACAGCAAGCGAGGTGCTCGATAGATGATCCCGGCTTCCCGGCTTGTGATCAGCTGCGGCACGTCCATTTCGACAAGTCCCTTGCCTTCCGGAGACTTTAATTGCGAGCGCGTCGTGTAGAGCAGCAGATCGGCAAGATGAACCACGGTCATCAGAAACGTCTGCGACGATGACACCACTTCCGGCCGCGGGGGCGCCAGACCAAGAGTTGTCGCACCGCCATCAAGCTTTCGCCGTGCCAGATTGTTTGCCGGTGGAAGCGCCCAGTTGTGTGTCAGCGCTTCTGCAGCGGAGACATTTTTCCGGCCTGCAAGAGGGTGTCCGGGCCGGCCGACGACAACAAGATTGTCGGAGGTCAGTTTGTCGACCTCGTTGTCATCCAAGCCCGCAAGAGGAAGTTCGGCAACAATGAAATCCAGTTCACCAGCCTCCAGCCGTTCCGTCAGGCTGTCATCGAATCCGCCGACGATCTCAACCCTGATATCGCGGCCTTCCTGCATCATTTCAGCAACGATTTGCGGAAGAAAGCGTCTTACCCAGGACGGACCTGCACCCACCCGTACTTCCCCAAGGCCACCCGTTCGCAGTTGATCAACCTCGTCCAGCGCCTTACCGACTTGAGCCAATACAATGGTTGCATGTTGCTGAAGTCGTTCGCCGATTGGGGTAAGCCTGATCCCGTGCACACTCCGTTCCATAAGGATCGTGCCTGTCTGTCTTTCCAGGAGTTTCAGGGCTTTTGACAATGTCGGTTGAGCGATGTTCAGTTCCTCGGCCGCCCTTGTGATGTTACGTGTCGTCGCGACCATGTGGAAATATGTCAGCAGTCGCAGGTCGATCCTGTGTTTAGCGTTCATTCTCTGTCCCAAACTAAGTATCGAATGCCGGGCTCCCGGAGCGCGTTAAGCTAAGCTGTATTTGCAAGTTGTTTCCACCTTTTGCGATTTACCCGTTTTGCAGGGCGGTCCAGCCTGTTGCCCTGGGAATTGAGGTTTTCACAGGAACACGCATCCATTCTGGGATGGTGCCTTGAGGCGTGTTGTGGACCTCAAAGATCAAAAACAACCCGAAAACCCTTGTGAGCAATCGTGGTATCGGCAGACGCTCCGCTGCGGGCCGCGATGCGATAGCGCCAGCAATAGGTTCGATGACAGAGGTAGGAACCACCCTTAAGCAGCTTAAAGCCTTTCATTGTCGCCAGTCTTTGGCGGACTGCTTTTTTGAGCGAAGGAATCTTGAAGGGTTCGGCCGTCCATTCCCAGACATTCCCGACCATATTGTAAAGACCGAAGCCGTTAGGTTTGAACGACCTCGCCGGCGCGGTTGTCTCGTATCCGTCCAACGCAAGGTTGCCTTCAGGAAATCGCCCCTGCCAGATATTGCAGGGTTGATAGCTTTCGTCGTCTGGCTCGTGCGCACCCCAAGGATAGGGGACATCGCCCAGCCCGCCGCGCGCTGCGTGCTCCCATTCAGCTTCCGTAGGCAGGCGCCCGCCGATCCACTTGGCAAACGCGGTGGCATCATTCCACGAGATATGCACGACCGGATGATCGGGCTGCCAACGCGCTTCGGTGCCGGGTCCTGCCACACGCCGCCAGTCCGCTCCTTCAACCTTGCGCCACCATTCCGTTCCAACAACCGCCTGCGTCTCACCGATGCTGTCAGGCACTTGCGACCAAAACACAAAGGACCAGCCGTACTGCTCTGCATCCGTGACATATCCGGTTTCTTCAACGAAAGCGGCAAACTCTGCATTTGTGATAGTGGTTGCCGTCATCCGGAATTGACGCAAGGCAGGTGCTCTTCGACGTTCCTCACCATCGTTGGGAATGCGCGGATACCGCGTCCCCAGGACTGGCACTCCGGCAGGCACAATCACCGTGTCCAGATCAGGTTTCGTGCCATCTGTTGCGAACTGCTTTCTGTCGACGGTTTCGGCACGATCCTTGCCGCCCCTGTTCGGGACACAGCATGACTTCGGATTTGGCTGCGCCGAACTCAATGCTCAGGCCTGTGCTACACGAGGCGTTTTCAATGGCTCCGAGCTTTGGACACCCTGAATCATCCGCAGAAGCATTTGCGTTTTCAAAGACTGGCTGTTCGGATCGTGCCACAAGTTTCTGATCTCATTCGGATCTTCCTCCAGGTCGAACAACTCTCCATGCCCTTCGGTTCTGTAAACAGAGATTTTGTAGCGTTCTTCAACGTAGGTCGTCACATGGGGCATAACCGGATTGTGCCTGTTTTCGCAGATTGCAAAGGAGCGAGCAGCCGGGCCAGTTCCCTGCCAGGTCTGCAGTTGTGAAACACCTTGCAATTCCGGCGCGGGGCCCAGCTCGGTGACATCAAGGAAGGTGGGGGTCAGATCCAGCAGGCTTTGGATGGCATTGCTCACCTGTCCCGCAGGCACTTGCCCGGGCCAGCTGACAATGAAAGGGACCCGCAGCATGTCCTCGTAGTGAAACGGTCCTTTGGCGACCAGGCCATGCTGGCCGAGAAAATGCCCGTGGTCGGTCGTGAACACGATCAGCGTGTTCTCAGACAAGCCCTCCGCTTCGAGGTAATCAAGGATACGTCCCACTTCCTGATCCAGGAAGCTCATCATACCGTAGTAAGCGGCCATGTCCTTCTTGAGCTCGTCCTTTGGGTAAAGGTGGCTGTCACAGCCATGAGCCTCGTGCGGGTCATGCCAGCTTGCAAAATCGGGTTCGGGTAGCTGGGTCTTGGCGAAATGCGGGGCGTTGAGTTCGTGCTCTCCCGGCACGACCTCACCCGGCTCCATATCCTCCGGGTCGTACATGGAGGCCCAGGGTTCGGGGACCGTGTAGGGAGGATGCGGATCGGGAAAGCTTGTCCATAGGAAGAATGGTTTTTCTTCTCTGGTTGCCTTTTCCATGAATGCGACGGAGCGTTCGCCTATCCAAGGTGTGTAATGCAACTCCTGCGGCAATTGCCAATGCCGGTCCTTGCGGGCCCAATAGGGAAGGCCTGGGGCGCTTTTGGGTGCCTTGGGTGCATCATCGCCCGGGAGTGGCTGAAAATAGTCCCGCCAGTCGACCAGACCTTGGTCTTCAAGCCAGGCTGCATAGTGCTGACCGACGTGGCTTTCGTCGGCGTGATTGCGCACAAGCTCCACGTGCTCGAACCCGTAGAACGGCCCGTTGAAATCCCGCCAGAAAGGGATATCGCGCAACAGAGGCTGCTTTTCCAGGCTGTCGCCGGCAAGTGGCTGAAAATGAGCTTTTCCGATCAAGCCGGTTGCGTAGCCGCTCCGCGACAACAAACTCCCGATCGTCGGAAGGTTCTCGTCCAGCTTACAGCCGATGGTCCAGGCGCCGTGCTGTGATGGATAAAGACCTGTGATGATGCTTGACCGCGACGGTGTGCAGGTGGGAGCAGGGCAATATGCCTTATCGAACCGGGTGCCGGATCGGCACAGGCGATCAATGTTGGGGGTGTTGATCTTCGGATTGACGGCCCCCAGAGCGCTAAAATGCTGCTGGTCGGTGGTGATGAGCAAGATGTTGGTACGTTTTGTCAATTTTCGTTACCCTTTCACGGCGCCAGCAAGGCCGTTGATGAAGTAGCGTTGGAGAAGAACGAAGAGGATCACCACAGGTACGATCGAGATCGTTGCCGCCGCCGACATGCCTGTCCAATCGATCGACTGCTCTCCCTTGAAGGCGTAGATGCCGACCGAGAGCGTCCTGATCGCCGGGTTCGCAAGGGTGATGACGAGCGGTAGCAGAAAGTCATTCCAGGCGTGCAGCACCTGCATGATGACCACCGTGACAACCATTGGCCGCGCCAGTGGCAACATGACGTACCAGAAGATTTTGAAAAAGGTGACGCCTTCAACGCGCGCCGCTTCTTCCAGTTCCTTTGGTAACTGACTGAAATATCCAGCAAAAAGCACCACGAAAACGACCATCGCGTGACCGGAAGTTGCCAGTGTCAATCCAAACAAATTGGATGAAAGGCCCAACATGCTGAGCAGTTCGAAGACGGGAATGATCGTGAAACCCTGCGGAATGAAGACAGTCGCAACGAACGCGACAAAGAACGCCGTGCGCCCGGGAAACCGATAGCGCCCCAGCACGTAGCCCAGCATCGCCGTGCTAATCGTGACCAGAAAAACCGACCCTACCGTTACGATCAGTGTGTTGAAGAAGTAGCGCCCCATATTCGCTTCGACCCAGGCGCGGCGGTAGTTGTCCCACATGAAGTCATTAGGGATCAGGCCCGGATTGGCAAACATCTCCATATTGGACTTCAGGGACGTCGATACCATCCAGAGGAATGGGTAGATCCAGACAAGACACAGCAGCGCAAGGACTGCCGACGTCATCGCGATCCGCAGCGTTGGAGCGTGATCGCCAAATATGATCCGTTTGGGCGAGAGGCGAGCAATCATGTGTCTACTCCCGCAGTCGCTTTTCGGGTACGCCTTGCTGCAAGCGCCTGAAGGGCAGTCAGGAACAGAAGCACTGCGCCAAAGAGTACCCCGGCTGCCGCTGCATACCCCAGCTGCGGAATGCTGCCGTCATCGGCTGCAAAGGCGGTGCGATATATAAAGATCTCCATGACTTCGGATCCGAAAAACGGACCGCCATTTGTCATCGACATGATCAGCGGAAACACGTTCAAGGCGGCTACTGAGGAAATCAGCAATATTGCAAGCGCAAATGGTTTGATGATTGGAAGAACGACATAAAGTGCGAGCCGGTAGCCTTTGCAATTGTCCAGCCGTGCTGCGTCGTAGACATCATCCGGTACGGTCTGCAGCGCGGCAAGCCAGTAGATCAGCGTTATGCCCAGCCACTTCCATACGTAAACGCCGATAACAGATGACATAACGGTATCAGTGGACCCGAGAAAGTCGATCGGCTGCGCGATCAATCCCAGATCCAAAAGAAGGCCGTTTACCGGGCCATTGAACGGGCTCAAAAGAAACGTCCAGACAATTCCGATCACCGCAACGGGTGTCACAACAGGCAGAAAGATCATTGTGCGGAAGAACGTCGACAGCTTCAGAAGCTGCATGTTCAATACCATTGCCAGAACAAGGGAGATCGTCATCTGCAATGGCACTGTTCCGATGAGGAAGATCACAGAGCGCCCAAAGGCACTCCAAAAGATTGGATCTTGAAACAGGTTGAGAAAATTACCGAACCCGACAAAGATTTTTTGAGCGGTAAAACCCGACCAGTCATGCATCGCATAGAACATGGCCGCGAATATCGGATAGAAGACAAACATCCCCGCCAATACGAGGCCCGGCAGCATCATAAGATAGTGGAACCGGTGCACCCGGAGAGTTCCAAGAATGCGCATGGATTAGATTGACCTTGCAGAATTAGGGTAGGGGCCACTTGTGGGAAGTGGCCCCTGTACAGAAACCTTCGTCAGTAGTCTGACGCGCCGAAGTCGACGTCCGGGTTCCAATTTGCAAAGACAAGCTCTGAGCGGTCTACCTTGGCGCCATCTGCCTTGGCCTTCGCAAAGGCAGCATCCAGCGCGCTGTTGTAGCGGTCCTTGAGTGCGGACATCTGCTCCTTGACACCGGAAAGTTGCCCGGCAACCAGGCCCTGCACGGTTCGCGCAAAATTCACATCCGGAGCGACGTAGGCGGCAACTACCTTGGACATTTCACCGTTACGGACCAGCGGGTTCGGACCGACACGGATCTGGTCGTTGAACAGGTTCAAGATCTGTTTCGACCTGGGTGACATATCGGCCTTGGCCACGGCTTCAGGCATGATCGGCGGATCGCCGGCACCAACCACATTAGCCCACTCGATCTGCCCTTCGAGCGTGCCAAGATAGTGGAAGATTTCGCCGGCGATGGCTCCGTTCTCGGAACCCGACCACAAACTTATCGTGTTTGGTTTTGCGCCGCCTTGACTAATCGTCAGCTTACCGTGCTTTCCAGACTCCGGAACGGGAGCTGAAGACAGACCGAAGTCGAATTCAGGATTTTGGCTCTCCCAGGACGGAATATTCCATGGTCCCTGCAGGATCATCCCCGCAGCGCCCTGGGGCATGTATGCTCTGGCCTGCGGAGCGTTCAGATTGATGAAGCCGGGGAACATGCTTCTATCGGATTGCATCGCAAGAAGTAATTCGATCGCGGCAATATATTCATCGCTGTCGAACACGTATTCTCCCGTGCGAAGGTCGATATCTGCATCCAGGATACCATCCCCTCCGGCGCTCGCACCGCCGATCCTCCCGATGTTCCTGACAACGTCTGCCCAGCGGTTTAGCTGTGATCCACCAATTATGAATCCAAAGTACCGACCCTGACCCGCTTCAGTGATCTTACGAGCTGCATCGCGGAACTCGCTGTGGGTCAGCGGTTTGGCCTCCGGATCGTAGCCGGCTGCTTCCATATAGGCCTTGTTGTAAAGCAAGTGCGACGCGTAGCGTTTGTTCGAGGTGAACGGCAGGCCGTAAGTCTTGCCTTCGAATTCATTGATACCGGGCAGGAACGCGCCAGACGGGAAACCTGCTTTCCATTCTTCGATGTTCGGTATGAAGTCATCATAAGCTTGGACCCAGCCCTGGCTGACAGCGTCTGCCAGGCTGAAGTTGCGGGGCAGAACAAAGACATCGTGTGCGGTGTTGTTGCGCACGCCGAGGGGAACAACCTTGGCAATCTCATTCCATGGCAGAGGGTCATAAATGACGTCTACGCCTCGCGCTTCTCCGTACTTCTCGAAAAACTTTTTGAAGAAGACAGCCTTTTGGTCACCACTGTCGATCCAGCGGAATTTTGCTCCTTTGGGAACATTGTTCAGCGGCGCTGGTACAGCCTGCGCCATTGAAGCGCTGGAACCAAGCGCGGTGGATGCAGCAACCGCACCTGCTCCCGCCAGGAACGAACGGCGTGACACTCGTATTGAACTCATTATTTCCCTCCCAATCTGTGCAGCGCACTAGAATTGTCATCACGGTAGAGCGTTCAAAATGATTGCGCATTTGAAAAATTTGATATTTTTGATTAAAAAAACTGATCAATGATATACGACCCAGAATCTCTTCGCCGACTTGTTGCGATCGTGGAAACCAACAATATGCGTGCAGCCGCCGAATTGGTTGGCGTCACTCAACCAGCGCTCACGAGAAGTCTGAAGCTTCTCGAAGCGGCTGCGGGAGGAGTTCTATTTGAGCGCCGCGACAGAGGATTGCACCTGACTTCATTGGGAAAGCTCGTGCATGCCCATGCTCGTCACCTCCTGCGCGAGCATCAACTGGCTGAAGCCGAGCTGCGTGCCTTAAGAACTGGAGAACAGGGGCAATTGCGCGTTGCCGCTGCACCTGTCTGGATGACGACAATCTTGCCACCCGTTGTGGCCAAAGTGCATCACAACTATCCCAAGCTCTTGATAAAACTGAAGTCTGCAAACTACAGCGAAGCTGTCCTGGGGTTGAAAGAGGGGGAGTTCGACGTCTTTTTCGGTGGCTTCCAGCGAAGGGAATCCTTACCGTCTTTTCTGGTGCGCAAACCGCTTTTCAACTCGAGGCTTGTCATTGTGGCTCGCTCTGGACATCCGATTCACGATCGAAGAGTTCAGGCTGAGGATCTCATTCAGCAGCGCTGGTTATCCTATCAAAGCGAAATTGCTTACCTTGATACAATCAACACAACACTGGAGGACTCCAGCGAGGTCAGCGTAACTGCCAGCCTTCAGTGCGATTCCATGTTGACGGCGTTGGAACTACTGCGGCACGGAGATTACCTGGCGGTGTTACCGAGCAGCTTCCTGAATTCTGAAAATGGACGAGGGATCGATGTAGTAGCCACAGATCTGCCTGCTATTCGTTTTGCTTCTGGGCCGATTTATCGTCGAAGCCTAGAAGCAAATCTAGCGATGCAAATGCTGCTTGAGGCTGCACAGATACAAGTTGCATCACACTCAAATTGGGAGCCGAGATTCTCGCCACGTTAAAACCGATACGCTTCAACTCACGCTCGCTTACCTAAGTCCATCTGATGCCGGATCTCTCAATTCAAATCTGAAAACGAGCAGCGTGACCTTCCTGAAAAGACCAACTCTGACGTAATAGCCTGGCTTGTTACTTCCTATGCAAATGCAACAAAAGCTCCGAAGCGCCAAAGGGCAGGGGGCAGCCCTGATCAGGTGTTCCGGTCGGCGTTGCTAGACCCGTCCGGGGGGCGGGCAACAACGCTGAGAAGAAGGTCAGCTCTGGGCTATTTACAATAATTGTAGTTCCAGGCGAATCTCACAACAGGCATTGAAGTCAATCAACCTCGAAAGGTTCAAACTACTGTGGCTGCCATTGATCTTGAGTTGGTTACCTATGACGGTCTCGACGAGCGGATCGTTGTAATCCGCGCTGGCGATGAGGTCGACAGCGTGTTTGTGCGCACTCAGCGCTTCAATGTCCTGGTGGATACTCTTGCAACACCGGCCTTATGCGTCCGTGCATTGGAGCTTCTGTCCGATCATACTCACGACCGACCGCTGGTCGTCATCAATTCTCATATGGACTGGGACCATTTTTGGGGCAACTCTGCTCTTGACGCTCACACACCAATTATAGCGCACAGCGAAGCGATGGAACGGCTACGCGACCCGATCGCCGAACAGGAACTAGCTGAAAAACGATCACAGGAAACCCGTTTCCAAAATGTAGAAATTGTCCCACCAACAATGACATTCTCAGGGAAAAGCATGTCGCTACATGGTGGAGACCTAACACTCGAACTACTCCATACGCCCGGTCATACTCCAGACCATATTGCAGTTTGGATACCAGAACTGCGAACCTGTTTGGCAGTGGATGCGGTCGAACATCCCATTCCGGAAGTCTGGAGCAAATCACCAGATGATCTTGGCAACCTTTGTTCATCGCTAAAGCAAATCCGTGACCTGCGCCCACGTCACGTTATTCTCGCGCATGGACACACCGCAAACCCCGATGTTGTTGACAGAAACATTAAATATTTCAAAAATTTACGTGATGCTGTCGCGGGTATAAGCAACCTCACTCCAAAGCAAGAAGGGCTGCACGAGCAGCCCGGCTTTAAGCTAGAGGATTTTGTTGCTCTATCTCCAGACATGCCGTTGGATGTGAAAACCTTCTATCGACAGTGTCATAAGTCAAACTTAGATGCGGCGGTAGTCGCCCGTCTAGCCGGCATTGATTTTGTATGACGCTCACATGCACGATCCGACAGTGAAAGTCTTCATCATCGCCCAATAGCCTTCTGCATCTGCACTCTCGCTGTCACGCCAAAGTTACGTCGAACCTCGCGGGAGATCGCTGCACGGCAAAGGCCTGAACCAAGGCAGTGGCGGACTGGCTGAACCTTTATTCCAGCATCCTGAAAATCGTAAGGAATCAACTGGATAGGAGCGGGCAAGCTGCTTTTGGTCGCCAAAGTTCTGGTTGTTGCGATCACCTATTTCTTTGAAGGTGCGCCTGGCGCCGGTGCCCTTCCGGCTCTGGACGGTGGTTCACAGTTGCTTTCAATAGTCCTGATCAACAAGGAGTCAATCAAGGTAGTGGAGGACTGCAGCAGGATCCAGGACAGCAAAGTGAGAGCGAACATCGTCCAGCTTGTTGACACGATAGCTGCAAGCGCCAAATAGCCAACTAATTGAATTTGCGACGTTTTGGAGGAACTTGAGAGCTCTCAAGTCAGCAAATGAACGGCGAACTTGAGAGTTCTCAAGTTCGCCCTGGACGCGGTGTTCTGATAGTGGAGAATACCGCACAAAGCCCAAAAGAACGGCCATCAAGATGTTTAAACGCATAGCCTATTCAGATCTGAATTCACGGCAGAAAGAAAACTACAATTTTCAAAAGGTCGCTGCGCGGTTAGCTGATTATGGCTTTAACAGTATCCGTTTGACTGATGACTGGCAGGGGGCCGATTTCATTGCCGTTCACATCGATGGAGAGACGTTCTTAAAGGTGCAGCTAAAGGGGCGGTTGGTCATCGATCGAAAATATCAGGGCAAGGGGATCCACATCGCATTCCTACATGGCGATAGTCTTTATCTCTATGATCATGATGAATTCGTTCGCTATCTCGAAACGAATGGCAAGATTGGTGCCGATAGTGTCACGTGGCATGAGGAAGGTTTTCGAAGCTGGCCCAATCCGCCAGCCTGGGCGATCACCTATTTAGACGAATTCAGAATTTCGGAATGACGAAAACAACGTTTTCCATTGCTGAGATACACCCAGCGGACCGGGAAGATGTCAGGCGTTTACTCGAAAAGAGCTGGACCGAAACCTATGTGAGCGAACTCGGTTCGGAGATCGCAGGCCGTCTTGTGGCTCAACTGGCTCAAGACGACATTGCTGGACTTATGCCACGCACGGATGAAACTGTTTTTGTCGCACGGGGCAAGCGCGGCCTCCAGGGCTGTGCAATCTCCGCTGCAAGACACGGGATAACATACCTCTGGGGGTTCTACGTTTTAAAGGAATTTCAGAGATGCGGCATCGGGAGCGAACTATTGAAGAGAGCGGTGAGTGCACATGGATCAGCGAACTCAGTTGAGCTTGTTGTTCTAAAAAGCAGCGTCGCGGCGAGCCGGTTCTACTCATCCATGGGGTTCCAGATGACGGCTGACGTTCAATTCGAAATAGCGCCTGGCATAAATCTGCCAGCCGAAAAGATGGCCGGATCGGCTTCAGAAATCATCGAACAGGTGTGCCTACTATAAATCGATGGCCAGTGCCGCTAAGGCCTATGCGCATAATGGCCCAGGAACATGTCTACGCAGTCGCCGATGATTTCACTTTGAGATTGGTTGAACTGCGGTTGATCACCTAACAAGAATTGCGGCCAGACGAAGAACTGTTTCAATAATCCGCTGAATTGCATTGAAGCAAAACGCGGATCAGCGTTCCGTAAGGCTCCAGCCTCCATCGCCTCCTTGATGAATCCGGCCAATGGATCCGCTGTCACTTCGTCGCGAGAAAAGACCTGCAAAGCCCGCTCTTTGTCCAGCAAGTACTCGGATGCAATCAATCTGTTCAGGCCGATGTAATCAGCATCCGCAACCTGATCGACAATCGCTTGCGCTTCACGCACAAATTGATCGCGGACGGGCAACTCGGGGTCAAATGTGATGTGACGGATCGAGGCATTTTGCGCCATGATGATGTTCACAATCTCATCGAACAACGCATCTTTACTGCTGAAATGCCGATACAGCGTTCGTTTCGAAACACTGGCGCGTTCTGCAATTGCGTTGACGTGCGCAGCACGAAAGCCGTTAGTTCGAAATTCTTCAATGGCGGCAGCGACGATATCGGATCTTTTCTTTTCCGTCAGTTTCATCCTGGCTCACGAACTTGTAATGTACACTTTGAGTTTACTTTTTAAGTTTCAAGCGATAGTATTCCCCTGCGTTTTCAGTGACAAGCTAGCCCGTTTCGAGCGCTGTGGCAGCAGCCTTTCGCTCGCCTTCAACGCCCCACGTTGTTGAAGAAATGCTGGCTGTTCTGAAAACGCACCCTGAGCATAAATCTCAAAGGATTTTCGAATGACAAATCTGCAAGCTGGCAAGAACACGGTTAGATTTACAAGCAATGGCTATACGCTGGCTGGATACCTTTTTGCCCCGGAAGGTTTCGACCCGTCCAAGAAATACCCCACTATCGTTTTCACCCCACCGTTTAACCAGGTGAAAGAACAAATGGGGGCTCTGTACGGCAAGAAGTTGGCTGAGAAGGGTTTCTTGTTCCTTGCTTTCGATCACACTGGTTACGGCGACAGTGAAGGAGAGGTTCGGAATTACGAAAACGCATTTGTAAAAATCGAGGACGTGCACAATGCAATCAGCTATTTGCGTACGCTTCCATATGTCGATCGAGAACAGTTCTATGGTGTAGGGGCTTGTGCTGGTGGTGGCTACATGGCTTTGACCGCAGTCACTGACAAGCGCATGAAAGCAATCGCAACGGTCTGCGGTATGCTGGACAACCGCTCCGTCTTTCTTGCCGGTGCCGATCGCGAAACAGCGGTTGCGATGTTCGCCGGAGCCAACGAAGCACGCCAGAAACAATATGAAACTAGAGAACCGGTCTACGTCGACCAGCTCGGCTATGAAGGAATTGACCCCAAAGACCTACCTCAGGGGGCACGTCGTGAGGGATACGAGTATTACATGACCCCCAGGGCAGGAGCAGTTACCTATCCGAACTACACCAATCGCAGTTTGGCAAACATTGCTGAGACCAATGCGCTGACGGATGCAACGACCTGGGCGCAATTTCTTTATACGCCTTATCTCGGCATCTATGGGCAGAAGGCTCTTGCAGACACCGGACCTTTGACGGTGGCTTTCCATGAGAAATGCAGCGACCCAAAGGAGCTATTGGAAATCCCGAACGCATCTCACGTTGACCTCTACGATGTCGAAGAATACGTAAACCAGGCCGTTGGTGCGATCGATGTGTTTTTCAAAAAGCACAAAGCTGCCTGACAAAAGCGCGCAAGCTTTCTAGCAGAGAGGCCGGGAGACCGGCTTCTTTTTTGACAAGCTTGGTCAAACAGGCAGCTTAGCGCCTTTGTTGCAGTTGGGAATAGAATGTGCCCCGCTTACACACCTAATTCGCATAATCTATCTTATGGAACTTTTTCTCTGACAGGTAAATGCGAAGAACAGTGACTTGTCTGCCTGACATACCTTGTGAATTTGTCCCGGATTCGAAAAAATAACCAGATACCGCTTTTATAAAGACAAGCGTTCTGCGCATGACAAACCTTCTCATTGTTTATCACTCCAGAACCGGAGGCAGTCAGCAGATGGCTGAGGCCGCTGCGGAAGCGGCCATGCCGGAAATCGCGACAACTCTCATGACTGCCGACAAGGCCGGTCCTCAAGATCTTCTCGACGCAGACGGATACATCTTCTGTGCGCCCGAGAACCTTGCCGCAATTGCCGGTGTGATGAAGGACTTTTACGACCGCAGCTACTATCCGGTTTTGGGAAAGATCGAAGGCCGTCCGTACGCCCAGATGGTCTGTGCCGGTTCGGATGGTGAAAACGCTGTCCGACAGACAGCCCGCATCGCGACCGGTTGGCGATTAAAGGAAGCGCTCCCGCCACTGATTGTCTGCACCCATGCCCAGACCCCCGAGGAAATTCTCGCATCCAAGACCATTCCTGAGGAGCAACTGGCATTGTGCAGAGAGGTCGGAGCAACGCTCGCCGCCGGCATGAGCATGGGGATTTTCTGATCAGCAGAAGGCACTTGATACCTATCTGGGAACTTTGCCGGTTCCCCTGACCTGCCGGAAGCCCGTAAATCCGCTCCACGATCGGATTACATTTCCATGATACATCCACCAGATGTTTTATTGATCGTTCGATTTACTCCTCCGAACAAATTTACGTAAAGTGAGGAAAAATCTCGTTTATTCGATATCATTCGATCTATTCTCGCCGTCAAAAAATTCGAGATCTGAGATGGTTAATGTTTAGTAAACATTTCCAGCTTATTTCATCGAACCAAACCTGCCATTGTTTCAGTTGGCGGTTTAAGTTTAGATTCAAAATAACTTTGGTTCTTAGGTAGCACCTATATTTGGTCTAATCTCCTCCGTCATTAGTAAATGGCGCAGCAAACGACATTGTTTCGGTTGTTGTGAACGGGAGGCTTTTGGCTTTCCTCCATTTGAGGCCGGAACGGAAACGTTCCATCTCGAGGCAGACAGCTCAATGCAACTCGATAGAAGACGTTTTGCCGAGCTGTCCTGAATCAGCACCTTAGAATGCGGCATTGGGCCTGAAGATGCGGCGCCCGATGACAGGAAAGGTGCGTCCAATTTGGGAGAACTACAATGCCACGTGGTAGACAAGGACAGGCACAGGGCCAGCTGCAGGGCGAAGCTCAAGGTCAATTGCAAGGCCAGGCACAAGCTGAACTTCAGAAACAGCTCCAGGGTCAAGGTCAGGGCCAGGGACAAGGTCAAGGCCAGGGTCAAGGCCAGGGTCAGCATCAGTCCCAGGGCATGCATTCAACGTCGCTTAATGCTAACGGCAACTTGAATGGCAACGGCAACCTGAACGGTAACGGCAATGCCAACGGTAACGGCAATGCCAACGGTAACGGCAACCTGAACGGTAACGCCAACGGCAACGCCAACGGTAACCTGAATGCCAACGGCAACGTCAACTACATCGACAACGAAGTTGACAACAAGGTCGAAAACAAGGTTGAGACTGAAGTCGATACCAAAGTTGAAACCGAAATCGAAGTTGATATCAAAATCGATCTCGATCTCTCCACGCTTCCTGATGATGAAGACGTCATCGACGTTGAAGAAATGGGTATTTGGGGTATTTCAGACTCCGTTGCTCAGGTCGACGCCGTTGTGCAGGAAGTTGGCGATCGCGGTAACAACTTCAACCTCGATCAGATCAACAACATGGCCGACAATGACATCCAGGGCATCGCCAAGGTAGAGTTTAATGGCGGTCCTGCTGGCGTTGGCGTTGTGGGCGACATTGGCTGGAGCAATGACGATCTCGGCGGTGGCTTCGTTCAAGCTGCATACGCTGAAGGCGGCGAAGCTAAAGCCAATAACGCTACAGCTCGTATCGGTGATGATGGCGACAACAGCAATGTCGGTAACGCTTCTGCAGACGGCGCGATCGATCAGGCAGCCTTCACACAAGAAATCGTCCAGGGTGCGAACCTGCAGTACAACAGCGCAAGCATTGTTGGCGGCGACTCCACCACTTCTGACGATGGCGACGCATAAGTCATAGCCTTTATGACAAGCCGGCCCGCGCAGGAAACCGTGCGGGCCGGATTTCGTTTGGGCAATTGCAATTGCAATATTCAAGACGCCTCACCCGAGCGCCAACTGTTGAATAAAAAGCGTTTCTAGCGTTGTTTCGCCAGGCGTTTTTCCCTGTAAGTTCTGGGCGTCTCCCCGAACTTGGCCTTGAACCAACGCGAAAAGTGGCTGCTGTCGGAAAATCCGCATTCATATGAGATCTGTGTAATCGTGCGTTTTGAGTTCATCAATCGCCACCTGGCGTGTTGAAGGCGCATGTCCCGCCAGACTTCCTGAGGTGTCGAATTGGCATGCTGAAGAAAAACACGGTTCAGCTGGCGCACAGTCGAACCCAGTTTTTCAGCCAGATGCTCCGTGGTATCCGGCTCTCGAAGCTTCTGACGCATGATCTTGACCGCCTGCTCGACGCGCCAGTTCCCACATTCCTCGAGATCCTGATAGGGCAACCGCCCAACTTCATGTGCTGAGCGATGTTCGTCGACGACGAGCGCCGTCAGACCTTTCATGCCGCGGGAACGTCCGCAATGTTCGATCAGGATCTCCACGGCAAGGTCAATCGCCGCGGTGCCGCCCGGGCAAGTCAGGATGTCCCCTTCCGAAACATAAAGCTCATTTTCCACGGGGATGACATTGGGAAACATCTCGACGAACTCCGGACGATGATGTGCATGAATGGCGGCCCGGCGCCCGTCGAGCAATCCGGCCCGCGCCAAGGCGAAGCTTCCGGTGCAAAGACCGACAAGCTTTGCTCCCCTCGCATGTTGATCACGCAGGAAATCATAAGTCGCAGGGCTAATATCTTCCAGGTAGTCCAGCAGACCTCCAACCACGACCACATAGTCGTAACTGCCGGCTTCCGCGAATGTTTTCCATGGCGTGACCGAAAAGCCGGCACTTGAGGTGACGGGTGACAGGTCGTGCCCCAAAACTTCCCAATGGCAGAAGATCTGCCGGCTCCTGTCCGCTTCGTCCGAGGAATGACGTACGGCGTCCGCGAAACCTGCAAGCGGCAGGAGGGTGAAAGCCGGCGTCAGGACGAAGGCAAATCGCACATCGGGTTCAAAGTCATCAGGGCGTTGGGGAGCGTTGAAATCCATCATGACCCTCGATTCGTCCAGTAAATGTCCGGCACGTTCTATTATTCGTCTGCTTTGTTTTCCAGATTCACGGAAAACGCAAGGAGAAACGATGCGCTGGAGGAAAACCGTTACCGTGATCGGTGCTCATGCCGAGGGTGAAGTCGGCCGGGTTGTGACCGGCGGGGTGCTGGATGTTCCCGGCAACACGATGCTGGAGAAGTTGCAACACCTGCAGACACATGACGAGCTTCGGCAGTTCGTGAACAACGAACCACGTGGCTGTGCACAGATGACAACCAATCTCCTGCTGCCACCGGTCACGCAGGAGGCAGACGCGGCCTTTGTTCCAATGCAGGCGGATGGCACTCACGCCATGTCCGGCTCCAATGCGATGTGCGTAACCACCGTCCTTCTGGAAACCGGCATGCTGCCCATGCAGGAGCCCACCACGACAGTTGTGCTCGACACAGCGGCGGGACCAGTGAAAGCGGTGGCAACCTGCAAAGGCGGACGGGTCGAAAAGGTGACACTCGATTTCTTTCCGGCGTATGCGGAATATCTTGATGCCATGCTCGAGGTGGAAGGCATTGGCACGCTCAGCGTGGACGTCGCATTCGGCGGCGTTTTCTATGTTCTTCCAAAAGCCCGGGATCTCGGGTTCAAGATCGGGCCGGACGTCGCCCAGGAAATGGTTGGTCTTGGAGCGCGGATCAAAAAGGCTGCCAAGGAGCAGCTGCCCGTGCGCCACCCGGAAGTTCCCGAGTTCAACAGCATTGAGTTTCTCATGTTCACCGACGAGGTTGATGCGTCGGCCGGCATCTACAGGAATGCAACCATCATGCCGCCCGGGCGTGTCGACCGCTCGCCTTGCGGAACTGGCAGCGCGGCCCGGCTGGCAGCGATGCATGCCAAGAGGCAGATTCAGGTCGGTGACAAATTACAGATGCGCTCAACCATCAACTCCAATTTTGACGTTTCAATCCTGTCGACAACACGGGTCGGCGACCGAGACGCGATCGTTCCGCAGCTCTCCGGTCGCGCGTGGATCTACGCAACGATGCAGCTAGGCGTCGACCCGAGCGACCCCTATCAGAACGGCTACACAATGGCGGATACCTGGGGCACTGAAATCGAACACAAGATCCCTGGAACTTAAACGTGTTCACATCTTCCCTCAGCAACTTGAATGGCGGCCTGGCCGCCTTTTTTTTTCGAAAATAGAATAAAACTTACGTCTGCCTTGTTCTAAACAAAGGCCATTCTGTTCAATTTTGGGCCTCCCCTCTCCTCCTATCCTTTTTTGTATCGCCGCCGTTTCCGGCGGTTCCGAATGGGAGGAGATCCATGCTTTCGAAGATCAATCGCCGCACTGTGCTGGGCACAGCAGCAGCCCTTGCGGTCAGCCTTTCTGCCGTTTCCGCATTCGCCGAAACAACTTTGCGGCTGTCTCATCTTTCACCCCCCGACAGCGATATGGACAAATGGGCACATCAGTTTGCCGACCGGGTCGCCGAAGGAACTGATGGGCGCGTCAACGTCCGGATTTTTCCCGCAAGCCAACTCGGTGACTGGGAAGAAGTCTACGAGCAACTTAGCCAGGGAGCGGTCGATCTCGCGATCCAGTCCATCTCGACCAAGTTCGATTCACGACTTGCAATCACCTGGTTTCCTTACACCGCGGTCGACTACGACAGCGCGAAGGAGGCCTGGAACACTGACGGATTTCTTTTCAACATCGTGGATGAGCTGGTCACACCGCAGCAAATCAACGTCCTTGCCCCTTATGCGTTCGGTCTGGGAGGCATGGCGGTTGGCAAGCCGGTCTCCGATCCGAAGAACCCGGACGCTGATCACAGCGATCTCAAAATCCGGGTCTGGCCTTCAGGTGTTCCGACACACAAGCCGACCCTCGAGCGCCTCGGCTACTCCACCACGACCATGCCCTGGGCAGAGCTGTACACCGGCGTTCAGACAGGCGTGATCGACGGAATGGTCGGCGGCGTTCCGGAAAATGCGGTTCGGGACTGGAACGGTGTTGTCGATACCTGGCTGCAGATCAATGATCATTTCGAGATCAACTGGCTGCTCGGATCGGCAATGTCAATGTCCCGCCTGTCTCCCGAAGACAAGGCAATTGTCTCTCAAATTGCCAAGGAGTTGGCTACCGAACGTTTCGACGCGGTCGAGGCAGCAGACAACGCCTATCTGAAGCAGCTCGAAGACAGCGGTGTAACGGTCGTCACTTATAGCCGCGAAGAGATCAACCAGTTGGCTGAGGCCGTACGCGCCGACGCCTGGCCGCAAATGAAGGGCGAGATCGGCGACCAGCTCTATGAGCTGATCCAAACCTACTACGCAAATTGAGATTGAGCGGAGCCGGACTTCCCGGCTCCAACTCTTCTTCGGGGAGGAATGTCGATGCTTGAAGAGCGTCAGACCCAAATCCAGCACCCGCTCTGGAAACTCAAGTTGAACATTCTGAAATTCGTGATGTTCGTCAGTTCCATAGCGTTCACGCTGGCTGTTTTTCTGCAGGTCGTTGCACGATATGTCTTCAACTATTCGCTGTTCGGGATCGAGGAATTCGCAAGCTTTGCGGGCGTGATCATGTACTTCGTCGGTGCCGCCTATGCCACGCACGAACGAAGCCACATCTCGGCCAGCCTCATCGACACGATCTTCGGTGAAGGAAGAATAACCGCAGGCGTACATGCCTTCACACGACTGCTGGCCTTTCTTCTCACCCTCTACATATTGAACTCGCTTTGGGACCTGCTGCTGTTCACCGATCGCATGGGAACGAAATCAACCGAACTTCGTGTGCCGATGATCTGGATTTACGGAACCATGTTTGTCGGTCTGGCCCTCACCGCTTTCTACTTCCTGCTGGAGTTTCTCGACAGCCTGCGCGCCACCATCTGGCACGTACCAAGCGAGGAGATCGTCAGATGAGCCCTCTCATTCTCATGGACGTTGCGCTTCTCGTTACTCTGATGATCCTGGGCGTTCCTGTCGCACTGACCTTCGTTGCCGCTGCCGCATTTCTCGTCATATTCGGAAACTATGGCTCGACGACGTTTCTGATTACCGCCGGTTACTCGAAGGTCTCTTCGGTCGTTCTGCTGGCCATCCCCCTCTATATTCTGGCGGGCGGCATCATGACCCAAGGCGGGATCGCAAAGCGCCTGCTCGAACTGGCCGACAGCATTCTTGGCCGCTACCGCTCCGGGCTCGGTGTTGTCACGGTGATCACCACCGCCATTTTCGGGGCGATCTCGGGAATGGCCTCCTCGGCTGTTGCCGCAATCGGCTCCATCGCTATCCCGCGTATGGTCGAGCAGGGTTATGACCGGGGCTACGCAACTTCACTGGTCAGTTGCTCGGCTGTTCTCGCCCTTCTGATACCTCCAAGCGCGACAATGATCCTTTATGGCTGGGTAACGGGAACATCGATTGCCGCCTGCTTTCTGGCTCCCCTCGTCCCGGCATTGATCCTGATCGCCCTGTTCTCGTTCTGGAACATGGTTCTGACAAGGAAGATGGATATCGAAGTCGCGGATCCGCAGCCCTTTCAGATGCAAGTCAAGAACGTGTTCCAACGCACCCGCGAGGCCGGGTTTGGCCTGGCAATGCCGCTTATCATTTTGGGCTTTATCTACGGCGGCATAACAACACCGACTGAAGCGGCAGCTGTTGCCGTGGTCTATGCGTTGCCGGTCGCATTCCTGATTTACCGCGAACTGACCTTCAGATCCTTTTATGACGTGGTCTGGAAATCGGCTCAGGTCACTTCTGTTCTGATGCTGGTGATCTTTACCGCCAACATGCTGGCCCGCGTTCTGACGCTGGAAGAAGTACCGCAGCAGATCCTGCAGTCGATGCTCATGATCTCCGAGAACCCGATCATTCTTCTTCTGCTGGTCAATGCGTTCCTGTTGCTGATCGGCATGTTCATGGAAGACGTTTCCGGCATCCTTCTGGCCGCTCCCCTTCTGTTGCCAGTGGTCACGGAAGCTGGCGTTCACCCGGTCCATTTCGCCGCAATCATCGGCGTCAACCTGGGTATGGGACTGATTACGCCGCCGACAGCTCCGATCCTCTATTTCGGAACTCTGATCGGGCAGACCTCCCTTGCCAAAGTGGTCAAGCCGACACTGGTTTTCGTGTTCCTTGCCTATTTTCCGGTGGTACTGCTGACCACTTTCATTCCGTCCTTGTCCCTCTGGCTGCCCTCACTGATTACCGGTCTTTGAGAAAAGGGGAACACCATGAAACTGAAAATACTCGTTCCCGTAGACGTTGAAGAGCCCCGGTCCTGGACCGAGATCCTGCCGGAGTTGCGGCAACACGCCAAGGGAAACGAAATCGAACTGACTGTCGCGACCGTCGTACCGGAACTCGGCACAGTAATCGCACAAGCGGCTCAGGCGGCACCCCTGGCCTCCATCCTTCCGGCGGACCTGAAGGAAAAAGCACTGTCGGTGGCGCGCGCCCGCCTGACCGAGCTTGTGGGCATGACAGAATTCAGCCCGGTGCATTTCATCGTTCGATCAGGAACGATCTATTCCGAAATCCTGCAGACCGCGGAGGAAATGTCGGTCGATCTGATCGTGTTGAAATCTCACATGCCCGGTATCGGCGACTATCTGCTCGGGCCCAACGCCGCAAAGATCGTCCGACACTCCAGATGCTCCGTCCTGGTGGTGCGCTCCAGATAGCGAGATCCATGAATGAACGAACCACTTCACGCCCGTTGCGGCATGCGCCCGGGGCCACTTTCCATTGCTGTCGTGATGACCGGCGGAACCATAGCAAAGAGCTATGATCCTACCCTGGCAAAGCTCGTGAATGCGGAACCGAAGGTCACGGAAATCATTGCCGGCCTGCGCACCGATGATCTCAGGTTCGACTATGTCGATCTGATGCATCTGGATTCCCTCGAAATTGGAGACGCAGAACGCCGACAGATCGCGAGCGCGGTCGCCGCCGCCTGTAAGACACACGACGGTGTGCTTGTGACCCATGGCACCGACAGCATGGCTCAAAGCGGCGCGTTTCTGTGCGAACGGATGCAGGACATTCCGGTGCCGGTCGTTTTCACCGGCGCAATGGTTCCCTTTGCGCTCAAGGGCTCTGACGCGGCGCAGAACATTGCCGAAGCGCTCCTGGCCCTTCGTCTTCTTCCGGCCGGAGCCTATGTCGTTCTGCACAATCGTGTTTTGAGGTTGCCTGGCGTCCAAAAGGACCACGAGACACTGACCTTCGAGGAGGCTTGATCCATGACTCGGATCGAAACCGACAGCATTGGTTCACGCGAACTGCCCGATGCTGCACTTTTTGGCGTCAACACCCTGCGGGCTACGGAAAACTTTGACATCTCCCCGCTGAAAATCGGCAACGAACCGGCTTTCGTGCGTGCGCTTGCGGGTATCAAGAAGGCAGCCGCACAGGCCAATGGCGATATTGGCGTGATCCCCCACGTAATTCGCGGTGCGATCGTCGCCGCGTGCAATGAGATCCTGAAAGGACAACATCACGATCAGTTTGTCATCGACCTTCTGGAAGGATCGGGCGGCACGTCGATCAACATGAACACGAATGAAGTGATCGCAAACAGAGCCCTTCAGATCATGGGCCACCAGGCCGGCCAGTACGATGTTTTAAACCCGAACGACCATGTCAATTCAGGTCAATCAACCAACGATGTTGTTCCGGCTGCGGTTAAGCTCGCAGTGCTGGAAAAGGCACCTCATCTCATCAACTCGCTCGATCATCTGGCAAAGGCGCTGCAACAAAAATCCGAGGATTTTGCAGACATTCTGAAGATCGGCCGCACCTGCATGCAGGCAGCCCAGCCCATGACACTCGGACAGGAATTCGGCGGATACGCCGCGGCCCTGTTCAGAGCCCGCGACAAGATCAAGGGTGCTGTTGAAGATTTGAAAGTCCTGCCGCTCGGCGGTACTGCAATCGGCACCGGTCTCGGCGCATATCCGGGTTACACAGAGGCGGTCTACCGGCACCTGTCCGGCGACCTCGGGCTGGCTCTACGGCCGGCTGAAAACATGTTCGACGGCATGCAGAATTCCGACAGTTTCGCCCGCGTCTCGTCTGAAATCCGCATCGCGGCCGAGGTGATCGGCAAGATCAGCCTGGACCTGATCATTCTTTCTTCCGGCACCAAGTCTGGAATCGGCGAAATCAAACTGCCTGCCGTGCAGCCGGGATCGTCCATCATGCCCGGAAAGATAAACCCGGTTCTTCCGATGATGATGCAACAAGTGGCTTATGCGGTTGTCGGAAACGATGCCGCCGTATCACTGGCATCTTTGGGCGGTCAGCTGGAAATCAATCACTTTGAACCTGTGATCGCCTCGCGCATGTTCGACAGCATGGATCTGCTGACCCGGGGATGCCTGATATTTGCCGACAAGTGCATTTCAGGCATTCAGGCGCTTGAAGAACAGGCTCTGGAGAACCTGATGGGATCGTCGGCGCTCGCCACCGTGTTTGTGCCCAAGTTCGGCTATGCCAAAGTCTCCAAACTCGTAAAACAAGCGGAAACGGAGGGAAAACTCTTCATCGACATGCTTGTTGAGATGGGTCTTCTTACAAGAGAAGAAATCATTGTTGCGCTTCGCGACGCGACAAACCCGCAGCGCGCGGCCCAAGGACGGTAAGACATCCGGCCGAGCAGGTTGTTTTAATCAGGTACCTGCTCGGAGAGCCTCTTCTCCGAGCAAGACTTTGTACCGCTGGCGACCTCCCTTAGAGGACCTTGCCCAGAAATTCTTTCGTCCGGGGGTCCTGCGCATTTTCGAAGAATGTCGCCGGAGGCCCATGTTCCACGATCACGCCTTTGTCGGTGAAGTAGATATGATCGGCAACTTCGCGGGCAAAACCCATTTCATGGGTCACCAGAATGCAGGTCATCCCCTCCGCCGCCAGTTCCTTGATCGTCAGAAGGACTTCCTTGACCGTTTCCGGGTCAAGCGCAGCCGTCACCTCATCGAACAGCATCACGTCGGGATTCATCGCCAGAGAGCGCGCAATGGCGACACGCTGTTGCTGACCACCGGAGAGTTCGCCCGGATAGCTGTCCTCCTTGCCTTCCAGTCGCACTTTCTTCATCAGCGCACGCGCTCTTTGCTCCACCTCCGCCTTGTTCTGCTTCAAGACTTTCAAGGGGGCCATCATCACGTTCTGCAAGGCGGTCTTGTGCGGAAACAGGTTGTACTGCTGAAAAACCATGCCGACCTTCTTGCGCAAGGCGAGCTTGTCCAGATTGTCGTCATGCACTTCCTGGCCTTCAACACTGATCGAACCCGCCTGGATGTCATTGAGCGCATTGATGCAGCGGATCAGGGTCGACTTTCCTGACCCGGACGGACCGATGATGCAGACCACCTCACCTTTCATGATGTCCATGGAGATGCCCTTGATGACTTCGAAAGCGCCAAAGGATTTGTGGACGTTGGTGAGGGAAACGATGGGTTGGTCAGGTGTCCAATTCATGTTGCGCGTTCCTTGGGTCATGACCGGTTAGAATTTTACAGCGTACTTGCGTTCCAACCACAGCGTGAGGCGCGCGATCGGGTAGCAGTAAGCAAAGAAGATGAGCAGGACGAAGCCGTAAAACGGAACCAGAAGTTCAGGCCGGTTGTTTTCCGCTTCGATGGCCTGACGGGTGAGATTGAGAACCTCTTCCACACCGAGAATGGAGACGATGGGAGTTGCCATGGTCAAAATCGCGTACCAGTTCATCCAGGGTGGAATCATCCGCTTGATGCATTGCGGAAGGATGATTTCGAACAATGTCTGCCGCCGGGTGAATGCCAGGCTTTCCGCTGCCTCCCACTGCGCCGAAGGAACGGACGCGATCGCGCCGCGAACGATTTCGGAAATGTTTGCCATCACCGGAAGGCTGAGGCCGATAACCGCTTTCGTCCAGTCGGGCACCGGAATGTTCAGACCGAAGAGTTCGATCTGGAACGGAAAACTCAGCATCACGATGAACAGGAGTACCAACCAGGGGGAGTTTCTGAAGATCTGGGTAATCCAGTAGGAGCACCAACGGACCATTCGGCTCTGAGAGATTTGCCCAAGACCAAGAAACACACCGAGAACCGTACCAAGCAGCATGGTCAGGACAGATATGATCACGGTGAAAACGAAACCGTGCAACAGCAGGAACGGAATCCAGCGCCAAAGTGCCTCAAATGCCTGTTCCATTGTAAATCCGTTCGACTGGGCAATGGCATGTGCCGGCCAGAAGGCTGCGGCAAAAATCAGGAATGGCAAGGCAAATGGGATACCGGCAAGCCACTCGGAAAATCCGAGTCCAGAAGTCGTTGCTGGAGCTGTTTTGAACGGCAACAGAACCGGCATATCGGATTTGGACGGGGCGGTGAGGCCGGGAATTGTTCGGCTCATGGCTTACGCTCCATATCCGGGAATGCGCATGACGCGCTCCCATTTGTTCATGCCCAGAACCAGAATCCCGACCAACGCCAGATAGGAAACGAACAGCACCAGCATCATCGGGTTTTGTGCCGACGGAAAATCGTTCCAGATGGTGATCGACTGATAGAGCAGTTCGGGTACCGCGATCACGAAGGCCTGTGTCGTGGTCTTGACGAGGTTCACCAGATTGTTGTTGAGCGCCGGTATGGAAACGCGCAAGGCCAGTGGCAGCACGACGTAGACAAACGTCTGCAACCGCGTGAAGCCAAGTGCTTCACTGGCTTCCTGTGTTGACTTCGGTACGGCTTCAACCCCTGCGCGGAAAATTTCGACGTTGAACGCTCCGGCAAAGAACGAGAGTGAAATGATTGCCCAGCCGACATTCGAGATGATCGGAACCTCAAGCCAGCCGTCCGGGCTGTAGGTTGGCGTGAAAGCGCCGAGTGCAAAATAGAAGAAGAGCAGCTGAACGAACGGCGGCGTATTGCGGAAAAACTGAATGTAGGCCTGCACGATGCCCCGCACGAAACGGCTTCGCGCTCTTTGCATTCCGGCGCCGACGACACCGATGATCACGCTGAAAATGATGCAGACAACCGACAGTTTGACTGTCATCCAGAGCCCGGAGACAACCTTGTCCCACTGACGTCCTTCGTAAAAGAAGACGAAATTCCAGGTTGGAAAATCGGCTGCCATCTGCCGGAAAAATTCTTGGACCGTGTCCAGCATCTCGCCCCCGCTTGATGAATTGCGCACCCCGTGCCCACTGAAGGGCACGGAACACGAGACATGTCTAGCCTGATGCGATTATTCGGACAGCCAGTCCTTGAAGCGCTCGTTCTGATCGGCAAGGTAGGTTGTTGGCTGAATGCCCCACTTTTCTTCCAGTGCGACCAGTGTGCCGTCCTTGTGCCAGTTGTATTGCATACCGGACATGAAACGGCCGAAGACGCAGTTGCGTTCCGCTTTCGGAACGGCAAGTCCCCAGGGGTTGTCGTCTTCGGTCTTCATCGGCATTTCAAACTCGTCCCAATCACCGGAAGCCAGATCCGCCATTATCGAGCTGTCGTCGTAAACGAAGCCGATGCACTTCTTGTCCCGAAGGGCCTGCTTGGCCTCCGCATTGCCCGCAAAGGCGATGATCTTGGCACCATATCGCTCTTCCACGATCTGATTGTAGAACGCGCCCTGCTTGCCGCAGACCGGCTTGTCACGCAACTGCTCCCAGTCGGTCATCTTGAGCGCTTTCGGAGCAAGCAAGTTGGTGCCCGAGGTGTAGTAGTTCGGCCCGACAATACCGACGATTTCCCGGCGATCCGCCCGGTCGGACATGGTTGCGATCATCAGGTCGATCTTGCCCTGCTCCAGAAACTGCATCCGGTTCGAGGATTGAACCGGCACGAGTTCCAGCTCAACACCCATCGCGTCGGCAACGTCCTGGGCCATATCGATTTCCATGCCTACGAGCTCACCGTCGGTGTTGCGGAAGCCCCAGGGCTTATAATCGGCCTTCACACCGACAATAACTTTTCCACGCTCCATGACCCGGTTCCAGGCTTCGTTGGAACACTCGGCCGCTGTTGCTGAAACGGCAGAAAAGCAAGTCATCAAAGCGGTAGTTGCTGCTAGTACGGTTTTCATTCTTCCCTCCAGAAGTTTGGCTGGTTTGTCAGCGCATAATTTGAGCGAACAGCTCGGCGGGGTTTCCCCCCGGACGGGACCGATCAGTGCCTTTGCGTCCAGCAAAGGCGACAGCGGTCTCGAACTTCGACAAAAGGTCCTCCTCCGATAGTGGGTTGTCTGGCATTCCATAGGCAGTTCCGCAAAATCCCGAGGCGGTGCGTCCGTCTTTCAAAGTGAGCGTCAGTCGCGCACTTTCCGGGAATTTATCTCGCATCGTATCGGTGGAAAGGTCCGCGGCACGTACCGTGCGAACCCGTGCCATGAGCGCGGCTTTTTCTGGCTGGCCAACAGCATGCGGCAGCAGGTCTTCAAAGCGCACACGGCCATAAAGTGCGGCGCATGAGAGCGCATAAGGAAGACTGAACTGCGCCTGTTGCGGCGTTTGCGGGTTTGGATAGACGAGGCTGATATCGACAAGTTCCGGCACCTCGGCCTTGACCACTTCGATTTCGTCCGGCCGCGCGTTCAACTCCCTCATCAAGGCATTCATCTGGTCGATGGCAGCATGCGCTGCAGAACACACCGGGTTTGTCTTGAAGAGCAGGCCGGGATGTACGAGACGCCAGCGAACCCCGAGACTGTCGAGCGCGCGCCAATCGGCAGAACCATTGTTGAGCAACTGCAGATAACCGCGATCGTCCTCAAAGGCTTTTTCCGGACCATGGAGGCCCGCCTGTGCCATCTTCGCAAATGTGATGGCCCGGCGGGCGGCATCACCGACAAGGAATGGCTTTCCATCCGTCCCGAACACTGCCTTGCCACCTCCTGATGACGCAGCCGCCAGCCCGATTGCGGCAGTCATCTGGTCTTCGTTCAAGCCAAGAAGAACACCCGCCGCCGCCGTCGCGCCGGCAAGGCTGAAGGTCACCGTGCTCCACCAGCCCCGGAAGTAATGGTCGTGAGTGCACATATCGGCCAGAACGTAGGTGATCTCCGAGCCGGCGATGAAGGCGCGCCGCTGAAGATCAGCATCGGCGCCAGTCTCTTGTGCAATAGCCAGTACGGCGGGAACGATCACCGCGGACCCATGCATGATCCCCGTATAGGATGTGTCGTCGATGTCCCAGACATGCGCAGCAGTCCCGTTTATCAGCGCAGCGGTCTCCACGTCTCGGCTTCCACCGGCCGCGCACGTGGCCGGGCCCGAATGCAAGGGCATCGCCCCGGCAACTCGCTGTGTTGCGTCATGCACCCCTCCAACCACCATTGCCCCGATCGTATCCAGCAACGCACGATCTGCGACCCCCGTTACTTCATCCGGACATGAAGCCTCAGACACGGCAAATTGGGCAAACCGGCGCGCAATCGGTGTGGTCATGCCGCCTCCCGCACTTCAACGCCGTGGGGCAGCGCATTGTCGAACAGCACTTCCCAAACGCTTTCCGCCCAGGTGCCGGGAACCAGGATGTCAAACCGGTCGACCTCGAGGCAATGGATCAGAACGCCGATGTGATGAATGCCGGTCTGGAGAAACTCACCAGGCCTGAAGGCAGCTGGCGAAACGTCAATCGCAATCAACTGTGACAGGAGCTCTCTGGCGGCCGGGCCGGTCAACGTGATCGCCGTGCGGGCGTGACCGAGGTCGAGAACGGCCAGCTCGGCGGACTGTTCATCACCGAGTTCATCAGCAGTCTCCAGCAGGATCTTGTCAGGTGCGATACGCCAGGCGGTTGCGCTCTCTGACCGGCGAGCCTCGCGAAACGTGCCTGCGTCCACAAAGCCAAGGCGCTTCAGGACCGGTTCGGCGGCGGCTTCGAACCCGGACCAACCGGCCAGCTGCCACAGCCCCTTAATGGAGCGCGTTCCAAGTGCGACGCCAGTATCACCCGCAGCACCGTGACGGCCCGCTTTCGTTTTGGTTTTCAAGGGAGACAGGACGTCAACCATTCTGACGTTCTCCTTCCGGGTCGAAGAAATGATGGGAAACAACCTTGGCACTCAGGGTTTCATTGCCAACGAAATTGACGACGCGGATGGTCTCTCCGGATCTGGTCTTGCCGTTCTTCAACAGGCCCAGAGCTATGTTTTTGCCAAGTGCGGGCGAATAGGTTGTCGACGAAACCCAGCCGTCGCCATGCCCCTTCGTTTCCCCAGTCGCTGGGAAAAGGATCGACCCGGCCTTCGCCCCGGTTTTACCTTCGATCTCAAGACCAACCAGTGTCGGGCGAGCCGGATCTTCAAGGACCGGGCGCTTGCGAAGGATGGAACCGACAAACGGTTTCTTGCTGGAAGCAAATCCTTCCAGCCCGAGATCCTTGAGCGTGGTGCGCCCTTCGATTTCCGGACCGGCGATATGGCCCTTTTCGATACGCAGGGCACCCATGGCTTCGGTTCCGTATGGCCTCAGATTGTGCTCCTTGCCTGCAGCCTGCAAAATCTCCCAGACATGACGGCCATAACCGGCGGGTATGTAAATCTCATAGGCCAGTTCTCCGGAGTATGACATCCGGTGAATGCGCACCTTCACCCCACCAATGACAGCTTGGGTGAAATGGTTGTTCGGCAGAGCATCCCGGCTGAGATCGGTATCGGCGACCGCGCTCAGAAGTGCGCGAGATTTGGGACCGGCAACCGCGATTGCAGCCCATTGATCGGTCGCCGTGGTCACATGAACCTTCAGGTCCTTCCAGGCGGTTTGCAAAAGATGTTCGGCAAATGCCAACACCTTGGCCGCATTGGCGGTCGTGGTGGACATGAAATAGTCGTGCTCACCTAACCGCGCCGTAGCGCCATCATCCATGACAAATCCGTCTTCACGGAGCATGGCGCCATAACGCAGCCGACCGATGGCCAGCGTCTTCCAACCATTGACATACATCCGGTTGAGAAACTCGGCTGCATCCGGGCCCTGAACGGCAATCTTGCCCAGAGTTGATACATCGATCATGCCGACATGCTCTCGCACATGGGCGGCTTCGCGAATGTAAGCCGAGCGCAGATCTTCATCGGGCTGTGGGTAATACCAGGGGCGCATCCAGGCCCCCGCCTCCGTCATCACGCCACCATTTTCAGCATGCCAGTGATGGATCGGCGAAAGACGGACAGGACGGAAATGGCGACCCGTTTCATGACCGACCAAGACGCCCATGGAAATCGGTGTGAAAGGCGGGCGGAAGGTCGTCGTTCCCACGTCAGGAATGCTGAGGCCGCGCAGCTCGGCCATCCTGGCCAACGCGTTGACATTGGAAAGCTTGCCCTGATCCGTTGCCATCCCAGCCGTGGTGTAGCGCTTGAGATGTTCGACGGAGACATAGCCTTCAAGGTGCGCCTGATCGACATCGCTGATTTTCACATCATGCTGGAAGTCGACAAAAGCTTTGCCTTGTGGTGTTCCATCCGCCTTGAAAATCGCCCAGACCGGCGACATCCCCTGCTGCCAGAACGGGCCGGTTTCAAACCCTGTCGGCCTTGCTCCACTGTCGCCGGACGCACCGGCATTCCGGGCAGCTTCTGCGCCCCTTTCAAAGCCCTGTTCAATCACCTCATCAAGCGAAGCAGCGGCAATCGCTGTTCCCGCTGATTGCAATTGATGCCCGGCCTCGGGCTGAGGCACGAAACACGCGCCATCCTCGTGGTAGACCGGCTTTCGATAGAGCTGAGACCACAGATGGACGACCGGAGCCCATCCACCGGATACGGCAACCAGATCCGCCGTAATGGTTTTTTGTGCCCCATTGGCCTTGCCCGCCGCATCGACCGGTACAACGATTGCCGCGTTGACTTTCCTGCCGCCTTTGGCTTCCAGAACGCCGTGACCAGGCAAAAGCGTAATGCCGGCATCGCTCGCAGCACTTTTCAGTTTTTCGGAGATGGACGACCGCAGATCTGCAAGAGTGACAGTGGCACCTGCTTTCGCCAGATCGATTGCAACCGCATAAGCGCTGTCATTGTTGGTTGTCACCACCACGTTCCGGCCAGCAAGCACGGCAAACCGGTTTAGATAGGTTCTTGCAGCGCCCGCCAGCATAACGCCCGGTTTGTCGTTTCCACCGAAAACCAGCGGCCGTTCGATAGCGCCCGTCGCCATCACCGCACGCTTGGCATGCACCAACCAATAGCGTTGCCTGACCTGGTGATTTTCCGGTGCCTTGAAATGATCGGAGACGCGCTCGATGAGCCCGTAGGTTCCGCCATCATATGCTCCGAACGCTGTGGTCCGGGTGAGGATGCGGACATTGCTCATGCCGTCCAGCTCGGCCTTCACTGAGGCAATCCAGCTGTCGCCTTCGCTTCCAGCAGGGTCCGACAGCGCAACTCCGCCGAGTTCGAAGTCCTGCTCGACCAGAAGAACCTCGGCACCGGCACGGCCCGCAGCGAGGGCTGCAGAAAGCCCGGCGGCACCGGCGCCAATCACCAGGACGTCGCAAAAGGCATTCCGCTTCTCGTAGTGATCCGGATCGGACAGATAGGTTCCTCGTCCCATGCCCGCGGCCTTGCGGATAAAGGCCTCGCACATCATCCAGAACTTTGTGGAATGCTTGAACGGACCAATGAAGGTCTTGTAGTAAAAGCCCGCGCTCAAGAAAGGGCTGACCCAATTGTTCACCGCTCCGATGTCAAAACCCAGGCTCGGCCAGGCATTCTGCGCGGTCGAGACAAGACCGTCGAAGGCCTCAGTCGTCGTTGCGCGCGCATTCGGTTCGTGCCGATCGTCTTCTCGTAAATGCACCAAGGCCCCGGGTTCTTCCACACCGGCTGAATAGATGCCCCTTGGACGGTGATACTTGAAACTTCGACCGGCAAGCGAAACGCCACCCGCCAACATGGCGGACGCGAGCGTGTCGCCCTGAAACGCGGGAAGATCCCGACCTTCGAAACGGGCGGAAAGCGGCTTGCCGCGATCAATGCGGCCACCGGTTTCAAGGCGCTTCATTCGCCGGCCTCCCGTACCAATTCCATCGCATCCAATTCCCCAATCTCGCGAGCGAGCTCGCAGGTACCGATTTCATGGGTCAGCGTGTTGCGCTCAAGCACCAACCATTGACGGCACCCCTGGACGTGATGCCAGTACTCCTTGTGCCAGCCGCGTGGATTGTCGCGATTGAAGACATAGTCCACCCAAGGCTTCATCTCATTCTCGTCCATCTGCGGGCGCTTGACCGTTGCGTCGGCGCCGTAAGTGAACTCCGTTTCATTGCGCAGCCCGCAAATCGGGCAGTTGATCCTGATCATCTCGTTGGCTCAATGTGCGTTGGGTTGCGGGCCCATGCCCTTTTCATCGATCTGGTAGCCGCGATCGAACCGGTTGAGCGTAAACTCGGAATTGTCCTGATGGGGCTCGTCCCTGGCGATCGTCCAGGCAAAACACCACCCGGAAGCGGGCGTCGCCTTGAAGCCGCCGTAGTTCCATCCGCCGTTCAGATAAAGGCCGTCGACCGGCGTTTTCGTGATGAACGGAGATCCATCCATGGACATATCCATCACGCCGGCCCAGTGACGCAGCAGCTTAAGCCGGGAGATGCAGGGCATCAGCGACTTAGCGCTGGCAAGCGTGTGCTCGACAACGGGCAATCCGCCGCGCTGTGCATAGGAATTGTACATGTCCAGATCGCCGCCGAGCACCAGACCACCCTTGTCCGACTGACTGATATAGAAGTGGGCTGCTCCGTATGCGATCACGGTGTCGACCAGCGGCTTGTAGGGCTCTGTCACGAAGGCCTGAAGACAATGCGTTTCGATCGGCAGGCGAAGACCCGCCAATTTTGTCAGGTGACCGCTGTGACCGGCAACGCAAAGCGCAACCTTGCCCGCCCGGATTTCTCCGCGATTTGTCTGGACCCCGACGATCTTTCCACCGTCCCACAGGTAACCGGTAACTTCGCGTTGTTGCAGAATATCGACGCCATGCTGATCGGCACCCCGGGCAAAACCCCAGGCAACAGCATCATGCCGGGCCGTCCCTGCCCGGCTCTGAAAAATCGCGCCATGAATGGGAAAGCGAGCGCTTTCGGAGTAGTCGAGATAGGGAAGCCGCCGCTTGACCTCCTCGCGGTCGAACAACTCGGCATCGATACCGTTTGCCCGCATGATATTGCCGCGCCTACGGGCGGCATCCATTTGACCCGGCGAGTGACACAGATTGTATTGCCCGCGCTGCGAGATCATCACATTGTAATTGAGATCCTGACTCAGGTTCTCCCAGAGCTGCATGGAACGCTCATAGAACATCGTGTTGCCCGGCATCATGTAGTTCGAGCGCACGATGGTCGTGTTTCGACCGGTATTGCCGCCCCCCAGCCAACCCTTCTCGACCACCGCGACGTTGGTGATGCCGTGCTCCTTCGCCAGATAGTAAGCGGTTGCCAGGCCGTGCCCGCCGCCGCCGACGATTAGGACATCATAAAAGGGCTTGGGTTCCGGATCGCGCCACGCCCGGGACCAGGTCTTGTTGCCTGATAGAGCGTGCCGGAAAACGGATAAGGCGGAGTAGCGGGTCATCATCTGCCGTGCTGTTGCGTGAGTTTCAGATAGAATGCTCCAATTGATACTTTTTGCAACAAAAAATATCAATTGGTCTATTTTTTTCATCCAACAGGCTTGTTCCAATCCAAAAAATATCGTTTGCTGCAAAAAAATACCGGAGACCCATCTGTGAATCTCACGCAAACATTGCGCAAGGCGCTGCCCGACCTGCCCAAGAAACTGGCCGTTGCCGCACGCTACGCGCTGGACCACCCGGACCGTATGGCGCTCGATTCCATGCGCAGCACGGCTACCGCCGTCGGTGTCACATCGACCACAATGCTACGGCTGGCCCGTCACCTGGGTTTCGACAGCTATGAGGATTTCAAGGCCGGTTTTCAGAACGAGTTGATACGCGGTGGTTTCGGCGCGCGCGCAGGCGCTTTGCAGCAGGGAACTTCCGATGACGGCAAGGATTCAAACGCCGGGCAGCTTCTTCTGGCCGCTGAAGAGAATATCCGCCAGCTCAGGGTTTCTCTCATAAGAGATGATCTGGACAGGCTTGCGGATCTGATGCGCCGGGCACCGAACGTCTACCTCGTAGGGTCAGGATCGCTTTTCTGGCTTGCCTCGATGATGAAGAACACCGGAAGCTTGATCCTGTCGAACCTGAGACTTGTAGGAGCGGAGTACTCCGTCGCCGCCGAACCGATGGGCGTGCTGCAGCAGGAGGACATCGTCATCTGCTTTGGCATGAACCCTATCGCACAACGAACGGTGGATGCGATGAAATATGCTCAGCAATACGGAGCATACACGGTCGCGGTTACAGACCGGCCCAGCTCACCAATCGCGTCGGATGCCGACTTTGCCTTCTGTGCCGACGCCAACAGTCCGCATTACTATCCTTCCGTCGTGGCAATGGCAGCGCTTGTGGAAGTGATCCTTGCGTCCATCGTGATGGATGGAGACGGCAGCGAGATTGCCCGCGTCGAAGAGTTCGAGCGGCTTCGTAAAAGAAGCAGTGCCTATGTGGAGTACTAAGGCACGAGCCGTCCCAAAAGGGCAGTCCTCATGCCCCTAAGCTAAAGAGAATAATCAGGTTCTCGCCTTCTCGAACGCTGACCAGGCCGCTTCGAACTTTTCGAAATTAAAGCCGGGTTCGCGTGCAGGTCCCAGCACAAGTTGTTCGGTGTCGAGCAGTTTCCGAATGGCGCCGGCAAGCTGATCGGTCAGGGCTTCGGGAATGACAAGAGCACCGTGCCGGTCCGCATGCACCAGTTCTCCGGGATGGATGTCCAGGCCGAAGATTTTGACCGGCGTGCCAATTTCCTTCACATGCACGAAGCCATGGCTGGGGCCAACCGATCCGGCAACGACAGGAAATCCTTCAGGTAGATCACCAAGGTCTCTCATGACCCCGTTGGTCAGTGCTCCGGACAAACCTAGGCCCTTGTGAACCGTCGTGTTTATTTCACCCCAGTAAGCGCCGATGGCATTGGGGTAGTCGACATCTTCGACGACAGCCAGACCCGGTCGCCCGCCCTCGGACATGTAGCGGTAATAGTCCATGCGCCGCGCCTTGATGACATAAGCCGGTTCCGTTGGCGGGGCCAAAGCCGAGATTTTGGCTGTACGCGCATAGCCAACCATTGCGCCGCCGTCCGGGGCAGATGACAGCATCGTGCCGCGCGTAAAACGGTTGAAACCGCGCTTGCCTTCCGCGACTTCGATCGCGTTGCAGACGGTCGGTGTATCGACTGATCTCAGGAGGTCGAGCAATTCGGTGTTCATGTCAGTTCCAACCATGTTTCCAGAGCCCTGTTGACGGCCTCAGGTTGCTCCAGCGTCGGCAGATGCCCTGCGCCTTCAACGATTTCAAATGTCGATCCGTCAATGAGGCCGCGCATCAATTCGTGTCGATCGAGCGGACAAAGTCGATCCTCCCGTCCCATCAGGATCAGGGTCGGGACCTTCACAGCCTTCAGGGTTTCCTGTTGGTCCGGACGGGATTGGAGCGCGCGCGACTGTCGCTCGAACACTTCAGGTCCAAGCTCCATTGCCATTGCCATACACACGTCCATCACATCCTGGCGCAGCGGACCGTTGGCCAGGTAATTCGGCTTCAGTTCATCCCGCATGATCTCGCGAAGACCACCCGCGCGAACCTTTTCTATCTGGGGTTCCCGGCGCTGCCTGACCTCTTCCAGTTCGGCGCGCGGGTTGGTGTCCAGCAATGCCAGACGCTCAACGCGCTCTGGCGCCAGTCTGATGACTTCCATCGCAACGATCCCACCCATGGAAAGACCTGCAAGGGCAAACCGCGGTGGAGCATGCGTCAGGATTTCGGCCGCCAGCGCTTCCACCGTGTCGTGTTGGGTAATCGGCGCCAGATGTAACGGCAAGCGCCCGGAAAGACAGGCGATTTGCGGCTCGTAAAGCCGCGCATCGCACATCATGCCGGGCAGCAGGACAAGCGGGGTCACGCACGTTCTCCAGCAATGGCCGCACCATCTGCTAGCGCCTTCAGCTTGGCAAAGGCAATTTCCGGATCGACAGCGCCGAAGCCTGCAAAGGTCCCAAAGCCGCAATCGGATCCGGCGATTACTCGCTCCGCGCCGACGATACCGACAAATCGTTCCAGCCGCTGAGCAACCACTTCCGGGTGCTCGACGAAGTTCGTTGTCGTATCGACAACCCCGGGCACCAGGATCTTGTCATCGGGGATCTCCGTCTTCCGGTCCCGGAACACTGCCCACTCGTGTGCATGGCGCGGGTTGGACGTCTCGAACAGTACATAGCGAGCCCGGGCAGACATCAGCGTCGAAAACACCTTGTCCATGGAAATGTCGCACACATGCGGCCCTTCGTAGTTGCCCCAGCAGATATGGATGCGAACTCTTGCCGGATCGATGTTCTGCAGAGCGTGGTTCAGGGCATCGATATGCGTCTCGGCAATCTTGACAAATTCCTCGTCCGACAGGTCGGTGAAGAGCATGTGCCGCGACAGTGCAAGATCGGGACAATCAAGCTGCAGGTCCAGCCCAGAAGCGACAATCGTCTCGTATTCGTCCTTCATGACGTCTGCGAGCGCCTGAAGATAAGCCTCGCGCGTCGGGTAATGGTCGTTTTGCAGGAAAAGCGAAATTACCCCTGGCGAAGCCGCATTCATGAAACCGCGCTCAGCGCCGTGTTCAGCCATCGCGGCCTTCAGGTGGGCAATGTCCTTTTCGAGCTCCCCCTGCCCTTTTGAGCGCACTTCTCCCGTACACATCGGCCGTGCGTATTGCGGTGTTCCACCGCTTTCCGCGATCCGCTTCAGGAAACTCGGGTAAAGCTTCAGATCTTCAGGCGCGTTGCGCGGGCTGTCTCCGGAAAAGCCGGTGTAGCGGTCTTTCACATAGGTGGCGTAGGAGATCTTCGACGTTTCGCCATCACTGACGATCGTCACCCCGGCTTCGACCTGTTTGCGAACGGTGTCCGATACAGCCTCGGCCATTGCCGCGTCGAATTCCGCCTCCTCATAGGGCTCGCCCTTTTCCCGGGCGAAGATGAAATCGACGACCTTCTGAGTGCGCGGCAACGAGCCGACATGGGTGACTTCAATCTTGCTCATAAGCTCCTCCCGGTCGGGGCAGGTTGTCCCTGCCCCTTCATTATCGTCAGGCGACCCAGGTTGCCCCTGCCGGGTCTTCCGTGTTCATCACTCTGAAAAGGCTCGCCTCGCCGCTCATGGACGGCATGAGGCTGTGCTCCAGCCCCGGAGGCACGGCACAAGTGTCGCCCGGTGCCAGAACCTTTTCACCATCGGCCCAGCTCAGCTTCCAATGTCCGCGCATGACCATCAGAATTTCATGGCAATCGAGGGTGTAGTTCGTCTCGGGAATGGTTCCGCGCGTCAGGAACTCAACTTCAAAGCCGGGCTTGTCTTTCAGGAGACCGGTTTCGCCGATCACCTTGCAGGGTTTATCGGTCGCAAGAGCCATCATATCCCAGTAGCGGGCCACATAATCCTTGATCACCGCTTCATTGTCCGGCTCCGGATAGGCCTTTAGCTCTTCGTCTGTCAGAAGCGGCATCGGCTTGACGTCGTCCGGCAGGCTTTGTCCTTGCTTGGTGTCGTAAAGCACACCGTTTTCGCCAAGAACAAGACCATGATCCGTCGCATCCTCGATTACCTGGGGAGCCCAGATCACACCGCCACCGGCATCGTCACCACCGAGGATCGCCATGATCATTCCGTAGTCGGTGCCGATATTCTCAAATCCCCGGAAGATGCCGGTCGGAATGTTGAAGATATCGCCCTCTTCCAAAACGACTTCGCCAGCCGTGCCCCAACGGCCCCAGAAAAAGCGCCAGCGGCCTTTCAGAACGTAAAAGACTTCAGCCGTCCTGTGCGAATGCAGGGAGTTCCGGCATTTCGGCGGCTGGCCGGCCGCTCCGATGTTAAAGCCCGGTGTTTCCTTGATGTGGACATGCTGGTCCGGGCTTTCCGAAACACCGCCACCGATGACCGTGAAGTTTTCCTTCTGATCGGATCCAGGTGTGTGCGCATCGATGAAAGCCGTGCGGCAGGGTTTCAGATCACCATACCGGACAATCCGGCTTTCCATTTCTTCAGGGGTCATAACAGGCCTTTGGTGTTTTGGCTGCGTCAGCCGGTCTTCAAAACGATCTGTTTCCAGATCGACGTTTCATCAAAAAGAACAAACTCGCGGCGCAGCCCCCAAGGCCCGAACTCGGCATGGGCCGCTCCCATGACATAGACTTCAGCTCCGGTCGGATTGCCGAAAACACCCCAGCCGTCATGCTTACCGTGAAGCGACCAGCGCAACGCTGCGCGTGGCGGCATCATCGGATCGTCACGGCCGATCTGGTGTTCGATCTTGAAACTCGCGGACGGAAAGCTGGCGCGCAGTCCCATCCAGAACCTGTCGGCATCCGGCCAGGACACACCGTCGACCCCGCCCGGATAGGCAAGCTGGCAGGCACGGTCATATTCGGCCTCGATGGTTGCCATGTCGGCCCCCATAAGCCGGGTCAGGATATCGGCGTATCTGGCGCCCCATTCATTGTCATTGCCCTTGCCTTTATAGGGACCGGGCTTGTCGATGGACGGCGAAAAGGGCTGGACGCAATCCTGCGGACCGCCTTCACGCTCGATGAGATCACGGGCATATTCCTTCGGGTCCCAGCCCAGCTGACGCACGACTGCACCCTGGTCGCGGATCAGCCACTCATCGTTGATCTGATTGTCGATCGCGTGGCAGTCAGCGATGATCCGGTATCGGAGTTTCGTCCCGCTCGCCTTGCCGTAGACACCGTCGCCAGAATGGGTGGCCGTAGAAAAGATGCGGTGGGAAGACAGCATGCCCTCCTCCGGTGTTCCCGACCAGATCACGTCTTCCCCCAAAAGCGTACGATCCGGGAATTCCGCAAGCGTCGCCATGGTGGCGCCGATCACCCCCTGGTTTCCGACAACAACCGATCCGGGAGAGCGAACGACAATGTCATCGGAATAATAGTGATGCAGGGTCGCGATCTGGCGTTCTTCCCAGATCTCCTTGGTGATCCCGATGATGTAATCGGGAAAATCCTGCCAGCGCGGGTCAAAGCCTTTCATCGGGCCATCCTTCGGGTATGCGTGCGGAACCGCGGATCATCAGCGGTCCGTCAATCTTGATTTTCTGGACGTCCTGGCTGCCTTCTTCGATCCAGCCGAGCAACGTGGAAACAGTTGCCTCAACCATGCGGTTGGACGGTTGGCGCAGCGTTGTCAGGTTATAGGCAGGCCAGGAGGAAAGCGGCACGTCATCGTAGCCGACAACCGAAACATCGCCGGGGACATCGAGCTTCAATTCAAACCGAAGGACATCCATGACGGCAAAGGCCATGTGATCGTTGCCGACAAAGACCGCATCAGGCCTGTCGCTGCCTGAAAACAATTCCCGGGCAGCGGCAGCAGCTTTCTCACGGTTATACATACCGTCGATACAGCCAACGAGTTCTACACCGGCAGCTTCCAGACCCGCGCGGAAGCCGGCTTCACGGTCCCGACCGGTCGAAGAACCCGACCAACCTGCAATATGCGCGATTTTCCTGTGTCCGCCAGCAACCAGGAACTCAGCTATCTTGCGGCCGCCATCAATGTTGTTTGAGGTGACCTGATTGAGGCGCTCATCGTCCTGGCCACGGTTGAAGAGGACAACCGGAACCCCGGCTGCCGCGCATCGGGCGGCCAGCGCATTCGACATGCCGACCGAGGCGGTGATGATGCCGTCGACCTGATAGTCAAGCAGCTCGCCCATCACCTTGTCGACGCTGTCATCCTCGTTCGACACCATGAAAACCAGGATGTGATAGCCGTGTGCCTGCAGGGCATTGGAGAGTTTTTCCAGAGCATCGGGATAGAACTGGTTTTCCAGATAGGCGACAACGAGACCGATGATCCTGGACCTGCCGGTGATCAAAGACCGGGCAAGCACATTCGGCCGATAGCCCAGCTCCTCGGCCGCCTTCAAAACCTTTTCCGCCATCTTGGGCGAGACGGAAGCCCCTGGCGTGAACACGCGGCTGACTGCGGACTGGCTGACCCCTGCCCGTTTTGCGACTTCTATGGAGGTGACTTTTTCGCTGACCATCAGTCTGCCGTCCAACCTCCTTCAACCAGGAGCGCAGTTCCGGTGACCAGCGAAGAGGCATCGCTTGCCAGATAGAGGACGGCACCCATGATGTCTTCGACCTCACCTGTGCGACCGAGTTTGATCTTTTCCTTGATCCATTCGACCCGTTCCGGATTGTCGAATGTCTGCTCGGTCAAAGGTGTGCGAATGAACGTTGGGCAGACCGTGTTGATCCTGATTTTCTTCGGACCGAACTCCAGCGCCATCGCCTTGGTGAAACCCTCGACGGCGAATTTGGATGCACAGTAGACCGCCCTGTCGATGCCGCCGACGTGGGCCATCTGCGAGGAAATGTTGATCAATGATCCCGGCTTGCCGGCCTCAAGCAGGCCCTTGGCAACACACTGCGTAAGAAAATAAGCGCCGCGCAGATTGATGTTCATCACCGCATCGAAATCTTCAGGTGTGGTTTCGGTTGCCGGTGAATGGCGAGCAAGACCCGCGCTGTTGACGAGAATGTCGAACGGACCGTGTTTCTCGACGCTGACCTGCACCTCCAGAACGTCGGCAACATCCAGCTGCAGTGCAGATACCTTCCACCCTTTGGCCGTCATTGCCTCGACAGCCTCGCTGAGTTTGTCTTGCCGCCGTGCAGCCAGCACCACTTCCGCGCCGGCTTCCGCCAGGGCGGTGGCACAGGCAAGGCCGATGCCGGAAGAAGCACCCGTCACAAGCGCTTTCTTGCCGGCCAGGGAAAAGCTCGGGGTGGAAGGAAGGTCGATCATGTCAGTGCTACTCCGGTTTCAGGATCAAAGCCCGCACGGGCCTTGTTGAAATCCCGAAGTCGATTGAAAACGTCAACGCCCAATTGCGAATAGGCGTCCAAAAGATCGACCAACACCCAGTTTTCGCGGATCAATCCGTTTTCAAGACGCCAGAAATCCAGACTGCGCATGGTGATCTTCTTGCCGGTCGGGGCAATTCCCATCCAGCCGTCATGGGTGACTGACTGGATCATGTTCGGCCAACCGGTCACGGCGGCGTAGTTGCGATCACCGAAGAAGTGGTAGGTGATCTCGTCGACATACAGCCCGCGATCCGGCATGCCGTTCAGAAACGGAATCTGATGCCAGTTGCGGAAACCCTTGATGCCCCGTCCGGTGCCAATGCCGGACGGACCATACCAGTTCATGCGCGGATGCCAGAACCGAGGCAATTCCATGACCTCGGGTCCGCCCTTCGAAGGGTGCCGCTTCATGTATTGAAGCATTTCAATGATGTGCTGGCAGGTGCTGCGTCCTGCGTCCTCATCGTACGGCCCCGGCACGAGACCATCCTGCGTTGCCGGTCCGGGCACATGCCATTCCCTGCCAAGGGTCGGAGCCATGGGCCAGGCGCCCGCCTGCACGATCATCTCCGGAACGTCCCAGACGGCCTGAAACTCGACGACCTTGCCTTCGACAAAATGATAGAACTCGTGAAAGCGCATGGCGACCTGGTGGCCCGTTGCCGGAATGTCGAGCCATGGCTTTTCAAAGGTGCCCGTGTAGTAGCCTCCACAGCCTACCCAGTCGCCGCCTTCAGGAGTAGGTCCGGCCATCACAATGGTGTCGCGGCGTTCCAGATCCGGCAGTGCCCTGAACAGCGGCGCATAGGCCTTGTCGTAAAACGCTTCCGTGCCGGTCGTATCTCCAAAAGGATGACAGAGCCGGAACAACACGTCCGGTGAGCACAGATCTGCCATCGCCTTGCGGACAGTGGTCTCTTCGAAGTCGTACATGGCAGCGCGCAGTGGCGCGATCAGAGCCTTGTGCCGGGTGTGTCTGTCCATGACTATTCGGCAGCCTCTCCGTAAGGCACATTACCGCCGCCATACCGGCGTACCCGAACGTTGGCCTGTTCGGCATGACCGACAAAACCTTCCAGCATGCAGAGGCGGGAGCAATAAGCACCGATCTCGGCGGCCGCTTCGTCGGTCAGAACCTTCTGATAGGAATGGGTTTTCAGAAACTTGCCGACCCAAAGGCCGCCTGTGTAGCGCCCCGCCTTCTTGGTCGGCAGCGTATGGTTGGTGCCGATCACCTTGTCGCCGTTGGCAACGTTGGTGCGCGCGCCAAGGAAAAGAGCACCATAGCAGGTCATGTTGTCCAGGAACCAGTCATCCCGGTCGGTCATCACCTGCACGTGCTCGGAGGCGATGTCATCGGCAACTGCGAGCATCTCGTCATAGGTGTCGCACAGGATCACTTCGCCATAGTCTTCCCAGGACTTGGACGCCGTATCTGCCGTCGGCAGGATTTTCAGGAGCCGGTCGATCTCTGCAAGGGTTTCCGTTGCCAGCTTGCGGGAATTGGTGACCAGAACGGCTGGAGAGTTATAGCCGTGTTCGGCCTGTCCAAGCAGATCGGTTGCGCACATTTCCGCATCGACCGTTTCATCGGCAATTACCATGGTTTCGGTCGGACCTGCGAAAAGATCGATCCCCACCCGGCCAAAGAGCTGGCGTTTGGCTTCGGCAACAAAGGCATTGCCCGGACCGACCAGCATATGAACCGGATCGATGGTTTCCGTGCCAATGGCCATCGCACCGACAGCCTGGATGCCGCCAAGCACATAAATCTCGTGCGCACCTCCCAGATGCATGGCCGCGATCACGGCTGGATTGGGAGCGCCCTTGAAGGGAGGTGTCGCTGCAATGATGCGCGGAACCTCGGCAACAGAAGCTGTGGCCACGGACATATGGGCCGAAGCGACCATCGGGAATTTGCCGCCTGGCACATAGCAACCCACCGACTGAACCGGGATGTTCTTGTGACCCAGGATGACGCCTGGAAGGGTCTCGACTTCGATGTCCAGCATCGACGCACGCTGCGCCTCGGCAAACTTGCGCACCTGTTCCTGAGCGAACTTGATGTCTTCCATGTCCCGAGCCGAAACCTGGTTCATCAGGGCTTCGATTTCTGACTCACTCAGGCGGAATGAGGCTGGTGAATAGTTGTCGAACTTCTCGGACAAATCGCGCACAGCGGCATCGCCGCGTGTCTCGATGTCCTTGAGCGTTCCCTCCACGATTGCACGCACTTTGGCATCGTCTTCCGACCGTTCTGCCTCCGGCTTTCCACGCTTCAGATATTCAATCGCCATGTCACATCCCTTTCAAAGCGCCGGTTGGTGATCTTCTTGTCCGGATCCCGCGATCCAAGCGCCTCTTCTATTCAATTTGCATACGTATGCAGAAATTTCAAGCAACATCCCGAGCATCTGGGAAAACTACGTAATTTCTGCGCTGAGTTGCCTATTCCGGAGCCGGAGGCACGCGGTCGCCCCGGTCGAAAGCCTCCCACCCCTCACCGTTGAAGACGTCCTTGCCGATCTGAGACAGGACATGCGGAAAATCGACCATGACCCAGTTGTCGACGATCTTGCCGTCAACCACCTTCCAGAAGTCCATGTACCGGATCTCGATCCTCTTGCCGGTCGCGGCAACACCCATGAATTCGCCTGAGTGTGTTGCCTCCTGACGACCGAACGCCGCTGCCCACTCCCCCATGTAGAGGCGGGCTTCATCCACACAGACCTTGTCGGAGAAAGCGGCCTGAAACGGCTTTTGCCAGTTGTCCTGGAACTCCTTCAGGCCGGTTTTGGTACCGCACCCGAAATTGCCCATCCATCGAAAGCCTTCGGAAAAGAATTCCCCGATATCCGAGATGCGGTGATCATTCAGGCCGTCAACCATACCTTCGATGACACGCCTCGTCTCGTCCGTCTTGGACATATCCGTATCGCGGCTCAACACCGCCTGTTCGGGACGCGAACCCTTCACTGTCTAACCCTTTCCATTTCCGCAAAAACATCGAAATCCATCTGCAACAACACGTGCGGGATATCTACGAAGACCCAGTTTTCGGCCAATTTGTCGCCCTTGCGCCGCCACCAGTCACAGACGCGCATGTAAAGCCGTTTGCCCTTTGAGGGTTGACCCAGGAAGGTCCTGGCCTGGACGGCATTGAGTGACGGCCAGCCGCCGGAACATACGTAGTCACCATCGGCAAACCGGGTAAAATGCCGCGTACGGCTGCCTTCCACCGCACCTCCGACCCATTCGCTGAACGTGTTTTCGAAAGGCACCTGGAAGCCTGCGAACCCCTCAAGACCGACAAAACTTCCAAAAGCGGCAGGGCCATACCAGAGCATGTCCTCGTGCCAGAACGAGCGCCAGCTCTGGTCTTCGGTGGCCAGGTTCCGCAGCATCTGTGTGACCATGTCGAGCGAGGTCGCACTGACGACAGGGTCATTGTCTTTCCACTGAAGTCCGTCCTGTGTCGTCGGCCCGGGGAGATAGCCTGTGTAGCCCCGCTCACGACCTGGAAAATCATCAATGGGCCATTGTCCCGCGGCGATCATCAGCTCCGGTATATCGAAGAAAATGAAGCTCTCCACGGCCCGACCGTCCTGCAGGCGATGGAACTCGCCGAAGCGAAGATAGGCCAGCGCTCCCGTCGGTTGAATACCAAGCCAGGGAGCCGAAAAGCGTCCGGAGTAGTAGCCGGTGCAAGTCACCCAATCTGTGTCTTCGTGCTGTCCGCCAAAGGCGATGTAATCGCTCCTGCACAAATGCGCGAACGCGCGTCCGAGTGGCGCCAGAACCGCCTCGCAGTAGCTTTCCGGACCGATGATCTCGTTGAACGGATGCACAACGTTGATCACAGCGTCATCGGCAAAAAACTGCTTCAAACCAATTTCAGCATCTTCCCGACCGGGCGCCGCACAGGCGTTGCAATACGCCTGAAGCGCCGCTTTTCCGGAAGAACCTGGCGCGGGACGGATCATGCTTATCCCTTCACCGCACCGGCTGTCAGGCCGGACACGATCTGTCGCTGGAACAGCATCACGAGAAGGAACAGCGGTACGGTCGCAGACACCACGGCCGCCACCGCGAACATGACATTGCCTTCTGTGTAGGTCGTGCCAAGGAAGGCCGCGATCTTGGGAACCATGGTGCGGTTCTGCTCGTTCAGCAGCATCGCCGTGACGGCAAAGTCATTATAGGCAAGCAGGAAGCTGAACAGGCCGGTGGTGATCACGCCAGGCCACATCACCGGAATGATGACATGCCGGAAGGCCTGGAACTGGGTACAGCCGTCCACTTTCGCACTCTCATCCAGGTCGATCGGGATCTTCTGAAAGAAGGAGTGCAGCATCCACAAGGTGAAGGGCTGGTTGATCGCGACAAGCACGATGATTGCGGTCGGCAGATACCCCCACAGGTTCCATGCGAAGAACGGCGGCAGATAACCGGAAACCAGTGTGATCGGCGGCATCGCCCGGAAAATCAGCGCTGCGATCAAGAGCCAGAACACATAGTTGTGGCCAGAACGGCTAAGTGCATATCCGCCGAGCGTTCCGATCGTGAGCGACGTGCACACGACGAATAAACAAACGATGCCCGTGTTGAGCGCTGCGCGCCAGAAGTCTTCCTGCACCCAGGCCCCGTAGTAGCCTGCACCCGTGAAGGGACGTCCATAGATTTCGTCGGTCAGTTTGCCGGTAATCGCATTGGTCCAGTCGGCGATGGAAAAGAAATCCAGCTCAACCTTGAACGATCCCCACAATGTCCAGAAGAATGGAAAGGCCGCCAGTAAGAGCCAGACCACGATGAAGACCGTGGACGCGACCTTGAGTGAAACGGGTTTCCGTCGATCAATAGCTGACATAACTCAAGCCTTCCCTCTGAAATCGCGCCAGGTGCGGACAAGAACGGGAGAAAGCAGAATTGCGACCCCGATGATCGTCAGAACTGAAGTTGTTGCAGCTGCTGACAGCTGATTGGTTTCACCGCCAAGGTCGTTGAAGATGATCCACGACAAGGAAGTTGCGTGCGCCGAGGCGTTGAAGCCGACGATCGGCTCGAAAACCCGGAAGTTATCCATTAGCTGGATCAGAGCGACAAAGGTCACCAGCGGCATCAGATGCGGGATGACGACGTATCGCGTCTGCTGCCACCTGGTGGCGCCGTCGATCCGGGCGCTTTCCAGCGTGTCTTGAGGAACGGTCTGCAGACCTGCATAGAAGACGACAAAGGCGAAGGGTGCGCTGTGCCAGACCCCGTAGACGATCAGCGCGATCCACATCAGCGGCGTCGACGCCTTGAGCGACAGACTGGGGTCTCCGGTCAGATACTGGATGAGCTCACCGATCACGCCCCGGCTGTCGATCATCCAGAACAGGATCAGCGATCCGATCAGGGGCGTCACGATCATGGGCAACAGCGAGAAGAAGATTACCAGCCCCTTGATCCGACGGCTGAGCGCATTCACGGCAAGAGCGATTACGAAGCCCAGGGCGATCAGAAGCGGTGTGACCACAAATGTGTAGGTCAGCGTGAAAGACATGGCGCGGTAGAACGGCAGATCACCAACTGCGCCCAGAAACTCGCCGATGCTGGAGCTCGTCGTCCAGGCACTTGCAACCTCGGCGGTCGCAAGGTGTCCGCGGTCGAAATAGATCTCGAGCCCGGCGAACCGCCCCAGAGGCTGCTCTGCTCTCAATTCTTCCGTCGCTTCCTGATCGATGACCACGCTCGTGGTACAGCCGAACGGGCCGCAGTTTTCCGTTTCAATCAGAACAGCTTCATGAGGGACGAACAGTGATTGCAACACCACCGACACTATCGGCGCAGCAATGAAGATGAGCATTGCAAGCGCGGTCGGCAGGAAGAACCAGAAGAAGGTTCTATGCTTCATACCGGGACCCGATTTTCGTGATTAAGTCATGGGGTGCGCCCAAATGGGCGCACCGTTTCGTCAGGCTTTGCTTAGAGGAAGCCTTTTTCCTTCGCCGCTGCGGTATAGGCAGCTTCGACGTCTTTCAGAGCTTGCTCGGCGCTTTCCTTGCCTTGCATGAAGTCGGTCAGTTCGTTGCCGAGCGCCGTATGCATCAGACCCATGTAAGGGTAGGTCGGATAAGGAATTGTCTTCATGCCTGCTGCATCGTAGACGCCCTTTGCGGCATCGGTCGGCTTGTATCCTTCCAACAGCCAGACTGCCTGAAGTGCAACTTCCGGATCCTCAAGGATCGCCGGATCGATCGCATTTTTCATCGCAATGAATGTTGCTTCCGCGTCTTCATCGCTAATGTTCTTGGAAACAGTCCAGCCGTCCCACCATAGAGTGGATGCAGGTGTGGAGCCGCCGCCGACCGTCATTGGACCTGAGATCGCGAAACCGTCAATCACATCCTGAGGAACGCCTTCTGCGGAGGTCAGAGTCGCCGCACGAGATCCCCACATGTTCATCAGCGCAACGTTGCCTGCACGGTATTCCGCATTGGTGGCGTTGGAGTCATGCGTCAGGAAATCCGGGTTCATGTATTCGCTCAAGGCTTTCATCGTTTCGAGCGCCTTGATGCCTGCTTCCGAGTTTACATTCGGCTCGGCCGTTCCCGGCTTGAAGAACTCGCCGCCATAGCCAAGGAACATGTTGTTGAATTCCTGGGCAAGGTTCCAGCCGGCTGCATAGGCTCCACCAACCGGATTTTCCAGAATGCCTTCCTTCCGGATCTTGTCTGCGATCGCAATCATGTCCTCATAGGTTTTCGGCGGCTCGGCCCCAACCTTTTCGAGGATGTCCTTGCGGTAGACGAGATGCTGAGCGTTCGCCATGAACGCGATTGCCATGATCTTGCCGTCGATGGTGATCAGCTGGTTCTTAGTCAGCCCGTCGCCATGTTTGGCAACAAGATCATCCAGCGGACGGATCAGATCATCGTTCATGAGGGCAACGATAGAGGAATTGGCGATGATGGCCGTTGTGTACTCAGCAGGGTTCCCGCTCATGCCGGCAACATTCAGCTTTTGATGGTCCGCCGTCAGGTTCGACTTGGCCTCGACCGTATCGCTGGCACACGCCATGGCGCCGGCTCCAACCGTCTGAATTGCCGGGAATTCATTGCCGATAATGCTGATGCGACCGCTTTCAATTCCACATTCCGCATAAGCGCTGCCTGCCAGCAGAGACAACGCTCCTGCAAGCAATGTTTTCTTCATAAGCATGGGGTTACTCCTGCTGCTCCCTTTGCGCCGTAGCGCTCTCCTGGAAACCGGCATTCGCCGGACTGGACCCGCTTACACGTCGATGCGCGCGCCGGTCTCATGATTGAACAAGTGACAGATTTCGGCTGGAACACTCAGCCCGACCGTTTCGTCGATTTCGATCCGGTAGTCCTTGCTGGCTTTCACAGAAACCAAGGCACCACCCGCCTTCACGGTAATCATGGTCGCATCGCCGAGAAGCTCCATCGTGTAGACCGCTGCATTGATCTCGACAGAGCCTGAACCATTCGTTGCCTGCGCAACGGCGGCATCTTCCGCCCTGAAGCCGAGCGTGATCGGTCCGTCAGGACCCCGAAGTCCGCTGATCGTGACGTTTTCACCGGTGAAGACACCGCCTTTCAGCGTTCCTTCCATGAGGTTCATCGCAGGTGATCCGATGAAGCCTGCAACAAAGGTATTTGCCGGACGGTCGTAAATATCCGTTGGCGTGCCGACCTGCTGAATGACACCGCGCTGCATGACGACAACCCGGTCCGCCAGCGTCATCGCCTCGATCTGATCGTGGGTCACATAGATGGTCGTGACCTGAAGCTCGTGCTGAAGGTTCTTGATCTGAGCCCGCGTGGAAACGCGCAGTTTCGCATCCAGGTTGGACAGCGGCTCATCCATCAGAAAGACGTTCGGTTCACGTACAATCGCACGTGCCAGCGCAACACGCTGCCGCTGACCACCCGACAATTCCGCTGGTTTGCGATGCAGGAAATCCGTCAGCTCGACCATTTCCGCCGCACGCATAACCCTTGCATCATGCGTTGACGGGTCGACCTTGCGCACTTTCAACGGAAAGCGAATGTTCTCATAGACATTCATGTTCGGATAAAGACCGTAGGACTGGAACACCATGGCGATATCCCGATCCTTGGGTTCAAGGTCGTTTACCGTCCGTCCACCGATGACGATCTCGCCATCCGTAGCGTCTTCCAGGCCCGCAATCATGCGCATGGTTGTCGTCTTGCCGCAGCCTGACGGCCCCAGCAGGACCAGAAACTCGCGATCGGCAATCGTCAGGTTGAAATCGTCAACGCCAACAAATGCTCCCCAACGCTTTGACACGCTCTTTAGCTGTATCTCAGCCACTAAGTCCCCTCCAAAACCGTATGCCGATATTCGTTTTGCATTCCTATGCAAAATAAGTAGACACACTTATTATTCTTTGGCAATGATTTTTTGCATACGAATGCAAAATGACTAAAATCAGAATCCAACAAACACTCAGCAGGCCATGAAATGTCCGACTTCCGGCGCTCTCCTCACACTTTTCTGAACACTGTTCTGACCGCGTCGTCCGAAGAGACGAAAGCGTTACTTTCCAATAACTTGACGGAAGAGGTTGTTTTCGACGTAGTGCACCCGGTCAATCGATTGGCGGGCCGGGAAGCCGTTTGGGAAGGTTTCCTGGAACCTCTCAGGCGCGCACTTTCTCATGTGCGTCGGCGGGATGAAATTTTCATTGGTGGACCGAACAGAAGGGCACCGGGAGGACACTGGGTGGCGAGTGTATGCCACTACGTCGGCAATTTCGAAACGCCCCTTTTCGGTGTCAGACCATCCGATCATCTGGTCTTTCTTCGCTCCGGCGAATTCTACCGGGTGGAGCCTGATGGACGGATTTCAGAGGCCAAGATCATCATCGATCTTTTGGATCTGATGCGGCAGGCGAACCGGTTCCCGCTTCCCAATATGCTGGGAACCGAAATGCTGTTCCCGGGACCGGCGACCCATGATGGTGTTCTGCCCGCTGGTCAGGCTGACGGCGAGAAAACGCTCGACCTGTGCGAAGCCATGCTGGGTGATCTCAAGGCCTTTGACCCGGAGACCTTTGAATCGAAGGGCCAAACCGGCGACGACGGCTACTGGCATGACGACATGCTCTGGTACGGCCCGGGCGGGATCGGCTCCAACTATCGCTGGAGCGGCTTTGAAAAGGATCACAGGGCGTCCTTCCTGACCGCGTTTCCCGATCGGGTCGGCGGCAACCACTACTGCCGTATCGGCGATGGTAACTTCGCCGCTGTGAGCGGCTGGCCTTCGATGACCATGACGCATCAGGGCGACTATCTGGGCGTCCCGGCAACCGGAAAGTCCCTCACCCTCCGCGTGATGGATTTCTACCGCTGCGCAGACGCCAAGATCATGGAGAATTGGGTATTGCTCGACTATCTGGATCTGTTCCGGCAGATGGGTCGTGATCTGATCAACGAACAAGCGGATTGAGGCAAAATTCGGCAAAATTCGGCAAGAGCCGGCAGACTGCCGGCTTTATTCCCGTTCTCGCCTGGCGCGCACTTCGTTGAACGACATCGAGTAGTTGCTCGAAAAGGCACGGCTCAATGTAGAGGCCGATGAAAAGCCGGTTCGCAGCGCGATCTCGGCAAGTGAAAATTCGGTTTCACGTGCAAGCTCCCGTGCCCTTCCCAGGCGGATTAGCTGATAGTACTTGCCAGGCGTCAGGCCGAGTTCACGGGCAAAGAGGCGATTGAGGCTCCGCATGGATACCGGAATGCTGTCTGCAATTTCGGGAAGCGACATGGGAAACTCGACATGCCTGATCATGATGTCAACGGCCGCCTTCAGTTTCGGTGAACCGGCCGCCTTCAATCTGTCCGGCCCACGGCCGAGATGATGCTGCCGTTCCACATCGAAAATAAACATGTTGGACACATCAAACGCCACCGACGGGCCGAAATGTTCGCCCAGCAAGTGAAGTATCAATTCCATGACGGTCGAGGCGCCGCCACAGGTGATAGTAGCCGCTTCCACGACGTAACGGCGCTGAGAAACCGTAATGCGATGAAAGGTTTCCTCAAACGCAGCCATTTCCTGCCAGTGAATGGTTGCAGCGGTTCCATCGAGAATGCCTGACGCTGCCATCAGCCAGGACCCCGTATCGATTCCCACAACCTTACCGGCCCGGCGTGCGGCACGACGCAGCTCAGAACAGGCCTCTTTTGTCGTGTACTCACGTATGCCGTAACCGCTGACCACAACCAGATAGTCCGACTTGGACATCGATTGCAGCCTGCCTTGCGCTGCAATCTCGATACCGCTGGAGCTGAGCGCGGGGGAGCCGTTAAGCGTCAGGATCTCCCAGGTCAACTCGGCAGAGTTCGGCAGTTGCTGGGCGACACGCAATGGCTCAAGAGCGCTCGCCAGAACCATGTTCGAAAAACCGTCGAACAAAAGGAAGCAGAAGTGAAGCGGCTTATTTTGCATAATTTGCCAAACATATGGCAATTATCGCAACCTTCAAGCCCAATCGTTCTGCGTAAGCTATCGCCAGTTTCGTAATTGAAACCATCGCCTCCAATTCTTTAGCGACGAAATAAAGATCGCAAGATAATGAAGATCGGAGGCGAAAAAGGGAGGCGGTTTCTCCGTATTACTTGCGACAATGGGTGCTGTCACCCTGACGGGTTCTGCTTGCCCATATGCAAGCTTTGCATGTGCTTAAAATTCCTTGCGAATGCTTCTGCTGCGCGAGGCATCACTTACGACATCTAGAAGGAAACGTGGCTGAATGCCTTTGTCGATGAACCGGGATGTTTTTGTCACGTGTGCTGTTACGGGTTCAGGAGGGACGCAGGACAAGTCCCCGCATGTTCCGCGCAGTCCGCGCGAGATTGCCGATAGTGCCA
>JBCCVB010000029.1:0-54633 GCA_039195965.1 Pseudomonadota bacterium
CCAGAATCCATTTCATCACAAGATGCGATCATTCATATCACAAACATTCGTTGGATTAATGTTTGAAGAAGGTCCATCTAGAGGGTGTTCCACAACAAGGACTGCCAATACCGGCGCGGAACAAGCTGTCGAAAATTCCTTCGACCGCTAACAGGAGAATATTGCCATGACCCATATCGCAACCACCCCTTTCTTCGCTCTCTTCGGGCAGATGGCTGCCCGTGCATGGCGTGTATTCAATAACCGCCGCCAGTATGCAGAGCTGAAGTATTGGACCGACGAACAATTGAAGGACATTGGCCTGACACGAGGCGATGTTCGACGAGCCTTGGCCCAACCGTTCTATGTCGACCCATCGTCTATTTTGAATGATGCGCCGGCACTTCGTCAGACTTTGAATTACAGCGCAGCCAACGCGCCGTTGACGCCTCCGAGCCTCAAGCTCGTTTCAACGGATCAGAACAAAAACGGCCAACTGGCCGCCTGATACCGCTGACCCTCCCTTAAGCAGCCCCTGTCGGCAAGCCTTGCTGACATTACCTGACCCGCCTCCCGGCGGGTCTTTTTTTTGCCTCTCGGCATCCGGCTCGGCCTCATCGGAAAACTTCCATCGATTGTGATGAGTGCGAAGAGGTATGGCCTGCTAATGTTGATCGACGCTCCACTACGAACGGAAAACCTGCACTACAATGAAGGATCGCGGCATGACGCCTCGCGTCCCGCAACTAACCAGCAAACTGACCTGCCCGAAGTGCGGACATGTTTCGGTCGAAACGATGCCGACAGATGCCTGCCAGTGGTTCCATGAATGTGCTTCGTGCAAAACGCTGTCGAGGCCGTTACCCGGCGATTGCTGCGTTTTCTGCTCTTACGGTGCTGTGCCGTGCCCGCCGATCCAACTCGATGAAAAGTGCTGCGGATGACTTTTCCGGTCTCCGACGCACCGCGGAGGCAGCACTGCTATTGATCCCGAAGATCCTTGGATGCCTTTTCAAAGAAACTGTCGAATGCCTTGAACTGGCTGGATTGGAAATCCCTGCCAGCGGCCATCCAGCCCGAGACCATTTCATCGAACTCGGATGTATTGTCGACCTGGGCGGCCGATTCGACTGGAACGTCTTCGTCCTCAGGTTCAGGTTCCGGCCCAGGCTCTGGCTCAGGCTCTTCTTCAGTCGCTACAATGCTCGCGGGTTGCAGAAAGGCGTCCCAGAAGGATTGCATGGCATCCGTGTAGCCTTGCAGATAATCAACCGGCGTCGGCTGCGGCTTCGGACGTCCTCGCGCGAAACCGCGCATGTAGGCATCCAGAAGATTTCTCGCTTCGCCATGAACGAAAGGCCGTGCGATTTGCCCCATGGCGAGAGTTGCGGCGACCGGCATCATTTCCTGAATGGCGTCACTTTGCAGCCCGGTCAGTGCTGAAACCTGAGAAGCCAGGGCTTTTTGTACTGCTTCTGGACCAAAGAACGGCGTCAAGGCCGCTTCCGTCGGGCTCTGCATCAGCCCCGCATAGCCTGCAAAGGGGTTTTGTACGACGTCGGAGAACGGTGAGGACTGACCCAGAAACTCCGTGAAACCCGGAACGTTTCCGCCAAAGTACCGGAAACCGTTCAAGGCGGCGGGCATGAGCTGTTCCATCACCTTGCTGAGGTCTTCATTCGACCAGCCGAACCGGTCACGGACATCTTCAGCCAGGGAAAAGACATCAAACGGGGGAGCTGTCTTGTCGCCACCAATCATCGCAATGCTCCGGTCGATCTGGCACAAGGTCCTGAGAAACAAGATCTGTCCAGGTCATATACGTGTCAACCAGAGTGACCTGTTGCGGGCGTCAGGTCAATTCGTACCTTCACAAACCAACCGGCACCGCCCACAACAAGTTTACAAGCGTTCTGAATAAACTGCCTCAGTAGGCGTATTCCCGGAAAACCTGGGTGATGTCACCATTCCAGGAGCCGTTGTAGCGCTGGAGAAGAATGTCGGCCGGGCACATGCCGGATGCAAGGCCCTCTTCGATCGGCGCCAGGTGCACGCGCTCATCAAGGTCGCCGTCGCTCAACCGGTTGCGACGCTTGAGGCCTTCCTGCGACAGCGAAAGGACTTCTTTCGCAACATCCAGGACTGTCCCATTGCGGAAAGGCGTTTGCAGCGCGGTTTTCGGCACGTCTCTGCGCAGCGCGGCACGCTCTTCCTCGGACCAATCCTTGACCATTTCCCAGGCCTGATCCAGAACGCCCTTGTCGTAAAGCAGCCCGACCCACAGGGCGGGCAACGCACAAATGCGCCGCCACGGGCCGCCATCGGCTCCGCGCATCTCGATGTATTTCTTCAAGCGGACATCCGGGAACAACGTCGATAGGTGATTGTTCCAGTCGCCAAGGCTCGGTGTCGCATCCGGCACCCTGCCTTCCAGCGCTCCGTTCATGAACTGGCGGAACGTCGTATCGGTAACGTCGTAGTAGGTCGCGCCACGTTTGACGAAGTACATGGGCACGTCGAGCGCCCAATCGACATACCGCTCGAAACCAAACCCGTCTTCGAAAGCGAAAGGCATGTCCCCTGTCCGATCTGCATCGGTATCGGTCCAGATCTGTGCACGGAAAGACTTGAAGCCGTTGGGCTTGGTGTCGGTAAACGGAGAGTTGGCGAAGATGGCCGTCGCAATCGGCTGCAGCGCCAGCCCTACCCGCATCTTGCGGACCATGTCCGCCTCGGAGGCGAAGTCCAGGTTCACCTGAATCGTGGAAGTCCGATACATCATGTCGAGGCCGAGCGAACCGACCTTCGGCATGTAGTTGGTCATGATGTCATATCGTGACTTGGGCATGCGCGGCATTTCTGCGCGAGTCCAGGTCGGCGCCATGCCAATGCCCAGAAAACCTATTCCGAGAGGTTCGGCGACCTGACGAACGTGGACAAGGTGCTGATTGGCTTCGCGGCAAGTCTGGTGAAGATTTTCAAGCGGCGCACCGGAAAGCTCGAACTGACCGCCCGGCTCAATGGAAATCGCTCCGCCGCCATGATCATCCGCCAGGCCGATGATCTTCCCGGCGTCTTCGATGCGCTCCCACCCGAGCAGGTTTTCCATGCCCGTCAGAACCGCTTCAACACCGCCCTTTCCCTCATACGGGACGGGAGTGAACTCGTTCAGGCAGAAACCGAACTTTTCATGTTCGGTGCCGATCCGGAACTGTTCTTCCGGTTTACAGCCTGCTTCAAGCGTTGCGGCCAGATCCGCAACAGTTTCAATCGGTGTGCTATCGACCGTATCGCGGGCCATGAAACCGTCCTAAATTGCTTCGCGGCCCGTCAGTCAAGGCGTCGTCACACCCTACAAACCGCAGTGATCCGGCACGTTTTACAAAACGCTTTTGAGTTTGCGTGATTTAGGAGTCTTGAAAGCAGAATGCAAGCAAGGAAAATGCTGAACGCACTGTTCACGCAATTCTGAAGACTGTTAACGCCTCTTCCCGCCCGCGCAAATGCACCGGACCAAGACTTGTGGCGCTGAAACCCTTGGGTAATCGCGACATGGTCTCACCACTTGCAAGTGCAATCACCTTGGCGCCAGGATCCACCTGTTTGCCGTATTCCTGCAGGCGCGCAGCGACATTTACCGCGTCGCCAATCACCGTGTAGTTCATTCTGGCCGCCGAACCGATATCGCCAACCACAACCTTGCCGGTATGGACGCCGATCCTCACGCGCATGTCGGCAATCGGTGAGTTTTCTATCCTGTCTGCAAGCGTCCTGACCGCCTCAATTGCCATGGCGGCGTGGTCCGGTTGGTCGGATGGCGCGCCCCAAAAGGCCATAACCCCGTCTCCAAGGAACTTGTCGATGGTGCCGTGGCTCTCAACAATCGCCTGCGAGACAGTTTCAAAGTAGTCGTTGAGGTATGACGCTGTTTCCTCGGCCGACAGATGTGAGGCGAGATTGGTAAACCCGGCCAGGTCGGCAAAGATGATAGTCATTTCACGCAGTTCGATGTTGCGTGAACTTGTCATCCCCTCTTCGATCAGACGCGATACCAGCTGCCTGGGAACGTATTTGGCAAAAGCGTTGAGTGCACCTATGGAGCCATTGAAGGCCTGATTGACATCGTCAAGCTCCACCAGCCGCGAACGCGGCAACCGTTCCGCCCCCTCGAAATCCAGCTGCCGCAAGTCCGCCGCCGTGTGCGCCAGCCGGGCGAGCGGCCGGCCAAGCATGCGCCCGACGGTAAAGGAAAGTATGGCGCCGACGGCGAGCGCAACAATCGCTGCGTAAAGAACGATCCTAGTCTGATCGAGTGCAGCGCCGAACTGTTCGGCGCGATAGAGAGTGCCGACGATCCACCCCTTAGCCGGTCCTCCCTGCACGGTGGTGAAGATGGCCGTATACATGCCGTCATGGCCGGGAAAGACCCGTCCATCGATCTCGCCCGCCATGTCGTGCGCGCGTTGCTGGTCCTGCCAAAGCAAGTGTAGTGGAGAGGCCGTCAGACTGGCCAAATCCGGCAAGGGCTTTTCAGGACTTGCCGTGAAGTCGCTTTCAGGAAGTCCGTCGACAACGATCGCCCGATCCCGTCCTGACAAGAGAAAAACCTGCTGTCGCCCTTCCCAGGTCATTTCTTCGGCAATCGAGACGAACACCGTTTGAGGGTAGTAACCGATCAGCGTCTGTCCGTTACCCAGAGACAGTTCCGCAGCCTTGACGGCGGTTGCAAAGCCTTCTTCAAAGCGAAACTCCGACCAGGCAACATGCGGCGGCTCATCGGACGGCTCCTCGCTCATGACCATCCGGCCAAGTTCGAGTTTCACGCCTTCAGGCAGAAGCCGGTAGTAAGGTTGCAGGTCCGCATCCGCGAATTGCTCGTTCGTTTCCCTGGCATGAACCGCGATCGCCCGATAGAGCTGCTCCTGCTCGCTGAAGAACATGTTCAGGGCGGCCTCGTTGCCGTTCAGGACCGCCAGGGCCTGCTCATCCAGAAGCCGTCCCGCAATCCGGCGATCCGCCGATGCCATGTAGATGATGATGATCCCGCATATCACGACGAGCAGAAGTGAAAACACCAGCCCGAGGGCCACTCCGACGGGGACCCTGATCTTGCGCTCTGTCGAAACGTGCTCAGCCGCCGCCGCCTTCTCACCAGTAACGTCCGGTTTTGCGCCTGCTGACCGGCTGTCTGGTGGAAGGATGTCTTGCGTCATATTTTATTTCCAGTCGCCCACCGTTGCCTGAATAACGGTCAGTGCCGCAACAGCAGCAGTGTCTGCCCGAAGGATGCGGGGTCCGAGCGGTATGATCGTAACAAAATCCAGACTGTGCAACTCTGCGCGTTCTTCTTCCGAGAAGCCGCCTTCCGGCCCGATGAGCACCGCCAAAGGTTGAGGTCCTACATCTTTCATCTGCGCCAGCGTCAGCAGAGGATTGTGGGTGCCTTCCGATTCATCACAAAACAACAAGCGCCGGCGTGGTTGCGTCTCGGTCCAGACCGCCAGAACATCCTTGAGAGATTGCGGTGAAAGGACCTCCGGAACGGACAGGACCCCGCATTGCTCCGCAGCCTCTATCACATTGGCTTCCATACGCTCCAGATTGACCCGGCTGGCCTGTGTGTGCTGGGTCATGACCGGCTTCAGGCTGCCCACACCCATCTCGACAGCCTTTTGCACCATGTAATCGAGACGAGCGTGTTTTAGCGGCGCAAACATGTACATCAGATCATTTCGTTCGGTCTGCTCACGCGTGCGCTCCATGACCAGCAAGACGCATTCTCGTCGGCTGCTGCTGGAGATCCTGGCAAGCCATTCGCCGTCACTGCCGTTGAAAACCAGAACGTAGTCACCGTCCTTCAGCCGCAACACATTCATCAGGTAATTGGCCTGGCTGCGATCAGCGTCGATTCGCGCCCCCTCGGCGAGGACATGCCTTAAAAACAGTCGCTGCATATTGAACTCGTATTTTCCCATGTTTCAAACGTAGGCGTTCGATTGTGAGGGTTTCAAGGCGGATCGACGAATGCGGCAAATGCTTCACATGTTTCGATAATCCATCCACCAAGCGGCACATGTTGTCTTTTCTCCCTCGATTGCTCACGATAGGCATCAGCGCTTTCAGGTTGCATTTATCTTCAACGCTTCAATCGGCAGAAATTTCTTCACCGCCACCGTCACTGCAACAGGGAAAAAGAGTGTCCGGATTGAAACTGAGCAACTGGTGTCTCGCCGGTGTCCTGCCCGTCTCCAGTGGCCGGATCCTGCCTGAGGTCTTTGCGGGCCTCACACTCGCCGCTATCGCGATCCCGGAGGTGATGGGTTACACGAAGATTGCCGGTACACCGGTGATCACCGGGCTTTACACTCTGCTGCTGCCGATGGCGCTCTTTTCCCTGTTCGGCTCATCAAGGCATCTGGTGGTTGGAGCTGACTCCGCGACTGCAGCTATCCTCGCAACAAGCCTGGCCGGGATGGCAGCCACCGGATCGGCGAATTATCTCGCTCTGGCGGGGTTTCTTGCCCTGATGGTCGGCGTATTGCTGATTGCCGCAAGTGTCGCCCGGATCGGGTTCATGGCGGATTTTCTTTCCCGAACGGTGTTGACCGGATTTCTGACAGGCGTTGGCATTCAGGTGGCGTTGCATTCCCTGTCAGGCATGACGGGAATTACATTGCCCCATGCCGACGGGTTTGAGAGCATTGCGCAGCTCTTGCCCCTGCTTTCTTCGGTAAACCCTACTGCTTCAGTCGTTGCCCTTGGTGTTCTGGTCATCATTTTCGGATTGAAATACGTTTCCAAGACGATCCCAGGGCCGATCGTTGCGCTTGGGTTGGCGACGATCGCAAGCGGATACTTCGATCTGAAATCCACGCTTTCCGTCGTCGGAAGCGTACCGCATGGCCTACCGGATCTCTCCTTGCCGAAAATCGACTGGTCGCTCAGTCTCATCTGGCAACTTGGGCCGACAGCGCTCGCCATGCTGATGGTCATCCTGGCGCAAAGTGCCGCAACAGCGCGTGCCTATGCGGCGAAATATGAAGAAAATCTCGATGAAAGCACAGATCTGCGCGCACTCGGCCTGGCAAATCTCGGAGCCGGTCTGACAGGAACCTTTGTTGTCAACGGCAGTCCGACCAAGAGCCAGATGGTGGAAAGCGCCGGCGGCCGGTCACAGCTTTCCATGCTTGTCACCTCTGCGGTCGTTCTTCTGGTTCTTCTATTCTTCACCGGCCTGCTGGCCAACCTACCGGAAGCTGCTCTGTCCGCCTTGGTCTTCACCATCGGTGTCGACCTGATCGACCTGAAAGGCCTAAGGCAGATCTATCGAACGAGGCGACCTGAGTTCTGGGTTTCCATGGCAACCATCATCGTGGTGGTTGTCGCCGGCGTCGGCCCCGGCATCGTGCTTGCGATCGTACTGTCGCTGATCGTGCACACCAGGCATGGATATCATCCGGTCAATCTTCTTTTGACCAGCGATGCTGCCGGTGTCTGGCATGCCCGGCCGCTGAAATCCCTGGCGCTTGCCGCTTCCGGCGTCATGATCTATCGCTTCACTCACTCCATGTATTACGCCAACGCAGATCTGATGGCCGTTGAGATCAGGGGTTTGACGTCAAAACGAAGCGAAGGTCTCAAGTACTTCTGCGTCGACATATCCTGTGTCGATGACGTTGACTTCACTGCCCTTCAAACGCTCAAGACCCTTCAGACGGAACTTGCAGGAAAGAACATCGAACTGCTGTTCGCCCATATGCTCGACGATCCGGGTGCGCATAGCCGGCTGCAACTGGTGAAAGCCTTCGGGGAGAAAAAGGTTCTGGCAACAATCGAGGAAGTGCTCACTTACACACAAAGCTCTGTAGGCAAGTCCGGTCAGAGCCCTCCCTCCTCTTGACGCAGATTCCCATTATCGCCAGTTTTCCGTAAGACAAAGGGAATCATCAGTGTCCGAATCCAGCTCCAACGTCGCAGAATTTTCCGTTTCCGAAATCTCGTTTTCCATCAAACGCACAATGGAAGACGCCTTCGGATATGTCCGCGTACGCGGGGAACTGGGCCGGATTTCCCGACCGGGTTCCGGACACATCTATCTGGACCTGAAAGACGACCGAGCGGTGCTTTCAGGCGTTATCTGGCGGGGTGTGGCTTCCAAGCTGAAGATCCAGCCGGAACAGGGGCTGGAAGTGATCGCAACTGGAAAGATCACCACTTTTCCGGGCCAGTCGAAGTACCAGATGGTTATCGACGCTCTCGAACCTGCCGGCGCGGGCGCGTTGATGGCGCTGCTCGAGGAGCGCAAGAAAAAGCTCGCAGCCGAAGGTCTGTTCGCCGAAGAGCGCAAGAGACGCCTGCCGCCCATGCCCAAGGTGATCGGTGTGGTCACGTCGCCAACCGGTGCTGTCATTCGAGACATCCTGCACCGGATATCCGACCGCTTTCCGATCCATGTGCTGGTGTGGCCGGTCCGCGTCCAGGGGGAAACCTCGGGTGCTGAAGTTGCCAACGGCATACGCGGCTTCAATGCCTTGCCGAAAGATGGTTCGATCCCAAGGCCCGATCTTCTGATCGTCGCCCGGGGCGGCGGCAGCATCGAAGATCTTTGGGGCTTCAACGAGGAAGCTGTGGTCCGTGCCGCAGCGGACAGTCAGATCCCGCTGATCTCCGCTGTCGGCCACGAGACCGACTGGACACTGATTGACCTTGCCGCTGACCTTAGAGCGCCTACGCCTACGGGCGCTGCCGAAATCGCCGTGCCAGTGAAGGCTGAACTGATGGCGATGGTCGATGACCGATCCCGGCGGTTGAATTCCGGCCTGGTACGCTTTGTCACCGGGCGACGGACGGAACTACGAGCTGCCAGCGCTGCGCTGCCCGCTCCACGCGATCTTCTCGCCTTGCCAAGACAGCGGTTTGATACCGCCGCAAACAGCCTGGAACGCGGGCTGATCGTCAATACCAAGCACCATCGCACTTCCTTCCAGAACGCTTCCGGCCGTCTGTCGCCAATCCTGCTCACAAGGCTCAGCTCGAAGGCCCGACAGGATCTACTCGTTGCCAGCGACCGGCAGCAAAGAGCGCTGCAAGTGGCAGTCAGCCAGAAACGGCAGGCCTATGATGCTCTGGCATCACGGCTTACCCCCGCCCGCCTCACCCAGCAGGCCGTACTCGGCAAGGAACGGCTCACAGGACTGGCCGACCGGCTTGACCGGGCTTACCTGTCACGCCTCACGCATGAAAATGCACGCCTGGATGGCCTTCAGAAACTTCTTAAGTCCCTTTCCTACAAAGACGTTCTGGCCCGTGGATACGCGGTTGTGCGCGATGACAGCGGCCAACCGGTCCGTTCGGCAGCTTCCGTTGTTTCCGGAGCAGCACTTTCCATTGAGCTGGCAGACGGAACCGTGGACGCCGTTGCCATGAGCGACAGTGCAGCGCCCAAGCCGAAGAAGACGAAACCCAAGAAGACCAGCACCCCTGCACCGACCGCACCGGAAGATCAAGGCAATCTCTTCTAAAATTTGAATGGTTTCATACGCCGTTTTTTGACCTAGTTGCTTTCCGCAATCTTAAGACACCTGCCCTAACGTCAAATTCAGTTTTGAAGAATATGTCCGGGGCGTTTGGAACATGCAGCGAAAGCAATTTGGCAAGCGGGGTGTTGCTCAGCAGAGCGTACCGCAAATGATCCAGAGACAATCCGGTTACTCGGCCGAGCTGACAACGCCGGCATATGCGGCAGCCGGTGGTGGTTCTATCTCCTATGAGCAGGAAGACACATTTTCGATCGCCAAGGTGTTCGGCTTCGCCTTCGATCTGTTTTTCAGTTTCAAGGGACGGATTGGCCGGGCTCAATACTGGACGGTCGGCATGGTCCGTTTTGTGTTGACGGTTGCCGTGGTTGTTTCATTTGCGCTCCGGCTTCCGTACGGAGCAATGGAACTGACCGAAGAAGAAGTCGTAAGAGCGCTGTTTACAACCCAAAGCGGACTGATCCATCTGGCGATCTTTGCTGTCCTGATGCTTTCATACTGGTCGCTGGAAATCAGGCGGAGTCACGACAGAGGCAAGTCGGGGCTCTATCTTCTCATCCTGTTCATTCCGATTATCGGCACGTTCTACGGTCTATACATCTTTGCCGTGAACGGGTTCGTTGCCGGCACTCGAGGGCCAAACCAGTTTGATAGCGCCCACAGCCAGGCTCAGATTTTCGATTGATCGCTTTTTAGGGACAACGGCATTTCTTTACCTGTCGGGAAATGCCGAAAAAACGCCACCGGAAATCATTCCGGTGGCGTTCTTTGTTTCAGATTCGGGTCCGGACGAGAGCTTGTCCCGCCTGCTTCGTGCACCTACCCCATGAGGGAGGGCAGGATCGTGATGATCGACGGGAAGGCCAGAAGTCCGGCAATCGTCAGAACATCCGCCACAAAGAACGGGATGCAGCCACGGAAGACTTCCTGTACTGGAATGTCGGGACGCACGCCGGAGACCACGAAACAGTTTAGGCCTATCGGTGGCGTGATCAGACAGAGCTCCGCCATCTTGACCACCAGAATTCCGAACCAGATTGCGCAGGCCTCTCCCGACATGCCGAAGGCACTGTCAGCGGCAGAAACACCTTCACCGCCATTCAGCGCAATCACCGCCGGATAGACGACCGGCAAGGTCAGGATCAGCATGCCGATGGCATCCATGAACATGCCGAGGACCGCATAGGCAAGCAGGATGCAGATCATCACCACCCAGGGCGAGAACTCCAGACCAACGATGAAGTCCTTGAATGCATCGGGTAGTCCGGCAAATCCGAGAAACCTCACATAGACCAACACGCCCCAGATCAGTGTGAAGATCATGACGGTGAGCTTGGCGGTTTCATGTAGTGCCTGGCCAAGCTGTTTGGTCTTCATTCCCTTGGCGAACGCGACGACAAGAACCACGAAGGCTCCTAGAGAACCAGCCTCGGTCGGGGTCGCCAATCCGAAGAAAAATGAGCAGAAGATAATTGCAACAACGGCAATGATCGGCAACGTGCCCGGCACGCTTTCGATCCGCTCCATCCAAGTATAGCCCTTGACCGGTGGTGCATCGCCGCGCCACGCCGACACGGCCACGATAATGCCCACATAGATCAACGCGGAAAATACGCCCGGCAGGAACCCGGCAATCAGCAACTTGCCAACCGATTGCTCCACCAGAATAGCGTAGATCACCAGAATTGCGGATGGCGGGATAAGTGATGCCAGCGTCCCTCCCGCGGCCACAACGGCGGCGGATAGCCGCTTGGAGTAGCCTGCATTGAGCATCTCCGGGATGGCAACACGAGCGAACACGGCTGCTGTGGCAACGGACGCGCCCGAGACAGCCGCAAACCCGGCCGTGGAGAACACTGTTCCGACCGCCATGCCGCCCGGCAGCCAGCCGAGCCAGCGCTTCGCGGCCTCGAAGAGCTGTTTTGTAAAGCCCGCGTAGAAGGCCAGGAAGCCGATCAGAATAAATGTCGGCAGAACCGAGAGGGCATAAGTCACCGACTTCGAGTGCGGGATAGTGCCTGCCATTTTCAACGCGACGAAGAAGCCTCTTTCAAAGCCCATCTTCATGGAAAAATGGATAATCAGGCCGACGAGGCCGGTAAAGGCGGCCGCGAAGGCAACCCGGACACCCAGAACAACAAGGACCAGCAGAACGCCGGTCATCAGGAGGCCAACTTCAAACGGGGTCATTTGGTCCCTCCTTCCGCTGTTTCTTCGCCAAAGGCTTCTTCGATCTCGTGCTGGGCAACTTCCTCGACATTCTCAATCACCGGTACGGCCACCGGTGCGCGCGACGGATCAGCAACAAGGCGAGCGTAGCCGTAGATCTGCATCAGGAGGCGCAGGAACAGCAGGCTGAGCGCAACCGGTACCATCAATTTGGACGGCCAGGTCGGCAGGCGGATGTCCATGGTGCTGTCACCGATGTTCCACGACCTGTCGAAGTGGAACCAGGAACCCCAGATCAGCAATGCGACTGTGAAGGCAATCAGGATGACCCCGATCATCTCGCAGATGTAGAGCGACCGGCCATGCAGTTTGCCGAGTACGATCTCCATCCGGATGTGTCCGCCGACCCGCTGGCAATACGCGACACCGGCAAACGCGAAAATCGCCATGGCCTGTTCGGTAATGTCGATGAAGCCGGGAATTGGGGTGTTGAAGAAGAGACGCCCAAAAACCTGGGCTACCGCCAACAACATCAAAGCCAGGATGGAGAATGCGGCGAACATGTTGAAGGCATTTTCGACATGGGCAAGCCAGCCGTCAAAGCGGATATAGGTGGTCGGTCGTTCCGTTCCGGAACGTCCGCCGGTATCTGATGTCATCATGAGTGTCAGCCCCGAGCAGGGCCTTCTGGCACAATGCGAACGCACACGCGCCAGAAGGCATTAAGGTCAAGCCAGCTTTGAGGGCTTATTGCGCGATGGTCTTCTTGACCATGTCGAGCAGTTCCTGAGCAGGAAGACCGTTTGCAGTCTGCTCTTCAATCCACGCATCGTGGATCGGGCCTGCTTTATCAGCGAATGCGGACAGTTCTTCGTCGGAGAACTCGATCTGCTGGACGCCGCGGTTTTCCAGCTCCGGCCACCACTTGTCGTAAACCTTCGCATAGGTGTCGAGGTAGTGGGCAAGTGCAGGATCGACGGATTCATCAAGCGCTGCCTTGAAATCATCCGGAAGCGCCGCGTAGGCGTCGGTGTTGACGACGATCGGGCAGTGAACCGTGCCCGGGTTCAGGTTCTTGGTCCACCAGTCGGCAACCTCAACCACCTTGAAGGCAAGATGAGCATGCGGAGCAAAACCGGCGGCCTGAACGGTCCCAGAATCGATTGCCTGGTACGTCTCGGAAGCTGTAACCGAGGTCGGTACGGCGCCAACCGCATTCATCAGTTTGCCGAGACCGCCCAAGGCACGCACGCGCATGCCGTCAAAGTCGGAAATCGACGCCGGAGCATCGCCCTTGCCGGCAAAATTGTACTGCGGCATCGGCGACGGCATCAGAAGCTTCGCATTCCAGCGTCCCAGGTCTTTCTGAACGGCCGGATGATCATAAAGAGCCTTGGAAACCTTTACTTCGGTTTCCAGATCATTGACGCCCAAGAACGGCAGCTCGAGAACCGTCAAAGTCGGGTTCTTGTCAGCGTGATAGGAAGCACAGAACTGAGCCATTTCGAACGCGCCAAAGGAAATTCCGTCGAGATTCTCGCGGGATTTGGACAGCGCGCCACCATAGTGCAGTTTGATTTCGAACTTGCCGTCGGTCTTGGCGGACACTTCTTCAGCCAGCTTCTCGACATGTTCGGTAAACGCCCGGCGCTTGCCCCAAAGCGAAACGTTCCAGGTTACATCAGCAGCAAAAGTTTCGGTAACAAATACACGCGACAGCGCAGCCGCAGAGACCGCGGTTGCGGACTTGAGTGAAAAGAGCATGCAATCCTCCCAGATCATATTAGCCCCACTCCCTGGCCACTCAGTCTGAACGCGTATCGCGAAGCAGACCCGAGCCAAGTCGCGGGACCTCAAGCATGACCCGTGCCAGATTGCGTTGACAACAGCTGATTGAGAGATTTTTGCGCTTCCCAATGCCGCATCCCACCGATGCCACAGCGCTTATCGGCAAGATCTTGCCGATGCAAAAACCGCATCGGCGGAATCTCGCCGACGATCAGACTTCCGACGGCTCAGACGTGCCTGCCATCTCCCGGCTCAGTCCGTGCCTGGTCATCTTCTCGTTCAAGGTGCGCCGTGGAAGGTTGAGTTCTCTCATCACTTCCGCGATATGCCCACCATGGCGGCGCAACGCTCCTTCGATGAGACTGCGTTCGTAGGCGTCCATCAACTCCTTCAAACCACCATCCACCGGCTTGGCACCGGTGTTTCCTTGTCCGGTCACCAGCGTTTCAAGTGGCTGCGGACTTACGCCTGCATTGAGAACAAAGCGTTCAGCCGCATTGCGCAGTTCGCGCACGTTTCCCGGCCACGAATAGGTCTGCAGGAAGGCTTCGTCCCGGGCCGATGTTGCCGGACTGTCCATTCCGTACTGGACCGCGAACCGATTCAGGAACGTGTCAAACAGGAGCAGGCTGTCACGTCCTCGTTCACGCAGCGGAGGCACCGTGAGTTCTATAGTGTTCAACCGGAACAATAGATCCTCACGCAGCCGTCCTGACTTGACGGCGTCTCTCGGATCCATGTTCGCAGCGCTGATCAGGCGGATATCAACGTCAACAGGACGGGTACCGCCAATCCGGTCCACCTTCTTCTCCTGCAACACCCGCAAGAGCTTGGGTTGCAAACCGAGGGGCATGGACACGATTTCATCGAGAAACAGAACACCGCCATTTGCCGCTTCGATCCGGCCGACGCGTCGGCGATCCGCCCCGGTGAAAGCACCGGCTTCATGGCCAAACAGCTCTGCCTCGACCATTGTTTCAGGAAGTGCCGCTGCGTTGATCGCTGCAAACGGCGCCTCCTTGCGGTGGCTGAAGTCGTGAAGGGCCTGGGCAATGACTTCCTTGCCGGTTCCCGTCTCGCCGGTGATCAATACAGCCGCATCCGTTCCGGCAAAATGCAGGATCTGCTGCCGGAGTGTCTGCATCGCAGGACTGTTGCCGATGAGCCGACTTTCCAGTCCGGCGCTATCTGAGAGTTGCGACTTCAAAGCCCGGTTTTCCATTACCAGGGCGCGCTTGTCGCATGCACGGCGAACGACTTCCGCAATATGATCAGGGTCGAATGGTTTTTCGACAAAGTCGTAAGCTCCGGCGCGCATTGCCTCGACCGCCATCGGAACATCGCCATGGCCGGTAATCAGGATAACCGGAAGGTCACGGTCCAGCTCACCTATGCGGCGAAGCAGCGAAACCCCGTCTTCCCCTTCCAGCATCACGTCCGACACGACGCAGCCTTCGAAGCCCGCAGATAGCTTCGCCATCGCTTCATCCGCCGTCGCAACCTCCCGCGTTGCGAAACCGGCAAGTCGTATCCATTGCCGAAGAGCTGCCCGCATGGATGGATCATCATCAACGATCAATACAGGGGTCTTGTCCAAAGGTTCGGTCATTCGGCAGCTTCGGGTTCCTGTCGGCGGTCCTGATTGCGCCCGGCGATTTCAGCAGGCAAGGCCGGCAGAAACAGCTCGAACAAAGCTCCTTTAGGCGTGTTTGCCTTGACTGACAAGCTGCCGCCAAGGTCCTCTGCAAGACGCATGGAGATCGCCAGCCCCAACCCCATACCGCCAGAACTGGACTTGGTGGAAAAGAAGGGATCGAAAATGCGATCACGCAGATCATCGGGGATGCCGGGACCGTTGTCCGAAATTTCCAGCACTGCCTGGTTGCCGGCAAGACCAGCCACAAGCAGCACTTCGCCTGCTTCCTCAGAAGCTGCTGCATCTGCGCCGTTCCTGAGAAGATTGACGAGGATCTGTTCGACCCGCAGAGGCGCCGTTTCCACCTCGAGAGGCTGGTCGGGCAGCTCCAGCTTCAAACTGACGCCGGTTTCCTCAAATCTTGGACGCACGATTTTTTCGGCCGTGCGAATACTCTCGCGAAGGTCGATGTTTTCAATCCGGCTTTCGCCGGGCCGTGCGAACCGCTTAAGCTCCTGGGTCAGGCTGGCCATGCGCATTTGCAGGGAATCGATCTCTTTGAGGTTTTCCGTCGCGGTATGGGTGTCGCCCTTTTCAAGAAATTTACGCGTTCCGGCAACGAACATCCTAAGCGCAGAGAGCGGCTGACTGAGCTCGTGCACAACGGCAGCTGACATTTCACCGACAGCCGCCAGCCGGCTGGAACGGGCAAGTCCCCTCTGGGCTTCCAGAAGCTCGTTCTCCACCCGGCGGCGTTCCTGAATTTCTCCAACGAGGCGCGTGTTCAACTCTTTGAGGTCATCTGATTCCTGACGCAACTGGACCGAGGTCTTGCGCAATCTGCGACCGCGCAGAACCAAGACGATAATCAGGTAGATCAGGCAGATCGTGATCGTTGCCGCCCAGATCGGTAATACGCTTTTTCGGGTCTCTTCGACCGGAACCAGAAAATGCAACGTCCAGCCGAGCAGGCCGACATCGGCGGAATTGTGACGGAACGCCTTGTCGCCGATCGTCACCAGGTCCTTTGTTTGCAGAGACTGTTCGCCGACCGGTTCCAGTCTTTGTCCGCCATATTGCCGTGTTGCGCTGATTGTCTGTCGGATTTCTTCCGGCAGCTTGGCAAGAGTGCTGTAACGCCACTCCGGATGGCTTGAAAGAAAGATCACCCCGTTTGCGTCCGAAGCGAAGACGGTTTCCCCGCCTTCCGCCCAGGCCTCTTCCAGCGGACGCATGTCGACCTTGACCACCGCCACTCCGAGCGGCTGCCCAGAGACCGGCGTTGGCCGCGCCAGAAACAGTCCGGGTTCTCCAAGCGTCGCTCCAATTGCAAAGAACTGACCTTCCTCGCCATTGATCGCGGACTTGAAATACGGGCGGAACCCATAATTGCGACCGACAAGGGACAGGGGATCCTGCCAATTGCTGGCTGCCAGTGTGGTCCCTTCCGCGTTCATCACATAGAGAAGATCGGCTCCGGAATTTGCCGCCATTTCTTCCAGAAATCGATTGGCGCTTTCCACCGGCTGACCAAGCCCGAGCGCCGAGGTCGCTCTTGGATCCCTGGCGATCATGTATGGCAGATACCGGTACTTTTGGTATTCGCCCAAGATGGTCTGACGATAGAGTGTCAGGCGTTCGGCGGCTTTGCGATCAACGCTGTCCTCGTCCAGATCCATGAAGAGCTCGACCAACACGAAAGCCGCCGCCACCATCAGAAGAGGCGGGACGGCAAGATAAAGCCAGCGATTGGAACGTTTTTCGGTCATCTTGGTCCGTTTGACGAGGCCCACTTCACACGAACCGTTTCGGCACCGCATCGTGGACAAGCCCTGTTATTGCGTATTTTTCCGGCCATCGCCAGCAATCGACTTTTGCGGGGATTTGAATTGATACGCGTCAAGGACGCCAGCAATGCGTGTTATGTAGAATTTTGACAAGGGCGGACTCTCGACATCCAGGGCCGATCCGGTTTTGAATGCTGAGACAAATTTGCCTGCGTTTTTAAAACGATGGAGCGGGATACTCCGGTCTGGCCATTTAAGGTTGCGATTCAGATCGATTGGATGCTGCTCTAGACTGGTTCGATGCAATGTTGCCGCCCTTAGGAGGGATATATGCCTATTAAAGATATTCTGACCGTCCTTGATCTAGCCGGGGATCAGCCCGCAGCGAAATACGCACTGGAATTCGGCCGCAACTACGATGCGCATGTCACCGGACTGGCGGTATCTTTCGAACCGGTGGTTCCTGCCTTTGCAGCTGCCCCGATGCCGGTGGACTATCTGCAGGCCGCCCACGATCAGGCGGTAGCGGCTGCCAATGAAGCCAAGAAAGAGTTCGACGAACTTGCACGCCTTGCAGCCGTCAACAGCGAGAGCAGGCTCGCGGAAATCCTCACCGGCGGCCCACTTGAAAACGTGCTTGTCCATTGCCGACCGACAGACATGGTCGTCATCGGCCAGTCCAATCCCGACCAACCGGAACCCATGCGTGAACTGCTGATCGAAACGATCCTGTTTGAGAGCGGTGTGCCGGTTCTGCTGGTGCCGTATATCGGCAGCACCGCCTTCCAACCGCAGAACGTTCTTGTCGGCTGGGATGGCAGTTCCACTGCTACGCGCGCCATTCACGCAGCTCTTCCGGTTTTGGAAAAGGCAGAAAACATCACCGTGCTGGTAATCGAGAAACAGTCGTCGCGCGAAAACGGGCAACCCGGAGCCGAAGTCGCGAATTATCTGGCCCGCCACAACATGAACGTGACGATCGAGGTCATCACAAATCCCCAGACCGGCATCGGCGATACCGTGCTGAATTACGTCTCCGATAACAGCAACGATCTCGTGGTCATGGGCGGCTATGGCCATAGCCGCATGCGCGAGTTTCTGTTTGGCGGTGCAACCAAGGAAATTCTGGAAGCCATGACCGTTCCGGTTCTCATGGCGCACTAAGGAATTCCGGCGTGAACAGCACCCGCGGGCCGGACATCTGGTCCGCGGGTATTTTTGTCTTATGTGTCTGAGTGTCCCGGTGCTGTTTCCGGCTCCATGGAAAGGACCACCAAAGTGACCATTCGCAACCTCGAAGGTTTCTTTTCCCCCAAAACCATCGGCGTCATCGGTCCGTGTCGTCACGCCGGCGTCTTGACCGGCAAACTGATCGAGTGCCTGCAGGACATTGAATCCGGACACACGGTTACCCTGATCGGGATTACTGAAGAAGTACCCTTCAAAGGCTTGAAGGTGCCCGATCTGGACAAACTGGACCAGATGCCGGACTTGGCGATTTACCTCGCCAAAGCCGAAGCGCTGCCTGAGACAATCGAAAAACTTGGCGATGGGGGAACCCGAGCCGTTCTCATTCCTTCGCCCGGATTTGAAATCTGGCCCGAACCGCTCATGCAGGCCTGCCGCGAGGCGGCCCGGAAAACCAATCTTCGACTGATCGGCCCTGGAAGCCTGGGACTTGCCGTTCCTTCCAGCAAGCTGAATGCGTTATTGAGCGCCGAACCGCCAACCAAGGGTGATATTGCGTTCTTTTCCCGGTCAGGTGCTGTTCTCAACTCAACTCTTTCCTGGGCCAAGACGCACAATACCGGCTTTTCAGCTGTCGTTTCGCTGGGCGCACGGATCGACGTCGATCTTGGTGACCTGATCGACTACTTCGCCCAGGACTATCGCACCCGTTCCATCGTCCTGCATCTGGAAGGCATTGCCTTTCCTCGCAAGTTCATTTCAGCCGCGCGTGCGGCTGCACGCAGCAAACCCGTGATCGTGATCCGCTCCGGCAAGAGCCTGGATACAGGTGGCACCGGCAGAACCCATGCCGGGCGCCTGGCAAAGACGGACCTTGTCTACGAGACAGTGTTCCGCCGGACGGGACTTTTGCGCGTCTATGACCTCGATGAGATGTTCGAGGCACTGGAGACCCTGTCGCATATCCGCGTACCGCGCTGTAACCAGCTGGCGGTGATTGCCAATGGCCGAAGTCTTGCCAGCCTTGCTGTGGACCGGCTGATGGATCTAGGCGGACAGTTTGCGGATCTCAGTCCCGAGACCCGGACCGACGTTTCCAACCTCAGCCGGGATTTTCCCGACCTGGACGATACGCCTGCCGCCAATGGGTCGGTCATCCTGCGCGAAAGCGTGACACCGGAAGAGATAACGACAACCATCACCACCGTCTTGAAGGACACACAGGTGGACGGCGCATTGGTGCTGCAATCGCCGAGTGCCTTCCAACCGCAAAAGGCGATTGCCGATGCGGTCGTCAAAGCCGCGACTGCCGACCGGAGGCGCACGGGGCGACGCAAGGCTCTAGTTGCCGGTCTGATCGGTGGTGACAGCACAATCAGAAGTGAATTGTCTGCCGCAAAGATCCCCAATTATGCCAGCCCCGCAGAAGCGGCCCGCAGTCTCATGCATCTGGCCCACGACGCCCAGGCGCGCGAGTTTCTGATGGCGGCTCCTCCCAGCCTGCCAACAACCTTTTCGCCGGATGTGAGCCGTGCCCGCTCCGTCGTTGAAAAAGCTCTGGAAGAGGGGCGCAGCTGGCTGAGCCCGCACGATGTCTGTCAGGTTCTGGAAGCCTATGATCTCCCCATCATGGCGACCGAGATGGCGGCAACCGCCAAAGAGGCGGCCAAACTTTCAAAACCGTTCTTTGAAACTGCAAAGCACTGCGTTGCCAAGCTGGTTTCTCCCGACCTGCCCTTCAAATCCCAGATTGACGGTGTCCGACTGGGCCTTGAAAGTCCTGAAGCGGTCAAAACTGCATCCGAAGAGCTGATCGCGAACACTCAGCGAAATTACCCGGATGCCCGGATTGCAGGGATATCAATTCATCCTATGCTCGAGGACCGTCACGGCCTAGAGCTTTACATGGGGCTGGCGGAAACAGCTGACTTCGGCCCTGTGCTCGTTTTCGGTCACGGTGGAACATCTATCGAGGAAAGCGAAGACATCGCGCTGGAACTGCCGCCACTTGACCTGAATCTGGCCGAAGCACAGATAAACCGGACACGGATTTCCCGCCTTCTGGAAGGCGGTCCTTCGCGCCCGGCACTTGACAAGGCCGCGATTGCCGAGGCCCTGGTAAAGCTGTCGCAGATCACGATCGACATTCCCGAAATCCAGGAACTTGATATCAACCCGATTGTCGCCCTGCCCTCGGGCTTGATCGCCCTCGATGCGCGCATGACACTCTGTCATCCGGAAAAGCGGCCAGGCCGAACGGGAGGCTCACGGCTGGCGATCGCTCCCTACCCTCAGGAATGGGAACAGACGCTGACATTAAAGAACGGGCATGATGTATTCGTTCGACCGGTCCGTCCCGAGGATGAGGACCTGTTCAAGGCGTTTTTCGAAGCCGTTACGCCGGAAGATCTGCGGTTGCGCTTTTTCGCTCCGGTACGCGACTTCAGTCATCGTTTCCTCGCCCGGCTGACCCAGCTTGATTATGCAAGGGCCATGGCCTTTACCGCCGTTGACCCGGATGACGGTCGTATGGTCGGCGTTGTGCGCCTGCACGCGGACCCCGATCATCAGATGGGAGAGTACGCGGTCATGGTCCGCTCGGACCTTAAGGGAACCGGTCTCGGCTGGGCCTTGATGAAGCTCATCATCCGATACGCAAAGGCTGACGGGATAGAAGTGATCAAGGGTGAGGTTCTGAAGGAAAACACCTCGATGATTTCCATGTGTCAGGCATTAGGGTTCACCATAGGTACGTCCCCGGACGACCCCGGCATCGCGCTCGTTACCCTTCCGGTTGCCGGGCTTCCGGAAGACGATCCGGCATAAACCTTTTTATTATAACGGCTTTGCCGGTTGTTTCTTCCTCTGCAACTACCGTAAGGTAATATTTGCAACGGCGGGAGGGGCGCATGGATGGCAAAGCGAAACGTGTTCTGGCGGCGGTCTCAGTGCCGGCGTTTGTCATAGGAACAGACTTCACTGGTGCGATGCTCCTCGTCACACCGATCGAGCGGGAATATTCAGTCGATATCACGACCACCCAATGGATCCTCAACGCCTATGCCCTGACATTTTCCATGTGCCTTGTCGCGGGGGGACGGCTTGGAGATCTCTTCGGTCACCGCCAATATGTTCTTATGGGTCTCGGGGTCTTCGGCATCGCTTCCCTGGGGTGCGTACTTGCGCCGGACGTCACCTTCCTGATCTGGGCCAGAGCCCTTCAAGGGATCGGGTCGGCCTTTATCTGGCCCTGCCTCCTGGCCCTGGCCGCAACCTGCGTGGAGGAAGAAGAGCGCGGAGCCGCCGTTGGCATTCTTCTCGGAGCGGTGGCGAGCGGAAACGCCATGGCGCCCTTCATTGCAGGCACGCTCGCCGAAATCGGAGACTGGCGCGGTTTCTTCGGGTTCAACACCGTTTTCGCAATCATTTCAGCTGCCTTGATGTACCACTTTGTTGATCGTGAAACCGAGCACGCGACCGATGAAAAAGTCGATCTCCTGGGCATGATCACGCTGGCGGTTGCCGTGTTCTGTCTGATGTTCGGGCTGGATCTTGGCGCGGATTACGGCTGGACCGGGCTCGTTACCCTTGCTCTGTTTGGCGGCGCGCTGGTTTTCTTCGCGCTGTTCCCGTTCGTGGAAAGCAAGGTCAAGGACCCGATGGTGCCTCTGCAGATGATGCGCAATCACCAATTCGTCAGGACTCTTTCGCTCAACGGGCTCCCGGCAATCGTCCTCTTCCTGTGCATGCTTTACCTGCCGCAATACATGCAAAAGGTTTTCGGCTGGTCCATTTTCTGGAGTTCTCTGGGCATGCTGTCTCTCGGCATTCCAATCTCCATCATGAATGTTGCGGTCGGCAATTACTACAATTCCGTCGGCCCCAGGAAACTTATGGCAATCGGTCACGTCTTTCTGATTATCTGCTGCGTTCTGATGCTGCTCATGAAGGAAAGCTGGGGCTATTTGGGGCTCATGCCGGTGATGATCACGGTGGCAATCGGTGGCGGACTGGCCTTCGGCCCGGCCGGAACCGCTGCGGTGAATGCTGTTGGTCCCAAACGCGCTGGCCTCGCTGGCGGGCTTTCGTTCATGTTTCACCTGGGCCTTGGGGCGATAGGCATTGCCTGCGCAACGGCGTTGATGTTTTCGGCCGCAATTCGTCAGGTCGCCAGTACACTAGAGGCTGCCAATGTGTCGCTGTCTCCAAGCGACATGCGGCTCCTGGCTGCGGGTACGCTGGAAGATCCGGCAATCAAAGCCATACTCAGCCGCGTCAGCGGAAAGGAAGCGGATGTTATTGCCGAAGCAGTGCGCCAGTCCTTTGCCTCCGGACTGCACGCCGCCTTCTGGTTCGGGCTGGTCGTTGCCGCGCTTGGGCTTGTCATTTCGCTCAGCGTCGATGAAAGCAAACTGAGAAGCGATCAGGATGCCGGATGATCGCTTCTCCTATGCAAGGGCCGAAGCTGCTTGCGCGTTCAGCGCTGCGCTTCTGCGGCCGCCCGGATCTGGCTGAGGCTGGCTGCCGGGGTGATTGCTTCCGGGTCCAGCTTCAGGTGGAGAATTGCCGGAACGCCTGATGCACGTGCGCGCTCATAGGCCGGACCGAATTCCTCGGTCGTCTCCACTGTCTCGCCATATGCGCCGTAACTGCGCGCCAGAGCCGCAAAGTCCGGATTGATCAGTTTGGTTGCCGAAGGCCGACCGGGATACGTGCGTTCCTGGTGCATGCGGATCGTACCGTACATCCCGTTGTCGATCGCTAGTACAATGATGTTGGCTCCGTCCTGACAGGCCGTTCCGAATTCCTGCATCGTCATCTGCAGGCAACCATCACCGGCAAAACATACAACTTCCCGGTCCGGAAACGTCAACTTTGCAGCAACAGCGGCCGGCAACCCATATCCCATCGAACCCGAGGTCGGAGCAGCTTGCGTGCCATAGCGGCGGAAACGGTGGAAGCGGTGTAGCCACGTCGCATAGTTGCCTGCACCATTTGTGCAGACTGCGTCTTCCGGCAAGTTGGCTTCCAGCCACTCCATGACACCGGCCATCTGCAACGAACCAGGAATTTCGGGACGGGCACCCGACCAATCCAGATACTCACGATGCGCCTTTTCGGCTTCACCGGCTCCTCTGATTTCGTTAGGCGGCTGCAGGCCCTCCGCAGCCCGGCAAAATGCCGTCGGGCTAGCATGAATTGCCAGCGTCGGACGGTAGACCCGGCCAAGTTCCTCGGCATCAGCATGTATGTGAACAAGCTTTTGCGCCGGTGTGGGAATGTCCAGCAACGAATAGGACTGGCTCGGCATCTCGGAAAGTCTGCCGCCGACCAGAAGGATCAGGTCGGATGATTTGATCCGCGCAAGCAGCTTCGGGTTGGCACCAATGCCGACATCGCCAGCATAATTGGCGTGGAGATTGTCGAACAGCATCTGGCGCCGGAAGGAGCAGGCGACTGGCAAGTCGAATCGCTCCGCAAAGCGGGTAAAGGCTGCGACGGCTTCTTCCGACCAGCGGCTGCCACCGAGGATGGCGATTGGCCGCTCGGCAGCCCACAGGCGCTTTTGCAGATCTGCCATCTGCGCCAATCCCGGATGGGTTTCCACCTGTTGCCAGGACGGGGGCTGGGAAACGGCAGCCGTCTCCACCAGCATGTCTTCAGGCAGTGCCAGGACAACCGGTCCCGGTCGTCCGGACGTCGCCACATAGTAGGCACGGGAAATGAATTCCGGGACACGGTCCGCGTCATCAATTTCGGCGACCCATTTGGCGATTCCGCCAAACATCTGCCGATAGTCGACCTCCTGGAAGGCCTCCCGCTCGCGCATACCACGCTCGATTTGGCCAATGAAGAGGATCATCGGCGTGGAGTCCTGAGCGGCGACGTGCACGCCAGCCGAGGCGTTTGTCGCTCCCGGTCCGCGGGTCACCATGCAGATGCCCGGTTTACCCGTCAGCTTGCCGTAGGTATCTGCCATCATGGCAGCTCCGCCTTCCTGACGGCAGACAGTTACCGGGATGGATGCGTCATGCAGTGCATCGAGCACCGCAAGATAGCTTTCTCCAGGTACACAGAATACGCGTTCCGCGCCGTGGCGCTCCAGCGCTTCCACCAACAATTCGCCGCCGGTTTTCTGGTCCATGTCCCGTTTCCTGATCTGCAATTCGTTCCGTTCATTCTATACCGTATCAAAGACCGGCTTGTCAGAACTCAAAACCAGATTAATTTGCAATGACTTCATTCCAATTTGGAACAAACTGACAGATCAAGCCGCGGTTTCCGGCGTTCATTCCACCATGGGTGAAGCATTCCCCGGCATTTCCAAGGATCTGAAAAAACAAAAGCGCGGAAACTCCGCGCTTTGCCACTCATCATGCAATGAGAATGCAAGGTCAAATCGACTGGACAGTGACCACCTGGAAGGTATGCATTTCGCCATCCTCATCCTTGATGGAAACATATTCACCCGGATTGAAGGCATGAGCACCAAAGCGGTAGCCGGCCTCATCATCGTCATCGCCATCGATGTCATAGTGAAATGCCCAGGAACCGCCCGGACGGTGGATCAGGTGACCGACCTCGTCGCCTTCATTGCCCCAGAACCTGCGCACACGGCAGGTGTCTCGCGTCTTCTTCCAGAGTTCCGCATCAATGTGGCCCGTTTCGTCCAACGGAGCGGTGAACTCATATCCATGTTGTGCAGAACCTTGCGGAAATTCCTTGGTCCGGGCCAGGTTCAACCTGATCTTCTTCAATGACGGATATTCGCTCATGGAGCCCTCCTTTGCTGACAAATCAGCTAATCTGTGCCACATCGCTGACACCTCTCATTGAGGAGGATCAAATCGGCACGTTCGCGGTTGTTGCAAACTCGAAATGACGTCAGTTAGAGGACGAAACATGACACACGCCCCGACACAAAATGACGTTTTCGACTTTCTGAAGCGATTGCCTTCAGACGACCCTACCCGTCCCGGGGTGGACCAGATAAATACTCACGCCAACGTCATCTTTCTGAACGGGACAAAAGCCTTCAAGGTCAAACGGGCGATCAAATATCCATTCCTGGACTATTCTACTTTGGCGCTTCGCAAGGAAGCTTGCAACGCCGAGATAACCTACAACAAACCCAATGCCCCTCAGGTCTATCGCCGCGCGTTGCCGATCACATTGGAAAGCGATGGGCAACTGGCCCTTGCCGGTATTGGAGAAGCGGTGGAGTGGGCCGTTGAGATGAACCGGTTCGAGCATCGTGACGAGCTTGACGCTCTGGCAAAGAAGGGGCCGTTCGAGGACAGTCTTTCCGAGCAACTTGCGGAGATGATGGTGGCCGCGCACGAGGAAGCCCCCCTTCGCGATGGACAGGGTTTCTATGAAGAGCTGGCAACTTACGTTGAGCAGAACGATGCTGCATTTCGTGAACACCCGCAGCTGTTTCCCGCTGACGACATACGCCATCTGACGGAGATGTCCCGGTCTGTGCTCGCATCGCTTCACGACCTCCTGGTCAAGCGAGGCGACGCCGGTCTCGTGCGACGTTGTCACGGAGATGCGCACCTCGGCAACATCGTGATGATCGATGACAAACCGGTGCTGTTCGATGCGGTCGAGTTTTCCGATGCGATCGCGACCGGTGACGTTCTTTACGACCTGGCTTTTCTTTTGATGGATCTGTGGGAGCGCGGCCAGAAGCGGTCCGCCAATCACGTTTTCAATCGGTATCTCGACTTGAGTCGTCTGGGCAACCACGCCGACGCTCTCGCAGCTCTTCCGTTTTTCATGATGATGCGCGCCGCCATTCGTTCAAAAATCGCGGCAAGCGCTGCCCTCGCACAGTCCGATGAAGCCGGCAAACAGGCGATGCAGAAACAGGCGCAAACCTACTTTGATTTCGCGACGGCATTTCTGGAACCGTCCAGGCCGCGGCTTCTTGCTATCGGCGGCCTCTCAGGAACGGGAAAAACAACTCTCGCCTATTCCCTTGCTCCTGATATCGGCAGAGCTCCTGGCGCAAGGGTTCTGCGCACGGATGTCATGCGCAAACGCCTGCTGAACATTCCGGAGCATGAGAAAGCACCGCCTGAGGCCTACACACTCGAGGCCTCCACGAATGTGTACCAGGAAATCGACAACACCATTCAGTGTGTCCTTGCCGCCGGACATTCAGCTGTGTTCGATGCTGTGTTTGCCGCCGAGGGCGAGCGAACCAAGATTGCCGAGATTGCAAAAAGGGTAGAAGCGGGTTTTTCAGGCTTGTGGCTGTCAGCTCCTGCCACAACCCTCAAGGCACGTGTTGCTGGACGTGACGGTGATGCGTCGGATGCAACGGGGGACGTCGTAGACCAGCAACTCGGTTATGACCTTGGCAAGATGACCTGGTCCAAGATTGATGCCGGAGGCAGCAAGGATGAAACGGTTCGCAGCGCCCGCGCCGTTCTGAGTTCCAGCTAGAGACCGGCAGCTCTCAGGCCAGCGGCGACAGCCGCGGCGAAAAAGACAGCGATGTATTCCTTTTTCAAGCCGACCTGAGCAGCTGCGGCCACAATCAGGCAGAGTCCGACGGCAAGCCCGCCTTGAAGGACAATCGGCAGGATGGTGGACACGATGATCGCGCCGGGCAGAGCTTCCAGCCCCCGGCGGACCCTGGGTGTGATCGGCACCCGCCCCATGACCCAGTAACCGCCCGCCCGAAGTGCATAGGTGACTGCGGTCATGCCAAACACGACCAGAATGAACATCATGTCTGCGGAGAATGCGCCCTCAGTCATCGAGATAGGCTCCCGCAAGCGCTCCGGCGATCGCACCGGTAAAGATGCTCCAATAGCCACCGACGATTGCCCAGGTTACTGCGGCAACACCGCCAGCGATAAACCAGCTGACCGTCTGCCGCTTGCCCTTCCAGAGCGGAACCAGCAAAGCAGCGAAAAAGGCAGGCAGAACCACATCAAGCCCGAACGCCTTCGGGTCGGAGATCAGGCTACCGGCAAAATATCCCGGAATGACCGAAAGCGACCAGATGGACCAGACGAACAATCCGCTGCCCAGATAAACGCCCCAGTCCCTGGTTCCCTTGTCATATTCGGTTAAGGTCAAAAGCCAATTGAGATCGGTCAGGAAGAAAAGCGCCGGATACGTCTGATAGGAAGGCACCTGCCCCAACCAGGGCCGGAGACTTGCACCGATCAACAACATGCGCATGTTCACCGCACCCGTGACCCCGATCATGGCGATAAGCGTGCCCCAGCTGAGCGGGTCGCTGTAGATTTCCATGGCAACGAACTGACTGGCACCGGCAAAAACCAGCGAATTCATCAGAACAGTTTCCACGAAAGTCAGTCCCTTTTGAGCCGCAACGGTGCCGAACACCGCACCAAGCGCAACAATGCCCGGCAGCACGGGAACACACATCAGGGCACCATGGGTGCAGCCCTTCAGGCTGAGGGTGACATTCTTTTCAAGCATTTTGGACCAAAGGTAACGAGGTGCAGGGGGCTGCGACCTAAAGGAGCGCCACTATCCCCGAAATCGGGTTCAAGAACCAATGAAACCTTTTGATTCACCCATCAAGAGCGCTGTTACCAGTATTGGATCGCCACGTCATAAATCATGCGAAGACCGGTGAACCCGAGAAAAAGTGCGAAAATGAGCTTGAGTTTCGAAGGATCGATGGAGTGCGCGATTTTGGCTCCGAGCGGTGCGGAAAGTGTCGAAGCCGGAATGATCAGTACGAAGCCGATCAGGTTGACGTAGCCAAGAGATACCGGCGGGCGGCCGTCGACATCAAACCCGAAATAGAGCGACAGCAAGGTTCCTGGTACAGCAATGATCAGACCTATCGCGGCCGCCGTGCCTACCGCCTTGCGGATAGGGTAGTTGAACAGGGTCAACGTCGGCACGCCGAGAGTTCCGCCACCGATCCCCATCATCACCGAAATACCGCCGATCAGAAATCCAAGCAGTTCCTTGAGTGGACTGCCGGGCAATTTGTCAGCCAGATGCGAACCATCCTTTCGGAACATCATGTTTGCCGAAACAGCAAGGGCAACGACCCCGAATACAAGGGTCAGTGCACCACCTGAAATGTTACCGGCAAGGGTAGCGCCCGCCACGACGCCAAGTGCGATTGCCCACCACCAGCGTTTCAGAAGGTCCATGTCGACACTGCCGCGCTTGTAATGCGCAAGCGTGGACGAAGTACCCGTTGCAAGGATTGTGGCAAGCGATGTGCCAACCGCAACATGCATCAGAACGTTCTGATCGATGTTGAGCGCGGTAAACATGTAATAGAGCACCGGCACGATCACGATGCCTCCGCCCACTCCCAGGAGACCTGCGATAATCCCGGCCACGACGCCTGTCACCAGAAGGGACAGAGCCAACAGGCCGAGGGAGAAAAGGCTGAGATCTTCCACGCTGAATTCCTTGTTTGTGAGTAAAACTCGAAGGCAGGTTGGATATCCTTGGCTGTAAACCTTCGGATTTCTTCGCACAGGTGGGCCAGATTCGCTTGCAGGAGCAAACAATCTGAAGATGTCCGTACCTCAGCCCTGACAGTTTTTCCAGCCGGATTCGCGTTCAAACTGTTTTAACGCGGCTGCAAACCCTTGAAGTCGCCCAAAATTGAAGACAGTGTGTCCCAACGCATCACCCGTCATGGGAGGAGAAATGTCCGGTCACTGGCTCGCGCTCTATACATTTGCCCAGTTCCGTTCCCGTGCGGACGACCCGGCAAACAATGACTTCTTCAGCGACGAGCCGGCTGTGTGGGCGGCCATGGAGCGCGCGGACGGCTTTATCGCCCGCTCCGGCTACGACGGTGACCCCGGACCGGAAAGCTGGGGAGACCAGGTGTTCCCCAAATATTGGACTGACAACGGTGACGGCTGGGCGCCGTCGACGATATCGCTCTGGCAGGATCTTGAATCCGCGCTTGCCGCGGTCTATCTCGGGCCCCACGTTGAACTCTTGCGCCTGGGACATCTCTTCGTCAAAGAAACCGAAGATTATCCACCTTATGTGTTGTGGTGGGTGCCTATAGACCATCAGCCCGACTGGAGCGAAGCCGTCGAACGGCATGAGCTTCTGGGTGATGTTGGCCCGACAGCCGAAGCCTTCACCTTCAAGACCGCTTTCAGACCGGATGGGCGGGCAACGACGGTGGATGCCAGAAGGTCAAGAGATATTGCCGGACGCAACAGGTTGCGTTCGGATCTGCCAAAGTCGGTTCAATAGCCGATCCTGCCCAGGTTCAGCTCCCTGTGTCCGGCTTGCCTTCATTCGAGCGGCAGCCTCGCAGCGCATAGAGACTGTCCGTCACCATATCCCCTGCCTGCTCAAAGGCGGTCGAAGTGACCGCGGGACCAGCAGATCGAATGCTCTGGGCCGCCTCTTTGAGATCCGTCAGGTTCCGGTTCAATTCGGTCAGCTGCTGCTTCAACTCTCCATCTTGCTGCAATTCGGGATTTGCCAGACGCTCGGACAGAAGTTCGATCCGCTGATCCAGGGCCACGAGCCGTGTTTTGAATTCGGCAGGAGAAATCTGCATCTGCGAGAACGTCGCTTCGGTGACCGAGGCCGCGATGCGGGCCCCTGCCGTGTCGATCTGGTTGAGCATAACGATCACCAGCACACAGGCGGCAATGACAAGAATGGAGGTTGCGTTTAACAGCGCCACCAGGAACTGGCCCGGAAGCCGTTTCAATCTGGTGCCGATACTTGGAGAGCTGCTTGTCATCGGCAATTCCCTTTTTGATTGGGGTGCATTCGATCTTGAACCCAATCTATCGGAAGTGACGTAACAAAGAGTTGCCGAATTACGGCAACCGCACACAATGCGGTCCGCAACGGAAAGATCGCTCAAGGAGCTATCTGGCAAACTAATATGAGTGGTACAGACGAGTGGATTCGAACCACCGACCTTCGGAGCCACAATCCGACGCTCTAACCAACTGAGCTACGTCTGCTTAAGGTCTTCAAAGTGGCGCGGACCTTACTCGCCCCGACCGCCAATTTCAAGGGCATCTTCTAACCCCGTTTTTTCCAACCGGCAAGCGGGAATTTCATGAAAAATTCTGGCCTGTTGAAAAGCAAATGCCCGAGGCATTGCCCCGGGCATTATAACTGATTTTGCGCTTCAAAAGTGCGTGTCAGCCGAATTAGTTGACTTTAATGTCCTTGAAGGACTTTTCCATGGCTTCCTTGACCGGAGCGGAAACGTCGGTACCGAGTTTGGTAGCAAGTTCCTGCATTTCTTTGGTCTGGTTGCTCAGGGCGTCGAACTGCTGACGTGCGAAAGTGGACTGCAGCTCGATAGCTTCAGCAAGCGTCTTCACAGACATGATGTCCTTGATGAAGGAGAACGTTGCGTCGGCGTTGGTCTTGGCAGCATCGACAGCCTTGTGGTTGAATTCCACAACGCCCTGACGGGAAGTTTCGAAAGTGTCTTCCATCAGATCAGTTGCGTCTTCAGCAGCGGTCTTCACCTTTGCATATGCATCACGAGCATTTTCGATGCCTTTTTCCGTAGCTTCACGGAATGCAGCCGGCACTTCCATTTTCGGCAGTGCGAAAGCTTCGAAGTCCGGGAAGGTTACGCCAGCCGGAGCAGCTTTTGCTTTGGAGGCGCGTGCTTTGGAAGCCGGTTTTGCGGCAGTCGTATTGGTGTCAGTCATGATCTCATCTCCTAGAGTTCGGATGCGATCATCGGTTCAAATTCACTCCGCCGGAACATTCGCCGGCGGACCCTGTCGTCATCCGCTGATCCTTACATAGTGTACTCTTTGCTGCGTTGCAACATTTTTTTGCACTGCACAACAAAACTTCCGTTGGGGATCGCTGACGTTTCTGGTTCCAAGCGGCTGCCATTGTCCCAAACAAGTTGAAACAAAGACTGGCAAATGCTGGCACATCCTGCTTTTCAGGGAATTTGCGGCTGGCTGGAACTCAATCAGCTTAAAGAGCTTACAATCCCATTGCGACCAAAAGATGAATGATGGAATGACGCAATCGTAAATATGATTTTGCGAACTGCGGCGCAGGGCGTTACCGCCCTGCACGGATAAAAATGTGAAGTTACTTCTTTTGTGCAGCCTTGGCAGCGTCCTGGACGGCCTTGGTTGCCGAGTTCGACAGTTCGCGGGCCTGCTCGCCCAGCGCTTCCATCTGGCCGCGCAGATAGTTCTGCTGCAGCTTCATCATGTCTTCCACGTTGTCGGCCTTGACGAGTTCCTGAGCGAACTTGAAAGCCGCATTGACATGCTCTTCCGCATAATTCAGTGCTTTCTTGTTCGTGTCAGCGGCACTGGCCTGAACCGCGCTCGCACTGTCCTCAACGTTGGTGACTGCCTTGTGGGTCGCTCCCATGAAGTCGTCAAATGCCTTGCGCGCCTGGTCGACGCTTTTCTCGGCAAAATCGCGCATTTGCTCAGGGACTTCGAAACCGGTGTTGTCTTTGCTCATCTCAGCGCTCCTCAGGTCGCAGGCAGATTGCAGGTTGCATCGCCTCGGATGCTCCATGCCAAAAGTTCGTAACATGGAGATGGCTATCCGGCAAACTAATCGCTCGGGACCCTTGCCCTATCAATTTCCGCCTTTGTGAATCAATCCGGCAAAGGAGAGTAAGGAAAAACCCGCAACAGCACGGCATTTGCCAGCAAAGGTTTGTGCACCTCTTTTCACAGAAACATAATTGTCTGAAGCATAATTTTAGGAGTTCATCTGCTAAGATTAACCACGCCTTCACGTAAGTCCTTTAGCAACCTTGCTTTACGTGGACGACGTTGAAGTTTGCTAGTATTAACAAGAAGTTTACTACTGCAGACAAAACCGGCAGCCGCAGCACGTCAACCGGTGTTGCAGACCAGTTTGGAGCACAGCCATGGACAATCAGACCCAATCATTCCTGGAACTGAGTGCCAAGAATGATCTGGTTCAGCTTGTTACCGACACGAGAGCAGCCTGGCTCTGGTCGGCCGATGGCGCGCGCATGCTGTGGGCCAACGCCGCCGGTGCGTCGTTCTTTTCGGCTCAGTCGGTCTCTGACCTTGGAGGGCTTGCTTCGCTGGAGCGTTCCCCTGCCCGTCCGCATATAGCCCGAATTGCAGCTTCCGGCGCGACAGACAAGTTCAGTATCGACCGTCTTCGCTTTTACCGCGGCCTCCGGGTGATGTTGCTCACTTGCCAGTGCAAGAAGATTGAACTGGATGATGGCCAGTCTGCTGCCCTGATCGTGTGCAATGACAAAGGTCTTACACTGACCAAGGATCCGCTTCAGGCCTTTGCCCAGCTTGCAAAGACTTCCGATAGTACGGTGTTCCTGATGTCTGGCGGCACGGTCGAGTACAAGACAGGCGCGCTTGATGGTACCCCGGAAGACCTGGATCTGCCGGACAGCCAGACAGCTCTGTTCGGGCCACTGGATCTCAATGGCAGCTTCCACGAAGGGATCATTTTGCAAATCCCGGCTGGTCCCAAGCTGATCATGCTCGACGACCAAGCAATCGATGACAATGCAGCTGACGAACAACCACTGGAGGAAACCGCTTCGGCAGATCCGGATGTGAGCGCGCGTTTCGCAGCAGCTCCAGCCGCAACGGCTGCCGTTGCCGACCACTTCCGTGACGAAGACGTATCAGAAGTTTCGATTGACGCCGACGGCGATGACTTGAGCGAAGATATCTCAGAAGAAGAATTATCCGCTTCTACAGTGAGCGAACTCCCCGTCGACCTTGAAGGCAAGTCCGAAACTCTCACGGTCATGGATGAAGAGATCCCCGACAGCGCGATAGTTGAAGACGAAACGACTGAGCCGTCGCAGGAAGAGGTTGAGTCCTTCGTCTCAGAGACTGCTTCTGACGAAGCGATTATCGACACTCAATCCGAGGAAGTCTCCGACGAAGAGCTGCTCGACGCCCCTGACGAAACGGCTACTGACACGGCACAAGTCTCGGATTCGGAATTCGAAGCTGCGACAGAAGAGGCTGTCCAGGGAGCAGATGAGGCGGAAGATCAGGACGTACAGTCTGAAGCAGACGCTCCAGAGCTTTCCTCAGACCCGGTCGAGACGATCGACGAAGAGCTCGAGCAGGATGCCTTCGTCTTCCAGCCGCGCCGCAGACCGGTTCGTTTCGCATGGAAAATGGACGTCGACCGCCGTTTTACGTTCCTTTCAGATGAATTTTCAGAAGTTCTCGGACCGGATGCGACCAACATCGTCGGCCTGACCTGGGATGAAGTTTCCAGGATCTTTGACCTGGATCCTCGTGGCAGCATTTCACGAGCGCTCGACCGACGCGATACGTGGAGCGGTAAAACCATTAACTGGCCGGTGAGCGGCGCAGCGTTGCGTGTTCCCGTGGACATGGCCGCCCTGCCAGCATTTGACCGGAACCGAAAATTTGAGGGCTATCGCGGGTTTGGTGTCTGCCGGACGGCGGATGCCATTCAGGACCCGGACAATCCGATCATCACACTTGTGTCTTCCCACGAACGGGAAGAAGCAGAAGACGACCAGGACACAAAAGCCGAGCAACCGGAACACGAGTATCTGCACCGGGAAGACACTTCCTCCGACGACGATACGGCTACGACCGAACGAGCAAAACCAGATGCGGCAGACACCGGTGAGACCAATACCAACGTGTCCTCGTCACAAGATATCGCTGAAGAGACGGCGCCTCCTTCCGTTGCACCCCCGTCCGGCGGCGCAAGACTGGAAGATCTGAAGCCCGCACAACCGGATTCGTTTTCCGGAAAGACATTTCTTGGAGCAAGTGCAGCAGCACTGGTTGGATCCCTGGCGAAGTTCACCGGCAAATCCGTTCCACGGGCACCTTTGCAGACCCGACAATCCGATGGCGCCTCGGGCGACGACAGCCTGACCGAAGATTTGAAGAGTGCTGCTGCTGCCCTGGATGAAGGATTGGACGGGGAAGCTGAACCGGTACGTTCTGAACCGTTGGACTCAGCTGCGGCTGAAGCTGATTTGACTTCTGAAACTGAAGCGGACATTGACGAAGCACTTGCCGCTGACGCCTTGGAAGTAGAAGAACCGGAAACTGAAATTCCTAGCGAAGATGCTTCTTCCGTCGAAGAAGAAGAGGCTGAAGTCCATGTTGCGGCCTCCAATCAAGAAGAAACCTCCGAGGAGCCGACCGGCATTTCCGGGTCGGCGGAACTGAAACCGGCTGAAATAGAAGACGCGGTCAAATCTCTTCAGAAAGCCTATAACGCCTCTGCACAGTTGAATTCGCTGGACCTCTTTGACGGTGAGGAAACCGAAACATCGGCACCTGTCGACGAAACGCTTCAAGACGCGCCGTCGAATGATGCAGCCGCGCCGAAGACCGATGATCTTATCGACGAGAACGAAGACGAAGATTTCGATGAAACACCCTCGGAAATCCCTGAGGCTGCTTCCCTGGACGATGGCCACGAAGAAGTGCACGCCTCCGATGCGGAAGATACATCTGAAACCGACACAGAAACATCTGCAGATGATTTTGATGCCGATGAGCGGGATTTCTTCGAGGAGACAGCAGCGTTCGAGCGTGAAGATCAGGAAGCTGAAACAACTGAAGACAATGATGACCCTGATGATGACGAACCTCAGCCGATAAAGACCGGAGAGGTCATTCCGCTCGCAACGGCCCGCCCCCGCGTCGTACCGGTTGATACCTCCGGTCTGTCCCGCCCAGAACGCCAGGCGTTCCGAAAAATTGCGGAAGCCCTTGGCGCGCGTCTGGAAGGCGACCTTGAAGATTTCGAGTCACCGGATCCTGAAGAGGAAATAGCAGACCTCCCGCCGGAGGTTCCCGAGGCCGGTCCGATCGACCCGACGTTGCTCGACAGATTGCCGATCGGTATCGCGATCGTTCACGACCGGGAAGTGCTTTACGCCAACAAGGCGTTGTTGCGCATGCTTGGTTACAGGTCCATCGCCGCCCTGTCACAAGCCGGCGGACTTGAGGCCTTGTTCATCGACGACACGGAAGAATTGCCCGACGCAGTCGGCATGGACCACGAAGTCGATGAAACGATGAAGATGCGACTGGCGGATGGCGGCGTTCTGTGTGTCGATGCCCACATGCATTCCGTGCCGTGGAACGGCAGCCGCGGGCTCATGATCTCCATTACCGAACGCCCTGCCAAACAAACTTCCTCGACGCCCTTGCAGCCTGTTGTTTTGGAAACACCGTCACAAGACAACGCAGAACTGGAGGCTGCGTGCAATCAGATTGCGGAGATGGACACGATCCTTGAAACCGCAACGGATGGCGTTCTAGTGCTCGATCAGCATGGTTCGATCGTGAAAGTGAATGGCTCGGCTGAAGCTTTGTTCAGCGCAAGCCGCTCTGACATGATCGGTGCGCCCTTTACCGATTTTCTTGCTCCGGAGAGCCACCGCGCAGCCGCCGACTATCTTGACGGCCTGTCCCGTAATGGTGTCGCCAGCATTTTGAACGATGGCCGCGAGGTTCTTGGCACAGTGCCGACAGGTGGTCTCATTCCGTTGTTCATGACAATGGGCCGGATCACGAATGGCAAGGAAGACGCCAAGTATTGCGCGGTTCTGCGCGATATCACGCAATGGAAAACGGCGGAAGAAGAACTGACACAGGCCAAGCGCCAGGCCGAAAATGCCAGCTCGCAGAAATCTGACTTTCTTGCCAAGATCAGCCACGAAATCCGCACACCGCTCAACGCTATTATCGGATTTTCCGAGGTGATGATGGAAGAGCGGTTCGGGCCGATCGGCAACGACCGCTACAAGGACTATCTCAAAGACATCCGCACCTCCGGCTCTCATATCATGAGCCTGATCAACGATCTTCTGGATCTGTCCAAGATCGAAGCGGGTAAGCTGGACCTGAACTTTTCGGCGGTCTCTACCAACGACGTCATCAACGAATGCGTCGCGTTGATGCAACCACAGGCCAATCGCGAAAGGGTCATCATCCGGGCAAGTCTGCCGGAATCGGTTCCGGATGTTGTTGCCGATCCGCGTTCGCTTCGCCAGATCGTGCTCAACCTTCTGTCCAATGCCATCAAGTACAACAAGTCCGGTGGTCAGGTGATCCTGTCGACGGCTCTTGAAAGCAATGGTGAAGTGGCCTTGCGCGTGCGCGATACCGGCACCGGCATGACGGCCAAGCAGCTTGCAGCGGCACTCGAGCCTTTCCGTCAGCTTCATACAACCAGCCGGGGCGGAGGCACCGGACTTGGTCTGCCGCTCACCAAGGCCCTCGTCGAAGCCAACCGCGCGAGCTTCCACATCGATTCCACACCTGATCAAGGCACGTTGGTGGAGATCATTTTTCCGACCCAACGGGTGCTTTCGGAGTGATCTCGACTTTTCGCGCAGCCCCTTGAGAACAGATAACAATTTGCTCTGTTAACAAATCAGTCGGATAAAATACGCTCCCGAAAAGCGGCCTGAAACAGGCACGCTTTTTCCGGTGCCCGCAATTTTTGAGCCAATTGATGAAAATCCCTACATTTTTTCTTACCGAAAACCCGGTTGATCACGTGTTCGTGATGATTACTATAAGTAGTAAAAAGGGTTTTTTTGCTGAGAAACTTGACCGGTAAACTCCTGTTTTTTAACAAGTTTCCGCAACGTTAGTGGAGTTTTTAACTCAATTTAGTTTTGAATCATTCTAAACTATTGATTTTAAAAGGTTTATTGACTTAATTTCACTCTGGCGACATATACCGAGCTGCAATCTTCAGATGAGCAAACTGAAGCTGGAATACGAATCCTGATTTCGGGGAGATAACCATGCAGTCCAAACTCCGCGCCCTGTCCGGTGCTCTAATTATGTCCGCCGCGGCGATGTCCGCAGCACCGGCACTCGCCGACGGTGAAGTGAATATCTATTCCTATCGCCAGCCGTTCCTGATCCAGCCGCTGCTTGATGCTTTCACAGCAGAAACCGGAATCAAGCCGAATGTGGTTTTCGCCTCCAAGGGTCTTGGCGAGCGTATTGCCGCTGAAGGAGAAAATTCTCCGGCAGACGTTCTGCTGACCGTTGACATCGGTCGTTTGGACGGCGCTAAACAGCTTGGCGTCACTCAGCCGGTGAACTCCGATGTCGTGAACAAGAACATTCCGGAGCAGTATCGTGATCCGGAAGGTCACTGGATTGGCCTGACCAACCGCGCGCGTATCGTTTACGCGTCCAAGGATCGCGTCGACCAGGACAGCATCACTTACGAAGAGCTTGCTGATCCGAAGTGGAAAGGCCGCATCTGCACGCGCTCCGGCCAGCACGTTTACACCATCGGCCTGATCGCTTCCATGGTTGCTCATCACGGTGCCGAAAAGACCGAAGAATGGCTCGCTGGCGTACGCGACAACCTCGCTCGCAAGCCTTCCGGCAACGACCGCGCACAGGTTAAGGCGATCTATGCTGGCGAGTGCGACATTTCCATCGGCAACACCTACTACATGGGCAAGATGGAAACCAACGACAAAGAGCCGGAGCAGAAAGAATGGGCAAAGTCCGTCCGCATTCTGTTCCCGAATGCCGATGACCGCGGTACTCACGTCAACCTGGCGGGTATCGTTCTGGCAAAGAATGCTCCGAACAAAGACAACGCCGTCAAGTTGATCGAGTTCCTGTCTTCTCCGAAGGCTCAGCAGATCTACGCTGAATCCAACTTCGAATACCCGGTTACTCCGGGCGTGGAAGCTTCCGAGCGCGTTCAGGGCTGGGGCGAGCTGAAGCCTGACGCATTGACGCTGGATGAAATTGCGAAGAACCGCAAGACCGCCAGTGAACTGGCCGACAAGGTTGGCTTCGACGATGGTCCAGCTTCCTAATCCAGCTTGGATTTGAGATAGAAAAGCGCCGTGTTTCACGGCGCTTTTTTGCATTTTCAGGCAATTGCCGTTAGTGCTTCCTGCAACCCGTTACAAACAAAACAGAACTGCCTTGCTGCGCACTCCCACCCTCACTTTTGTTGATCGTTTCTGGCAAATAGCAGCGCTGGCTATCGCAGCGTTGGTTCTGCTTCCTGTCGCAGCAATTGTTTATATTTCCCTCACACCATCAGCTGACCTTTGGGGCCAACTGTTGAGCACGGTCCTGCCGCGGTCCTTGCTGACAACGCTGCTGCTGATGCTCGGTGTATGTACCATCACGACGGTCGCTGGCGTCGGAACCGCCTGGCTGGTCACGATGTGTAATTTTCCCGGCCGGAAGATCATGGACTGGGCATTGCTGATACCTCTTGCGGTACCGACCTACATCGTTGCTTTCGCCTATATCGAGGTTCTTGATTATACGGGGCCGGTGCAAAGCTTCATCCGTTCCCTGTTCGGCTTCAAGACTTCAAGGGATTACTGGTTTCCCGAAATACGTTCGCTCGGCGGTGCAATTTTCGTAATGGGCATAGTGCTTTACCCATATGTCTATCTTACTACCCGCGCCAGTTTTCTGATCCAGTCTTCTTCCGTGTTGGACGTTTCACGGACTTTGGGCGCCTCTCCCTACGGCCTGTTTTTCCGTGTTGCCCTTCCGCTCGCCCGTCCTGCGATCGCCATCGGCGTATCGCTTGCCCTCATGGAATGCCTCAACGACATCGGTGCGGTCACGTTTTTCGGTGTCCGAACACTGACGTTTTCGGTCTATGATGTCTGGTTGAACCGTTCCAGTCTGGGCGGCGCGGCGCAGCTTGCCCTTGCTATGCTGGCTATGGTGCTGCTGCTGTTGTGGCTTGAGCGACTGGGCCGCAGAAAGCAACGTTTTGACGGCAGCAGTGGCTCAAAACACAGGGCACCGACGCGTTTTGACCTGAAGGGGCCTCAGGCTGCCCTTGCTTTGTCCCTTTGCCTGTTTCCAATTCTTCTGGGCTTTGTCCTTCCAGGCCTCATGCTGGCGGACAGAGCCAGCCGTCGACTTGACGGATTGCTTTCACAGGGCTTCCTGTCGACAGTGTGGAACAGCTTCAGCCTTGCTGCTGCCGCGTCCCTGATCACCGTGGTTATCTCGATTGCCCTGGCCTATGCGCTTCGCCTCAACTCAAAAGGTCCCTTGAAAGCGGCTGTCCGTCTGGCGTCGATCGGATACGCCATTCCCGGTACAGTGTTGGCGATCGGCATTCTGATCCCGCTCGCCAATTTCGACAACTTCCTCGATGCGCAGATGCAGTCCTGGTTCGGCGTCAAGACAGGGCTATTGCTCCTGGGCAGCGGAACAGCCCTGGTCTATGCCTATGTCGTACGCTTTCTGGCGGTTTCATACGGTCAGGTCGAAGGCGGTTTCGGCAAGATCTCGCCCCATTTTGACATGGCTGCAAGAACTCTCGGCCGCGACACCGGCCAGACGCTGACGCAGATCCATTTACCGATTCTGAAACCGGTTCTGCTCTCCGCAGCCCTCCTTTCCTTCGTCGATTGCATGAAGGAACTTCCGGCAACAATCCTGCTGCGGCCATTCAATTTCGAGACCCTGGCAACCACCGTTTTTGAGGCCGCCTCCCGAGAAGCTTTCGAGGAAGCGGCCCTACCTTCACTCGCGATTGTTCTGGTTGGCCTGATCCCGGTTATTTATCTTGCCAGGTCAAGTGCCACCTCGTTCCGCACGAAACAGTCCAAGCGCCGGACGGTGTCTGCTGCATAAACACATCAACGCCTTGACAGTGCGGCGCTAAATCGTCCCAATGACGGCATTGCAAAATCCATTGCCGGGACGCTTTTTCCATGGACAAGAAACACCAGATAAATCTTTGGTACGCCTTCATCGCCATGATGCTGGTGCTCATGTTCCAGAGCTGGTGGGCGACGTACAAGAATGTCGAACCAATCCCCTACAGCCAGTTCGAGCAGTATCTCAAGGACAAGAAGATCGAGTCCATCGAGGTCAAGGAAAACACCATCCAGGGCAAGTTCAAGGAGCCCTTGAAGGATGGCAGGCAGTATTTCGTCACCACCCGGGTCGAAATTCCACTCGCTGAAGAACTCAACAAGTATGACGTAAAATTCGAGGGCATCGTCCAGAGCACCTTCATCAAGGACATCCTGTCCTGGGTACTGCCGGTCCTGCTGTTCTTCGGCCTATGGATGTTCATTATCCGTCGCTTTGCCGAGAAACAGGGCATTGGCGGAATGATGACCGTCGGCAAATCCAAGGCCAAGGTTTATGTCGAAACCGATGTCGACGTCCGCTTCAAAGACGTCGCCGGTGTCGATGAGGCAAAGCGTGAACTCAAGGAAGTGGTCGACTTTCTCAAGGACCCGAAATCGTACGGCCGCCTCGGCGCACATGTTCCCAAGGGTATCCTTCTGGTCGGTCCTCCCGGAACAGGCAAGACACTTCTGGCACGGGCTGTTGCAGGCGAAGCCGAGGTCCCGTTCTTCTCCATTTCAGGTTCCGAATTTGTTGAGATGTTCGTGGGTGTCGGCGCAGCGCGTGTTCGCGATCTTTTCGAGCAGGCCAGAAAGTCCGCACCCGCGATCATCTTTATCGATGAACTCGATGCGCTTGGCCGCGCCCGTTCCAGCGGCCCCATGGGAACCAATGACGAGAAGGAACAGACGCTCAACCAGCTTCTGACCGAGCTGGATGGCTTCGACCCTTCCAGCGGCATTATTCTTCTGGGAGCCACCAACCGGCCGGAGATCCTGGACCCTGCCCTGCTGCGCGCAGGCCGCTTTGACCGTCAGGTTCTGGTCGACAAGCCGGACAAACCCGGCCGACTTGCGATCCTCGAAGTGCATGTCAAGAAGATCAAGCTCGACCCGTCAACCGATCTGGAACAAGTCGCCCAGTTGACGGCCGGGTTCTCGGGCGCTGATCTGGCGACACTGGTCAACGAAGCGGCCCTGCTCGCGACACGACGCAATGCGGATGCCGTCACACTGAAGGACTTCAACGAAGCGATCGAACGCGTCATTGCCGGGCTTGAGAAACGCAGCAGGATCCTGTCGGAGAAAGAACGGCGCACGGTGGCCTTTCACGAAATGGGCCATGCACTTGTGGCAGCCAATCTGGAAGGGTGTGACCCGGTTCACAAGATCTCGATCATTCCACGCGGTATCGGCGCGCTTGGCTACACCATGCAAAGGCCAACCGAAGATCGCTTCCTGCTCTCCACCCAGGATCTTGAAAACAGAATGGCTGTTCTGATGGGGGGCCGTGCTGCCGAGGAAATCGTCTTTGAGGAGATTTCGACCGGTGCATCGGACGACTTGCAAAAGGTAACGGAAGTTGCCCGGGACATGGTGATGCGTTACGGCATGGACACCGAACTCGGCAACCGTGCCTATGCGACCCAGCGACAGAATTTCCTGGGCCAACCGGCCGGAGATGTTGCCGAGGTTTCGCCGCAGACCCAGAGGGAAATAGACGAGTCGATCAAAACCCGGGTCGAGACCGCTTTCACGCGTGCCAAAGAGGTCCTGAACGCGCACCGGAGTGAACTCAACGAAGGCGCAGAGCTGTTGCTCTCGAAGGAAACGCTTACGGATCAGGACTTCCCGGCAATCAAGCCGATTGCTGAACGTCGGGAAAGCACGGCGGCTGAATAAAGCAGCACGTTAGATCGGACACACTTGTTTCAAGCGGCGGCGGTCGAATTGCGATCGCCGCCGTTTTTCGTATTGCCTTGAACTTCTTCCGGTCGCGACAGGAAGACTTTTGCCCAGGCGTCGAAATGATCCGCCGGCATGGGCCTGGCAAAAAGGAAGCCTTGAGCGATCGTGCAACCATGTTCTGCAAGAAAGGCCTGCTGCTCTTCAGTTTCCACGCCTTCTGCGACGACTTCGTAGTTCAGGCTTTTGGCCATCGCCAGAATGGTTTGGACGATCGAGCGGCTGTGCTGGTCATTCACCAGGCCGCTGATGAAGCTTCTGTCGATCTTGAACGTGTTGAATGGCAATTGCTGCAGATGCGCCAAACTTGAGTAACCGGTCCCGAAATCATCAATCGCAAACGTAATGCCAGCCTCAAGAAGTGGCTTGGCGGCTTCCGTGACCCGTTCCGGGTCGGCCATTGCAACTGTCTCGGTAACCTCCAGCTGGAGCAACTCCGCTGGAAAACCGGTAAAGTCCAAAACCTCGAGAACCCGGGAAGTGAAGCCCGGTTTTTCCAATTGCCGGATTGACACGTTCACAGCCAAGGGAACTCTCTGGCCATTGTCCAGCCAAACGCGACCCTGACGGCAGGCGAGCTCCAGCACCCTGTCACCCAGCTTGGTGATCAGGTCGCTTTCTTCAGCAACGTCTATGAAACATCCGGGCGTCAGCAAACCGCGTTCGGGATGGGCCCATCTGGCCAGAACCTCTGCCCCCACCACCTTCATTGAACGGCAGTCGACTTTCGGCTGGAAGTAGATTTCGATTTCGTTGCGCAGAAGCGCTCTTTTCAGTTCGGCCTCGAGACGAATTCGTTCACGGGAGAACGAGTCGCGCTCGATTTCGCTGTAGAAACATGCCCGATTTCCACCGGTCCGCTTGGCCGCATACATAGCGATGTCAGCGTTCTTCAAGATCGCCGTATAATCCTCGCCATCATCAGGATAGACCGAGACACCAATACTGGCCCCAACGGTCATCGTCAGGCCGTTAATCTCCAGCGGCTGTTCGACACATTGCACCAGCTGGTCGGCCAGGGTGTAGACATTGGTCATCGGCTTTTCTGCCGGTATGACAATCGCGAATTCATCTCCGCCGAGCCTTGCCACCTGAGCAGTGGGTTCAGCTACACCTTTGCCGGGTTTCAGCTCCAAGTCTGCATGCCGCTCGTTGTTGGCATTTCTATCGCCTTCGGATGCATTCAGGAGCCTGTGCAACCGCGCGGCAACTTCCTTCAGCAGAGCATCGCCATGATCATGGCCATAGCTGTCATTGACCCGCTTGAACCGGTCAAGATCTACAAACAAGACCGCCATGCGGTTGGCTTGCCCACCCGGTGTGAACATGTTCCCGGTGAAGTGCTGACGAAAGCACTCCCGATTTGGCAATCGGGTTATCGGGTCGACAAAGGCCAGCTCATGGATCTTTGCCATGTTGTCCCGGATCGTTCCGACCATGTCTCTGTAAGCACGCGCCAGGACACCGATCTCATCTCGCCTTGCAACGGGAAACGGCGCATCGAAATTGCCCGCACTGACGGTGTGAGCGGTCTGGGTCAACGCCTTGATCGGGCTGATGAAGTTATCGGCAATATGGAAAGTCACGGGAATGCAGAAGACCAGAAGCACAAGCGTGATCACGATGTTTCGTCCCCAGATGGACAAAAGCATACCGCTGGCCGGTGCGTGTTTCACGGAAACAAACGCTACGCCAAGAAGGCGATTGTCGGCCATGTCCCGAACCGGAAGGGCGATCTCCACACGCTCACGAGATTGCCTCAGCTGTTCTTCACCGCTCTCAAGCACCATTGCGACCAGCGGAAGCGTCTCCTGCTCGTCGAAATAGCTGGTGGACGGGTCACTATCGATGGTCACCGATCTTGCTGGGTCGAGAACCTGAGCAAGCTCGATGATGCCGCTGGCGGCAATACTTTCCAGCTCCTGCTCAAGGATGAGGTAATGATGATTGGCAAGGTGCGGGACAGACAACCGGCTGACCGTGGCACCGATTGCCTTGGCATCGGATACGATCCGTTGCTCTTCGTCACGCAGGTCGAGGTAGCTCGCTACCATGATCATTACGACGGAAAGCGACAGGAAAAGGCCGGCGACAAGCAGCATGAAGCGTGCACGCAAGCTTGGAAGCCAGGACGACAGTACTTTGATGAGCTTTGAAACTGCCCTTGGCACTCCAGCCACGATATCCCTCCACAGAATACTGCCGGAAGGTAGCTGATAAGTCTTGAAGGCCAGTTGACTGGTCTGGAAGCGAAGTACCGGATGCCGTAAACGCTATTGTATTGTTTAGCTAGTGAAGTTATCAGCGCAGAGTTTTGACCCGCACAAGTTCAATTTGCGCGGTTTCACCTGCTTTTTGACAGCTGTATTTGTTAACTTGCAGCCCTGTTCCCCTGTCAATTTTATGAAAGAGTACCAATTCGGGACAAACCCGCTGTCGGCATATTCGAACCAGGGCTGGTTGCGACCTCCCGTTTCCTTGCGAACGGAGTATCCGGGAAGCAAAAGGGCGCCTGCAATGGTTGCAGGCGCCCTCGCAAAGGATCGCTAAGATCGTCCTAGAGACTTCAGGTCCTCACGACCTCAGACGATGGTCGCGCTGGTCTTTTCCTTCACTTCGTCCAACGTGACGTCCGGAGCGAGTTCAACGATTTTCAGTCCGCCCTCGACCACGTCGAAGACGCCGAAGTTCGTGATAATGCGGTCAACGCATTTCACACCGGTCAGCGGCAAAGAGCATTCCTTCAGGAGTTTCGGATCGCCTGCCTTGGAAGTGTGGTCCATGATCACCACGACCCGCTTCACACCGGCCACCAGATCCATGGCGCCGCCCATGCCCTTGACCATCTTGCCCGGAATCATCCAGTTGGCGAGATCGCCGGTTTCAGCGACTTCCATGGCCCCGAGGATCGACAGATCGATGTGACCGCCGCGGATCATGCCGAAGCTGTCGGCAGAAGAGAAATAGCTCGTCTGCGGCAATTCGGTGATGGTCTGCTTGCCTGCGTTGATCAGGTCGGCATCAACTTCTTCATCGGTCGGAAACGGGCCCATTCCGAGCATACCGTTCTCCGACTGAAGTGTGACGTGCACACCTTCCGGAATGTAGTTTGATACGAGGGTCGGAATGCCGATACCCAGGTTCACGTAGAAACCGTCTTCAAGCTCTTGCGCAGCGCGCTGAGCCATATCATCACGTGTCCAAGCCATGATGTGTTCTCCTTAGGCTGCGCGCGTGGTGCGCTTTTCAATACGCTTTTCGTGGTCGCCGACGATGATCCGGTCGACGAAAATACCGGCTGTGTGGATGTTGTCGGCATCAAGCTCACCCACTTCGACCAGCTCTTCCACTTCCACTACGCAGATCTTACCTGCGGTTGCCATCATCGGATTGAAGTTCCGGGCGGTCTTGCGGTAGATCAGGTTGCCTTCCTTATCGGCCTTCCAGGCCTTGACCAGCGAAACATCGGCAACAAGGCCGGTTTCCATGATGTAGGTCTCGCCGTCGAAGTCCTTGTGTTCCTTGCCTTCGGCAATCAGAGTGCCGACACCGGTCTTGGTGTAGAAGCCCGGGATACCGGCTCCACCGGCACGAATCCGCTCGGCGAGCGTGCCCTGCGGGTTGAACTCGAGCTCCAGCTCACCGTTCAGGTACTGCTTCTCAAACGTGGCATTTTCGCCGACGTAGGACGAGACCATTTTCTTGATCTGGCGAGTCTGCAACAGAAGACCCAGGCCAAAGTCATCGACACCGGCATTGTTGGATATAGCGGTGATGTCCTTGGCGCCGGATTCCCGGAGCGCCACGATCAGGTTCTCCGGAATGCCGCACAGACCGAACCCGCCGGCCATGACCGTCATGCCGTCAAAGGTCAGCCCGTCCAGGGCGGCCTTTGCGTCCGGATATATTTTGTTCATGTTTCACTCCCAATTAAGACCGCAAGATGCGTGTCGCGCACATTCGCTGCTTGTCCAGCCGGGGTCAAGACATCTTTGCCGCATTGCAGCGAAAAACATGAGCGGGTCGTCACTTAATCGATTTGGGTTGATTTCCAGGTGAGCCCAAAAGCGATAGCCTGCCCCGTTTTCAGCCGGTTTTTGCAAGGTTGTTTATGGTTTGTAAATTCTTAAAGCAAAGAATTAAGGCACCGTTGCAGGACGTTGTGTGAATTGTCCCTGACGGTTTGACCCGAACGCCAGACCCGAAAGAACCAGAGCGCCGTGTTCCCGTACCTGTCGACACTCTTCAAGATCGCAGTGATATCCCTGCTTGTGGGAGCGGGTCTCTCGTTCGTGAACGTCACGGCTGAAGATCTTCTGGCTTCGGTCGGTTTGAGCCCACTCGAGTTGTGGATCTACATGCTGGAATTTCGCGATTGGGCGATCCCGAACATGGTTCTGGGATCATTCATTGTCATACCGGTCTGGTTGGTCATTTATCTGTTTCGCCCGCCTCGGGCAGGCTGACAACCTTCTTAGCCGTCAGCCCCAAACGCCGCCCTTTCCTCTCGTTCCCTTTGCACCTGCTGGCGCTTGGTGACAATAGAAGCCGCAATCACGGCGACGGTGACCACTGCCACAAGAATGGTGCAGACAGCATTGATCTCTGGCGTCACACCAAGACGCACCTGGGAATAGATTTTCATCGGCAGGGTTGTCGCCCCCGGTCCCGTCGTGAAGCTGGCGATCACAAGATCATCCAGAGACAAGGTGAAGGCCAGCATCCAGCCTGCGATCACGCCGGGCAGGATGATCGGCAAGGTGATCAGGAAGAAGGTTTTTACCGGTGGGCAGCCAAGATCTTCCGCCGCCTCCTCCATGGACTTGTCGAAACCGACGAGCCGAGACTGAACCACCACGGCGACATAGCACATGGCGAAAGTGGTGTGAGCCAGCATCACTGTCCAGAAGCCTCGCGCCTGGTCCATGGCAACAAAGAGCAGCAACAGCGACAATCCCAGAATAACTTCGGGCATGACCAGCGGCGCGAAGATCATTCCGGAAAACAGGGACCGGCCCATAAATCGGCCTGAACGAACCAGAACCAGCGCAGCAAGCGTGCCCAGGACGGTCGCAATCGTCGCGGACGTGAAGGCGACCCTGACGGTCACCCAGGCAGCATCAAGCAATTGATCGTTCTGCAGAAGCGAAGCATACCACTTGGTCGAAAAGCCACCCCAGACCGTGACCAGTCGACTGGCGTTGAAGGAGTAGATCACCAGGAGAACTATGGGCAGATACAGGAACGAAAAGCCCAGGACCAGAGAGGTGATGTTGAACCAGGTCGGACCGCGCGTCATCCGTCTTTCTCCGACATTTTCTGTTGCTGGTTCTGGAAGAGCACAATCGGGATCACGAGGATCAACAGCAGGATGACGGCCACGGCCGACGACACCGGCCAGTCCCTGTTGTTGAAGAACTCTACCCACAGGGTCTTTCCGATCATCAGAGTGTCGGACCCGCCCAGCAGATCAGGGATCACGAATTCACCGACAGCGGGAATAAACACCAGAAAACATCCGGCGATCACGCCCGGAAGCGATAGCGGCACGGTTATCTGCCAAAAAGCCTTCCAGGGCGGACTGCCGAGGTCTTCAGCAGCTTCCAGCAAGCTCCCGTCCAGGCGTTCCAGGCTTGCATACAGCGGCAACACCAGGAACGGCAGATAGGAGTAAACGATGCCGATATAGACCGCGATATTGGTATTGAGGATCACGAGTGGCTGATCGATAAGCCCCAGCGTCATCAGGAACTGGTTCAAGAGCCCTTCGTTTTTCAAAATACCGATCCAGGCGTAAACGCGGATCAGAAAACTGGTCCAGAATGGCAAGATGACGAGCATCAGCAATGTCGGGCGCCAGGATTTCGGACTGCGGGCCATGCCGTAGGCAATCGGATACCCGATCAGCAATGTCAGCACTGTCGAGATTGCCGCGATGATGACGGACGAAACGTAGGACTTCCAATAGAGCGCGTCCTCGGTCAGCCAGACGTAGTTCTCGAACGAGAGTTCCGAGAGGCTCTCACGAAACGACTGCCACCCCTCGGCAAGGTCGAATGTCGGGATATAGGGGGGGATGGCAATAGCCACTTGTGACAGCGAAATCTTGAAGACGATCAGGAATGGCGCGAGGAAAAAGATCAGCAGCCACAGATAGGGAGCTGCGATCAGTAACTTGCCGCCTAGGCTTCTTTTGGCTGGCGAAGCAGTCTGTTCGGCCATAACAACTACCCCTTCAAGATGACGCCTGCGTCCCTGTCGAAGGACAGCACAACCTCATCATCCCAGGTAATCGGGTCTTCCACCATGCGTGAAATGTTGGCGAAGGTTGCCCGGATAGTATCGTGATGGTCATCTCCGACCTTGGAGTGGATGATGGAAACGTCACCGAGATAGGCAATATCCCAGACCAAACCGTTGATCCGGTTGGCTGTTCCTCTTTCTCCCCGCCCTTGTGCGATGCGGACCTTTTCGGGCCGGATCGCGTACCAGACGGTATCGCCGACGCCGGCATCCGTTGCCTGCTCGCTTTCGATGAGAAATCCGTCCGTAACGGAAATCATCCGTGTGCCGTTGTCAGACTTGTCTGCAATCTTCGCTTCGATCAGGTTCACATCGCCGATGAAATCCGCCACGAATTTCGAGTTGGGTGTTTCGTAGATCTCCGCAGGTGTTGCGACCTGTACCAGCTGCCCCTTGTCCATGACGGCGATGCGGTCAGCGACCGTCATTGCCTCTTCCTGGTCGTGGGTGACGATCAGGAAGGTCATTTTGAGCTCTTCCTGCAGGTTCATCAGCTCAAATTGCGTTTCTTCACGCAGCTTGCGGTCGAGCGCTCCGAGAGGTTCGTCCAACAGCAACACTTTCGGACGTTTGGCAAGCGACCGGGCCAGAGCCACACGCTGACGCTGGCCGCCTGAAAGCTGGTGCGGCTTGCGCTTGGCGAACTGCTCCAGCTTGGTCAACCGCAGCATCTCGGCAACCCTGTCCTCGATTTCCGAGGCAGGCGTCTTGTCCTGTTTCAAACCGAAGGCGATGTTCTTCTCAACGCTCATGTGAGGAAACAGAGCGTATGACTGGAACATCATGTTGGATGGGCGCCGATAGGGCGGAATACCCGCCAGATCCTGACCGTCGAGGAATATCTGACCGTAGGTGGGCGTTTCGAACCCCGCCAGCATGCGCATCAACGTGGTCTTGCCACAGCCCGATCCTCCGAGCAGGGCAAAGAACTCACGCTCATAGATTTTAAGCGAAAGATCGTTGACCGCGACGAACTCACCAAACTTCTTGGTGACATTTCGGAACTCGATAAAGGGCGGATGATCCGGGTTTTCCCAGGGAACAAATTCCCGGCGAACTGGTCCAATCGACTTTTTTGCCAAAACAATCTCCCACCCCTTAGAGACCTGTCATATGAAAACCGCCGGACCTGGTAGTCAGGACCGGCGGTTTCAGTTTGCTTATTGACCGCTTTTCACCGCCGTCCAGGCGCGGGTAACGACCCTGTTCACCTTGGGTGGGTATGGAGTGGTGGTGTAGAGGTTCTTGACCGTGTCCTCGGTCGGGTAGATTGCCGGATCACCAATGACGTCTTCGTTCAGCATTTCCTGAGACGCCTTGTTGCCGTTTGCGTAGTAGACGTAGTTGGAAGCCTTCGCCATCACGTCCGGACGCATGATGTAGTTCAGGAACTCGTGAGCCTCTTCCTTGTGCTGCGCATCAGCCGGGATCGCCATCTGGTCGAACCACATCAAGGCCCCTTCCTTCGGGATGCTGTATTCGACACTGACGCCGTTATCGGCTTCCGCCGCACGGTCGCGCGCCTGCAGAACGTCTCCCGACCAGCCTACGGCAACACAGATGTCACCATTCGCCAGTGCGTTGATGTACTCCGAGGAGTGGAACTTCTGGACATTCGGGCGGACCGACTTCAGCAGCTCTCCAGCCTTCTTCAGCTCTTCGGGATCCTTGCTGTCGGGATCCATGCCGAGATAGTTCAGTGCTGCCGGGAACATTTCCGTCGGCGCATCAAGAACGAAGACGCCGCATTCCTTCAGCTTCTCGAGATTTTCAGGCTTGAACAGCAGATCCCAGCTGTCGACCGGTGCATCGTCACCAAGAGCCGCCTTGACCTTGTCGACATTATAGCCAATGCCGGTTGTTCCCCACATGTAGTTGATCGAGTACTTGTTGCCGGGATCGTACTTTTCGACCCGCTCTTCGATGTCCTTCCACATGTTGGAAAGGTTGGTCAGCTTGGACTTGTCCAGTTCGGAGAAAACGCCCGCCTGGATCTGGCGAGCAAGGAAGCTGCCGGTCGGAACAACAACGTCATAACCGGTACCGCCAGCCAGCAATTTGGTTTCGAGCACCTCGTTGCTGTCAAAGACGTCATAAACGACCTTGATACCGGTTTCCTTGGTAAAGTCCTCAAGGATCGACTCGTCGATATAGTCGGACCAGTTGTAGACATTCACGGTGCGGTCCTGGGCGAATGCCGCACCGCTCATCAGTCCCAGAGCAGCCACTCCGGTCAACAATGTTTTCACAGTCATTCTCAACTTCCCCTTTGTAGGTTTGACGGCGGCCAGTTATCGGCCTTGTCCCTGATTGCAAACGGACATTTCCGTTTCATCAAACCTTGTGTGGTTCGAACTTTGGCGGTGGAGCCGGATTTTGTCCAGCGCCGATTTTGAGCAGATGCCGCGTCACAGATATGTCTGTCGCTCAAGTGACGAGATCTCCCGCCCGAATTCGTTCAATTCCTCCCGTTTGATTTCTGTGAGCACTTTGTGCATTTCCGTTCCCACGGCCTGTTTCATCAGTCTGGATGCTTCGAACGCGTCGATTGCTTCATCCATCCATGGGGTGAGGCGTTTGTGTTTCTTTTCATAGGCATTGCCGGTGACAGGCGCCGGGGGATCCTTTTTCTGAACCAGTCCCTCCATCATGCCGGCCAGAATTCCCGTCAGAACCAGGTAAGGATTGGCGTCTGCTCCCGCGATACGATGTTCCACCCGCGCCGCTTCCGGACTGGAGGCCGGAACGCGCAGTGCGACCGAGCGATTGTCATATCCCCAGCATATGGAAGCCGGGGCGTAGGATCCCGGCTGCATGCGGCGGAAGCCGTTGAAGGTCGAGATGAACAGCAGCAGCGCTTCGGGCATGGTCGTCATCAGACCGTTGATGGCATGGCCGAGACGTTCAGGGCCCTTGTCAGGATCGGCAAACAGGTTGCCGTTGTCATCTTCCATGGAAACGTGCACATGCATGCCGTTGCCCGGCCATTCCACAAATGGCTTGGCCATGAAAGATGCCTTCAGCTCATGCTTTCGCGCAACGCCAGCAACTAGGCGTCTGAGGAGCACCACGTCATCAGCCGCCAACAGAGGATTGCGGCGATGATGCAGATTCAGCTCGAACTGACCCGGAGCAGCCTCCGACACTGCGGCATCCGCCGGAATGCCCTGTGCTTCGCACGCCTTGCGCAAGTCATCGACCACGGGAAGCAGTGCCTCCAGATCCGACAGGGCGTACATGTTCTGGCGCGCAGGCCCGAGATGGGTCGAGAACAACGGCTTTGGCTGCTCCGTCCAATCGCCTTCGCTTTCCTCGAAAAGATAGAACTCCAGCTCGAAGGCGCATGTCGCCGTCACACCGAACTCGTTCTTGAGGCGCGCGACCATGTTTTCCAGAACATGACGCGGATCGGCCAGGAAGGGCTGGCCGTCGCGGTCGTACATCGACAGGAGTACCTGAGCCGTCTTGCGATCCGTCCAGGGCACCAGCTTCAGCGTTTCAGGAATCGGCCAGCAAACGCCGTCCTTGTCACCGGTTTCAAGATGCATGCCCGTGGCTTCGACCTCCCTGCCCCAGACATCGAGACCGAACAGGGAATAGGGAAAGGCGACACCCTGCTCGAACACTTTCGAGAGGGCCTTGCCCGGCAACCACTTGCCGCGCAGTACGCCGTTGGTATCGGGCAGCACGACTTCCAGAGTATCGAGATCGGGATGGGCGGCTAAAAATGCATCAAAGTCGGATTTCCATCCGGGTTCCGCCGGATGTTCCAAAACCTGATGGGGAAGCTCGTTCATTTAACCCCTGCTTTCAGGCCGAGTGTCCACGATCCGCAATTGCGACCGCGTCTCAGCTTTTGTTTGCTTCGTTTCCAAAAATGTGATCACTTTCCTGAATGCCTGTCAAGGCGGATCACGAAATTCGAGATCAGACACTGCGAGGAAACCACTGTTGGCCGTACGGCGTTCCGCATTGAAATCCGGCCCTTCCAAGGCCGCCACGCCCACTCCCTCCACGTCACGCGGGGCAACCCGTGGACAGGTGGATACGGCGGTTCGATCCGGCCTCCTGACCGGGCGCTTCATACCGGGAAAGGCCGTGACAATACGGGGACTTGCAGCTGAACTGGGCGTCAGCCCGATGCCCGTGCGGGAGGTCCTGCAACGGCTTGCGGCGGAGAATGCGCTGGAGGTCAAACCCAACGGCCGCATTCAAATCCCTGATATGACACGGGGGCGGTTCGACGAGGTCCTCAAGGCGAGGCTTTTACTGGAGCCGGAACTGGCTGAATTGGCCCTTTCCAAGCTTACCGGGAATGATGTCAAAGCTCTGACCGCGATTGATGACGACATCGATCAGCGTCTCACCAGCGGAGATGCCGAAGCCTATATGCGCCTCAATCACGCCTTCCATTTCTATATCTACAGGGCGTCCGGATCCAAAGTGCTGCTCCCGCTGATCGACAGTCTGTGGCTCCAATTTGCGCCGTTCATGCGGACTGTTTACGGGCGGGTCGGCACGGCCAATCTGGTTGACCAGCACAAGGAAGCCATACGTGCCATCGAACAGCAGGATGGCCCGGCGCTGCGTGCGGCCATCACAGCTGACATCACCGACGGTATGGGGCTGTTGGGAAAGGAAATTCTGCTTAAGGCATGATCCGGTTGATCCTTTCGGCTTCCCGTGTCATTTTGTGATCACAAATTTAACGTTTAGAGCCGTTGCTTGCCCGATTACAATCCGAACCAGGCACGGTTACCGTTCAGCGATGAACGGCCGACTACGGAACCCGGCACCTTATCGGCGCCAAACCCTTGGAGCTTCTCGTGACTTCTGCAACGTCATCCGGCGACAAAAAAAACCCGTTAGACAGCCTGCGTGGTGTTCCCGATGGCGATGCCGCGAGAGAATGGCTGAGCGCGCGCAACATTCAGGACATTGAGTGCATTGTGCCGGACCTTGCCGGGGTTGCCCGGGGCAAGATGATGCCGACCGAGAAGTTCTTTTCCGGTCCGGTCATGACCATGCCGGCGTCGATCTTTGCCCAGACGATCTCCGGGGACTATCCGGAGGACGACGAACGCTTTCAGCACAATCCCACGGACGGCGATTTGTATTTCCGGGCCGACTACAGCACGCTTACGAGCGTTCCCTGGGAAAGTGACCCGACCGCTCAGCTCATCCACGACGCCTATACAAGGCAGGGCGCACCGGTCGAAACTGCTCCGCGCAACGTCCTGAGGCGTATCCTGAAGCTATATGAAGAAAAGGGCTGGGAGCCTGTCGTTGCGCCTGAAGTCGAGTTTTATCTGGTCAAGCCAAACACCGACCCGGACTACCCGCTTGAGCCGCCGACCGGACGGTCCGGCCGCCCCGAAGTCGGTCGTCAGTCCTATTCGATTTCGGCCCTCAATGAATTCGATGACCTGATCGACGACATTTACGAGCTGTCGGAAAACCAGGGACTGGAAATCGACACCCTGATCCATGAGGAAGGTGCCGCGCAGATGGAAATAAATCTGCGTCACGGCCATCCTCTTGAGCTCGCGGACCAGGTGTTTCTATTCAAGCGCACCATCCGCGAAGCGGCGCTGCGCCATGGAATGTACGCAACCTTCATGTCGAAGCCCATGTCGAACCAGCCCGGTTCCGCCATGCATATCCACCAATCGGTGATCGACAAGAAAACAGGCCAGAACATCTTCTCCGGTGAAAACGGAGAAGAGACACCTGCGTTTCTGTCCTTCATCGCGGGACATCAGCAGTACCTGCCGAAGGTCACCTGCATCATGGCACCGTTCGTGAACTCCTACAGGCGCTTTTCCAAGACCTCGACCTCGCCGGTCAATGTCTATTGGGGTTACGACAATCGCACCGTTGGACTTCGCGTTCCCTATTCCAGCCCGGATGCCCGTCGACTGGAAAACCGGATACCGGGCTCGGACGCGAACCCATATCTTTCCATTGCTGCAAGCCTGGCCTGCGGGTATCTGGGCATCGTCAATGGTTTGAAGCCGGACGCGCCCAAGGCAGACGACTGCACCGAGCTTGCCAAATCCCTGCCTCGCGGTCTTCCCGAGGCTGTCGCCAAATTCGAGAATTCCGACGAGATGGTTGAAGTCTTCGGCGAGAAATTCGTCGCCACCTATCGCGCCATCAAATACGAAGAATTCGAAACCTTCATGTCCGTGATCAGCGCCTGGGAGCGGGAATATCTCCTGCTCAACGTCTGATCCGTCCCCCTCATTGCCCGGAGTTCACGCCATGACGGCCCATTCCAACATCTACCCGACAAAGGCTCTGCAGGAGATCGATGCCGCCCATCACTGGCATCCGTTCTCTGATATGAAGTCCCTGAACGCGGAAGGGAGCCGGATCGTGACGTCGGCCGATGGCGTCTGGATCACGGATTCTGACGGCAAGAAGATACTCGACGGCATGGCGGGTCTGTGGTGCGTCCAGGTCGGCCACGGGCGCACCGAGATCGCAGACGCCGTCCATCGGCAGATGAACGAGCTTGCCTATTACAACACCTTCTTCAAGACGACCCACCCGCCGGCAATCGCGCTCTCGGAGAAGCTGGCGAAGCTCGCCCCTGATCACATCAACACCGTCTTTTACTGTTCATCAGGTTCGGAAGCCAACGATACG
>JBCCVB010000030.1:0-53847 GCA_039195965.1 Pseudomonadota bacterium
CGGCCTGGAGGACATGGCAGGTGTTGTCGACACCTTGATCGATGCAAAGCCGGATGCAATCCAGATGGCGTACGGTCAGGCGGACCTGCTTCAGGATCGTCCGGAAAAGGACAAGCCGGCGCTGGTCATGCGCATCGACATGGGCAACCCTTATAACGATCAACGTCACCGGGTCATGTGGTCAATGCTGCAGAACGCGGACGAACCGATCATAGGTGCACTGGAAATGGATGCAGCCTGTGTGGTGGTGAACCTGTTCATGCTGCCGGACGAACCCGAGCTCTTCCGCCAGTGCGTTGAAAACATCTCCCGCGTTCGGGCCGCGTGCCACAAATACGGCATGCCGCTGATGATTGAACCCCTTGTCATGCTGCCGAACGACATAAGGGGTGGCTATCAGGTCGACGGCAATGCGGAGAAGATCGTCACTCTGGTCAGACTCGCAAGTGAAATGGGCGCTGACATCATCAAGGCGGATCCGACTGAAAACGCTGAAGACTTCCATAGGGTGGTGGAAGCGGCCCGCGTGCCGGTGCTCGTCCGCGGAGGCGGCAAGGAAGATCTGAAATCTGTTTTGAAAAAATCCGCGGCCTTGATGGCGCAAGGGGCCAAAGGCATGGTCTATGGCCGCAACATCTACCAGCATGACAACCCGAAAGCAGTTGTCGCAGCTCTCATGGCCATGATCCATGATGGTGCCGGTGGTGAAGAAGCTTGGGAAATCTATAACCGTGGCTGACACGAAGAAATATCTGCTCGGGCTTGATGCGGGCAACACGGTGATCAAGGCGGTTCTGTTTGATCTTCAAGGGCAACAGATTGCCATTCATGCACTCGATGGACAGTCATCAACACCGCAGCCGGGTCATGTCGAGCGGGATCTGAACGAACTCTGGGATAATGCCAAGCTCGCCATCCGCTTGTGCCTGGAGGCGGCTTCGGTAAGCCCTGCGGATGTCGCGGCGATCGGCTGCGCCGGTCATGGCAACGGGCTCTATCTTCTGGACCGCCAGAACGAACCACTTGTCGGGATTCAATCGCTGGACACCAGGGCTGCGGAACTGGCTGACGGTCTGCGCGCTGCAAGAGGCGAGCAATTCCACGCGCTTTGCCTGCAGGAGCCCTGGCCGTCTCAGACCCCGGTCCTGCTTGCCTGGATCAAGAAAAACCGGCCAGACCTTTACCTGCGGACCGGGACAGTTCTCCTGTGCAAGGACTTCATTACTTTCAAGTTGACCGGCCAAAGGGTCAGCGAGATTTCCGACATGTCGGGTTGCGGTCTCGTCCGCATGCCCGACTGCGTCTACGATGACGGCCTGCTCGAGCATTATGGCCTGGCCGATGCGAGGGAACTGTTGCCACGTTTGCTGCATCCCTCCGATATTGCCGGAAAGATCACTGCGGAAGCCTCGAAGCTCACCGGACTGGTGGAAGGAACGCCTGTCATCGGCGGTTACTTTGACGTGATTGCAAGCGCGCTAGGATCCGGTGTCGTCAACTCGGGCGAAGCGTCCATCATTGCCGGAACCTGGAGCATCAATCAGGTGCTTTCAGAAGCACCTGTCGTTGACCGCAATGTCTTCATGGCATCCGGTTTTGCACCGGGCAGGTTCGTGAACATCGAAGCAAGTGCAACATCTGCCGCAAACCTGGAATGGTATGTCCGCGAGTTCGTTGAACGCGGTGGTCATCACGACGATCCGTTCGGTTATTGCAACGCCAGGATTGCGGAGATCGCGCCCGCTGCTGACGATCCATTCTTCCATCCATTCCTGTACGGTTCCGGGCAAGGGGCTGACTTTCGCGCAGGCTTTTATGGCGTCGCCGGCTGGCATGGTGAAGGGCATCTTCTGAGAGCACTGTTCGAAGGTGTTTTGTTTGAACACAGGCGTCATGTTGAGGCGCTGCAAACCGCCGGCGTCGGGTTTGAGCGCGCCATTCTTTCCGGTGGTGGAGCGCGCAGTCCCGTTTGGCCGCAGATGTTTGCTGACTGCCTGGGCGTGCCTATCAGCGTAGCGGCAGCACGTGAAACCGGAGCGCTTGGCGCTGCCATTGGAGCCGGTGTCGGGACCGGCGTGTTCCCGTCATATGAAGAAGCGGTCGGCGCCATGACATCGGTTCGGCAGACCTATCTGCCCGATACCACGATGAAGTCTCACTACGACGAACGCTACCGAACATATCTCAAACTTGCAGAGGCCATGCGATCTGTCTGGAGCGACATGTCGGCGAAAAAGTCTTGAGACGTGTCAATGAAATGGTAGCAACCTGAACTCACACTTGCCCGATACGCACCACGCCTGAAGAATGAACGGAATATCTCATGGACCGGCCAGAGGAACTGGATGGAACTTACGATTACATCATCGTCGGAGCCGGAACGGCCGGATGTGTTCTGGCCAATCGGCTGACGGAAGACCCGTCTGCCAGGGTGTTGCTGCTCGAAGCCGGTGGCTCCGACAACTACCATTGGGTCCATATCCCGGTCGGGTACCTTTATTGCATCGGCAATCCGCGTACCGACTGGATGATGAAAACCGCATCAGAACCCGGATTGAATGGGCGCAGTCTCGTTTATCCGCGTGGCAAGGTTCTGGGCGGGTGCACATCGGTCAACGGCATGATCTACATGCGCGGTCAGGCAGCGGATTATGATCATTGGCGTCAGCTGGGCAATGTCGGCTGGTCCTGGGAAGACGTTCTGCCTTATTTCCTGAAATCCGAAGATCACCACGCAGGCAGCAATGCGCTCCACGGCAGTGGCGGCGAATGGAAAGTTAGCAAGCAGCGGCTGGAATGGGACATTCTTCGTGCTGTCCAGGACGGTGCAAGGGAGTTCGGCGTCGAACCACGTCCCGACTTCAACGACGGAAACAATGAGGGCAGCGGCTTCTTCGAGGTCAATCAGAAAAAAGGTGTGCGCTGGAACACGGCCAAGGGATTTCTGAAACCCGCGCTCAAGCGGCCGAATCTCAGGCTGGAAACCCATGCGGAGACGGAAAGCCTTCTCCTTGATGGAAAGCGCGTTGTCGGAGTGCGATATCGCCAGAAGGGAAAGGTTGTGACCGTCCGCGCATCTGGCGAAGTCCTGCTGGCGGCGGGCGCGATCAATTCGCCCAAAATACTGGAACTGTCAGGCATCGGAAACGGTGAAGTCCTTTCGCAGTTCGGCATCGATGTCCAGCATGAAATGGATGGCGTTGGTGCAAATCTTCAGGATCATCTGCAGATCCGTACCGTGTTCAAGGTTCACAACGCCAAGACGCTGAACACCAAGGCAAACAGCCTTCTCGGCAAAGCGCAGATTGCCCTGCAATATGCCTTGACGCAGTCAGGTCCAATGTCGATGGCACCAAGCCAGTTCGGCATGTTCACCAAGTCCGATCCGTCGCTGGAAACACCGGATCTGGAGTATCATGTGCAACCTCTGTCCACGAACCGGCTCGGCGATCCACTTCATGATTTTCCTGCAATCACGGTCTCTGTCTGCAATCTGCGTCCGGAGAGTGTTGGTTCGTGTCATATCACCAGCAACGACCTGGGACAGCAGCCTGATATCCGCCTCAATTATCTTTCGACGGACAAGGATCGCGACATTGCAGTCAAGTCCGTTCGCCAGGCGCGGCAGATCATGACTGCAAAGGCTCTCGAACCCTATCGGCCGGAAGAAATCCTGCCCGGTCCGGCGGTTGCGAGCGATGCGGAACTGCTCGAGAGCATTGGCGACATCGCCAACACAATTTTTCACCCGGTGGGTACATGCCGGATGGGATCGGACGAAGCGGCGGTGGTGGATCCGGAACTGCGGGTCAACGGGCTTGACGGTATCCGCGTCATCGATGCGTCGATCATGCCGAAGATCGTTTCGGGAAACACCGCTTCGCCCGTCGTCATGATTGCAGAAAAAGCTGCGGACATGATCCGCAGCTCGGCAAAGGCCGCTTAGCGTTTCTGAGGCCGTCCGGCAACGTAGACCTCGTCGATGACCCGGTCATCGCCAAGCATCTGCAGCACGAACAGCTCTTCGCTGAGGGTTTCCGCACGTTCCATCCGAAGGGACATCGCATCGGTTGCCCTGGCGTTCAGGACGACGATGTCTGCTTCCGTTCCCTCATCCAGCGTTCCGATCTTGTCTTCAAGGCCGAGCGCGAGGGCGTTGCCTCTGGTGATCCAGTGAAAGGCGCGTAGGGGATGAAGTTTCTGGTCCTGCAGCTGAAGGATCTTGTAGCCCTCGTTGAGTGACTGCAGCATCGAATAACTGGTGCCGGCACCGATGTCGGTTGCGATGGCGTTGGTGATGCCGCGTGCTCGCAGGCCGGCGTCATCGAAGAGACCGCTGCCGAGAAACAGGTTCGATGTTGGACAAAACACCGGGCGCGACCTGGTTTCTGCCAGCACATCTATTTCGCGTGGTTCCAGATGGATCGAGTGACCGAGCAGCATTTTGGCGCTCAAGAGACCGTAGCTCTGGTAGACGTCGAGATAGTCCTTCGCCTTTGGATAGAGCTCCAGCGTATAGGCGATTTCGTTCCGGTTTTCTGAAAGATGCGTCTGGACATAGCAGTCCGGGTGTTCTGCTACGAGCGCACCGGCCATCTCCATCTGGTCCGGTGTTGACGTGATCGCAAATCGCGGCGTGATGGCATAATGCGCCCGTCCGCGGCCATGCCATTTTGCAATCAGTTCCTTGCTGTCGTTGTAGCCGCTGATTGGCGTATCCCTGAGACCGTCGGGCGCATTGCGATCCATCATCACCTTGCCGCCGATGACGCGCATGTTGCGTTGTTCCGCCTCTTCGAAATAGGCATTCGCCGATCCTTTGTGGACCGAGCAGAAGGCGACGGAAGTGGTCGTGCCGTGATTGATCAGGAGATCGAAGAACCGGCAGGCCATATTGGCCGCGTGGTCGTCATCGGCAAAACGGGTCTCTTCCGGAAAGGTGTAGGAATTCAACCAGTCGAGCAGTTGCGCACCCCAGGACGCGACGATCTGAACCTGCGGAAAGTGGATATGGGTATCGATAAAGCCAGCCGTCAGAAGATGCGGTCGGTGATCGATGATTTCCGCGTCGCCCGCCTTGGTGACCACATCGCTATAGGCGCCACGCGCGCGGATCAAGCCGTCCTCGATCAGAAGAGCGCCGTCTTCGATATAGTCATAGGAAGACGTGTCATCAGGAGTTTGTGGTTCGGATTTGAAGGTGAGAATACGTCCACGGAGCAGCAAGCGATCTGATTGCATTGAGATTTATCCCGTTTGACAGAATTTCGGGGCGGATGATCCGCCCCGATTGTTTTGGTGACTTACTCGGCCGGGGCAGGTTCCGGCTCCGGGCCCGGCTCCGCTTCCGGCACGATTGTGTGCTCCCGGTGGAAGATCGGGTAGATGAACAGGAAGGCGGCGGCGATCACGTAGCCGAGGCTGACGGCGCTGAATTCCGGCCAATGCAGATTGGCAGAGTGAATGATGCCGATCGAGGCCATGATGAAGGCCGCAAAGGCGAACCCACCGGCATTGCGGAACTTGCCATCTATGACGCTGGCAACAATCGCACCCCAGATCAGACCGGTGAGAATTGCGCCCTGGCTTAGAGCCAGATGGCCTTCGTAATGTGCACCCTGTTGCAACAGCGCAGCAGTCAGTTCCGGATTGCCGAGAGGCAGCACGCCTTCAGCGCCGGTTGCGTTGAGCGCGCCCATCAGCGATCCCCACTTGATCACCAGGAAGCTGGAGACATGCGGCATCATCGCGATCGTGACCGCGGCCATATGTTCCGTGCGAACCGCATGGGCCGTATTGGTAATCAGGCTGAGAGCGACGAACACCAGAACCGGAGCGGCGGCGGCGACCGGGATCAGGTTGGTCAGGAACGCCAAGAAGCCGAAGAATGCAGCAAGCGGAATAACGATACCAACACCGATCACGTATCCGGAATGTGCTCCCATGCGCTTGTAGGCCGGATGACCGATATAGGCCGTGGTCGGGAAGGGCGAGCCGAACAGCGCGCCGATCATGGTGCCTGCACCATCAGTGATCTGGCAGGTTGCGACCGGGTAATGGTCACCGGCAGCTTCAGCGCTTTCCACGTTGTTCATCGTTTCGATGAAATTGTAGATCTGTACCGGCACGAGAACCAGGAACAGCTGCGGGTTTTCGAACAGGTGCTGGATACCGGCAACCAGGTCACCGAAATAAGGAAGCGGCGGATAGAAGCCGACACCCTCGAAGCTGAACTTCGACTGGCCGATCATCAGGGCGACAACGGTACCAACGATAAGCGCCAGCAGACCGGCCGGAATGTTGAACGGCAGGCGGAAACGGCCAACCAGACCCCACAGGATAATGATCATCGAGGCAAAGCCGATGAACGGGTTCTCGAAGACCGTTGCCAGGGGAACGGTTCCGATGAAGACCAGTGCGATGCCGCAAAGCGTCCCGAGCATGCCCGCACGCGGTGTTACCCGCTTCAGCCATGGGCCGACGATTGCGCCGAGACCGGCAACAATGCCACCCATGAAACCGGCGCCGATGCCGACCTGCCAGGCCAGAACCGGGTCGTTGGTCGACCAGTAGATCGGACCGATGACGCCGAACAGGTAGACGAACATGACAGGCGTCGAGATGCCATAGGGCAGCGCAGTTACATCGCGGCCCTGTTCCGCTGCAGCGCGTTTGGCCAGCAACACATAGATGGCGACACCGGCCAGCACGGCAATTGCCGCACCGGGAACGATCCGGCCATAGACGATCTCAGCTGGCATCTGGAAGACAAACTGACAGATACCCGCAAGTACCATCAGATTGACGAGGTTGTCGGTGAACAATGCCCAGAAGGCACTGAAATCCCCGCGCGAAAACAGCTTGTAGTCGTAGCTCCCAACCCGCATATCGGGTCTCCTTTCTCGACAATTTAGGCAGAGTCCACCCGTTCTCCCGGTTCAGTGGAGCTGCCCTTGATTTACTGTGCGGCTTCGAGCAGCACAGCCTCCTCCTTGCCGCTGAGTGCCTGATTTTCCGCGGTCAGCGCGGCCAGGACTTCGGCGGCTACAAATGCGGCAATGATTTCGGGTCTCTTGTCGCGGCTTCCCGCTGCACCGATCGGACAGGTGAGATTGTCGATCGAAAGCCCGTTGCAATGCGTGCGGCACCAGGACCGCAATTTGGCGCGCTTCGTCGCTGAACCGATCATGCCCACATAGGCGGCATGGCCGAGTTCCAGAGCGGCGGACGTCAAAAGAAAATCAAGCCCATGGTCGTGCGTCAGCACGATGAAGGCGCTGTTTTCCGGCGCGTTGTAGACGTCGACTTCCGGGATGGCCCGCAGACGTTTTTCAACATCCGCGGAGCACTTCGCCAGTTCTTCCTCACGCATGTCGACCAGCACGCAATGCACCGGCGCGTGTTGCAGAAGATTGGCAATGGCGCGGCCAACATGACCGGCGCCCATGATGAAGACGTGCGGCTGCTGCTCCTCCTCGGCGCGTAGACGATCCAGAGCGTCTTCACGATCCTTGCGGCCCATGCGTGATAGTTTCATCTCGACACGGCCGCCACAGCATTGGCCGATTTCCGGCCCGAGCGGCAGGTCAAGATTTTCACCAAGCGTTCCGTTGGTCAGCATCGTCCGCGCACGGTTGATCGCAATCTGTTCGAGCTGCCCGCCGCCGATCGTTCCCCACAGGTCCGCCGCAGCCACGAACATCTCGGTGCCTGCTTCGCGTGGGGATGAGCCGCGGACGCGGGTCAACTCCACTCGAACGACCGGGCTGTTTGCGCTGAAAAACGTGGCGGCTTTGGTGACGAGCGTGCTCATGATCCTATCCGCCGTTTCTCAAACGCTCGACCGCAAGCAGTACCCGTTCCGGCGTTGCCGGGGCGTCCAGTCGAGGGCACTCCCGGTAGTCGGCAACACTGGCGACGGCCATCGACAGAGCTTCGAATACCGAAATGCCGAGCATGAATGGCGGCTCGCCAACGGCCTTTGACCGTTTGATCGTGCGTTCCTTGTTCACCGACCACTCGGCCAGCGACACGTTGAATTCGCGCGGGCGGTCGGAGGCCAGCGGGATCTTGTAGGTGGAGGGTGCATGCGTGCGCAGTCGTCCGGTGTTGTCCCACCACAATTCCTCGGTGGTGAGCCAGCCCATGCCCTGAATGAACGCGCCTTCAACCTGCCCCTTGTCCAGGATCGGGTTCAGTGACCTGCCAACGTCATGCAGGATGTCGGTCCGCTCGACACGATATTCGCCGGTAAGCGTGTCGACGGAAACTTCCGAACAGGACGCGCCGTAAGCGTAGTAGTAGAAAGGACGACCACGGCCTGCCGCGCGATCCCAATGGATTTTCGGCGTTTTGTAGAAGCCGGCAGCCGACAGATGCACGCGTGCCAGATAGGCCTGACGTACCAGGTCGTTGAAGGAAACAGCATCCTTGCCGATCTGAACCATGTTGTTGCGGAAGCTGATGGTTTCCGGCTCGGTATTCCAATGCTCCGCAGCAAAGGCTACGAGGCGCTCCTTCAGTTGCTCGGCCGCATTCAGCGCCGCCATGCCGTTGAGATCGGTACCGGACGAAGCCGCAGTTGCGGAAGTGTTCGGAACTTTCTCTGTGGTGGTCTTGGTGATCTTGATACGTTCGAAGTCCACCTGGAACGCATCGGCGACAACCTGGGCAACCTTGGTGTTCAGGCCCTGGCCCATCTCGGTGCCGCCATGGTTCAGATGGATGGATCCGTCATTGTAGATATGGATCAGCGCACCGGCCTGATTGTACCAGGTGGCCGTGAAGGAAATGCCGAACTTCACCGGGGTGAGGGCAATGCCTTTGCGGATAATCCTTGACTTGGCATTGTGCTCCAGGATTGCCTGGCGGCGGGCCTGATAGTCGGAATTTTCTTCTAGTTCCTTGATCAGGCGCGGCAGGATGTTGTCCTCAACCTCCTGGTGATAAGGGGTCAGATTGCGACCATCCGTCTTGTCGCCATAGAAATTGGCCTTGCGAATTTCCAGCGGATCCTTGCCGAGGGCATAGGCGATTTCTTCGATCATGCGTTCGGCAGCAACAACACCTTGCGGCCCGCCAAACCCGCGAAAGGCGGTGTTGGAAACTGTGTTGGTTTTCATCGGACGGCTGCGCAGCAGCACATTCGGATAGTAATAGGCGTTGTCCGCATGAAAGAGAGCGCGGTCCGTCACAGGACCGGACAGGTCCGAGGAGTAGCCGCAACGGGCCGCGAAGTTTCCTTCGACCGCCTGAATGCGGCCGTCATTGTCAAAGGCAACGTCATAATCAACGACGAAATCGTGGCGCTTGCCGGTTGCCGTCATGTCCTGATCACGATCCGGGCGGATCTTTACCGGACGGTTCCACTTCTTCGCGGCAACGGCTGCAACAGCGGCAAACAGGTTCATCTGGCTTTCCTTGCCACCAAACCCGCCGCCCATGCGCCGGACGTTAACGGTCACGGCGTTCGACGGAACACCGAGGACATGCGCAACCATGTGCTGCGCTTCGCTTGGATGCTGCGTGGAACAATGCACCACAACGTCGTCATCTTCGCCAGGCAGCGCAAAGGCGATGTGCCCTTCCAGATACATGTGGTCCTGGCCGCCGATCTGCATCCGGCCTTTCAGCCGGTTGTCTGCAGCTTCAAGTGCCGGGCCAGTCTCGCCGCGTTCCAGCTTCAGCGGAGCAGTGACAAACGGATAATCCGCTTCCTGGGCACTGACCGGATCGAGAGCGTGAGGCAGGACGTCGTAATCGATCTTGGCAAGTTCAGCGGCGCGGCGGGCAGCATCCCGGCTTTCTGCAACAACTGCAAAGAGAGGCTGGCCGTGAAACTCGGTCTTTTCCGTCGGAAAGACAGGCTCATCCTTCTGGCCCGTCGGGCTGATGTCGTTGTGACCTGGAATATCGTCCGCGGTCAGGACACCGACGACGCCTGGTGCCATCAGCACGGCAGACAGGTCCACGTTCTTCAAAAGGCCGTGGGCAACGGTGGAAACCCCCAGATAGGCATGCAACGTGCCGTATGGTTCGGCGATGTCATCGCAGTAGTCCGCGCGGCCGGTAACGTGCTTTTCTGCGCTGTCGTGACGGCGGTCAACGTGAACGGCGCCGCTGATTGTCTGATCGGTCTCAGTGATTACGTCGTGTTTCATCGATCTCTCTCAGTCACGCGGAAAGCAGTTCGACCGGCTCGCCAGTCTGTTCGTCATGGGAAAGGAAAAAGCGTTGCAGCAGGTTGCGCGCGATGCTCGTCCGATATTGCGCGGATGCACGCCAATCGCTCAAAGGGCTGAAATCAGCTTCCAAGGCTTTTCCGGCAGCTGCGAAAGTAGCTGCGTTCCATGGCTGGCCGCGCAGAGCAGCCTCGGCTGTCTCGGCCCGTTTTGGCGTACCGGCCATTCCGCCAAAGGCAAGGCGGCAGTCGGATATGACGCCGTTCGCAACCGTGACGCTGAAACCTGCGGCAACTGAGGAGATATCCTCGTCACGGCGTTTGGAAATCTTGTAAGCGGCGTTCAGCTGACCAGGTTCGGTGCGCGGTATGACGATGGCTTCCACAAATTCGTTGGCCGCCCGGTCCTGCTTGCCGTACTCGATGAAGAATGCCTCCAACGGCAGCGTCCGGCGGGTTTTGCCCTTGCGAAGCGTGATGACGGCGCCAAGCCCGATCAGAACCGGTGGCGTATCGCCAATGGGTGAACCATTGGCGATGTTGCCGCCGATGGTGCCCATGTTGCGGACTTGCTGGCCGGCAATGCGGTCCCAGTAAGCATCCAGATGCGGGAAGACCTTGCGAATGGCGCCCTGCGCTTCCGAATAGGTGACGCCTGCGCCGATTTCCAGCGCGCTGTCCGTTAGTTTGATCGACTTCAGTTCATCGAGATTGTTGATGAACACCGCCGGGCCGATGGGGCGCATGAATTTTGTGACCCAGAGGCCGACATCAGTCGAACCCGCAACGATCGTGGCATTCGGCCATTCGCTCAGAATGTCTGCGAAGTCGCTGACATCTGCCGGTACGATTGCCCGGTTGTCTTCCGGACCGGTTATGACCCGGCGACCATCATCGAGCGCTCTCAGGCGTTCTGCGATTGCTTCGCGTTCAATCGTCAGGAAGTCGTTTGCCGGAGTGCCGTAGCGATTGGCGGCCATGGCTGCGGCAATGATCGGTTGATAGCCGGTGCAGCGGCAAAGATTGCCCTGGATTGCCGTTTCAACCTCCAACTCTGTCGGCTCCGGATTTTCCATCCAAAGGGCATAGAGCGACATGACGAAACCGGGTGTGCAGAAGCCGCACTGGCTGCCGTGGAAGTCGACCATCGCCTGCTGGATCGGATGAAGGCCGCCCTTTTCGCCGCGCAGATGTTCGATGGTGACAACGTGACAGCCATCCAGGGAGGCAAGAAACCGGATGCAGGCATTGACGGTTTCATATTTCAGGACACCACCGTGCAGGCGACCGACCAATACGGTGCAGGCACCACAGTCGCCCTCGGCGCAGCCTTCCTTGCTTCCGGTCATGCGGCGCTCCAGCCGGATGTAGTCCAACAGCGTCTTGTCCGCCGGAACATCCCGGACAGCCACATCGGCGCCATTCAGCAGAAACCGGATTTCGTTACGGTGGTTCATCGCGTCCTCGGATTTTTCTCGTCTCAGTTGGCGACGGTACTGCTCGGGACTGCTGCGAAAAATCCGGCTTATCCGGAAATTATTTCAACATTTTATTGAAAATGGCTGGGCAGTATCCGTGCGAAACTGCCATTTATACCCATATGAGGAATGCTGGCGCGGTAACTGGTAACACCAGGACAAGGCACTGCAAAAACACGTGAAATTATGAAAAGAGGGAGAGCGACAGATGGCCTATCTGGAAAGCCTGCGGGTCTTCACGCGTGTTGTCGAACTCGGCAGCATAACCTCCGGCGGACGCGACCTGAGACTGACACCGGCCGTCGCCAGCAAGCGCATAAAGGAGCTTGAGAAGCACCTGGGCGTGCGTCTGTTCAACAGGACAACCCGCTCTCTGACGCCGACCGAAGTCGGCAAGGTCTTCTATGATTACGCCGTGAAGGCGCTTGAATCGATCGAGGATGCGGAAGCTGCCGTCGCCAGTTTTTCCGATACGCCGCGCGGGGTCATACGGGTGACCGCGCCACTTGGCGCCGGCCGTCGGATCATCGCGCCTCTCGTGCCGCGCTTCGTCGAAGAGTACCCGGCAACGGAAGTGCACATGCGCCTGTCGGATCGCAAGGTCGACCTGATGTCGGATGGTCTGGATGTGGCTTTTTTTATTGGCACTCCGCTCGATTCCAACCTGAAACTTCGCAAGATTGCCGATTGCCAGCGGGTCCTGTGCGCTTCGCCCGGCTATCTCAGAAAGCACGGCACGCCGAAGACACCGGACGATCTCCTGAGCGAGGACCACAACTGCTTGCTGCTGCGCTACCCGCGCTCGCCTGAATACTTCTGGGTTCTGGAAACGGAAGAAGGACCAAGGAAGCTGCAGGTCGCGGGTAAATACGATGCCGACCACGGCGATGTCCTCACCGATTGGGCCCTGGCAGGATACGGCATTGTCAACAAGCCTCGCTTCGATGTCGCTCAGCATCTGCAGAGCGGAGACCTGGTCGAGGTCCTGGCGGACACACCGCCTCCGCCAACCATTTTCGGCTGCCTTTATCCTCATCGACGCCTGCAGGACCCGAAGATCCGGCACTTCGTCGACTTCGTCATCAAACACGCGGATGTCGGCCTGTAAGGGGCTTGGCAGCCGAGAGCCAACGGCAAGCGGTTTCAAGCTTCTCCAGTCCCTGGCCGTCATTCCGGATGAGCGCGGCAAGGTTGCGTGCTGACCCGGATTCCGGCTCCTCAGGACGAGCTCAGTTTCTCCAAGCAACCGGCCGCGCTATCGCAAGTAGATGTGTCTGCATTTCGGACCGGCGTTCGGCTTCGCCTCAGTTGTCCGGAATGACGATCCAAGTGTTGCAAGGTGCGGATGTTGAGGGCGGCTGAGCCGACAGGCATGTAACCTGCCGACCGTCATCCCGGCCGCAGCGCAGCGGAGAGCCGGGTCGAGTGCTCACGTCTGTTGCAGTCTCATTCCTGGTCAGAAGACTACAGAATTTTTGGGTGAGCAGAGATGACGGGAAGTAACGACATTCCAAAACAATAAAGCGCTCTCCCTTGCAGGAGAGCGCTTTACCCGCTTCGTATCATCAGGACTTATTTCAAAGCCACGCCGAAAGGCAGTTCCTTCTTGGCGTTTCGGTACCACCGGATGACTTTCTGGCGCTCCTCTTCTTCCATGAAGGAGACATTTGCCGGTGGCATGGCGTTGGTCACCCCGGCCTGCAGATAGATCTGCTGAGCGGCACGGGCGACATCGGCTTTGGTCTCGAGCAAGATGCCCTTTGGCGCCCAGTGGATACCCTCATAGAAGGGCTCTCGGGCATGGCACATGGCGCAACGGCCCGGCACGATGGCCATGACGTCGTCGATGCCTTCCGCGTTGGCGTAAACCTGCTCCACCGGTGTCAGGGGGCGGGATTCAGAAATGTCGTAGCTATCCTCACTCCACATCGGAGCCATGCTGAGGTGAATGATGCCGACGAACAGGATCGCAGTGACCAGCCAGGTCCAGGTCGGGTTACCGGCACCGGCATGGTTGGTATTGAAATAGTGCCGGATCGAGACGCCCATCAGGAACACCAGAGCAGCGATCACCCAGTTGTATTCGCTGGCAAATGCGAGCGGGTAGTGGTTGCTCAGCATCAGGAAGACGACCGGCAGCGTCAGGTAGTTGTTGTGGGTCGAGCGCAGCTTGGCAATCTTGCCGTACTTCGGGTCAGGCGTCCGTCCGGCCTTGAGGTCTGCCACGACGATCTTCTGGTTCGGGATGATGATGAAGAAGACGTTTGCGGACATGATCGTCGCCGTGAAGGCGCCAAGATGCAGCATCGTCGCCCGCCCGGTGAAGATCTCGTTATAACCCCAACCCATCGCGACCAGCATCATGAACAACAGGATCATGAGCAGCGTCGGACTGTCGCCAAGTTTGGACTTGCAGAGGAAATCGTAGACAAGCCAGCCGATGCTCAGCGAGCCGGCCGAGATCAGGATACCTTGCCACAGGGCGAGGTCGGCCTTTTCCGGATCGATCAGGTACAGCTCACCGCCGACCCAGTAGATGATCATCAGGAGGCCGGCGCCCGACAGCCAGGTGGTGTAGCTTTCCCATTTGAACCAGACCAGGTGATCCGGCATGTTTTCGGGCGCGACCAGATACTTCTGGATGTGATAGAACCCGCCACCGTGTACCTGCCACTCCTCTCCGTGTGCGCCAACCGGCAGATGCGGCACCTTGCGCAGGCCCAGGTCAAGCGCGACGAAGTAGAATGACGAGCCGATCCACGCCATGGCGGTTATGACATGCAGCCATCGGACGGCAAATGCTAGCCAATCCCAGATGATGGCGATATCCAACATGATCTCTCCTCCGAAACAGAATTCTGAGCTGAACCTAGCCGATCTTTAAATTTTCTGGTATCTCGGCATAATCCTAGCAGTTTCAAAAAAATCAGAATAATAAACCGATGGCCTATCTGGAAAATATTCGGACTTTCCTGCGTGTTTATGAACTCGGCAACATGTCGGCTGCCGCGCGCGACCTTCGAATATCGTCTGCCGTTGCCTCGGCGCGGGTGTCGCAGCTGGAAGAACACCTGAATGTTCGGCTTTTTCAGCGAACGACAAGAGCCCTCAGTCCGACGGAGCACGGTAACCTCTTTTATCGCGGGGCGACCAAGATTATCGAGGCTGTGGAAGAGGCGGAGGCCGAGATTTCCAATGTGACCCTGTCTCCGCGCGGGACCTTGTTCGTCGCCGCCCCGATAGGCATGGGACAGCGGTTGATTGCACCGGTCATTCCGAAATTCAAGGAAGCTCATCCGTTCATCGATATCCGTCTGAGGCTGTCCGACCGGAAAGTCGACCTGACGGGTGAAGGGCTGGATGCCGCTTTCTTTCTGGGGTTGCCGGAAGATTCCAACCTGAAGATCCGAAAGATTGCCGATTGTTCCCGCATCCTGTGTGCTTCTCCCGACTACCTTGCCCGCAAGGGAGCGCCCTCCAGCATCGAGGATCTGTCTTCAGGCCAGCATGATTGTCTGAACATGCGCTATCCCGGGGCTCCGGAATTCCAATGGCCGCTGCAAACGGACGAGGGTATCAAACGTGTCGCTGTTTCAGGCCCGTTTGAATCCGACCACGGTGACGTCCTGACCGGCTGGGCGCTGGATGGCTACGGAATTGTTCTGAAACCGGTCTTTGAAGTTGCCGACTATCTGAAGTCGGGCCAACTCGTCCCGGTACTTGAAAATGAACCGCCTATCCCGGTGCAGATGGCTTGTCTCTACACGCACCGCAGGCGCCAGGATCCCAAGGTCAGGCTTTTCATCGACTACATGGTCACCCACATTCAAAGTTCACTGGCAGAGCTGTCCGGCAGGTAAGCCGCTTCAAACGGCAAACGAAACAAAAAAGCCGCCCGTAGGCGGCTTTCGAAAAATCTTTTCTCAATAATTTGGTGAGGCTTGCGGCCGGTTCGACTACTCGGCCCGCATTTCAGTCGAGATGCGGATGGTGATCGGGCCGGTTGAGAAGGGGCCGACACCAAATTCCATATGATCAAGCGTGGTGGAGGCTTCAAAGGCAATCCACTCGCCCTTGTAGTAGTCGAGGCTGGCGCCGACCGGGTGCGGGCCGATGTGGGTGAGTTTCGCATCCAGGGTCACCGGTTTTGTCGTCCCGTGAATGGTCAGGTCGCCCGTCACCTTGGCAGTGTCTTCGCCAGTGCGTTCAACGCCCGTGCTGACGAAGGTGATTTCCGGGTAGGTCGCCACTTCAAAAAAGTCCGCGCTGGACAGATGTTCATCCAGAGGCTTGAAACCGGTGGCAAGGCTGTCGGCCTTGATGGTCACGTTCAGCTTGGCATCTTCCACCTTTTCAGGGTCGATATCCAGCGTGCCCTCGACAGTGGTGAATTCACCGGACTGGGTGGAGACGCCAGCATGCGACCACATGAACTGAACTTCGGTGTGACCCTGATCGGTCTTGTAGGTTGCAGCCAGGCTGGCCGGAGCGGCCAACAGTGTTGCAGCGATGCAAATGGGGGCAAGTCTGATCATCGCAAATCTTTCCTTTTCATGTTCAATCCGGATTGCCTACGGTCGGATGGCATCTTGAATTTCGCTGCACCCGAAATAGATGCTATGACATCTATCAGAATGAAGGCCGGGAAAAAACCGACCCCTTACCAGTTCACTGAAACTTGAAGACTATGAAGCCAAGCGACCGCGAAACCGATATCTGGATCCTGCTCAATCGGGCACACCGGCGTGCCCACCGCGAAATGGAACTTGAACTGCGAGAGAAGGGACTGCCGCCGCTTCGCGTTTATGATCTGCTGTGGGGCGTGGAAATGTCAGGTGAGGAGGGTGTCCGCGCCTATGAACTGACGAAGTGGCTGCTGTTCGAACAATCCAACCTGTCGCGTCTGTTGGCTCAGTTGGTGTCAAAGGGTCTGATCCGGGAAACCGTGTTGGCCGAAGATCGTCGCGGAAAGATCCTGCACGTTACACCCGAAGGCGCGGAGCTGAGGAAGCAGATGTGGGAAGTCTATGGCCCCGGCATTCATCGACATATGAAGGATCTGGCTTCAGCGCCTGATCTGGAAGATTTCATCGAGCAACTGCTCGAGGCGGGCGGCGGTCCAATCGCGCGACCAGATGGTGTAAAGGCGCCAGAAAAGGCCTGAGTCCGTTACGACCTGCAAGTGAGACCGTGAGCATGTCCGGACAAGCGGGAATGGATCTACGCAGATTCATTCCCCGTCTGGTTCGACTTGGCTCTAACTTCCCCGATAGGTCGAATAGCTGAACGGTGAGACCAACAGCGGCACATGGTAGTGGGCTTCTTCGGACATACCGAAGCGCAATGGCACAACGTCCAGGAACTTCGGTGCGTTCGCTTCGACGCCGAGCCCATCGAAATATGCACCGACATGAAAGACAAGTTCGTAAGTGCCGGTCCTGAACTCTTCGGCGGGAAGGATATGACTGTCGGTGCGCCCATCGTCATTGGTTTCGAGGCTGCGAATATAGGTACGCTCGTCTCCGGAGATTGCGTAAAGATCGATCTTGATCCCCTTTCCGGGGCATCCATGTGCCGTGTCGAGCACGTGTGTGGTGAGATATCCGGCCATTTGACCCTCCCTTGAAACTTCATTCGCGCGCATGATGATGCGGTGCGCCATTAAAGGGCACATTCCGTTATCCGAAAGCACTTTCTTGAATTGCAAGAAAGTCATCCGCATTGTTTTGCTTTATAAGAAGAAAAAATACGGAGGTCAGTCTTGAATCGGTATCCTCGTAACTTGCGTGGCTATGGTCCCAATCCCCCCGATCCGCAATGGCCGGGCGGTGCGAAGGTCGCTGTTCAGTTCGTGTTGAACTATGAAGAAGGCGGCGAAAACTGCGTTTTGCACGGGGATGCGGCCTCCGAGGCTTTTCTATCCGATATTCCGGGCGCCGCCCAGTGGCCCGGACAGCGCCACTGGAACATGGAATCCATGTATGAATATGGCGCACGGGCGGGTTTCTGGCGATTGCATCGCCTGTTCACCCGGGCGGGTATTCCCCTCACGATCTACGGTGTGGCGTCAGCTCTCGCCCGTAACCCGGAACAGGTCGAGGCCATGAAGGAAGCCGGCTGGGAAATCGCCAGCCACGGCCTCAAATGGATCGAGCACAAGGACATGCCGCCTGAAGAGGAAAAGGCGGCGATTGAGGAAGCCGTCCGGCTGCACACGGAAGTGGTCGGGGAACGGCCCCGTGGCTGGTATACCGGCCGGTGTTCGGAAAACACCGTGAGGCTTGTCGCTGAAGAAGGCGGCTTTGACTACATCTCCGACACTTATGACGATGATCTGCCTTATTGGCTGGAAATCGGCGACCGTGACCAGTTGATCATCCCCTATACGCTTGAAGCCAATGACATGCGTTTTTCCGTGTCTCCGGGCTGGAGCGATGGTGACGACTTCTTCAACTATCTGAAGAACGCTTTTGATGTTCTTTACGGTGAGGGACAGTTCGATACGCCGAAAATGATGTCCGTTGGACTGCATTGCCGCTTGGTCGGTCGTCCGGGCAAGGTCGCGGCGTTGCAGAAGTTCATCGAATACATTCAGGGACGCGAGGGCGTCTGGTGTCCGCGGCGCATAGAGATTGCCGAGCACTGGGCAGCAAAGCATCCGCCGCAAAAATCCTTGCGTCCCAGCCGAATGGACAAGCAGGAATTTGTCGAACACTTCGGCAGCATCTTTGAGCATTCGCCGTGGATCGCCGAGCGGGCGTTTGAGCTGGAACTCGGCCCGGCGCACGATTGCGCGGCGGGCGTTCTCAATGCGCTATGCCGGAAGTTCCGGACGGCCAGTGAGGAAGAGCGCCTCGGCGTTTTGACGGCTCACCCGGATCTTGCGGGAAAGCTTGCACAGGCCGGTCGCCTGACGGCGGAAAGCACATCAGAGCAGGCCAGCGCGGGATTGGACCTTCTGACAGATGACGAGCGGGAGACATTTACCCGGCTCAACGATGCCTATGTCGAAAAGCATGGTTTCCCGTTCATCATCGCGGTCAGGGACAACAACAAGGCGTCCATCATGGAAGCCTTCAAACGCCGGATCGACAATGATCGCGCAACAGAGTTCAACGAGGCCTGCCGTCAGGTCGAGCGCATTGCCTATCATCGGCTGAAGGACCTTCTGCCGTGACCGGAACCGTGGCCCCATCCGCCCTGATCGCGAAGCCTCTGACGCAGAAGGACTTTGCGCCTTATGGCGACGTCATCGAGGTGACCGGCACGCCCGACAAGATCATAAACCAGGGCAAGTGCGGCAGGCATCACGACTTGGCGAAACTGGACTTCGGCACAGGGCAGGCCGGTATCAGCCTGTTCGACGCCGAGGCTCGTAACCTGCCTTACGCCGTCGAACTGGTCGAGCGGCACCCGGAAGGCAGCCAGGCTTTCATTCCGCTCGATGGCGTTCCGATGCTCGTCATCGTCGCGGACGATGACAAGGGTACGCCCGCCAATCTTCGGGCCTTTGTCAGCCAGCCGGGACAATCGATCAACTTGCATAGAGGTACATGGCACGGCGTTCTGGCCCCGCTCGGGAAAGCGGGCCGCTACGCTGTGGTCGACCGTATCGGGGACGGAGCCAATCTGGAGGAACATTGGTTCTCCGATCCCTGGATTGTGGAGGCAGCCGAAGGATAAGACGCGCTTCTACTCCCGGATGACTTCTGCCCGCCAAATGAGGCGGAAGCGTCCAAATGACCTTCTGAGGAGTACAAATGGACAGCTCAACGATCGGGACCGCAGAACAACTGCGTGATCCCAACTACACGCCGCCTTTGGTGAAGGCGGTGCCGCTTGGCATTCAGCACGTGCTGGCAATGTTCGTGTCCAACGTGACACCAGCCATCATTGTCGCGGGTGCCGCCGGATTCGGGTTCGGGTCAAACTCACCTGACTTTCCAGAGTTGCTTTACCTGATCCAGATGTCGATGGTGTTTGCAGGAGTTGCGACCCTGCTGCAGACGATGACGCTCGGGCCTGTTGGTTCAGCCCTGCCCATCGTGCAGGGGACATCCTTTGCCTTCCTGCCGATCATGATCCCGATCGTTGCGGGCAAAGGCGTGGATGCGCTCGGCGCCCTGTTCGGCGGCGTGATCATAGGCGGCTTCTTCCATGCCGCGCTGGGTCTCTTCATCGGTAAAATCCGCTTTGCCCTGCCACCGCTGGTGACCGGGCTTGTCGTTACCATGATCGGTCTGGCGCTGGTCAAGGTCGGCATCCAGTACGCCGCGGGTGGCGTCCCGGCAATCGGCACGCCGGAATACGGATCTCTGTTGAACTGGTCGGCAGCCGCGGTGGTCATCGTGGTGACGCTCGGACTCAAGTTCTTCGCAAAGGGGATGCTGTCGGTGGCCGCAGTCCTTCTGGGCCTCATTGCAGGGTACGTCTACGCCCTTCTGACAGGCATGCTGAGCTTCGATGCGATTTCCGGATCCTGGTCGAACGCAGCCGTTTTCGCACTGCCACAGCCTTTCAAGTACGGCTTTGAGTTCTCATTGGCCGCCGTGATCGGCTTCTGTCTGATGGCATTTGTTTCCGCGGTCGAGACCGTCGGCGACGTTTCCGGTGTCACCAAAGGGGGAGCGGGCCGTGAGGCAACCGACAAGGAAATCGAAGGCGCAACCTATGCCGACGGTGTGGGCACGGCTCTTGCCGGCTTCTTCGGCGGCTTCCCGAACACATCCTTCAGCCAGAATGTCGGCCTGATTGCCATGACCGGGGTGATGAGCCGTCACGTGGTGACCTTCGGTGCGATCTTCCTGATCATCTGCGGTTTGATTCCGAAGGTGGGCAGCGTGATCCGCACAGTGCCGATCGAGGTGCTTGGCGGCGGCGTGATCGTCATGTTCGGCATGGTGGTCGCTGCAGGTATCTCCATGCTGTCGGACGTCAACTGGAACCGACGCAACATGGTCATCTTCGCGATTTCCCTGTCCATCGGTCTCGGCCTGCAGCTGGAACCGGGCGCGCTGCAGCACATGCCTGATACGGCGCGCATCCTGTTGACCAGCGGTCTTCTGCCGGCTGCGGCAATCGCCATCGTGCTCAACCTGGTGCTTCCGGAGGAGCTTTCCGAAGAGTCCACCGAGGAAGTTTCCGGTGGCTTGGCAGGTCATGGAAAGGGATCTCTGCCGCACGAAGATCCGGCGTGATCGCGTCAAGCATCTAAGAACGAAAGGGCCGCGTCAGCGGCCCTTTTTGTTTGTTGATTTTGTTTTCGTCTTTCAGTGAAAATTGTTGGGATCCGAGCGACACCTCAGGTCAGAGCATGCCGTGGCTTGATCCACCGCTGTCCGGCTTAAACCCTGTCGAACTGAACAGACTCATGAACGCCCTTTCTATTGTCATTCCTGCGAAGGCAGGAATCCAGTAAACACAACGGTTTGCGACTCAAATTGACACCGGGGTTACTGGATCCCGGCCTTACGCTACGCTTCAGCCGGGATGACAAACTCAGTGAATTTTTCCGAGTTCTCGGTGAAGAAACAGGCAATCTTCCAAATGATCACTTGGGTTTAGCAAAGAAGCGGCAATCTAAACCGAACAGCAGTGGACCTGACCAAGGTTTACCCTCGACCTGATCGGGGGCATCCATGCAATGACACGGAATCTCTCGACAAGCTTGCTAAAGGGAACAGGAGCGGTATGGATTGCCGTATCAAATCCGGCAATGACCACGTGGTTGATGTCTTGAAGAATTGCGTGATTCACGAGACCGCTCGGCGCAGATACTGTTCACCGCCCGGCCATTAGCCTCGCCATGTCGATCATGCGTGCCGAGAAACCCCACTCATTGTCGTACCAGCCGAAAATGCGCAACTGCCGTTCATTTGCTTCCAGCGTTTCTGGAAGGGCGATGACCAGGGACTCAGGTCTCGCACGCATGTCGGTCGAGACAACCCGGTCATTGGTGAAGCCGATCACCGGATTTTCCGAGAAGATGTTTTGCAAGGCGGTGTTGGCGGGAATGCCCAGAGGTTCGGCAAGTGTCAGCGTCAGATCAACGGCAGAGACGCTGATCGCAGGTACACGAACTGCCGCACCGGACACTTTGCCATCCAATTGTGGAAGGACCTTCCCAACGAGCTTGGTGGCGCTTGTGGTGGTCGGCACCATGGAAACTCCGCCGGCACGGCTGCGCTCCAAAGGTCCGCGCGGAGCGTCCACCATCGGTTGACTGCCCGTGTAGCAGTGAATGGTGGTCATGTGGCCGGACTTGATGCCGATTGCATCATCAATGCTGCGCAACAGCGGCGCCAGCGCGTTGGTCGTGCAGGATCCGTTGGAGACAATGCGGTGGTCGCCGAGTTTTTCTTCGTTTGCGCCGAGGACAAGAGTGATTTCCGCTGCAGGAGAGGGACCGGAAATCAGCACATTTGCAGCACCGGCCTTCAGGCCCCGTTCGGCAACCTCTAGCGTATCGGCCTTGCCTGTGCATTCCATCACGACGTCGACACCGTCAAGGTCGGCAACGGAAAGGTCCGGCTCAGCGGTAAAGGGAATGTTCCGCCCGTCCACCGTCAGGCATTCGTCGCTGAAAGTGACCTCGCCCGGATACGGGCCGAAGACGCTGTCATACTTGAAAAGATAGGCGCAGGTTTCCAGCGGAGCGATGTCGTTGATACGCACCACTTCGATCGTCTTGTCTTGAGGTAAACTGAGAACCTGACGCAGAACGGTTCGGCCGATCCGGCCGAACCCATTGATGACTATCCGCATTCCAAAGACCCGATTAAAAGTCCACTTCGATTGCGACGCCCTTCTTGATTGCCAGATCAACCGCGGCGGAGGCAACGGCAAGGTCCTGGAGACCAACTCCGGTGCCATCGAACAGCGTTATCTCGCTTTCCGACGTCCTTCCCCGATGCGTACCATTAATTACGGCACCGATCTCATTTATATTGTCCTTAGAGACAATTCCGTCAGCGACGGCGTGTTGGCATTCGCCAATTGTCGCTGACTGGGCAACCTCGTCGGTAAAGAGCGTCGCCCTTGCGATCAGTTCCACGTCGACTTCCTGCTTGCCCTTGGTGTCGGTGCCCATGCAAGCAATATGGGTGCCCGGACGCACCTGAGTTCCTTTCAGGATCGGTTTGAAGCTCGACGTGATCGAGATGATGACATCTGCTTCAGCGCCCATCTGGTCCAGATCGACGGACTCGTACGGCAACCCAAGCTCGGATGCGGTCTCTTCAAGCCGGGACAGCATCTCCGGATGAAAATTCCAGCCGATGACCTTTTCGAAGTTTCGCTGTTCGGCCGCCGCGCGCATCTGGAAAGCCGATTGGTGACCCGCACCGATCATGCCCAGCACCTTGGCATCCTTGCGGGCCAGGTGCTTGATCGAGACAGCTGATGCCGCCGCAGTGCGCAGAGCCGTCAAAAGATTGCCGCCCACCACCGCCTTCGCCTGACCGGTATCGGCATCGAACAGGAAGACCGTCGACTGGTGGTTGGTCAGACCTCTCTCTGCATTGCCGGGCCAATATCCGCCTGACTTCAGTCCGAGAGCCAGGGATGAGCGGTCAAAGCCGGACTTGAAACCGTAGAGCGCATCGGCATGTCCGATGGCTTCGCGGATGACTGGAAAATTGTAAGCCGCGCCGCTCGACATGGCCGCAAAGATGTTTTCGATGGCCTCAAAGGCTTCCGCACGGCCGATCAGGCCGGCAATTTCCTTTTCAGGAACAATGATCATTTGGGTCTCCGATTGTGAGCAGAGGTCAAAAGAGACGTTGCACATGAGTTTCAACTGGTAATCCCGGACGCAGCGAAGCAAAGATCCGGGATCGGCGAGCCGAGATCGATCGGAGGTTATCCGGGATCACTCTGGCTCTCCGATCCCGGCTTGCGCTGTGCTTGGCCGGGATGACGCGCCATACGGCGTTCAGGATTACGAGGCCTCAGTAAGCCTTGCCGCGGGCAGAAACCGGCCAGACCGTCTCAACCTGGCCGTTGCGAACGCCGACATACCAGTCATGAACATTGGCGGTCGGATCACAATGACCCGGTACGAGCTTCAGCTTCTCGCCGACTTTCAAAACGCCTTTCGGATCGGCAATGACGCCATGCTCGTCGGAACATTTGACGTATTCAACATCGTCCCGGCCGTAGATGAACGGCAGGCCGCTGTCGACGGACTGGGCCTTGAGACCGGCGTCGCAGATCGCCTTGTCCGTTTTGGCGTGGCTCATGACCTGGGTGAGAATGAAAAACGCATTTTCCCATTCGCCCTGATCGATCCGGTTGCCGTCCTTGTCGAGGATGCGTCCGTAGTCGGCATCCATGAAGGCGTAGGAACCGCATTGCAGCTCGTTGTAAACGCCTGAGTTGGATTCAAAATAGTAGGAACCCGTGCCGCCACCGGAAACCAGTTCCGGTTCTAGACCGGCTGCCTTCAAGCCTTCAACGGCGTCCTTCACCATGGCAATGGCGATGTCGAGCTTTTCCTTGCGTGCCTCGTAGCTGTCGAGATGCTGCATGGCGCCCTGGTAGGCCTGGATGCCGGTGAACTTCAGATTGTCTGCCGCGTCGACAGCCTTGGCGATTTCAACGACGGCTTCGGTGGAGGTCACGCCACAACGCCCGGCGCCGCAATCGATCTCGATGAAGACTTCAAGGGTCGTGCCGTGTTTGACCGCTGCTGCCGAAAGATCGGCGACATTGGCAAGGTCATCGACGCAGACGATGGTGCGGGCACCGAGTTTCGGCAGGCGCGCCAGCCGGTCGATCTTGGCCGGGTCGCGTACCTGGTTGGACACCAGAATGTCCTTGATGCCGCCGCGGGCAAACACTTCGGCTTCACTGACTTTCTGGCAGCAGACGCCGATCGCGCCGCCAAGACGTTCCTGCAATTTCGCCACATCAACGGACTTGTGCATTTTTCCATGCACCCGGTGGCGCATGCCGTGAGCCTTGGCGTAGTCGCCCATCTTCTTGATGTTGCGCTCCAGCGCGTCCAGATCCAGCACCAGGCAGGGCGTCTGGATGTCGGCTTCATTCATGCCGGGCAAAGCGGGGATGTCGTATCCGACTTCGTAGTTTTCAAAACCGGTATTTGTTTTGGTGTGTGCGTTCATTGGGTCAGTCTCCCGAATTAGAGCGTCCAGGGCAGTTTGTTCAGATCGACATTGCCACCGGTGATAATGACACCGACACGCTTGCCGGCGAAGACATCTTTGTTTTTCAAGATGGTGGCCAGAGGCACGGCGGAAGATGGTTCCATCACGATCTTCATCCGCGCCCAGATCAGGCGCATGGCATCAACGATTTCCTGTTCTGACGCTGTCAGCACGTCGGTGACGTGGTTGGATACGAAGTGCCAGGTCAGTTCCTTGAGCGGTACTTTCAGGCCATCGGCCACGGTTTGCGGCGCATCATCGGCGATGATGTGTCCGGCCCGGAAACTGCGCGCGGCGTCATCCGCCTGTTCCGGTTCTGCCGCATAGATTTTCACATCCGGTGCCAGATTGGAAAGCGTCAGGCAGGTGCCCGAAACCATGCCGCCGCCACCGATCGGAGCGATTACAGCATCCAGCCCATCGGTCTGTTCCAGCAGTTCCTTGGAACAGGTTCCCTGCCCGGCGATAACGCGATGGTCGTTATAGGGGTGAACGAATTCCGCGCCGGTTTCAGCCTGAACTTCAGCAAATACGGCTTCCCGGCTCGTTGTCGAAGGTTCGCATTCGGTGATGATGCCGCCATAACCGCGCACTGCATCCTTCTTGGCCTGCGGGGCCGTGCGGGGCATTACCACGTGACAAGGAATGCCACGACGACCGGCTGCATAGGAAAGGCTGAGCGCATGATTGCCCGAACTATGCGTGGCCACGCCCGCTTTGGCGGTTTCCTCGTCCAGTCCGAAGACGGCGTTGGAAGCGCCACGAACCTTGAAAGCACCCGCCTTCTGGAAGTTCTCGCATTTGAAGAACAGTTCGGCACCGGTCAGGTCATTCAGGAAAGACGAAGTCAGGACCGGTGTGCGGTGAATGTGCGGCTTGATGCGCTCGTGCGCAACCAGCATGTCCTCAAGGGACGGAATATAGGCGTTTATGGCGTCGGTTTTCACGCTGCCTCCTTGGAAGCGATTGCTTCCTCGTTGCGGTAGTAGTCCTGAGCTGCGGCAACACCGGAGCCGAGCTTGATGTCAATGCCAAGGTCGGCCATCACCATCTCGGCAGTAGCGAGACCCGACAGCGTCATGACGTCGGTCAGGCTGCCCAGGTGACCGATACGGAAGACCTTGCCGGCAACTTCCCCGAGGCCAACGCCAAACGCGACGCCGTATTTCCCGGCTGCATGGGTGACGATGTCGGTGGCGTTGAAGCCCTCGGGTGTCCGGATTGCACTGACGGTGTCAGAGTAGACTTCCGGAGAAATGGCGCAGAGCTCCAGGCCCCAGGCCCGGGTAGCTGCCCGTACACCTTCCGCGATGCGGTGGTGACGGGTGAAGACGTTTTCCAGTCCCTCTGCCAGAAGCATGTCGCAGCTTTGCTTCAGGCCGTTCAGCAGGCCGACCGCCGGCGTGTAGGGATAGGCGTTTGACGCATAGGACTTCATCATGTCGCGAATGTCGAAAAAGGTACGTGGCAATTTCGCGGTCTCGACAGCCGCTTGCGCTTTTGGCGAAAACGCAACAATTGCGAGGCCTGCCGGCAGCATGAAACCCTTTTGTGACCCGGTAACGGCAGCGTCGACGCCCCATTCGTCCATGCGGAAATCCATCGAAGCAATGGAGCTGACGCCGTCGACATAAAGCAGCGCCGGATGACCGGCGGCATTCAGTGCGCGGCGTACGGCTGCTATGTTGGACTTAACGCCGGTTGCGGTCTCATTGTGAGTGGCAAGAACCGCCTTGATCTCATGGTTCTTGTCGGCTGTCAGAATTTCCTCATACCTGTCGGCAGGGAGTCCGGATCCCCAGGGCGTTTCGACAATCTCGACCTTGAGGCCGTGCCGCTGGCACATGTCGATCCAGCGATGTGAGAACATGCCGTTGCGTGCCGCCAGGATCTTGTCCCCCGGGCTCAGCGTGTTGGTGATGACCGTTTCCCAGCCACCCGTGCCGGTGGATGGAAAAACAAAAACATCGGCAATGTCGGTCTTCAGGATCTTTTTGACGCCGGCGAGGGCAGGCTGAAGGATTTCTCCGAACAGGGGAGAACGATGATCCAGGGTCGGCATGTCGCAGGCCTTGCGAAGGGCCTCGGGCATGTTGGTCGGACCTGGAATGAAAACAGGATTTTGAAAGCTCATGGCCGTTTCCTTTCGCAGTTTCCTGAACGGTAAAGGAGGCGGCCCGAAACGCGCAATTTTTTTAAAATAATTTTTCAAAACGCGCGAACAGGAAAAAGTGCAATGTTGTCAAATAGATGAATTTTTCATATGATGAATTGATTTTTCGTTTTTTGGAGAGAATGTCTCATGAATGAGATGAAAATGGACCGCAATGCCAGCCGCCGAGCGCGTGGCCGGCCTCGGGCCTGGGACGACAAGTCCAGCCAGAACACGATCAAGTCGCTGGATCGTGCGATGGCGGTCTTTGAGCATCTGAGCACTCAGTCCGGAGTGTCTCTGTCGGCTCTGTCCGAGCAGCTGGGCGAGTCCACCGCAACGCTCTACCGGATCCTGTTCACGCTGGAGACGAGGGGATTGGTGGAGTTCGATCAGGCGCAGCAGCTTTGGCACATCGGCCCCGGGGCATTCATCATCGGAGCGCGGTTTCTCAGACGAACCAGTCTGGTTGAAAGGGCACGGCCCGTCTTGCGCAAACTGATGGAAGAAACAGGAGAAACGGCAAACCTGGGCGTTGAAAAGTCCAGCCATGTCTTGTTTGTCAGCCAGGTTGAAACGCATGCAAACATCCGCGCCTTTTTTCCGCCTGGCACACTGTCGCCTTTGCACGCCTCCGGAATTGGCAAGGCCCTGCTGGCATTCATGGAAGATGCCCAGTGTGACCGGATCCTGAAAAAAAGTTCGCTTGAGAGATTTACCGAGCACACCTTATGCGATCCGGACACATTGAAGGATGACCTGGTGAAGATCCGGACGCGTGGATATTCGATTGATGGTGAGGAAAAGAACCTCGGCATGCGTTGTATCGCAGCTCCGGTTTTCGACAACTACGGCGAAGTCGTTGCCGGTCTGTCGGTTTCCGGTCCAACCAGCCGGGTTTCGGCTGACAAGATCGATGCTTTGGCGGCTTCGGTGAAAGAGGCTGCCAAAGCATTGACGGCCGCGCTGGGCGGGGAGGTCACTCGGCTGCGGACCTGAATGCCGCCTTGGTGCCCGCTTCAAAGCGTGAGGCTGGTCTCAGCGGCATGTGCCGGTTGACGTCCTTGTAAAGCAGATAGCGAAATGGTCCGGGACCTCCGGCATAGCAGGCTTGCGGGCAGAAGGCGCGCAGCCACATGTAGTCACCCGCCTCGACTTCAACCCAGTCCTGATTGAGGCGGTAGACCGCCTTGCCCTGGAGAACATAAAGCCCGTGCTCCATGACGTGGGTTTCGGCAAAGGGGATGACGGCGCCGGGTGCGAAAGTGACGATGTTCACGTGCATGTCGTGGCGAAGGTCGGAGGGATCGACAAAACGGGTGGTTGCCCATTTGCCGTCGGTGCCCGGCATTGCAGACGGTGCGATTTCACTTTCATGAGTGACGAACAGCTCCGGCCAATCCAATCCGTCGACAGCCTCATAGGCCTTGCGAACCCAGTGAAAGCGGACCGGTTCACTTCCCTTGTTCTTAAATGTCCAGTCCGTTTGCGGTGGCAGATAGGCGTAGCTTCCGGACTGCAGTTCGTAGGTCTGCCCCTCGGCTGTCAGAAGCGCTTCGCCTTCAACAACGAACAGGACGCCCTGAGCAGCCGGGTCGGTCTCAGGCCTGTCCGAGCCACCTCCCGGAGCGACCTCGACGATGTATTGGGAAAAGGTTTCGGCAAATCCGGACAAGGGTCTTGAAAGTACCCAAAGCCGGGTGCCGTTCCAGAAAGGAAGGTTGCTCGTCACGATGTCTCGCATGGTGCCGCGTGGGATCACGGCATAGGCGTCCGTGAACACGGCGCGATCAGTCAAAAGCGTTTCCTGCCCGGGATGACCGCCTTTGGGTGCGTAGTACGAATGAGACACGGGCCACCTTTCTTGTATCTATTGATTTTCCAAGACTATGGCGCTCAAACCCGGCTGGGACCATGGGGCAAGTGGAATGAGAACCTTTCGGAAAAACAATAAAATAGATACGCAATTAGCCATATGCGATTGAAAATCGTGAAGCCTGATGGTTCAAGCACAAGGCGCTTGAATTAAATCGATTTTATGTATTGCCAAAACATCAATTGGTTAATGAACTGGAAATTCAATTTTCCTGTTTGATTTGAAGATCGTTCTAGTAAATCAGTTGAAAGTATTTCAGAAAATATATGTTTGGCTATTCATGATGATTCTCGAAACAGTTTGGGAAGGGGGATGTGTCGTGAAGAAGATTTGTGTTGCAATCGCATTTTTAGTTGGTTTTACATTGCCTTCTTTGGCATTGGAAGATCTTGCTCTGGGAACCGGTGACAGCCTGCCATTTGCCGGTGTCGGATCTGAGGGAGATCCGATTGGCATTCTGGGGGACACCAGCAACAAGATATTGCAGGAAATGGGATATGATGCCACGGCAACTCGGTTGCCTTTTGCAAGGCTCTATCAATCCATTCACAAGGGTGAAATTGATGTCGCCATCGGTGTCCTGCGCACCGAACAACGGGCATCGCAGGCTCATTACAGCGACCCCATTCTGACAGCGTACAACGTCCTGGTGGTCAAGAAGGGAGAGACCTTCGACTACACTTCCATTGCGGATCTGAAGGACAAGAAAATCGGCGGTCGGCGGGGCTTTGCCTATCCGTCTTTGGAGGCCCAGGGGATTTCGGTTGAGCCGGCAAAAGATGATGAAACGAACTTGAAGAAAGTGCTTGGCGGTCGTCTTGATGCAGCAGTGTTTTCTTCGATCGCATCTCTGTCCCAGCTGGACAAAAGTGCGACGCGTTCGAAGGTCGAATTGCTGCCGTTGGCTGTCGGCAGTGTGCCGCTCGGCATAGCTTTCGCGGATGAGAAATTCTCCGCTGAGGACCTTGCAAGGTTCAACGAATTGCTGACCAGCTTCAAAGCTTCGGACGACTATTCCGCGACCCTCTCAAAATACGGCGTCACCGACTACGTCAGGGACTGGCCGCTCGCCCAGTAAACCACCGTGGCCCGGCATGCCGGGCTGCGAAGCATGCCGGGTGATCGTTGCTACTGGGGCTTGAACTGGATCTATTCATGACGCCGAACCGCTTGTCGCAGCGGTTTTTGCCAGCTTCCTTTCCCGCCGTCCTCACGATCACCCAGTTCTATCCGGGGGAAATCATGAAATTCTGGCAATCGGTAAAGTTCACCACGACAGTACCCATCGTTCTGGTCGTGGCCGTGGCATTCGCTGTGTTTGCATATATCTCGGCAATGCAGCGGGTTTCTGCAGTTCAGCAAGCCTACGCACAGCAAATCAAAATGAGCGCCAACCTGACAAATCAGGCGCTTGGAAACGCAATCTGGGATTTTGACCAGGACCTTGCCGATAGTCTGCTGGCGCCGCTTCTGACAAACAAGGATTTCGCCTGGGCAATCGTTCAGGAGGAAAACGGCAACATCTTCGCTTCTCTGACCAGGAATGAGAACGAACAAACCGAGGGGCTGGTAGCCCGGATTCCTGCGGAGATGCGCAATGACAGTGGCGACATGAAAACCGTGTTTTTCGGAGATGCGGACTATGAGATCGGAATCAAGCCGGTGGTTCGCATCGATGGTGATGAGGTGCAAACGCTGGGTTATTATTACGTGGGGTTCGACAAGACGGCGATCCAAAGCGCGCGCAATGAGGCCTTGTGGACCGCGCTGGTTGTCACGTTGATCGCAATTGCCGTCGTCTCCGGAGTTCTGGTTGTTCTCATCCGCAGGATAACGGGCCAGATCGGCAGTTTGTCGCGAACAATGACGGCCCTGTCGGAAGGCAACTTCCGTATCGAAATACCTTACGTGAAACGAGCCGATGAGATGGGGCAGATGGCGCGTACCGTCGAAGTTTTTCGCGACAACGGTTTGCGTCAGCGCGAGCTGGAGGAAGAACAGCTGCAGACTGTCGAGAGTGAGCGGCAAAGGCAGAATTGCCTTGAAAAGCTCATCGCTGACTTTCGGGACGACACTGGAGGGCTGCTGGAGCCGGTTACCCGCTCCACCGAAAACATGGGCCGAATTTCAGGAACCTTGATGGAAATTTCAACCGTCAACGCGGAGCGGGCGGCAACCGTGGCGGCCGCGACCGAGCAAGCTTATGCAAGCGTTCAAACGGTGGCTTCTGCTTCTGAGGAGTTATCGTCCTCAATCGCGGAAATTTCACGCCAGATCGGCGAAACCAGCGAAGTGGTCTCAGCCGCGAATACCAAGGCAACCTCCGCGAACAAACAGGTTGCCAGCCTGGCCGCCTCGGCCCAAAAAATCGGCGCGGTTCTGCAATTGATCCAGGAAATTGCCGAGCAGACCGACTTGCTTGCGCTCAACGCGACAATCGAAGCGGCCCGGGCCGGTGAAGCCGGCAAGGGATTTGCCGTCGTCGCGGCGGAAGTCAAGGAACTCGCCAATCAGACCTCGAAGGCGACGGAGGAAATTTCCGCACAGATCAATGCGATTCAGGGGGCCTCTGCCGACACGGTCACGGCGATCGAGGAGATTGCTGAAGTGATGGACCAGGTGAACGAATTCACTGGTTCCATCACCGATGCGCTTGAACAACAGGGAAGCGCACCCGCGGAAATCAGCAGCTCCATTCAGGAAGTGGCGTCCGGCACACGGGAAATCAGTGAAAACATGACCGGGGTAAAGTCTGCGGTCGATGAGACTTCGCAATCGGCGGGAGACGTTTCGAGGACGTCTTCGGAAGTTGCGGAAAACACAGGAAAGCTAGCTGAAAGAATTGACGGCTTCCTCACCAGGGTTGCTTCTGCCTAAGGGGACCCTGGTTGACTGTCCCGGTCATGATGCGGTCTTGACCGGGTCGTGATCGCTGGCTGCGGCGGGACTGCCAGGCGAGCGGACACCCCATCAGCCACCCGTGTGCTTGATGGGAGCTGAGCTGACCCACAATTCAACCGACTCTTCATCTCCAAGAACCTTGGAGAAGTGTGGCTTGCTGGTGTCGTGGTGGATGCAGTCGCCCGGTGTCATGATGTGGACGCTGTCTCCCAGATGATATTCCAGGCTCCCTGACAGCAGATAACAGAACACTTCTCCCTCGTGCTGCATATGTTCCGAGACATGTCCCGGGGGGCGATGGATGATGCAGGGATAGGTCAGGGCTCCCGGAAAGCCAGGGCCAAGTTTTTCATAAAGTCGCTTTGATTTTCCAAGCACATAGGACTGGCGGGCGTCCTTTGAAACATATTCGGAATAAGGTTCCGGAACCTTGATCAATTGCTCGAGGCTGGTCTGCAGCGCACCGGCAATGCGCATGAACGAAGAAAGCGATGGAGAACTGATGCCTCGCTCGACCTGAGACAGAAACCCGATTGTCAGGTTTGTTGCCTTGGCGACATCCTCAAGCGTCATGCCGAGGGCCTTGCGTCGCTGCCGGATGACCGCGCCGTAGTTTGGCGTCTCCTGCTCAGCTTCTGGTGTGGCTGCCTGCCCGCTTGTCGTCATCAAGGTCCTCCATTCCGGCGTTCCCTTATATCGCCTCGGATCGCTTATATCCAGCCTTCGTCAAACAGCAAAATTTATCAATACTAAAATTTTTTTTAGTAGGATTTTGAGCGAGGAGTTTTCAAATTTATAAAATAAAAACAGTGATGTATGCGAAAAAATTTTCTTTAGTGAAATCTCAAAATCACGAAATTTTAGCAGATATACTAAAAAAATATCTTGCGGCGACATGTCGATTGGCTAAGCTTCAACCCATCATGACATGTGCATCTGGGAGGACACACCATGAAGGCTGCAGCACTTGCCGTCGGGCTGGCATTGAGCACGGCTCTAGGCTCTTTTACGATTGGATCAGCCGACGCGGTCGAGCGCGGCGGTACTCTGAATTTTGCAAGATATGACGGGTCGAAGCTTGTCGACCCGATCTACGCGGATCGCAACCCTGACATCTGGATGGTCGGCAGCTTGTTCAGCACGCTGCTTGAGCCGACTGCGGACGGTACCGACCTGGTCGGGTCGCTGGCGGAAAGCTATGAAGTTTCTGCAGACGGCAAGACGGTTTCGCTTGTCCTGCGTGACGGTGTCAAATTCTCGGATGGCAGCCCGGTAACGGGTGAAGACGTGGTCTTCTCTCTGGATCGCGCTCGTAATCCTGACCTGGGTCCCTGGGCCGGACTTCTGGCCGCAATCTCCTCGGTCAGCGCAGACGGCGGCAACATCACCATCTCACTGGAAAATCCGGACCCGGCGCTACTGTCGATGCTGGCCACTTTCAACACGGCAATTGTCTCCAAGAAGGCTTTTGAGGCAGCTCCGGGCGCAACCGATCAGGAAAAATCTGCTGCGTTGTTCGCCAAGGGCGGGCCGGGCCTGGGCTCCGGGCCGTTCTACCTGAGCGGATTTGAGCAGGGTGCGTCGATGTCATTCGCCGCCAACCCCCACTACTGGAAGCAGGGTGAGGACGGAAAGCCATTGCCTTACATCGAAGGGGTCAATTTCCAGATTATCCCCGATGATGCCACCCGCGTTCTGAAACTGACGGCTGGCGAAGTCGATATCGCAGAATTCATCCCGTTCTCGCGTGTTGCCGAACTGGATGCGGATCCGTCTATCAACATGAACCTCTTCCCCTCCACGAGGATTATCTATTCCCCGATCAACACCCGGGAAAAACGGGCTGACGGATCTCCGAATCCACTGGCTGACGAGCGCGTTCGTCAGGCAATCAACTATGCGACGAACAAGGAAGCCCTGATCGGGCTGGTTCTGCAAGGCGCCGGCAAGCCGATGTCTTCGCCGGTGATGTCGTCCGCAACGCGTCTGGCTGTCGATATGAGCCCGCTTTATGGCTATGATCTGGAAAAGGCCAAGGCACTCGTGGCAGAAGCAGGGCTTGAGCCGGGTACAGAGGTGACGCTGACCACACTGGCAGGCTCTGCTGACGATGCCACCATTTTTGCCGCACTCCAGCAGATGTGGCAGCCGATCGGCATCAATCTCGTTGCCGAGCAGGTCGATGGTGCGACACGTGGTTCGAAGAACCGTTCAGGCGAGTTCGACATTCACACCTATGGCTGGGTGGATGATGTGAACGATCCGAGCCAGGTCACCGGCTGGCTGGGGTACTATCCGACCCGCAAGGCGGTTGGCACCGGTTGGAACAATGCCGATTTCAATGCCTTGTATGAAGCATCTTCTACCGAGATGGATCCTGAAAAACGCGCGGATCAGTACAAGCAGATGCAGGAAATCTATGCCGAAGCGGCACCGCTCCTGTTCATGTACGAAACGCCGTTTGCCGTCGCTGTATCAGGCAAGGTGGATGGATACCTGCAAACGCCTCTCGGCAACAACGTTTTCGAAAACGTTTCGCTCGAACGCTGATTGGCAAGTATCCTTTCAGGATGGGAGGTGAGGTCCGCTTGGGCATCTGGATCTCACCTCCCGGTATTCACATGTACCAACGGCAAGAGAAATGGCCGGTATTCAATACACACTGAACCGATTGGTTCTGATGATCCCGACATTTCTGCTTGTCATGATCATCATTTTTCTTCTGGTCCGGCTGCTGCCGGGCGACCCGGCAATCGCGATCGCCGGCGACAAGGCCTCCGACGCGGACATCGCCGCGATCCGGGAAAAACTTGGACTGAACGCACCGCTCTGGACACAGTTCTGGTTTTTTCTCACCAACACGCTTCAAGGGGATCTCGGGCGATCGATCCTGCTGCGGGCACCTGTCCTCGATGTGATCCTGGCGCGGCTTCCAACCACCATTTTTCTGGCCGTATATGCAGTGTCACTGTCGATCCTGATCGCCGGTCCGCTTGCCTTCCTGGCAGCTGTCAATCGTGGCAAATGGCAGGACAATCTGATCCGGGCGGTGTTCCAGGTCGGGCTTTCCATGCCGGTTTTCTACATCGGGCTGATCCTGCTGACCTTCCTGGCGGCTCAACTGCGCCTCTTCCCGGTTGGCGGCTATGGTGAGACCTTCTTGGACCGGATGTACCATCTCTTCCTGCCTGCCGTGACCGTCGCGCTCTACACGTCCGCCATCTTGATGCGGAACCTCAGGGCCGCAATCATCGAAGTACTGGATGCGGAGTATGTTCAGTTTGCCCGCGCCAAGGGACTGCCGTCCCGGCTTATTCTCGGCCGCCATGTACTGAAGAACGCCTTGATCTCCACTGTCACGCTGCTGGGACTGTCAATCGGACAGCTGATGAGTGGAACGCTGGTAACCGAGACCGTTTTCGCGGTGCCTGGTGTTGGGCGGCTCATGCTGGAGGCGATATTCGCCCGTGACTATCCTCTGATTCAGGGGCTCACGCTCACCTTTGCCGTTCTGGTGTCGTCGGTCTTTCTGATGACCGATCTTTTCCAGAGCTGGCTTGACCCGAGGATGCGTCTGTCATGAGCGAGTTGTCCCTTTCGCAAGACGTTGCACCGGTTCAAAAACCGAGCCGGATCAAGATGGCGCTTCGCAAGCCGGGCTTCATGGTTGGCGCGACGATCATCGCCATCTCGTCGGTGCTCGCATTGTTTCCGGGCGTATTTGCCCCTTACGACCCGAATTTCATCGACTACACCGCCGTAAGGCAGCCGCCGAGCTGGTTGCACCCCTTCGGCACGGACCTTCTCGGACGGGATTCGTTTTCTCGCGTGATCTGGGCCTATTCGGTCAACATGCAGATGGCGGTTCTGGCCACCATTTTTGCCCTGCTTATCGGCGTCGTGATCGGAGCGTTGGTCGGTTACTATCGAGGCATTGCCGACATGATCTTCGGTCGGGTGGTCGATGCAATCATCACCTTTCCGTTTCTGGTCCTGGTCATAGCTGTGGTCGCGGTTCTCGGGCCGGGGCTCGTAAACATGTATATCGCGATCACCCTTGTCGGCTGGGTCTACTACGCCCGACTCATGCGGGCCGAGGTCATTTCCCAGATGGGCAATGACTATGCGTCTGCCGGCATCGTGATGGGTTATTCGGACCTCCGCATCATCTTCCGGCATCTGCTGCCCAACGCGATTACTCCGATTGTCGTCTACTGGATGACGGACATGGCGCTTGCCATCCTGCTCGGCTCTTCACTCGGGTATCTGGGGCTTGGTGCTCAACCGCCACAGGCCGAGTGGGGGGTTCTGATCGCCGAGGGACGCAACTTCATAACCACCGCCTGGTGGCTAAGCCTCATGCCCGGCATCGCCATCGTGCTGACAGGGCTGGGATTTTCGCTGATCGGCGATGGAATTGCAGATTTGTTGAGGCCGCGCGGATGACCCTGAAGAGCATTCAAACACCTCTGTTGGAGGTTTCCGGCCTTTGCACCACTTTCGGGGCGGGCAACGCGTCTATCCCTGCGGTTCGCGATGTCAGTTTCACCGTCAACAAGGGTGAGGTTCTCGGACTGGTTGGCGAAAGCGGGTCGGGAAAGAGTGTGACCTTGCGCTCGATCCTCGGCCTGTCGCGCCGTTATGGAACCACGACAGGCTCCGCCATTTGGCGTGGCGAGAACATTGTCGAAACGCCGGAAGCTCAAATGCGAAAGATCCGTGGCGGCGAAATCGCCATGATTTTTCAGGAGCCGATGACATCGCTCAATCCGCTGCTGACTGTCGGTCTGCAGATTGACGAGACACTGAAAGCGCATACGGACATGAGCGCCTCGGAGCGAAAGAAGCGCGCGATCGAAATGCTCGACGTTGTCGGTATTCCGGCCGCGGCTTCCAGGTTGGGTGAATATCCGCACCAGTTTTCAGGCGGCATGCGCCAGCGCGTTATGATCGCGATTGCCCTTGCCGCGAGGCCGAAGATGCTTCTGGCGGATGAACCGACAACCGCGCTTGATGTGACCATACAGGCACAGATCCTCGATCTGATCCTGTCTCTGGCTCAGGATTTTGACATGGGGGTCATTCTGGTGACGCACGATCTCGGTGTCGTCGCACAAACTTGCGATCAGGTCGCCGTGATGTATGCCGGACGGATCGTGGAACAGGGGACGGTCCGTTCCGTCCTGCGGGCTCCGCAACATCCCTATACGGTTGGCCTGATGCGTTCGGTGCCTGAAAACGTCCCACCGCGCACACCGCTCTACTCCATTCCGGGAACACCACCTTCGCTTCTTTCTCTGCCGTCCGGATGCGCCTTTGCGGCGCGCTGTACGCACAAGACCGAGATCTGTGAAACGTCCAGACCAGATCTTGCCGGTGCCGGCACCGGCAGGTCCGTTGCCTGTTTCAATCAGGTGAAAAACGAGGGAGGGGCGGCCGCATGAACGATCCGGTTCTCGAAATTCGAGATGTCAGCCTCAGTTTCAGAGGCAAGCGCACGGTTCTTGACGTCATCGGCAACCGGCCGGCGAGAAACGTCAACGCGCTCAATGGCGTCAGCCTCGATCTGAAGCGGGGTGAAACGCTCGGGGTCGTTGGAGAGTCCGGTTGCGGCAAGTCGACCCTTGCCCGCTGCATCGTACGCCTGCATGAACCGGGCGGAGGGCAGGTCCTCTTTCATGGCAAGGATGTCTTTTCCTCGGATGAGCGTACGGACCGGACCTATAACCGCCGCGTCCAGATGATGTTTCAGGATCCTTATTCGTCACTCAATCCTCGCATGACAACGGGGCAGATCCTCAGCGAAGCCCTGCGCGTTCACGAAATGTGCAGCGAGGATGAGCTTCCCGGGCGCCTCGCTTCCTTGATGGACCTCGTGCAACTTCCCAAGGATGCCCTCGAAAAGTATCCGCATCAGTTTTCAGGCGGTCAGCGTCAGCGGATCGCCATCGCCAGGGCTTTGGCGGTGGAGCCCGAGGTGTTGATTGCCGATGAACTTGTTTCCGCGCTTGACGTGTCCGTGCAGGCGCAGATCGTCAACTTGCTTCTGGATCTACAGGAGCGGCTTGGCCTGACGATATTGTTCGTTGCACATGACCTGCGCCTCGTGCGCCACGTGTCCAATCGGGTAGCGGTGATCTATCTCGGCCGGATCGTGGAACTGGGCGACAGCGAAACACTGTTTGCCAAACCCTCGCATCCGTATTCTCAGGCGCTGCTCAGCGCTGCGCCTTCGCTGGATCCGGATGACAAGGGTAAGAAAATTCATCTGGAGGGCGAGTTGCCGTCTCCTCTGGATATCCCCCCCGGCTGTCCCTTCCACGTAAGGTGCCGGCACAAGACCCCGAAATGTACAACAGAGTTGCCGCGGCTGCGCCCGATCCCGGGTCGTGGAGCAGTAGCCTGCCATCATGCTGAAGAGATTGAGAATGCCTGAAAACCGCTCCGCCGTTCTGGCTGAACGCGTAACCGCTTTGCGCGAGGAAATGAAAACACGAGGGCTGGATGCGCTTGTCGTGCCGCGTTTCGATGCGCACCAGGGGGAATATGTTGCGCCTCACGACGAAAGGCTTGGATTTGTAACCGGATTTACCGGGTCGGCGGGTGTTGCAATCGTAACGCTTGACCGGGTGCGTCTTTTTGTCGATGGCCGTTACACCGTTCAGGCACAGAACCAGTGCCCCGCAAACTTGATTGAGCGGGATCATCTCTTTGAAAATCCACCAGAAAACTGGCTGGCTGAAACGGCGCAGCCCGAATGGGTGATCGGCTATGATGCCATGCTTCTGCCGCCGAACTGGGTCAAGCGCTTCGAAGGTGCCGCCGGAAATTCAGGCACTGTGTTCATGCCGCTGACGGGCAATCCGGTCGACGAAATATGGGCAGACCAGCCAAAGGAACCTTTCGGCACCATCAGCGCGTTTCCGCTCCAGTTCGCAGGCGTTTCCGCAAGTGAGAAACGGGGCAATCTGCTGGACCTGATGGCAGCGGAGGAAGCCGATTTCATGGTTGAGACCCAGCCGGACAACATTGCCTGGTTCCTGAACGTTCGCGGAGACGACGTGGCCTATAATCCGATGCCGCAGTCCTTCCTGCTTCTGGACAAATCGGGAGCAGGGCACTGGTTCGTCAACCGAGAAAAGTTTGAAGACGGGTTGGATGACGCCCTGCCGGATTGGTTGCAGCTTCATCCCAAGGATAGGTTTCTGGAAGTTCTCTGCGCTGAAGTGAAGCCCGGCAACAAAGTCATGCTCGATCCGGACTTTTCACCGGCTGCGGTGACCCATCTGGTTCGGGCGGCCAGGGCAGAGCCCGTCCATGGTCTGAGCCCGGTCACCTCGGCCAAGGCCTGCAAGAACGATACGGAGCTTGAGGGCTTGAGGGCCTGTCATGTCGAAGATGCCGCGGCATGGGTCGAATTCGGGTCCTGGCTGCAGACCAGCGTTCCCTCCCGTGCGGCGTCTGGCAATCCGGTGAGCGAGTATGAGGCGGAAGCAAAAATTCTCGAATTTCGTCAGGCAAGATCGGGATTCCTGAGCGAGAGTTTCCGTACCATCTCCTGCGCCGGTGCCAACGCCGCAATGTGCCACTACGCAGCCGACCCGGAAGTTTCCGCACCCATTCTACCTGCTGCACCATATCTTCTGGACAGCGGCGGTCAGTATGAAACGGGCACGACGGACGCAACACGGTCCTACAGTTTCGGCGCGTTGCCGGAGGGTTACGCTGAAGCCTATACCGCCGTCTACAAGGCACTCTTTGCACTCGCGACCCTGCGGTTTCCGAAAGGCACGCAAGGGCATCATATCGATGCCATCTGCCGCCGTCCGCTCTGGGACCTTGGCCTCGATTACGACCACGGAACCGGACACGGTATCGGACACCGATTGTCCGTGCATGAACAGCCGCAAAGAATTGGCAAGCCTTACAATCCCATCGATCTGAGCACGGGCATGGTTCTGTCGATCGAGCCCGGTTATTACAAGGCCGGTGGCTATGGCATTCGCATCGAAAACCTCTTCGAGGTGCGCGAGGCTGACGATGGTTTTCTCTATTTCGAGAACCTCACCTGGATCCCGATCCAGACGGATGCACTGATCCTGGACCGTTTGTCGGAAGCTGAAACCGACTGGCTCAATACCTATCATGCCAGGGTGGAAGAGCTGGTTGCGGCCAGGTGTTCGGAAGATGTCAAACGATGGTTGTCGACGGCATGCCGCCCGGTTGCACGGCCGTCATCAGGCTGGCAGCAAGCGGTCTGAGAGCTTTCTGGGCACGGCAATCGAACGGATTTATGCCGCTGCCGTGCCCGGCTCTGCGTTGTTAGTGATGATCAACCGGCATGCCTTTGAGCAATCGAGCCAAGAATTTGGTTGAGCTCAAGCTTGTTGAATTCCTTCAGTTGTGCAGATGATACTGGTGCCGGGTCTTCCGGCGGACCGGGCGCCTGCGCACCAGTTCGCCGAATGAGGCAGGACAACAGAAGGATCGCAGCAAATGCATGTACTCGTGACAGGTGCCGCCGGAATGCTGGGGCGCAAGCTGGTGGAAAAGCTGTCTGCGGACCAGACCCTGCTGGGACCAGAGGTCAGCAAGCTGACCCTGGCTGACGTTGTCGCCCCAAACATACCTTCAGCTCTGAAAGAGATCGCAGCCGCGCAAACCGTAGATCTTGCGGAACCCGGAGAGCCCGAGAAGCTGATTTCCGGTCGGCCGGATTTGATTATTCACCTGGCTGCAGTTGTTTCCGGAGAAGCGGAAACCGACTTCGACAAAGGGTATTCCATCAATCTGGATGGGACCCGGACAATCTTCGATGCCATTCGACAAGAGGGCATCCGTGAGCCCTATTGTCCACGTGTCATCTTCGCATCTTCCATTGCCGTTTTCGGTCAACCGTTCCCTCCGAGGATCGGCGATGAATTCCTCACCTCACCGCTCACCAGCTACGGCACTCAAAAGGCCATTTGCGAACTTCTGCTCGCAGACTATAGCCGCAGGGGCATTTTCGACGGTATAGGACTGCGCCTGCCGACGATCTGCATCCGCCCTGGTAAGCCGAACAAGGCAGCGTCCGGATTTTTCTCAAATATCCTGCGTGAACCTCTGGTTGGACAGGAAGCGGTCCTGCCAGTGGAGGATTCAGTTCGCCACTGGTTTGCAAGCCCGCGGGCAGCCGTTGGTTTTATTGTGCACGCGGCTCGAATGGACATTGCCGAATTGGGCTCGCGCCGAAATCTCACCCTGCCGGGGCTCTCAGCCCGTGTAAGTGACCAGATAGAAGCTCTGCGGCGTGTTGCCGGTGATAAGGCAGTGAACTTGATCCGCAGAGAGCCCGATCCGGACATTCAGAAAATCGTTGCCGGTTGGCCTGAAGACTTTGATGCGCAGCGGGCGAAAGAACTCGGCTTTGTGGCGGAAACGCGTTTCGACGATATCATCCGAATACATATTGAAGACGAACTGGAAGGTGCAGGCGCATGACGAAGAGTGGTGTCGAAGTGAGAGGCAAGATCGCGCTTGTGACCGGAGGCGGAACGGGTGTTGGCAAAGCGGTTTCAAAGGCATTGAGTGCCGAGGGATGGCGTGTCGTTCTGTCGGGCCGACGCGCAGAGGTTCTCAGCAAGGCGGCTGCTGAAATCACAGATGAAACAGGTCATGAGGTAAGCTGGATCGCAGCCGATGTCGGGGATCCCCAGTCGGTGACGGCACTTTTCGACCAGATCCGCGAAGAGTTTGGCCGTCTGGATCTTCTCGTCAACAATGCCGGCATCGGCAATTCCCCGCTTCCGCTCGAAGAAATCAGCTACGAGGAGTGGAGCAACGTCGTTGCTGCGAACCTCACCGGCGCATTCCTTTGCACGCAGCATGCGTTCCGCCTGATGAAGGAGCAGAACCCGCGTGGCGGCCGGATCGTCAACAACGGATCGATTTCAGCAACGACGCCCCGCCCGAATTCCGCTCCTTATACGGCAACCAAACACGCAATTTCCGGACTGACCAAATCCTCCGCACTTGACGGTCGGCCCTTCGATATTGCCTGCGGCCAGATCGATATCGGCAACGCGGCAAGCGAAATGACGGCCAAGATGAGCGCGGGGGTTCTGCAGGCAAACGGCGAGGTTGCGAGCGAGCCGACCATCGATCCTGCTCATGTCGGGCAGGCCGTTGTCTATATGGCCGGATTGCCGCTTGACGCCAATGTGCTGACACTGACCGTCATGGCAACGACGATGCCTTTTGTCGGGAGGGGGTAAGTTCTGCCAGCGCAATAGCTGTTGAGCGCAGTCAAAGGATGCACAACAGGCCGGTCTCACCAGAACACGGTTCGAAATCGACTTTGGCAGCCTGGCGGCGTGAAAATTCGTCAAAATTCCTGAGAGTTCACACGTCCCCGGTTTGAGCGCCAATCGCCTTGGAACGAGTGATCCGTGAGCAATGGACATATCGGCGGCATCTCATTATAGTCAAGTCATCTGATGATTTGGTGATCTAGTTATGCATGCTCTTGCCAAGACCAGTCTGGTCGATAGCGCCGTTGAGGCGATCCGTGCTGAAATTGTCGCGAGCCGCTGGCCGGTCGGTGAAAAGCTGCCGAACGAGGCCAAGCTCTCGCAGTTCCTCTCGATAAGCCGAGGGACTGTTCGCGAGGCGGTTCGAGTGCTGGTCTCTCAAGGCTATCTCGAGACTCGTCAGGGTTCAGGCACTTATGTTCTTTCAACTGCGGATGCGAACCGTCCTCTGACCATGGCGCGGCGGGCTGATTTGCGCGATCAGTTTGAAGCAAGGCTTGCGCTTGACGCGGAAGCGGCGCGACTTGCCGCCATTCGTCAGACACCGGCCGTGATCGCAGAGCTGCGTACCCTGCTTGAAAAGCGCGGAAACTTTGACGGTAGCGACAAGACCGGTTTTGTGGCGCGCGACCTTGCCTTTCACAAGGCAGTGGTGGCTGCGTCCTGCAACAGTGTGCTCGTGCACATGTATGACTTCTTTTCCACGCTCATCAGCGAAACCATCGAGGCAACCCTGGGGGAGGAGCTGCAAGAGCCTGATATGGCATCTCATGCAGCCATAATCGATGCAATCGAGACGGGCGATCCGGAGAAGGCTGATGCCGCTGTGCGCCGGTTCATGGCACCGGTCCTCAGGGATCTTGAACGATTGCTTGCGTCGTGACCCGGGTGGCCGCCGTCAGCCCTGAAGAGGCTGGTCTGGTCGACACCGGCAAATCCCGTGTCGATCCAGCTATCGCGACAAGCATCAAGCCAAATGTCCTGGCAAGATTTCTGCTGGGAGCCAGTCTTGTGCTCATTGCGTTCAATCTGCGCCCGGTTTTCTCCAGTGCATCAGCTTTGCTTCTGGAGATCCGAGAAGGTTTTGGTCTTTCCACCACCGGGGCAAGCCTGCTGACCACGCTACCCGTTCTTTGCCTTGGCTTGTTTTCGCCACTGGCGCCGCGTCTGGCAGCCAGGATCGGAACGGAGCGGACGTTGCTTGCCGTCGTTCTCCTGTTGGCGGTTGGAACCGCGGCGCGAGGCCTTTCCTCCGTTCCCCTGCTGTTTCTTGGAACAGCACTTGCCGGGGCATGTATTGCCGTTGGCAACGTGCTATTGCCGGGTCTGGTCAAGCGGGACTTCCCAGACAAGGCTGCGCTCGTCACCGGGTGGTACACAATGGCACTGTGCGCCGGCGCTGCAGGTGGAGCGGGCCTCACGATCCCCTTGAAAGATACCTTTGGAGGCTCTCTCGACGCTGCACTGGCGATTTGGGCATTGCCCGCCCTTCTTGTTGGTCTTTTATGGCTGCCTCAGGTTGTTTTTGAGAAAAAGTCGACAAGGAAAGAGAAATTCGTTGTCAAGGGTCTGTGGGGCGACAGACTTGCCTGGCACGTCACCTTGTTCATGGGGCTCCAGTCTGCGCTCGCATATTGTGTGTTCGGATGGCTTGTGCCGATCCTCAGGGCGCGCGGACTGGATGGCGTCTCAGCAGGCGCAATCGTTTCCGTCTCTGTCATGGTGCAGGCGGCATCGTGTCTGATCATTCCGCATCTTGCCGTGCGGGGTAAGGATCAGCGCCTGATCAATCTGGCTCTTTGCGCCCTCGCAGTCATCGCGCTGCTGGGTCTTCAGTTCGCACCGCTTTCGACGGTCTGGATCTGGGCAATCCTGCAGGGTATCGGCCAGGGGGGGCTGATTGCGGTTGCCCTCACCCTGATCGTTCTGCGGACGCGCGATTCGCACAGCGCATCCCATCTTTCCGGAATGGCCCAATGCGTCGGATATGTTCTCGCGGCAATCGGTCCTCTGATTGTCGGTCTCATTCGAAGTTGGACCGGCAGCTTCGCGTGGACGGCGGTGCTTTTCGTGGCACTTGGCCTCGGGGCTGCGATAAACGGCTGGTTTGCAGGCCGGGCGGACGTCGTAAACACGCAAGTCGTCAAAGTGGAAGGCAAGGGCGCATCTTAAGCAGGTTGCAGTACCTTGTATAACCGGCTGCGACAATGGGATCTGCAACGGCAAAGGGGCAAGTTTTCAGATCGCTCTTTTCAAAGCGGCATTCTAAAGTCATGGTGCCGTTATGAGCGCTTTGTTTGAAGAACTGGATTATGCACCTACGCCGATTGGCGCGATCTCATTGCGTCGACGGCATATTTTGGCGCTTAAAACCGATGTTTTTGAAATTCTTCTGGGTGAAGAACACCTGATGTCGAGCCTGTTCACGGCGTCCGAAGTGGCGCTTGCTGATTTAGGGCTTGCAGCTTTATCCGGAGAAGGTTTGGACGTGTTGGTTGGCGGTCTTGGCCTGGGCTACACCGCGCAGGCCGCTCTGGCGCATGATACTGTCGCCAGGCTCACGGTCGTGGACCTCCTGGAGCCGGTGATCCGCTGGCATAAGGAAGGTCTCGTGCCGATGAAGACCGAGTTGGTGGACGATCCTCGCTGCTCTTTTTTGCAGGGAGACTTCTTCGCACTGGCAACGTCGAATGACGGCTTTGATACGCACAGGCCGGGCCATCAATATGATGCCATTTTGCTCGACATCGACCATACGCCAGAGCGGCTGTTGCATGACCAGTCCGACGGCTTCTACACCGCTGATGGTTTGCGCGAATTGCAACGCTTTGTGAAACCCGGTGGGATCGTTGGTCTTTGGTCCGATGAAGCACCGGACAAGGCCATAACCGCATTGCTCGCAGAAGCGTTTGACGAGGCCTGGGCAGAGCCGGTTGTTTTTGCCAATCCTCTTCAGGACGGACGAGAAATGACGCAGGCCGTGTACCTGGGACGCAAAGCCTGATCCGGTGACCGTTCCAGCGCCCCAAAGTATCAGCAAATACGCAATCGTCGGCATGAGAACGAATTTCATGCAAGCGGTCATAAATGCGTGCGCTGCTGGCACGCCTGGCGCAAAACAGGGACATTTGACATGTCGCGAATGACAGCGAACCTCATCGGGGCCGGACGGGTCGGTCAAACGCTGCTTGGCCTGTTGGGCGATGAGCCAAGTTGCACGGTTCAGGATGTTCTAAGCAACAGCTGTTCATCGGCTGAAAAGGCGGTTAGCTTCGCTGGAGAGGGCCGTGCTGTGCAGGATTACGCCGACCTCCGGCCTGCCGATCTCTGGGTTTTGGCGGTTCCCGATACGCAGATTGCCGCCGTAGCAGAGCGATTGGCGGAGGTGCTTTCGAAACGCGGAGACGAGAGTGCGGTGGCCTTTCATTGCAGCGGTTTTTTCGCCGCTGAGCAACTGGAGGCATTGCGGAAATTGAATTGGCAACTGGCAAGCGTGCACCCGGTTCTGACTTTCGCGACGCCCGAACTCGCGAAGAAGCAATTCAACGGCGTGCATTGCGGAGTTGAAGGCGACAGAGCGGCACTGGAAGTCATAAACCCGTTGCTGGAAACGCTTGGCGCAACGACCTTTTCGATCAGTTCTGAGAGCAAAAGTCTTTATCACGCCGCTGCTGTGTTCTCGAATAACTTCACGGTCGTACTCCAGGCCATTGCCCGGGAGGCTTGGGCCAAGGCAGGTGTACCGGACGACATTGCCGTAAAACTGAACAATTCCATGCTGAAGGCGACTTTCGAGAATGTTGCTGCAGAGGGACCGCAGAAGGCTTTGACTGGACCTGCGGCGCGAGGCGATGAGTTTGTGGTAACCAGGCAGGGAGATGATGTTGCTGAGTGGCACCCTTCAGCCGGCAGGATCTACGCGGAGATGAGCGTGCTTGCCCGTAGGCTCAAATCCGAAGGCATGACCCTGGATCAGAAACTTCCCGAAAGCTGAAGCTGTGGCGAGAGAAAGAATCTCAGGGATTTCCTTGATTTTTGATTTGTCCGGACACGAAAATGCTCGTGTCCGGATGCTAAACTGCTAGCATTCGCCGACGACCTGGGCCTTGGTCTGCGAGGCACTTCACCAACACTCATACCGACGACATGCGCAAAGAAAAAAAGTCCGAGACGCTCGAAATTCGTTTGAGCCACAGGGAAAAGACCGACTTCGCCAGCCGTGCTGCGGAGCGGGGAGAAAGCATGAGCGCAGCCATGCGCCGGATGATTGCCGAGGATGGTGTGCCTTGTTCCAAACCGAAGGAGGTCTCTATGCTCAAAAAGGCATGTCTTGTTCTAGTACCGTTTGCCGTTGTTGCGTCGCTCGTCACGGCTGTTACATATTCGTTCAGCGGGGCTCAGGCGCGTACGGATTTCAAAGGCAATTTCAGCGCCAAGGACGCCAATGGCGATGGTTTCGTTGATCGCGATGAACTGATCGCGGTTATGCAAAAACGATCCGAACAGGTAGATCTGCCGCCCGCATGTGACGGAACGGAGCTTGCCCGCAGATGGACCTTTCCACCGGAAGCTTTGGCTGATGGCGAAATCGAATTTGCTGATGGAAATGGTGACGGCAGGCTCACGCTTCGGGAAGTCGTTGCTGCTTTTGAGCGCCAGCGTGCTGATGAATTTGTTCAGGCAGATGCCGACTCGAATGGTTACATGACCCGCGAGGAGTTGGAAACGGCCATGCGTGCCGACGAGGTGAATGTCAGCGAGAAATGCCGCAAGGCCATTGGAATGCATGGCGCTTACAAGGCAGCAGAACACATCGCCTTCATGGACCGCGACGGTGACGAGCTGGTGAGCCTGCGCGAGTTTGTAAATCACTAGGTCATATCGTCAAAAACAGGCGACCGGCCATACTTTTGCCCTCCTGTCGTAATGCAGTCGAGCTGGCCCGTTCGGGCCGGCTTTTCTGATAACGGAGCATTTCAATGAACGTGACATTTGTCGCAAGCGCTGCTCTTGTGCTTGGCGTTTCCCTTCAGCCGACTTCGGTTCTGGCGTGGGACAATCCCGGCGACCGCTATCTGGACGCGCACAAAAAGTATGCGGATGCGAGTTGTCCGATTGAAAAGGGGCGCATATCTCACTTTGTCTATTTTGCCCGGGACCGTGAGGCCATCCGGGATCATGTTTTGCTGACGAATGACAATTTCTCCGGGGCACAGATCATGTATCCGTGGCGACAGCTCGAACCTTCCAAGGGACAGTACGATTTTTCCGACATTCGTGAGGATGTCGACTATCTGGCAGCCCATGGAAAACGCTTGTTTATCCAGCTCCAAGACGCGTCCTTTACGCCGGATTACAAACCAGTGCCGGATTATCTGTTGGACGCTGATAATGGTGGTGGCGCGGTTCCGCAATATGCCGAAAGCGGCGATGTGGAAGGATGGGTTGCCAAGCGTTGGGACGATCGGGTTCAGGTCCGCTTCGCAGCTCTGCTTGAAGCACTCGGGAAAGAATTCGACGGAGAGATAGAGGGCATCAACCTGCAGGAAACGGCCATTGGTGTTACGCCGAAGGTGGACCCTTCATTCTCACCTGCACGCTACGCGGAAGGCATCGAGATGAACATGCGAGCGATGAAGGCAGGGTTCCCGACCTCAACGACGATGCAATATGCCAACTTCATGCCTGGAGAGTGGTTGCCGTGGGAAGATGAAGGATATCTCAAAGGAATCTACAAGCTCGGCGAAGAAATCGGGGTCGGTCTCGGTGGGCCCGATCTCATGTTCAAGCGCAAGGGCGCTCTCAATCATACGATCGCGATGATGCACGAACATGATTACACCGCGCCGCTCGGCATCGCGATCCAGGACGGCAATTACATTGGCCAGACGGCGTCGGATGAGGTGGTCCGTAACCGCCCCAACATTGTGCCTGTGCTTCATGCGTTCGCGAACGACTTCATGAAGGTCGACTACATGTTCTGGGTCGATCAGGAACCCTACTTCGCCGAGGACGTTCTGCCGTGCTTTCCTTCTGACTGAAAATACTGAGGATCAGGCGATCACTGCGAGTGATTTCACAAGTCGAGTGATCGCATTTCTTTGGTCGGAGAAGGGCCGCTCCGGTTAGAATTTCGGAATTTCGAACCGGTCAGGAGCGTTGGAAAGAACGTTCTTGGCCCAGGGTATGGCAATGTCTTCGGGATATCCGTCTGAAGAAGCATCGAAGACAATACGCTCGCCAACCATCGTGGCACCGCAATTCTTCAATTCGGTCATGATCTGCTCTGAGCCACGCCCGAAAGTGTCATAAAAATTAGTGTCTCCCAACCCGAATATCGCGAAAGTTATGCCAGACAGATCCGGTTTTCCTTTCACCATCTCATCGAAAAACGATTGAGCGGTTGCAGGTAGCTCCCCGGTGCCAAAAGTGGAGCTGACAAAAATATAGAATGTGTCTGCATTAAGTTCCGAAGGAGAGACGTCCTCCATGCTGGATACTTCGCAATCAATATTCTCACTAATGGCTTTTTCTATATCTTCGCATAGCAATTCAGAACCACCCGATTCGGTACCAAAAAGCAGATGAACCTTCGGCATTTGCGTTAACTCCAATCGATAGCTTTTCTTGTGCCGCCTAAGGCTGGTTGCAGCGTATCAGCAACACGGCTTTCGGCAGGACGCCGCAACTGGCGTCACACTGAATGGGGTCTCGGCGGGCTCGATCGCGAATGGCTGGCTGCCCCGAATTTCACTCACCCCGCGTAGGTAGAGGGGGCTGGTCGTTTGTCAATTGCATGCCTTTACGGTCAACTCAATGGCAGTGGTGACATTGATTTGGCTGGCTGGTCCTGTGTCTGACGAGGTTGGAGCGGTGCCTGTTGCTGTTTCTTGCTCGCTGAAGGACGTTCTCAAGCTCTGAAATAGAGTTTGTGAGGCGCAGCTGCTCAAACTGATTTTGCTCCGGGTAACTTGATGAAGGATGCAGTTCGGTAGCAGTCGTCAATCCTGTCTGGCGCTGTTTTTACTTCCAGCGCCAGACAGAAGGGTTTGGACTGCGAGGAGTGGAATACTCATGCAGACCGCTTTTGCTCAGGAACCAAGATAGGCGTCGGTGCTCAGGACCGAGGCATAAGCAAAGCCAAGTGCGGACATGTAAGCCTTGTGAATGCTCTCGGCCGGAATCGTTTCGCCGTTGAATTCGAGATCTCGCGAAGAGCAGGCATCTTCAACAACGGTGACCGAATAACCGAAGTCGGCAGCGGCACGCGCTGCAGCGTCGATGCACATGTGGCTCATGTCGCCGGCGATGGTGACATCGGTCACGCCGTTTTCATCAAGAAGATGTTTCAGGTTTGTTTCCCGGAAGGAATTGACATGGTGCTTGAGCACGGTTGGCTCTCCCTCGGCAGGCTTCATGGAAGGATGAATGTCAGCACCAGGTGAGCCCGCCTCGAAGAAAGGGGCATTTTCGCCCGTAAACTCGTGACGGACATGGACGATCAGCTCGCCTTTGTCGCGGGCCTGATCCAGCAAACGCCGGGCATTTGCAGCGGATTCCTCGATCCCATGCAGCTCCCATTTGCCGCCGGGAAAATAGTCGTTCTGAATGTCAATCAGGACGAGTGCGGATTTGGACATGATTATCTCCTCTTTTGTGGCGAGTTTCGATATACGCACTCACGTCCTGCAAGCGTGACTGGCGGAATTGACATAATTCAGGTTAGATCTGACAAATGATGTCCTGTGACCACTCGATACGAATTGGCATCGCGGCCTATCCTTGTGCGCAGCGGGCAGCTGTCCTGGGGTTGAAGGACCTGCTTGAGGCTGCAAGCAGGTTTCATCACGCGGAAGCTGCCGAACCGCGTTCGTTTCAAGTTGAATTGATTGATGGCTTTTCGACGAATAAATTCGACACTCTCGACACCGTCATACTTCCCCCTTGCTTGGGGCCACGTCCGGAAGGAGAAGACCTGTCGGAAATTGCGCGTTGGGTGGCGTGGCAGCACTCTCATGGTGCGTTGGTCTGTTCGATTTGCGCCGGGGCTTTTCCATTGGCCGCATCCGGCCTTCTGAATGGCCGCTCTGCAACCACTCATTGGGCTCTGGCGAAGGAATTCGCCGACGCGTTTCCAGAGGTTCAACTTGAAGCCAGCAGACTGATCATCGACGACGGCGACGTCATCACTGCTGGCGGATTGATGGCCTGGACGGATCTGGGGTTGAGACTGGTTGTTCGCTTCATGGGGCCTGCGGTGATGCTGGAAACCGCAAGGTTTTTCCTCATCGACCCCGGCGAACGCGAGCAGAGCTACTACAATCTCTTTTCACCGAACCTGACCCATGGCGATGCCAGGGTGCTCAAGGCGCAGCACTGGTTGCAGGCCAATTACCAATCGGCGGTGACCGTTCCGCAAATGGCGGCAGCCGCCGGGCAGGAAGAACGCACCTTCCTGCGTCGTTTCCACGCGGCAACGGGGCTCAATCCTTCCGAGTATCTCCAGCGATTGCGCATCGCCAAGGCGCGGGAGCAATTGGAGTTGACGAATGCGAGTATCGAATCCATTGCCCTGGATGTGGGGTATCTGGATGTTTCGGCATTTCGCAAGCTGTTCCAGAAAATCGTTGGCCTGTCGCCAAGCGAATACCGCAGACGCTTTGCACCTGCTGGCAGTTAAGCCGCGAGGGGGCGTTAAGGGCACCTCTGAATTGCCCTCAGAGTTCTACTCAACTCAGTGGCAGATGCGCCAGAAGTGACTTCTTTGCACCCTGGATGTGGTCCCGGGTCAGCTTGGCGGCCAGTTCTGCATCTCCCTGCTCGCAGGCTTCCAGAATGCCGAAATGCTCACGGCCGGCACGCTCCATGCCGTTGCTCATGACCAGCTGCGCGCGGATCTGACGCTCGACACGGTCGATGGCATTGTGGGCGATTTCCAGGAAAAACTTCAGATCGCTGGCGCTGTAGAGCGTTTCGTGGAAGTCCCTGTTGAGATCGCCCCATTCCATCGGGTCGGAAGAAGCGGAAAAGGCGGCGCACTTGTCACGAGCCTTCCTCAGCAGTTCCTTTGACATCAACGGCACCGCATTTCGGATGATTTCCGGTTCCACGAGCGTCCTCAGGTCGAAAATCTCTTCCGTTTCCTGGGGCGACAATCCTGCCACAACAGCACCTTTGTAGCGCTGTGTTTTCACCAGGCCTTGTTCCTCAAGGCGGGAAATCGCTTCCCGCACGGGGATGCGGCTGGTGTTGAAAAGACGTGCAATTTCGTCCTGGCGCAGCGGTTCGCCTTCTTCCAGCTGGCCTTCGATAATGGCTTTCCTGAGGGCATCGAACACAATTGAAGACGCCGACGCCGTTGCGGAAATATCCATCGATTTCAGTTTCATAGCAACGTCTCTCCTTGCTCCGTCTTTTACGGGAAGGACCCGAATTGGTGAAGTGGAAATTCGCATTGAATATTTTATATTGAATATTGGATCCAATTTGGTTTATCAATGTCCCGCCTGACGAAAATCTTCGGGAAATGAAGAGGGGAAAAACCATGCTTAAGAAAATTGCGGCCGCCGCCGCTCTGACGCTCGTTGCTGCCTTGCCGGTAAAAGCCGATACGCTCGATGACGTTGTGGATCGCGGAACGCTGCGTTGCGGCGTCGTTCTCGACTTCCCGCCGATCGGTTATCGCGATGCCAACAACGAACCGGCCGGTTTCGACGTCGAATACTGCAACGATCTTGCTGCTGCGCTGGAAGTTGATGCTCAGATTCTTCCGGTAACCTGGGCCGAGCGCCTGCCGGTTATCGTGACCGGTCGCGCCGATGTTGTATTCGGAGCGACGTCCGACAGCCTGGCGCGTGCCCGTACCGTCGGCTTCACCATTCCCTACGCAATCTATTACGCGCAGGGCGTTGTAAATACCGAGAGCGGAATCAACAGTTTTGAAGACATTCGCGGCAAGCGTGTCGCCGCTGCCATCGGCACCGTGCCGGAGCAGGAGTGGTTGAAGATCGCCAAGGAATGGGGCGAAGAAAACCTCTACCAGGGCTACCAGTCCGAAAACGAAGTTTTCCTGGCCGTTGCTCAGGGCAAGGCTGACATCGGCATCACCACGAACACTGCCGTGAAGCCGATCACCGAGCAGTACGACACAGTCGATGCCGGTCCGCGCATGCCCTGGACAACAGATTACACCTCCGTTGTCGGCAAGCGTCAGGACGTGACCTGGCTGAACTTCCTGAACCTGTTCGTGACCCACCAGGTTCGCTCCGGCCGCTACGATGAGCTGTGGGGCAAGTATGTCGGTGGTGAAGCTCCGGAACTGCGTATCCCGGGCGTAATGTACTAACAGCCAATTCAGGTGCGCCCGTTGGCACAGGCTGATCGGGCGCGCTCTGAACTTCTGTTCTCCAGTGATTTCAGGCGATTGGTTCACCTGAGTTTCTGAAATCGCAAGCAGATGCATCCCGCCTGTGTCAGGCGGGACCTGGCGGGGCAACTCAAGAATGTTTGACTACAATTTCCATTGGCGGCCGGTGATGAAAAGCCTGCCGGACCTTATGGAGGCGGGATTGCTGACCCTGCAGGTCGCAACGCTTTCAATGATTATCGGCATAATCATCGGTCTGGTGCTCGCCCTCATCCGCATGCATATGCGCGGTCCGCTCTACTGGCTGGCAAGCTCCTGGGTCGAGCTTGCCCGCAACACGCCGGCGCTTTTCCAGCTGTTCTTCTTCGGCTTTGGCCTTGGTGCCTTCGGCATACATCTCAGCCCTTTTGCCATTGTACTGTCAGGTCTCAGCTTCAACTGTGCCGGATATCTGGCGGAAAACTTCCGCGGCGGCTTCCAGGCTGTTCCAGATACGCAGCTTCGCGCGGCGCGCAGCCTCGGCATGACCGCATGGCAGGCCTATACACGCATCGTCATTCCGCAGGTGTTCCGGATTGTTTATCACCCGCTCACCAACCAGATGGTCTGGGCAGTGCTGATGTCCTCGCTTGGTATGCTGGTCGGCTTCCGTGAGCTGAGCGGAGAGACTCAGTTCTTTGCCAGCCGCACGTTCCGCATCTTCGAATACTTCGCGATGACCGCAGTAATCTACTACGTGATCGTCAAGTTAATCCTGGCAGCCTCGCGGCTCCTGGCCATGCGTTTGTTCCGGTACTGAGGAGGCCAACTTGCAGGAAACAATTAGCTTCTTCAGCGGTTTTAACATCAATGACCTCTGGTTCATGGGCGAGGCGGCACTGCGCACGTTATGGATCTCGGCCCTGTCGATCTCCATCGGAACGGTTCTCGGCGGTGTGTTTGGATGGTTGCTTTACGAAGGCAAGCTGACGGCTGCCCTAACGCTGGCTCCGGTACTCGATGCATTCCGCTCTGTGCCGCTCATCATCCAGTTGGTGCTGTTCTACAACTTCGCGCCCATCATAGGGCTCAACTTGGACCCGTTCGGCTCCGGTGTGGTGATCCTGACGATCTATACGGCTGCTCTTGTTGCCAATGTCGCACGTGGTGGAATTGAAGCGGTCGAACGACCCATGCGTAGAGCAGCTCGTTCACTCGGCATGAGCTACTGGCAGGACATGCGCTACGTCGTTCTGCCGATCGGTGGACGTGCAGTTTTCCCGGCATGGACAGGCGTGGCTCTCGGCGTCATGAAAGACAGCGCCCTGGTCTCCGTGCTCGGTTACGTCGAATTGCTCAAGGCCAGTCAGATCCTGATCACACGGACGCAGGAACCCTTCCTGATCCTGACAATCGCCGGCGCGTTTTATTTCGCGCTGTCCTTCCCGATCTCGCGC
>JBCCVB010000031.1:0-53544 GCA_039195965.1 Pseudomonadota bacterium
ATACACTTGTCAGCTACCTCTACATGTTCGGCTTCATTCGCCTGAATATCGGCTACGGCTCAGCGGTCGGTGTATGTGACGAGTTGGACGGACCGCCTGCTGTCATCGGCATAACCAGGTCAAAGACCTGAAGGCCGCCCAGGACCGCGTAAAAGACGGATATCGTGATCGATGGCCAAAGAAGCGGAAGCTTGATCAAGAACACGGTCTGAAGTGTCTTGGCACCATCGATCTTGGCAGCCTCCAGGACTTCCGTATTAATGCTTTGCAGTCCGGCGATAAAGATCATCATGTGGAAGCCGAAGTACTTCCAGACTATGACGCCCAGAATGCAGTAAAACGCCCAAGGTTTTTCGGCGAGCGGGAAAAACGCCTTGTCCCAACCCATCAGATCGGAAAACGATTTGGAAAGCCCGTAGTTTCCGTCCAGCACGAACGAAAAGATCAGTCCTGTCGCCACCTCCGCCATTATGTAGGGCAGGAAGAAAATCAGGCGGAATATCGTGTTGATGCGGCTGCTCTTGTAGATCATCAGGGCCATCGACATGGCAATCGGAATTTGGATCGCGATTGAAACCGCTACCACGAGCAATGTGTTGATGAGCGCTTGTTTGAATGCTGAATGAGACAGCATGCGTTCGAAGTTTTGTGCCCCCACCCAACGGCCGAAGTCCTTACCGGTAGCGTCGTTCAGAGCCCAGGGAACCGGACCATAACCGGACCACTTGTAAGGCGAAAACAGACCTGCCTGGACTATTGGAAGAATGACAAACACCGTGAAGACCACGATTGCGGGCGGCACGAAGATGAGAACCATCTTCAATTGGCTATTCGCCGTGATGCGCTGAAGCAGGGTTTGCCGAAGCACAATTGTTTCGTTTTGGGCTAACATTTCAGAGACCGATTTTGGTGCTCAGGCCCCAGTAAGCAGCTGGAGCCTGAGAGGGCGGCTGAGGGAGGACCTATTGGAACTGGCGTGTTTCTTCCAAAAGGTTCGCTGCCTCCTGCGGAGTAATGTCACCAGTGGCCATCTGCGCGGACACGTCGTTTATGACACCGCCAAGTTCGGATCCGAAAAACTGATCCAGGAAGAGCTGGTGGTAGGTTGAAGCTCCGCCGATCCCGGCAAATTGCTTCAGGACAACATCTTCAACGAGACTGCCTGCCGAGGGGACTGTCGGGATGTAAATACCCTCGGAAGCCGCGCGTTTTTGCGCCTCTTCTCCAAGGAAAAACTTCAGGAAATCGACAGCTTCATCGGGGGCATTCCTTGTCAGGACAAAACCGGACGCTCCGCCCAGCGTATCGGTTACCTTGCCCTTTCCGCCTTCGACGATTGGAAACGGGATGACACCGAGCTGTTCATCGCTTAGGCCACCGTCCGAAGCGGCGGCGCGGCTGGCGCCGAGATCCCAGTCGCCCATGAGGTGGAACAGGCTGCCGCCGTCGCCCCAGATACCTGTTGCCTGATCGTACTTCACGCCCATGAAGCCATCCTGAAACGGCTCCAGTTCAATCAGTCTGACGAATTGCTCGCCTGCCTCGATCCAGTCCTCATTGGCAAACCCACCGTTTTCGCCTGCCGCGGATGCCACCATCCCGTCTTGCCCCATGATGCGCATAGCAAGCATTGAGTAGAAGAAGTGGAGTGGCCATTTGTCCTGCCCCCCAACCGTGAATGGGGTGACACCGGCATCCTTCGCGGACTTCACCATGCCGAGAAGATCGTCATAGGTTTCGATTTTCGTGGGATCGAGGCCAAGTTCCCTGGCGATGTCCTTGTTGTACCAGATGGCCACGTTCTGCGAAGCTTCCGGCGCTCCATAGAACTTGCCGTTATGAGAGAGGGCAGCCATGCCGCCGGCAGAAAGTTCCTTTTGCCATTCCGCGACAGTCGCGTCGTCAAGCGGACGCAGGAAGCCCTGCTCTGCCTGCTCATAGAAGACCCCACCGGACCAGCTGAAGAAGAGATCTGGAGCCGCATCGGACTGAAGAAGTGTCGGTAGCTTCTGCTTGAATGACTCGTCTTCCATGAATTCCAGGTTCACGGTCACGCCATCGTTTTTGGCATTGAACTCTTCGACGAGGTCCAAATACATCTGTTTCCAGGTTGCACTGTCTCGGTTGATCGAAAGAACATCAATTTCGACCTCAGCCGAGGCGTGTCCTGTCATCAGTGAAAGGGTGCTGATTAACGCAAGTGCTTTAAGATTCATCGGTTTCCTCCATACCTGACCTGTGTTTGTCTTCCCGTTCTTGCGACTTGAAACTGTTCATCCTTTTGTTTGCGCGGGCACACGGAACCCCTGCCGCTGCAGCACATGATTGCTGGACGGTCGGAAGCGTTGAGACGCGCGCATCTGTCTTAATTGAGCCTGACGGTCACATTCTTACCCCGTACAGGCATTTGAGCCCGGTGTTCTTCGGGCCATGATCTACACGTGTTTCACGGCATGTTCTCCGCAACGAAAACGTCGATTCCGATGCGCTCCTGTTCCGGGTTGGGATCGTCATCAAGAGCTGCTGCTGTTAACAGCCGCACAGCGCTTCGCGCCATATGGCCGGTCTTTTGCGCGATCACCGCGTCGATCAGTTCTTCATTGAGACCCTTGCGCGCCTCCTTGGTGAGCTCGTGAACGATTACAGCCGGCCGCGTAGCCGGACTCATCTCTCTCAAGGCGCTGACAACACCTGAGTTTCCGCCGCCAATTGCATAAAGCCCAACCAGCCTGGGATGGTCTCGGATGAGGTCGATCACGATTGAACGGTTTCGCGCTGAAACACTGTCACCTTCGAATTCCGGCAAAAGTTTCAGATCGCGATAGTGCGCGCCGATCACCTGCCTGAAACCCATCTGCCGCTCGAGATGGTCCCTGATTTGTGTATTGCCGGTCAGAATGCCGATCTCCCCGGTCACACCTCTCAGAAACTTCCCCATCAGACGCCCTGCAGTGCGCCCGGCGGCCATATTGTCAATTCCGACAAAATTCCTGCGTTGGGAAGAAGGAATGTCCGACACGAGCGTGACCACGGGGATACCGCGAGCAATTGTTTCATCGATCGCGGCACGCACACCGGGAGCGTCAAATGCAAACAAGCCAATACCCTGATAGGTATCCGGATCCACACTCGAAAGTTGCTCGATTATCTCATTTCCATCAAGAAGACGAACCCGACGGATTTCGGTCAGTATTTCAACGTCAGGTACGGCCTGCTTTGCGCTTTGAATATCGCTGACCATCTGACGAACAAAGCCGGTGTCGAGCTTGGGTAACAGAAACAGAAAACGTAGACGGCCACGGCTCTTGATCTTCAACCGGGATGGCAGTTGCCCAAATCCCAGCTCGTGGATCGCTTCTTTCACACGCTGGCGTGCTCTTGCGCTGACACCTTCGCGTTCGTGAAGCACCCGATCGACGGTAGCCAGGCTAACCTTCGCAAAATCCGCCACTTCTTTCAGGGTTACGTTCGACATCGTTCCTCCGCGACTAATCTGTGCGCCAATCGCGGGGAATGATAGCTTCCATTGAGGATTTTAATTCAGATTTCTGAGGTGATCGCCTCAGAAAACCCTCAGCCTGATTCCAGTTGTTCCCAATACGGCCAAAGGTGAGAAGGATCGCCAATCTCTCGATCGCCGCCGGAGCTTCAACAAACGCTCAGCCCGATCACATAAGCAGCCCCATTGCCGGTAGAAAGAGAAGCCCCGCAGAGGGGACAGATATCTGGACCAATCCATCATGTTCCGAAGCTGCTTTTTGCATGAAGGTAATCTATTGGTGACCAAGACCATGCTCCGCAATTGGAGCTGCTTGGTTCTCTCAGTTTGGAAATTGGATTGTCTCGGCGAAGCGTCGACGCCAGGAGTTGGAAAGTGAAAGGTTGAGTGCAGACCCGTGGCCGGGTTTGTCAAAGACTGTCTGACTAACTGTGAAACCACGGCGCCTTCTACTCCCCTCACCCACGACATTCACGACAGGGCTTCATTGCCCTCCGATGAACAGATCATCTCGCCGTTTTCAAAATCTCACTTGACCTGATCTCTTTTTGCAAAGGTAGCAGTGGACCGTCTGCTTCAAATGAACTATTTATGTAATGTTATTACATTACATAGAGAAAGAAAATGTTCTTCACTTACCGATCTGCCATAGTCGCCACGGGCTTGCTCGCTGCCACCTTCGGCACAGCCATGCCTGCGATCTCAGCCGATGAGACGAAAGAAGCGTGGCGTCTCTTTGTGACCGACCAGGCTGAAGGATTGGTCACGGTCATCGACCCCACACAAGGCAACGTGCTTGATCGCTTCTCAACGACCGGCTACGTGACACACCTCAAGCCCACGGAGAGCGGCAAAACTCTGTTCGCGGTCCAGATGGACCATGACGCTGTTCATGTGATCGAGACCGGCATCACCCTCAGTCGCCACGGCGATCATCAGGACATCACCATCAAGGACGCTGCGCTGTTATCCACTGCCATTGAAGGTCCGCGCCCCGTTCACGCCGTCATGCATGACGACAAGATCTTTCAGTTTTTTGACCGTGACGGCCAGGCTCGGGTTTACGATGAAGCGGACCTGCTGAAAGGCGGCACCAAGCACAAGGTCGTTGAAACTGCAGCGCCGCATCATGGGGTTGTTGTCCCGCTTGGCAAGTACTTCGTCGTGTCGGAACCCAATCTCGACGTGAAGACACCTGCAGACAAATTGCCGCCGAGACTCGGCGCAAAGGTCATCGACAGCGAGGGCAGACAAGTCGGGGAAGTCGCGACTTGCACCGGACTTCATGGTGAGGCGACATCTGCTGGACTTGTGGCGTTCGGCTGCGCTGAAGGCGTCCTTCTTGCCCGACTGGATGGCAGCGGCTCTCCCCAACTTGAACTCATCAAGTATGCAGAAGAAATGCCCGAGGGCCGCGTAGGCACCCTCGCTGGAGGAAAGGCTCTCCAGTTCTTCCTCGGCGATTTTGGGGATGACAAGCTCGTCCTGATCGATCCGTCCAGCGACACTCCGTTCCGTGTTGTCGATCTCAACATTCGCGACGTTCACTTCGTCCTCGACCCTGTCCGCGTGAAGGTTGCCTATGTCTTCACCGAAGACGGAAAGCTGCATGCTCTCGACGTCCTGAGCGGTGAACTCGTCCGATCGGTCCAAGTCACCGAACCCTACAGCAAGGATGGTCACTGGCGTGACCCGCGTCCAAGGCTCGCTGTGATGGGTAATCTCATCGCAGTCACTGATCCACGCGAAGGTCTCGTCAGGCTTCTCGATGTCGAGACGTTCGAAGAAGAGCGAACAATCGCTGTTGAAGGTTTACCTTTCAATATTGTTGCTGTCGGCGGCTCAGGTCTGCAGCACTGAATGCAAGGCTGTTCGCTTCAAGTTGGCGGTCCCCTCAGGGGCCGCCACGATGCAACTGCCACACACTCTCTCTAAGCTGATCGCAGCAGCTGTTTGCGCCTGGAAGAAGTCATCTCTAATCAAGATCGATTTAGCACTGCTCAAGACAGATGGGTTTGCGAAACTCATTGCGGCCGCGGAAGCATTTCTTGCATAGGCGATGGACTGCACAAGGGATGTCCCCGGGCGATATTTAAGCTGCAGTTGAAACGGTGCAGTGACGCAGCGACAAACGAAGCAAGCTTCCGTGCACAATCCAATCGATGTGTCACGGTTCGAACGCAGATTGACTGATGGAAGCTTGTCGTGCGTGACGGGTCAGACTTTCAGGTATGGCAATGGATCCGAATGATGTGAAATCAGCTTCCACTGGCCTTGTTCCTTGCGGAAGACATTTGTTCCGCGCATCCGCAACGCTCCTTGATCCGGTCCCTGCCCGGAAACCTCGGCGATATGATGGGCAACGGCCAGGTCATGTCCAAGTGTCATGTGGCGCTTGACGACTTCAATGGTTCCGGACAAATGGGCCTTAGCCTGTGTGATCCAGTCCAAATCCGTTACTTTCCAGCCAACATGAAAAAGCTCAGGAACCGGGCCCATGTAGATCACGTCGTCAGCATGTGACCAGAGGTTCTCCATTGGTTTGACATTGCCTGCGAACATCTCATTCAACGCTTCGAAAAAGCCATCATCGGCTCGTTCAATTTCCTGCTGATCCGACATGTTCAACTCCTCCCTTCTTTCTTCCTTCTTGGCACTGTCGACCAATTCATCGCTTCCCGGACAGTCCCCTACCTTAACACGATCAAAAAAGACTGACCTTCTACAAGGTTACAACCTACGCGCACTGCCTATCCGTCCAGGATCAGATCGACCTGTACCGGAGGTCGGCAAGGTTCCTGCGCCGACTGTGACGCTCCGAGGCAAGCTGGTTTTCTGTCATTGTCACATGTCAGCTTGCAGCCGGAGCCGACAAAGCAACATTCGAAACGCCCATCTTCATTTCATCTCTTTTCAATGCACCGATTGCCCTGAAGGCCGGTTCGCGTTCATGATAGATATGACAAGGAATCCAATTCGTTTGCCTCCAATGCAACGATCTTGGACACCAGCGACAAAGCCGGGGTAGATCCATTTGACAAAGAGGTCTTGAGTGCCGAAATCTGAAGGAAAAATCGGGACGTTTTCTGCGCTGTCGATTGGTATCGGCGGCATGGTTGGCGGCGGTATTTTTGCTGTCACGGGCCTGACGATTGAATTGACCCGGGGGTCTGCGCCGATTGCTTTCATTGTCGCAGGGATCGTGGCTTTGCTTACAAGCTATTCCTACCTGCGCATGACCCTGACCTACCCCAGTGAAGGGGGCACCGTAACCTTCCTCATCAAGGGCTTTGGAGAAGGTGTTTTTTCCGGCGCGCTGAACATCCTGCTGTCGATGAGCTACATGGTTCTGCTTGCTGTCTATGCTTACGCATTTGGAAGTTATGCAAGCGTTCTCCTGCCCTTTGATCACCCATCTTATCTCACGCGAGCACTCGCAAGCGGATTGCTGGTTGCGTTGGTGATCATCAACCTGTTCGGCACTCAACTTGTCATCAGGTCCGAAAATTTCTTCAACGCAGGAAAGATGGCACTTCTGGCAATATTCATTGTCGCCGGCCTGGCAATTCCATTGGACTGGGGAAGAATGACCCCGTCGGAATTTGTTCCGCCGATTGAACTCGTTGCCGGCGCAATGATCATTTTTCTGAATTACGAAGGGTTCGAATTAATTGCCAATGCGGGCAAGGACGTCAAAAACCCGAGAAAAACGCTTCCCGTTGCCTATATCGGCGGAGTTTTGATCGCAATCTTGCTTTATGTGCTGATTACAATTGTTGTTCTGGGACAACTGGATTTTCATCAGATAACGGCAAATTCCGACAATGTGCTGTCGATTGCAGCTCACAACTTCCTGGGACCTGCAGGTATCATTGTAACAATCGCCGCCTTGCTGGCGACGACTTCAGCAATCAATGCAACGTTTTATGGTGCCGGCCGGCTGAGCTACACCATTGCCAAGTCCGGTGAACTTCCCGAAGAACTGGAACGCAACATCAGGGGACAGCCTTTGGAAGGTATGTTCGTGTTCGCAATCGCGGCACTTCTTCTGGTCGTATTCCTGCCCCTCAACGCGATTGCAACAATGGGCAGCGCCGGTTTCTTGCTTGTTTTCTTTGCCGTCAACCATGCCAACGTCAGGCGGGCAAAGGACACCGACAGCAAGGCCTGGATTTCAATGGTTGGTATGGCCGCCTGTGCCATCGCGTTGCTTGCACTTTGCTGGCAAGTCTGGCGCGTTGAAACGACACGGTATCACCTGTTGATTCTCGCGAGCATGATCGCAGTTTCCTTCGCGATTGAAATCGTTTATCGCAAAGCTGCCAAGCGCGTGATTTCACCATCGGTCCACCAAGTTGCGCAACAACCATCTCTTCAAGATCCCGGTTGATCGACTGCTCTTTGAACTACTCAGAAATTGGCGCCACGAACCTAATCGTTCCTGCGGACCTCTGTTCAACCTCAGCTTTCGCTCGAAAAACGAAGACCGATAGTTAATCTTGAACGCAAAACATCATTTATGAAGGAGAGACGATTTTCTCAGGCTGTATCGCCTCCCCAAAAAACATACTGACTAAGCCAAAAAGCTCTTATGCAGCAGTGCCTTCACTCTTGTTGCTGATCCAGCGCCGAGCACCAACCAGACCCAACGCTGAAATCAACAAAACGCCGCCTGCAGGCAGCGGGACCGGCGTTGGCTGGCTGAAAGTGATCTGGCCAAGTCCGGTGTTGCTGCCGAATGAAAAGTTCAGCGGAGGACCGGCAACAATGTAGTCAAATCCAATCAGAGGTGCAGACACTTGTTGAGTCATGATGGTCTGAAGATCCGTACCTGGTGCAAAGACTGCCGAAATCTGAAAGAAGTCTGGCAGTGTAGCCCCTGCAAACGGATTTTCGTCCTGAGACAAAACCAAGGCGCCGAACTGGCCAAATGCGTTTCTTGCAAAGCGCAGGAATACGCTGTTGGAAAATGTTTTCTCTCCGACGGTCAGGCTCCCTGAAACAAGCGGCAGACCAACAAATTCTGTATCGGATTCAACATTGATCACGGTGTCGAATTCAAGTCGGAAACTATCTACCGTGCCGTCCCCATCAAATTCGTAGAAACCTGCGGCACTTATAGGAACCGCAAGAGCGGGCAGTGGTAGAACAAGGAAGCTTAGGAATAGCACTAGTGTTTTGGTAATTTTGGTCATGATTTGTCACTCAATAGACAACAATCGGCATCCAACAGTTTGTTGGACCGATATCCAGTTTAGATTTTCGGCTGGCTGTAATGCGTGCTGCGACGGTTGATCATTAACCCATGTTAAGACTTTCAGCAAGCCCATGACCCTTGCTAACTCATTGATGAAAATCGGATTTTACAAACCGGTTGCAAATCTTCAGTTTGAGCAGGGTACAGCTTTTTGCGAATTTTCATTTTACGCCGGGGAATGCTGAAGACGAGCAGCTTGGCTTTTGCAGGTTTGTCCAGATACATCATAACTTGCGGACCTGGCTGTGTTTAAAAGCTCGCAAGCACAGCGCTGACACTCGTAACTGCGAAACGAAGGACCCTCTTTTCGAAGGAGAACTGGGTGGTTCTTGAATGAAGCGGTGTCCGGGTCCCACATGAGCAAAAATTCGATACGATTGCTGTCTGATTGCATCAAACTTCGACACCCAGAAATCGATGTACAACCAGTCAGGCATAAGTGCCTGCATGAACCGATCACGGTGGTTGGATTTATCGTCTTAATTCAAGATCTTGATAGTCGTCATGCAGTTTTTGACAAGCAATTATCTTGTCAAATCCAACAACCTAATATTCGCGCTTAGCGTGACTTTTTTTCTGACACATCTTTATCAGATTTCGCTCACAAACCCGCGTTTCTTTTGCCCGATTTTGAAGCAAGCCTTTCGCGCGCAAAAGTAGGCAGAAAGGGCATGTGATGGTCGACAATCCAACAAGTGGGCTCAGTTCAAGCGAGCAACTCATTCTGGAACTCGTGAACAAGGAAAGGGCCGCAGCTGGACTGGAACCGATTGCTGCGGTCGCTCAATTGAATGCTGCGGCACAGAAACATTCGGAGTGGATGGCTTCAGGGCGTCGCCTGGACCATACCGGTTCGGGTGGTTCCAGCCCCTGGGACAGGATGAAGGCAGAAGGATGGACCGAGTATCCCATGGGCGAAAACATTGCCTATAACCCATTCAACCAACACAAACCCATCGCCGGCGCATATGTCCCCCAGGCCATAGTGGAAGGTATGCATCAAGGTTGGATGAATTCATCAGGTCACAGAGCGAACATCCTCAATGGTGAATATACCGTGTTGGGCATAGGTGACGCTATTGGGGGGCACCCGAGTTCTCCAAACCATTCAACAAGTTATGCGACCCAAAACTTTGCTGGAACCACCAAAAACTACGTTACCGGCGTCGTTTATGATGATGCGGACGATGACAAATCCTATGATATCGGAGAAGGGCTCGGATCGACGACGGTAACTATTGTAAATTCTTCAGGGAACACCGTCGCGACAAAGACGGCCGACCCTGGTGGGGGTTACAGCATCGCACTTGCAGATGGATCCTACACTGCACGTTTCACCGGCACAGGCATTGAAGGAACAATCGAGAAGAAATTTTCGGTCTCGGGAAAGAATGTCAAAGTCGATGTCATGGACGGATCAGAAGGTGATGCTGGACCTACGCCGCCAGTAGGTGGCAAGGGCGACGATACAATCTTCTATAGCAATGGTGATGATTTCTGGACGAACGGTGTGCCGAAAGATATCGGCGGTGAAGGCACCGACACTTTGGTTATCAACAAGGGCTCAGTGTTCAACACCTCCGGTCTTTCCTGGTACGGATTCGAACGTTTCAGAGGTGCAGAAAAAAACGACCGTGTTGTCGGCAACGAAAGCGAGGTGGACTACCATCTGGATGGTGGTGGAGGAAACGACATTCTACGTGGCAATGCGGGCAATGACACCTTGATCGGAGGGAGTGGAAACGATCGTCTCTTCGGGAACGCAGGAAACGACTTCATTAGTGGTGGCGCGGGACGAGACGAAGTCTTCGGCGGTGCAGGAAATGATGTCATTTCCTACGGCAGCGGCGATGTTTTCTGGGACAACGGAGTCCCACGCAACATTGGCGGCTCCGGCATTGATACACTCGTTGTTGATGCCGGATCGAAGTTCAACACATCGGCATTGTCCAAGTATGGCTTCGAACGTTTCAGTGGAGCCGAAAAGGACGACAGAGTTGTCGGTGACGATGCCAAGGTTGCCTACATGATGAATGGCGGCGGCGGTGACGATTATCTGAAGGGCAATGCCGGAAACGATACCCTGATCGGTGGAGCAGGAAACGACACATTGGAGCCTGGAGCATCTTCAGGTGGCGTTCAACATCTGGAAGGCGGCACCGGGAACGACACCTACATGGTGACGTCAGAAGCTGGCAATGTCAGGATTGTTGAGCTTGCCGGCAATGGCAACGATCAGCTTGTTTTCAGGGACCTGAAAAAATCGGAAGTCGAGGCCTCAATAGATAGTGCGAACAATCTGGTTCTGTCTTGGGACAACGGGGCAGGCGAAATAACGATCAATGATGAGGGCGCTCACCTGGACCAGTTTGTGTTCTCTGATGGTACGGTCTTGCAACCGGACGATTTTGCATTCGTTTAAACGGAAAAACCGTTCCAGACAGGCAACAGCGCTGTGGAGGCTTTGATTTGAAGTCCCACTGCGCTTGCTGTTCCGGTGCGATCTTTGGTGTAAAACAATGAAAGGCTGGCGGCACCCGTTATGGTGCGACATGAAGGAGCCAATTGGCAGCAGCGTCGCACGCTCAATCACTTCTCAAGTCTCATCTGGATTTTTGGCACGTCGCACAGAAACCGCATCGAAAGATATCCAGAACTCAACGCATTAAGAGGTAAGAATGACTGTACTGATAACCGGTGGCGCTGGATATATCGGATCCCACTGCTGTGTCGCCTTCCTCCAGGCAGGCCACGATATTGTGGTGCTGGACAACCTGTCCAACGCCAACAGCGTCAGCCTTGACAGGGTCGCTGAAATCACCGGTCGGAAAGTTGCATTTGTGCAGGCGGATATCCGGGATCAGTCAAAACTCGAGGCGGTGTTAAGGCAGCATGAATGCAAAGCTGTTGTTCACTTTGCAGGATTGAAGGCCGTCGGTGAGTCCACGCAAATCCCCCTCGCCTACTATGACAACAACGTCGTTGGCACACATCGCCTTCTCTCGGCCATGGCCAATTGCGGTGTGAAGCAGATGATCTTTTCATCGTCAGCCACCGTGTATGGAGAACCTCAGTTCCTGCCACTGACCGAGGATCATCCGACTGGTGCCGTCAATCCTTACGGTCGCACAAAGCTGATGATTGAGGAAATGTTGCGGGACGTCGCCGAAAGCGATGCATCCTGGCGCTTCGGCATCTTGCGCTACTTCAATCCGGTCGGCGCTCATGACAGTGGAAAGATCGGAGAAAATCCGCTTGGCATTCCCAACAACCTGATGCCTTTCATAACGCAGGTCGCCGATGGCCGCCGGGAGCAACTTTCCGTATTTGGCAATGACTACGAAACACGGGACGGGACCGGCATTCGTGACTATATTCACGTGACCGATCTGGTCGAAGGTCACTTGCGTGCCCATGAAGTCCTTGCGGGCGGTGCGGCTCCCTCCAACTGCTTGACGGTCAACCTCGGCACCGGCAACGGCTACAGTGTCCTTGAAATGGTGCGCGCTTTCGAACGCGCATCCAACCAGGAGATCCGGTATGCAATCGCCCCGCGGCGGGACGGCGATGTTGCTGAATGTTTTGCCAATACGGAGCTTGCGGAAACCACACTGAACTGGAAGGCCGAGCGCGATCTGGAGGCCATGTGTCGGGACACCTGGAACTGGGTGTGCAAGAACCCGCGTGGCTACGACGCAGCTGCTGACAACGAATAAGCAATCCAATGCCTCGAAGGCCGGTATCTACCGGCCTTCGAACTACCCTGAAGATCGAAAGCAAGAGCTAACCGATGTTCTGGAATGCCCGCACGTTTCGGATTGTAGTCGCAGCCCCGACGACGCTTCCATCGTTCTTGCCGGCAAAGGGTGCAACGGCATTGCTCAAAAGCATCATTGCCGGGCTATGTGCAAAGTTGTTGTTCGCTTCGAAGACTTCCAGGTCATCGACATAAAAGCGAAAATACTTTTCGGTCCAAAGCATGGCGTAGCGATGGAACGTGTCGTCCAGCCGCATGCTCGATCGATAACGTGTTGCCAGGACCTTTTTCTCCGGGCGCCAGCGCCGGACGGAAACCTCGACGATATTCGGATATTTGACCTCGGCGACATCGAGCTCAAAATGAGTCTCACCTTCCGTACGCCTGTCGGAAATCATCCAAAAGGCATTGTTGACGCCAGGCTCGCTTGCAATGCGCATCTCGCACTCGAAGTACCCGTAGAGTTGCCTGAACTCGCGCGTGCGCATGTAGCCGCCGGTGAACGGCCTGTCCGGATCGCTTTGATGCCCAAGCAGCAGATCAACCTCGCCATGGTCAACGACGACATTTCTCGGGTAGCGCATCGTCAGATGCCCATACCCTCCCTTGCGAAGCCGTTCCCAATTCTGGTGAAACCGCGCAGGATCGAAGAAATTGTCCTCAAAAGTCAGTTGCCAGTTTCCTGCCGCGTGAGAGAGAGGAACCGGCAGGTCAATGGTTGACAGGGCGCTAAGCTTGCCTGCAGAGGCAAGAAAGCCGGCTGTTGCCACCCCACCGGCGACAGTTCTCAGGAACCGTCGGCGGTTGATGGCACCAGCAATCGCAGGTCTGGAATTCATCTCTGATCAGCTGGCCAGCTTTGCCTTGGGATCAGCCCCTTTCAACTCGCGCAGCTTTAGTTCCAGATTCCAGGCCCGGCTTCTGAGGGTCTCGATCTCACCAGTCATGTAGTCGACCTCATCCTGGAACCAGCCAGTGACTTCATCCAGATTCTGGCCGGTCTGCACCAGGTTCGGTTTGACAAGCGGTTGCTCTGGAGGCGAGGCAACCGGCTTCGGCAGCACATGGTTCAGGCCGTTTTCAGTCAGGAAGCGATGATATTCGGCATAGTTGAGACGGTAGACATGCTGCACCTTCGAAAAGTCCGCAGCCTCGAACACCCTTTCCAGATTGATCGGCATGTATTCTTCAACTTCCACCGACGGGATCGCAAACAGGGTGGACAGTTCCCGGATGCGGGAATCGTAGGTAAAGAACACAGCCGGAATGCCCTGATGCAGTCCGATGACGTTGCCGTGCAACCGGAAACCGACAAGCACATCAACATTCTCTTTCGCGTCAGCCGCCCACTCGTCAACGTCGAAGAAGGCTTGCATCCGCTCGCTCATCAGCGCTTCGACGTCCTTGTCGCCGGAGAGACCGTATTTGCCCAAAATCGATTGAATATGCTTCTGCTTCGCTTCTCCCTTGTCGAAGATTGCGAGCGTTTCCTCGCGTTCGCCCTGGGAATAGAGACGGTTCTGATCTCGCCGGGCAACGGCCTGGATCAGGGCCCGTTGCATCCGGTTTGTCTTGGTCGCATTGGAGGCATAGTCGGCCGACAGGTAGCGGTTGAGTGTCAGTCCGACTCGAGCGTTCGCCGGGTCCATGGGCTTGATCTGAATGGACGGGCGAAGGCCGCGATAAAAGCTCGGGCACCCGATGATGCGGATGTTCTTGATGCCGAGGTCATTGAAAACTTCCGCGCTGTAGACACCGCGCACGCCGATGGTTTCGCACTTGTCGGCGATAATCTTCCACGCCTCGACACTGCCTTTGGGCAGTTCAAGCTTTTTGTACTTGGCCGCCTGGGCCCCGACACCCACCGGAACGATCGGCCCTTTAAGCTTCTTAAGCAAGGGAATGACGTTGCCGATATCAACGGTTTCCGTCAGATAGTTGGAGCCGCGGATAACGGTGGCGTCATACTCCTGCTTCGGCCAGAGTTTTTCGTCTTCTGCGTGAGCAAACTGCACATTGGTGATCTGATCATAGGCGAGTGCCTTGAGCATCGCGTCATAAACCAGAACGTCACCGGTATTGATGCCACCTCGCGAAAACGTCGACAGAGGGTCGTCAATTTTCAAAAACGCCGACTTGTTACCCGGCTTGACGGCAGCACCGCCATTCAAAACGAAGAGCCTTTTCATGTGATCTTTCACCTTTCCCTAACTTGGTCACGACCGCCCTTCTGCTATCGGATGGACGTTTGGCGCTCCGGGTATTGCATCTGGTCTTCATGCTCCGAATTTGCAGAACTGAAGGACACACCCTGTATTTGAGGTTGAGAAATCGGGGCACGTGTGCGCCGAACGCTTTGAAATCTGTCCGGGAACCAGTTGCGCAACTGCCGCAAAAACGGCTGCAGGCTTTTTTCCCAGCTGCGTGACGAAGCGCGGGTCATCGCGCGTTCCGACATCGTCCTGACCCGATCCGGGGACGCCGCCAGGTCTGCCAGCGCCGCGATCAGGTCATGTGTGACGACACCATCGTCTGTCGACCGCAACAGCATGCCATCGACCCTGTCCTGGATGAGCTCTGAAACCGCTCCGACATTCGTCGCAATCGGAACGCATCCGATCCTCTGCGCTTCAAGGATCGAAAGAGGGGCACCTTCCCAGCGGGACGGTAAGACGAACACATCCGCCCAGGCGAGAAGTTTGCTGAGACGCCGGCTGTCATAAATCGGCTGCTCCACGTGAACACCGACTTCGGCAAAGCGCTCCTTCCACGATCCGCCTGCTCCTTCATCCATGACATCCGAACCGACGATCCGCCATTCAACAGGCACGCCCCGGCGTTTCAGGTCGCGGGCGGCCGCCAGAATGCGTTCGATCCCTTTTTGCCTGTCGAGGCGCCCGAGAAAGACGGCTTTCAGGTTGCCTTTGCGCTCCTGCTTGCGCAACTCTGCAACCGCCTGCACCTGACTGTCCGGCATCGGATAGCCAGGGGCATTGGGAATGTGCAGAAGTTTTGCCATCGGAACGCCCATGCCATGGAGCCATTCCGCCATATCCCGGGAACAGGTCAGAACCGAGTCGTAGATATGTTCATAGGCAAGCGACAGGTAAGGATGCCCGGCCGGACGCCCCAATTCGGAGCTGTCAAGAACATGCACATAGTTCACGATCTTCACACCACGGCGTCTCAGCTCGCCAAAAACCGCATTGGCCGGAGCAAGCTGATTGTTGACGACCACATCAAGTCCGGAAAGAAACCCGATAATCTCCTCTGCCCGAGCCGCCTCATCATGACCCATGAGAATGTCATGGCCGGAGAACATGTTCGGACCGCCCCAGAGCGGATAATCATCAGCGAGGAAATTGATGCTGTCGAAAATCCCGTCATTGTCGGGGATACGATTGTAGGTGGATTTGCCGAACACGAAGACATGAACCTCGCACCCGGCTTTTTTCAGGACGCGTGCAGCGGCATAGGCGACCTTTTCCACGCCGCCGAAGGTTGCGATCGGCAAAAGCAGTCCAACCCTCAAAGGACCGCCTTCCTTGCTCAGACGCGGCATGATCGGTGCGGCTCCAACCGCCCGGCGCAGCAGCTCGTGATACTGGCTCCGGTTCGGGAAATAGGCCGACCTCCAGATCCAGCGCTTACCCGGTTCGCTCTTGTAGCCAGACTCCCGCAGGGCTCCGAGCGTCGCCAACAGAATATTGGTCGAAGAAAGCGCGGTGCCTTGCATCTCGTCGGCAGAAAACGGCCCGCGGATGATTATTTCCGCAATTTTGGGAGCAGGGTTTGATCCCTTCAAAGACCTGACCCAGTCGTCCGACTTGTCCTCAACGCACTGTTTCAGCATGTTGAGCGAGCACATCCATCCAAGTGGCTTCTTGTTCATCTCCTGGCCGTCGCCATGGGTTTCAATCTCGATGGCGAGCTTGTCCCGGTCGTTTTCAAACCGGAAGGCAACGAAGTGATGGCTCTCGGACAATCTCTCTCCGAGCCACAGAATGTTATGCAGCAAGCCGAGTTTCCCCAGAGCATCCCGATGTGTAGAGGACATCCAGAGCCAGAAAGGTGGAACGCCGAAGGTTTCGGGTTCCGCTATCGCCGCCCAGAACATCTTGACGAATTCCTCGAACCCGCGCGTCTCATGGGCTGCTACCGGATCGGTGAACAGGTCGACAAGATATGTGTCGGCGCCAACCGCCGCAAAGCGCGGGGTTTCTTCGTGTTCCCATTGCAACAGCGTGTCGGTTGCGAACAGGCGCTTGTGCTTGTCTTTCATGTAGCCAAGGATGCTTTCGCGCGTCCGGTTGGAATCGCGCAACATGCTTTCGGCGCGCTGTCTGTATTCGAAACCGAAGAACGGAAAGTTGGTGCCCTTGAATCCCTTGGAAATGGCCTGCAGCCAGAAGTCCCAGTCCTCGAAACCGGACTTCATGCTTTCATCAAAGCGAATTCCGGTATCGAGAAGGGATCTTGAGACCAGGCTGCCGGCCTCACAGATATTGTCGAAGGTGACATGGAGCAATCTGGAGTATTGTGCTGTGTAATTGCCATTCCACTCGATTCCGAACTTGTCGATGTTCGGATAGATCCAGTCTACACCCTTGTTCGCGCGCAGGTATTCAAGCAGAACCCGGATCGCGGTAGGGGTGATCCGATTATCGGCATCCAGAAAATACACCGCTTCCAGGTCGGGAAAGGAGCGCAAGGCGAAATCGATGCCGTAGTTGCGCGCAGAGCTCAGGCCGCCATTGGGCTTCCTCAGATAGTAGACGTTGTCATGAGCGAGGGCATAGGCCTTGCCTATTTCTGCCGTCTCGGGAAAAGGGCAACCATCATCCACCACGACGACCGCGATGTTGAAGGGTGCTTCCTGAGCGAGGGCTGCATCAATCGCTTCCGTCAAAAGCACCGAATGCTTGTAGACAGGCACAACTATTGCGACCGTTGCAGAGAAAGTGTCCTGACCGCCGAACCGGGCATAACGCACGTTCGGCAAGTCCGAGTTCCTGACTTCTCGTTGCAGCATCTGTTTAGCTGCTCACGACTGCGCGGAAGTTCGCAAACTTGGCCCATGCAAAATCGTTGCTGCCGGCTTCGGTCATGCGCGTTGCAAAATAGACGTTTCGCCACACATTGACCTGTTCGGCCGCAAAGGCGCTCATATGCGCGGTGTTTCCGAATGTCACGGTTGTCCAGCCGGAGAAAGCTTCCCCGACTGACGGCTCCCGCTCTTCTCGGAACAGAGCTTTGGCTGCATTGAGATCTTCCGCGACAACGATGGCAAAATCGATATCGGCGGCACGATTGTTGTCGATATAGGTTTTGGCCGACATGCGGACCAGGCGCGGCGGACATGCTGCAGGAAGCTGCCCGATGGTCATGCCTTCAACGGGTGGATGGCAGCCGATCGCGTGCTCGCTTGGCAGCGGCATGATGGCTTCAAAGTCGAAGGACACCTCATCGCCGTTGGCAAGACTTGTGTGCTCGAGAATGCCTGGCGCGATCGGGATATCGCGCAAGCCCTCCTCGATGCCGACCTGCTGCGACTGAGCCGGAAGATAGTTTGCCCAGGCGGGCATGGAGACACCCGGAATACCTCCCCACACCTGCAAAGCAAGGCTGTTTTTCAAAAGCGGCATGCCTGTTTCGGCGTCTCGTACCTGGAACATTTCGATCGGCTGTAGTGCGCCGACGGAAAGAAGAGGCAGTTCCTCGTCGGTTTCCTCAACCTGCAGACGGAATTCCAGCGTCCTGCGCAGTCCCGCGGTGGACCGTGACAGACCGAAGATGTTCCACCCAGAAACGAGGTCACCGCTGGACACCTGCCAGGTGTCGACAATCCGCAGGTCTTCCAGAGTGATCAGCTGGGCACGGAGCTTGAGGTCCTGCCGCAATGCCCGTTGCTCCACATGAATGGCAATTCCGCTTACTCCGGAACTCGGCACCGGCAGGACCTGGCTTATCCCATCGGACGAAGCCGTTGCGAGAACATGAGGATTGAGCGGATTTTCGATCGGGTCGTTGCTGAAAAGCATGTCGAGCGGCTGCAAGCCGTGACGGTTCAAGTAAGCTTCAATTGCCGCAAACCGATTTTGCAGATCATCATTCAGGCTGCGTAGGGTTCTGAGCTCATTGCTGGAAAGGGCAAGGCGCCGAGCGCCAGAACGCAGAGTGTCGGCAAAGACGCCGATCAGGGATGAAACCGCATCTATTTCAGCCCCCTGTCCCCACGCAAGCACGGGCGGGAGCTGGACAACGCCCCGGTTCTGAAACCAATTGAGCAGAGTATCCTTGCTATCGGCTCCTGCAGAATTCACCAGAACGGCCACCGGCATGATGGGAGCTTCTGCAGTCACAAATCGGGCATTGTTTTCTTCGGAAAAGACGGCGTAATCCCCTTCAACGCCCTCGAACCAGACAACCTTGACCGCTTCCTTCAAAGCGCTTGGTATTTCGTGCCTGGCAACGCCGGCAACGATCAATGTCACGTCCTTTAGAAGCGAGATTTCCTGCGCCGATTTCTGCAAGGAAACGGATTCACGCGTGGCCACAACTGTCATTTAAGCCCCCAACTCGAACTACGCCAAATATTCACTGATTGCTGTGCTCACCCACAGCAATCAAATATTATTCAAGAAGATATGTCTTTTTGTGACCAGATTGCGGCATCAATAAAATAATTATAAGAATTGTTTATCAAAACAAAGCGATATTTAAAAATAAAATCAAACAAACAATGAATTTATCTGCATAATTACGTGAAATATACTTCTAATTTCGAAGCAATTTCAATTTCAAGCGACAATTACTATTTCAGGCAACATTCCTCCTGCCGGTCAACTCAGAAGGCCCTGCGGTAACCATCTTGTTGGCAACCCCGTTCTCTTCCAAAAAGTGATGCATGGCCTGATAGGTCTTTCGATAATTGCGATTGAAGGCATCGAACCGGGTCTGATCCCAGAAATCGCTCAGCCTGAAGACCTCATCGGAAAACACGTCGAAACTGGGGATCTTGAAAGTTTCGGCAAACTCGCGAGTACGGCTGTCATAGGTGAAGTAAAGCGCCGGCACTCCGTTTGCCAACGCCATCAGGTTTCCATGCAACCGGTAACCCAGCACGAAATCACACTGCTTCACAGCCTCGTCGTAGTCGGCGACCACATCGGAATAGAACAGCCGGGTTCGATAGAGGTGCTCCACCTCGTCATCCAGATACCATTCGCGCACCCAGGCATTGTTTCTCAAGGAAGTCATTGCCTCTGCCTTTTGAGCATCGCTTCCAAGGACAAGCTTCTTTTCTTCAATCTCTCCCTGCGCCATCAAGGTGACATCGAACCTTGCCGCGCTCGACTTGATGAGGTTGCGATGGAAAGTCAGATACTGGCGAATATCACTGGCATAGGCAGGGGACACTTCGCGCCGGATGGTCAGGCCGATTTTCTCGATCTCACTGAATTTGGGCAGCGTGATCCGCAGTGTCGGATCATTTTTTCGAAATGCCGTGGGACATCCGATTACCCTGGCATTGCCGATCCCCATATCCCATAGAACCTGCGCTGTGAACGCCCCCCTCACACCGATGGATGCAGTCGAGTCTGCAATGATCCGCAAGACGTTCTTCGTTGCTTCGGAAAGCTCAAGCTTGCCGTTGACGGGTGCTTGAGCACCGATACCGAAGGCGAGAACCGGCAAGCCAAGGCGTTTCAGAACCTGTTCCGCCAGCTCCCAGTTCATCTCGCCATGAATGTAGTTGGATCCCCTCAGAACCACATAGTCGTATTCGTTCTTCAGCCGGTCGATCTCAACCGCATTGAACTCTCGGATTTCCAGAACGCCGAGCTTGGAAAAATCCAGCAGCTTCAGGGACGAGTCGAAAACGAAGGCATCTCCGATATTGTGATAGTGATTGATGCTCCGCTGAACGTCCGAGCAGCCATACCAACGAACGCAGTCGTGATTGTAGACCTCGCCGGACGGAATCATGACCAGAATGCGCGACATTTCGTTATCCTTTGTTTTGTCCTGGGGTCTACGCGGATTTCTGCAATCCGCCGGTCAGCGCGGTTTGGGGTGCCTGGCGGGCTTCGATGACCGACCGGTAGAAACCGAGGTGTTCGCCGGCCGAATCCAAATGTGTCTTGGGACTGCGGATACCTGAATGAAGCCGCGTCCAGAGCGAGTTGTTTTCGAGCGCTTCCACCATTTTTGCCGAAAGTTCTTCAGGACTGCCCGGCAGAACATGCAAACCATCAACGCCGTCGCGCACCTTTTCCGCCATGCCACCAATGCCGCTGCAGATCAGGGGCCGTCCGTGAAAAAATGCTTCCTGGATAATGACAGGCGAGTTTTCCCACCAGACCGATGGCATCATCACCCAGTCGATTGAACGCATCAGCGTCGGCATGTCCTTGTTCTGATAGGCGCCCGCAAACCGCACTCTGTCACCGGTCTTCTCCAGAAGCGCGGCCACCTTGTTGCGGAAACTCTCGGGCTGGCGTTCCAGATTGCCGCCGAAAATCGTCAGCGTAGCATCCTCTCCCCAGATGGCTTCCGGTACACGCTGGACTGCATCGAGCAACACATCGACCCCCTTGTAGGGTGTCATTTGCCCGAAATAAGCAAATTTCGAGCGCCGGGCATTTGCTCCGCTCATCTTCCGGACTTCCGCCTGTTCCGGAACATTCAACCCGTTTTCTATGACAACAAAATTCTCTGCTGGAAGGCCCCAGCGGATGTATCTCTCGGCGAGAAATCGGCTTGGAGAAACATAGCCGTCAGCCAGATCGAGCATAGATTGAATAAAGTGTTTCCGCCGCAAAAACTGGCCTGGATCGATCTCCGGGAAGCAACCATGACAGGAGACTGGCGAGGCTGTTTCGCACGGCCTATGGCCTGACGTTTTGACCATTTGCCCATGGTGGTGACAGATTGGCAGAAATTCGTGGAAGGTCACGAATATCGCCGCATTCGGTACGGCTTCCCGGGCGATGTATAGCGCCTCGAGACCTAACCCGATGAAGTGATGAAAGTGAATGACGTCGGGATTGAGCGTTTGGACGAACCGCCGGAAATCCCTCTGAAGATCACTCGTGTTGCGGTTGGATATCAGAAAGGGATCGTAATCGTCGGCGTGATAAAGCAGCTCGTCATCAGCTTCCCCGGCCCCCATCAGTGCGGACCTGCTGTGTCCAGGATACTGGCCATCCACCCGCGCCAGATAGAACGACTGAGCCTGCGGGGACGATTTCAGGCCCAAATGCAGATTGTATGAAGCGACCTCAGCGCCCCCCAGAGACAGGCTCGGGTGGCCATGAGACACCACGAGAACCCTCAGCATATCGTTCGCATCCGAAGGCTGGCGTGCGGAAGCTTCACTCATCACGCCGTCTCCCTCAGGTCAGACAATGCCCCGGTCCAGAGCCTGTCGAATACGTGCCGGTCGAGCGTTGTACTCAGGCGTTGCCACCTCTGGTCATGACCAGCATTGTTTTCCGGATGAACCACTTCCACCTGGGGCGCCCAAAATGCCCGCAATCCGTTGCGTCGCAATTTCAGAGCCCCATCAAGGCCCTTTTCTTCGGTCCCAAGGTAAGCACGGGTAAATCCACCTGCTTTCTCGAGGCTGTTCCGGGGGAGAACACAGCAGTCAAACGTTACGGCATCGACTTCGCTGCCTTTCACACCCTGCAACGTCCGGCGCGGATAGCCGATGTAATGCTGCATCAGGTTTGCAGCACCTGCATCCCCGTCGATCCAGGCTCCCGCCCACCGGATCGTTTCGTCTTCATAAAGAATTGTCGGCGCAACAACGCATTTGCCCTCTTGCTCCTCAAAGACCGAGAAGAGTTGCTCAAGCCATCCTGAGGTGCGCGGTATTAGGTCGGCGCTTACACAGGCTACTGCTTCGCTCGGTGCGGCCTGCAGACCCGCTTGAAGCGCGTCGAGCTTGTCCTCAACATGAGCCGCCTGCACCACCCGAAGCGAAAGACGATAGAATTCGGCAATGCGTTTGATGTCCGCCACCCGCTCCGCCATTGCCGAGGCCGGAGCCGCCAGGACAAGCGGCAACTCCCGCACGAAAGGTTCGAGCGCAAGTATTGGCAGCAGCAGCAGCGCTCGTTCAACATTCTCGTCAAGTCCGATCACCAGGGATACCGGGCTGATATCGGGAAATGAACCAAAGTCGATAACTTCTTTCACCGCTGGCTCAGGGGCGCAGCTGGCCTGAAGCATCGGCAGCAATTGATGCTCGATCACACTGGCAGATTGGGCAACAGAAGGATCAAGTGTCGAAACCAGTTTTTTCAGGGTCCCGCGCAATGAGGACCGGGCCAGAACAACTGGCACATAGGCCGATTGCCCGTTCTTCAATTCAAGCTCGAGATAAGGCGCGTCACCGACATCTTCCGGATTGCAGGCGACATGGACAAGGAAGCCATGCCTGTGATCTGCGTCCGGCCCATTGAGGAACGGAGACAAGTCCAAAAAGGCATTTGAAACGTCAGGTCGTTGCTGAGTGATCCAGGTTTCATCCAGCCTACTCGAGAACGCCTTGCCGCGGAAGTACACACACGCCACCCGGTCTTCCGGGTTCAAAAGCCAGCCACTGAAGAAAACTCCGCCCGTGTCGATCCGGGCGCTGAAGTCGATCCCCACGCGGACCGGAACTTCAAGCTCGCTGACGGTTTCTCGCCCGTCAAACCTCTGCGAAGCAGACAGTAGCTTCTCCCGCCCGCTCGCTGAAGGAAGCGCCAACCCGGGTAACAGGGCGCGGATCTGGCCAGGCAGCGCTCTTGGTTCCAGGAGAGATCGCCGTTCGTGAACATCTACGGAATTCCAACCGCTTCTGCCGCGAAAAAACGCCCGGCTCACGTTTTCCAGATCCAGGGTACTCGCTGCCGAGAGAACGCCGCAAAACCCATAAGCTTTGCCGGCTAAGTCTTTGCGCTCGAACCGTCCGCTGCAAAGCTCTGCCTGTGCCAGCTCGCCGTTGTTTTCGTCTCCCGACATCACAAAGACCCGGGACGTTCCGGCCGGAAGGTCCTTTGCCCAACCCTGCAGAAAGTATTCGCCTTCGTCAAAGGCGCCGAGCATCTCCACAAAGCCTTCTTTTCTGGCAATCGTTCGCAGAAGGGCGGCAGCTATATCAAGGCTGCGGTAGTTGGCCTTTGTCGTGATCAGCGCGTCAAGCAGACAATCCGCAACATCGGAACCCGATTGAGCTGTCAGCCTGCCGACCCTTTCCAGAAATATCGGCAGAGCCATCGGCCCGTGTTTGAGAATGTAGGCGTGGGAATGCCCTCTGCTCCGGATTGTCACTCTTTCCAGATCAGCGGGCTGCACATTCTTCAAGGAAAGCACTGCCACAAAGTGGCTTTTTCCATTTGAACCGTTCTGGCTGCGGGGCATTGCGGCGATCGTACAGGGAACTGAAGTTTTCGGATCCTCGTTCAGGAATGCAGGTGCCCCGCCTGCGATCATGTCTCCCTGTGCGCCGATCAAAAGAGTGTTCCGGTCAAGAAGTGTGAACAATGCCGCATGATCTTCAAGCGCGATAGGCCCCTCGGACCGTGCAACCTGCACGCCTGAAAGCCGAACCGCAGCTAGACGTTCATCGGAATTTCCAACACTGCGAGCCTGATCCTGTGAAACGAGCTGATTCATGACAGCGCTATCCCCAGGCACCGCTGATTGCCGCAATCAACATGCCGCAGATTGCGCCAAGCAGCGTTGCGAGCAGCAAAAGGTGAACCTTTATGCTGCTGCGGCTTCGTTCCCCCAGAACCGTGAGACGGTCATCGAAACTCTTGAGCGTGCCGTCAAAGCGCAGCAGAAAGGCTTCAAGTTCCTTGACCCGTTGCTCCAGATCTCCCTGCCCCCGGCGCAGGATGCCCATCGCCTCGCCGAGTTCACCTTCGGTAGAGGCAAGCGTGTCGATCCGCTGAACGGTTTCCCGCAACAACTCGGTCGCGTCGCGTTGACCGATGGCACTTTGACGCTGAACCGCTATCAGTCGGTCGAGCTTTTCCATTACCAATGCCAACGGCATGGCAACGGCGGCCTCCGCAGCGCGTTCCTCCGCACTTGGGCGCGGCAGTTGTAATTGGGATTTGTCCAGCGGCGATTCAGCGAGCACGGACAGTCCGTCGGGCGCGGCCGCAACCGCCTGGGGCAGCTCGATGTCAAAAGCATAGGCACCGTCGCCGATGCCGTTCCTGCGCAGGTCGATGCGTTCTGTTTCAGCGGTCTTGCTCAGGACCCGTTCGCCGTCATGAAAGATGTGGATCGTCATCCGGTCGGTCGGATGAGACGCGTCCCAGGCCCATCCGAGAAGACGTCCGTTTTCAAAGGCATCGACGCGGCCCTGTAGCTTGGGCGCATCAATCTGCTTTTCAGGTTTTTCCTGGGTTGCTTCGGTTTCGATTTTAGCTACGGACATGATTTGGTCTTCACGCTGCAGGTTCGTCGGCAGTCTTTGACCGGCCGGCAAACATTTGAAGATATTGCTCCGCAACAGCCTCGACGCTGAGCGGAAGGAGCGACTGCGTGGAGAGCTTGCTGTGAAGTTTCGAGTCAGACACTGCTGCCTGCATCACAGCTGCCAGGCTGGACGGATCGTTCCTGCGGAAGTGCAGCCCATCGACCTGATCCTTGACCGCTTCGGCCATTCCACCGACGCCACTGGCAATCACCGGCCTCTTGTGCTGACGCGCTTCCCCGATGACGAGCGGCGCATTTTCCCACCAAACGGAAGGAACGACGACCCAGTCCACCAAAGCCATGAGATCAGGAACCTCCTGCACCTTGTAGGCCCCCAAACGGGTCACATGAGAAGAAGTTTCTTCAAACAGCTCTTCCACGCGTTCAACGAAATGCTTGTTCTGAAATGGAGCTGCCCCATGAACGCGCAGTTCGAAATCCACATCCCGCTTGATCAGCAATTTCGCCGCCTTGAGCAACACCTCAATGCCTTTCCAAGGTGTGAGATTGCCAAAGTAGCCAAAGGCGTTCCGGGTCTCGCTGCCTGTCGGCCGCTCAGGCGCCATCGCAACGTCCGGGCGACCGTTCCGGATCAGTTTGACCTTGTCCGCCGGCAGGCCCCAACGAACATAGACATCTCGCAAGAACGCACTCGGCGAGACGAACTGGTCGACTGCATCCAGATGCATCTTGATGAAACGTTCCCGCAGACGGACATCATTGGGCTTGGCGTCCGGCAGGCATCTGCACAGCCCTCCGGGACCAAGAGCCGCGCACGGTTCATCCGGACTTTGCATCAGAACGCCGTCATTCGCGCAGATCGGATAGTAATCATGAAGCGTCATGACGATACGGGCATCTGGCAGAACCCTGCGGATCAAAACCGGAAGCTCCACACCGAACAGAAGGAGATGGTGAATGTGCACCACATCCGGGCGGAAGTTTTCAAGCAACGCCTGCATGTCCGGCACGAAGGCCCGCAGGTCCACCTGGCTCATGTTGAAGCGATCGAAATGGCCCGCCCACATGAGCAACTCATCACCGCTGTCGCTGATGGCTTGAAAGCTGGTTCCGGGATGCGGTTCCCGGTGCAGATGATTGGTGGCTCCCACAAAGAGGCACTGATGCCCTGCTTTCCGATAGGCTCTGGCAAGTTCGCAGGCAACCGTTTCGGTTCCTCCGGGGTGCAAGTCGGGATGGTTGTGGGCAAGAACAAGGATTTTCATGCGCCTCTCCCCCGAGAGGTTTTCACCGCAACGAAGAAGTCCTGATAATGCTGATTGCCTGTCTTGCCCCGCCAGTGACCGAGCCGCTTCAGAGCAATTTCAAACCCGGCTTCACGAAGCGCATTGTCCAGGAACCCATCATCGAACGCGACGGCTGCAAGCGGCGCTTCCGGGTTTGCATACCAGGCGGGCCCTTCCCCTGCGCGCACGAATTCAACCCGGGGATCACGCCCCTCCGCATCTGCATCCGCACCGTCTTCGACAACGAACGCCGACATGAACAATCGGCCACCCAATTCCAGGAGACGGGATATTTCACGGAAATAAGGCTGGATTTCCTTTGGCGGAAGATGGGTCACGACGGAGGTCATGATCGCAAAGTCAAACGACCCGTTGGAGAACGGAAGCGCGATTTCGGAGCCGTTGATGTATCCCTCCGGATTATAGAGATCATGAGCAATATCGAGATGCATGAAGCGGAAATTCGGATAGACCGAACCGATGTTCCGTGTGCACCACTGAATGCCCGCGGATGTCGGGTCGAAACCGGCATATTGCCCGGAGCCTGGATCAAGATATTGCGTCAGCGGAACGGCCATACGGCCGATGCCACAGCCGACATCAAGAACCCGTTCGTTTTCCTTCAGCCCGCCATAGTCGACGAAATACCCGAGAAACTCAGTACCGATGGTCAGGTAGTCGCCATCACCGACGAAGTTGTTCTCCTGCGGAGGCACCGGAAGGAAGCGATTGCGCCCGATCATCTTGAGCAGATCAATGAGACGCTCCCCTTTGAGCGGGCTGGTTTCCACACCTACCCGTTCCGCGGACAAAACAGTCGAGTTCATCTGGTTTCCACCCGGTCAAATGAGCCAATTGAGGTCATGAGCTCCGACATGACTTCCTGCCAGCGGGTCTGATGAAGCCAGCGATTATATTGGGAAGCCACGCCGCGCGTGTAATCGGCATTGCTCTTTATGGACACTCTTTCAAAGTGATAGAGTTCGACATCGCCGATGTAATAGATCTTACGGTTCAACTGCCTGATCTTCAGGCAAAGGTCACTGTCTTCGTAGTCGCCGATAACAAAGTCCGTCGAAAACCCGCCTACAGTTTCAAAATCGGCCCTTGAAACGATCAGACAGGCCCCAGTCACTCCAGGTACTTCGCGGGATTGGCTGGCAGTCCGATACTGGCGGGGATAGCCCTTGAAGTAATGGTGATTGAACCAACGACCCTTTTCGTCCTGAATGAACTTCAGACCGGCATGCTGAATGGAGTTGTCTGCGTAAAGAAGCTTGCCCCCAACAGCACCAACGGTTTCGTCCATCATCAACGATGCGCAAAGCTGTTCCAGCCAGCCGGAGTTCAACGGGACGACGTCCGAATTGATCATCGCCAGATAGCGGCCACGGGCCTGTTCTGCACCGGCATTGCAAGCAAGCGCATATCCGGAATTGCGCTCCATCACGATCAGGCGCACCGGCAGACCGTAAAGAAGATAGAAACCGGTGAGCAGATCCTCGACCTGCACAGCCTGTTCCGGTGAATCCAGAACCAGAATGACTTCCGCATTTTCAGACAGCCAGCGGTCCGATGCAAAGGCCGCCAGCTGCGATTTCAGGAATTCCAGAACCTTGTACAGCGGTATGACAATCGAAACGATCGGATGCATTTGCTGCTGACCGATAAGGACTTCAGTCGGCTTGCCGCTCGCCTGACGCACCCTGTTCTGAAGGTCGGCAAACGGGGCGGCGAGACAGGCTTCGATCACATCATCCGTCGCCTGCCGAGGCGGAATGACCGAAAGGGCTTTCGATCTGATGTCTGAAAGACCGCTCGGTTGAGGTGGCGGCACCAAAATGTCTTTGTCACCGGATGCGAACCTCAACTCGAAGCGCGGCTGAAGATGATGGCGAAGGGATTTGCCGTCAGGTGAAAAGGCGACAAACCGCTTGATTTGGTAGGAACCCTGGCTTTCAGGCAAAACGCCATCGAAGCAGTGAAGATCCAGAGGGAGACGGTTGCCCTCACCATCCAGCAGGTCGATCCCCTCGTAGGACCCACCGGGATCACGCATCCAGCCTCCGGCAAGCACGCCCTCCTGGCCAGCCAGCGCGGTCTCGATTGCACAAAATGGGGACGTGTCTCCAAGAACACCATGACGGCGTGCAGCCAGCGGCTCAGTCACCTGGAGATCCTGGACTGCAGCAAGGCTTGCGGGGGAAAGTTCACTCAAGGTCGAGATCAGATAATCACGCAGTTCTGCCGGTTTGCGCGATGCGGCAGCCCACCACTGGCTCAAGCTTCGTGCACCGTTCTGGAAATCAAGTCTGCGAATGGCAAGCCCCCAATTGCCGGAGAGCACCAAGTGGCTTCTTTCCGGCAGGCGCGCCAGGTCGACCATGCCAACCAAGAGCCGGCTCTTGCCCTCGGCGGTCAACACATTGCAAAACGTTCCGCTCAAACGTTTGATACCGTCGCTGCCGATGAGGAGAGCGGAAGAGATCTCCGTACATTCGCCGTTAAGGATGGTTTCAAAGATACGTTTGGTCCCGATCGACGCAACGCAATCGGCAATCGAAGGCGCATCATTTACCGACCGCAGAAGGTCAGATGCAAAACTCACGAATTGTCGCGAACGGCCAAGGCGAAAGATACCCGACCATGTGTTCAGCATGGTGGTGACCAGAACGACACAAGCGTTTTGGGTCAAACCCTGTGTAAGGGTATAAGGATCTGCCGCCTGCGGCACCTGACCGGCCTCCAGAGAGACCTCCGCGCCGGACCCTACGACGCCCGTACTCAGCTGCAGACGTAGCGCGTTCTGTTCCTTGACTGAAAAAATCCACAACAGCCTCGCCCGCCCATCCAGCCGGGGCAAACGAACGCTGGCAACCGATTTGAACTGAACGCCCGACTGCTCCTGAAGCTGCGGCGTCGCGTTGACCGGATGCGGAGGGTCCCAAACAACAAGGCACACATCCGGTGCGAGTTGCAGAATTTGGGGGACGTCAAACAACGCCTCGGTATGGGTGCCCACGGTTTCGAGCATGTTGTGTTTGGTACTCTTTACAGAATGATCGGCCAGAGAAAGTTCATTCCTGGGGCGTCAAAATGAGGCCCGGGACACCGCATGGCGCTTGCCCCGGGCCTGCATTTTTAGGAAACGACGATGTATCCGTCAGGATTGTCCTGAAGATCGTCGGTGCTGACATTGTTCAGCGTCACGGTGTCGCCGTTGCCGAGATCAATGACGGTGTTGTTGCCAACTTGTGTCGCACGTGCAGCTACGTCAGCTGCGGATGCAACGCCGGTATCATTGATATTCGTTGAGATCTGGACCAGGTCACCGACCTGGAAATCCATCACGATGTCGTTGCCGCCACCGCCGCTGAACACGAACACATCGTGATCACCGCCACCGAACATGAGGTCGTTACCGGCCCCTCCATCGATCACGTCATTGCCGCCACCGCCAAGGATGATGTCACCACCTTCACCGCCGGCAACATAGTCATCGCCTCGACCGCCGAAGATAATGTCACGGTCAGCGCCACCCAGGAGAACATCGCTCCCGCCGCCGCCGAACATCTTGTCTGCTCCATCTCCGCCGGCGATGAGATCATCACCCCGTCCACCGAAGAGGAAATCATCCCCGCCTTCCCCGAGCAAAAGGTCGGAAGATCCAAGTCCAAAAATAAAATCCTGGGCTTCCGTGCCTTGCAGGAAATCCTGGAAAGCACTGCCTTCAATTGTGGCCATTCTAAACTCCTGAAGTTCGCCTCACTCAAACTAAGCCCCGGAAATCCGCGGCACATTGCACCGCACAAATAAATGTATCCCACGGCACAGAAAGAAGAATACACATAATATTGACGTACTAAAGGGAACAAACATGAAAAAAATAAGGCAATATTTTGTTATTGAAAGTATTTTAAGCGATTATTTCTGGATAATGATTTTAAATACTACGATTTTTACTTCTAAATTCGAAGTGTTTTTTTGCTAATTTGCCAGCAATAACGAACGCGATTTTTGGAAAACAGAATTTTTTCAAAAGCTTACGAAGGCAGCTTAGCGCACGATCCGCATGCTGCACTGCAGCGCTACAGACTTCAGCAAGCGGAAAGAAACATCGAGACAGGTGGTTCGATTGGAGGACTTCGGTCGAGACAAATGTCCCGACCCGCTAACAGACCGCCCCTGAAACTTTCCCACGCTGCCGAGAATTGGCCCGCGGGTATGACCTAGTCCTCGCGGAAGGCGCGGTTAAAGCTGTCGGTGATTGGCTCGACCAGATACTCAATTGCCTTGCGCGCACGGCGGATGATCAGGATTTCGGCCGGCATTCCAGGATAGAGCGCGACCATCGGGTTGCTTTCCAGAGCTTCCGGCTTCACCTCGGCCCGAACGACATAGTACGCTGACTTTGTCTGCTGATCGACGGTCTGGTCCGCCGCGACGAAGGTGACTTCCCCTTCAAGCGGATTAACACTCCGCCGGTCATAGGCGGTCAACCTGATGTGGGCCTCGGAACCGACCTGGACCGAATCGATATCCCTGAGATTCATGTGCACTTCAACGAGCATTTTTTCATCGCGGGGCACAATGTCCATGATCGGCTTGCCAGGTTCAATCACACCGCCGGGCGTGCGCATCTGTACATTGTAAACGATGCCCGCCTGGGGCGAGTGCACGACCAACCGGTCCAGAACGTCCTTGGCCGAGATGATCTGCTCTTCAGTGATGTTCAGCTCAAGCTGCGCCTCCAGGATCTTCGAGGCAATCTCGCTCTGCAACTCCTGTTCGGTCGAAAGAAGCGCAACCTCTGCACCCTGCCGCGCCTTTTCAGCTCGCGCCCGCTCCGCCACCAACTCACCTCCGTCGCCGATCAGTTCGCTGAGTTCGAGTTGGACCTCGTTCAATGCCGCTTTTGACGTGAAGCCTTTCTTCTCGAGTCCGCTGAGTGCCTCGACCCGCTCTTCCAGTAGGGCCTTTCGATCTTTGTTCGCTTCAATTTGCGCACTCGTGGCTTCGATCTGTGCAGCAAACTGCTCGATTTCCTTTTGCTGGAAGGCAAGCTTGGCATCATAGACTTCGCGCCTTTTTTCAAAGAAGCGCTTTTCCGCGGCAAATGCGTCAATGATCAGCGGATCATCGGTAGCAGCAAGGCTTTCCGGCATGTCCATCGTGTCGGCAAGTTCCCGTTCCGCCCGCAGCCGTGTCAGACGCGCGAGCAGGCTGATCCGCTTTCCGGACAACTGCGCCAACTCGGCCCGCGCCCGCGTGTCATCGAGTTCGGCGAGCGGCTGGCCCTGGTCCACGACATCTCCTTCATGCACGACAAGCCGCTTGAGAATCCCGCCTTCAAGGTGAGTGATGGTTTTCAGCCTGCTGTCAACGATCACCTTTCCGGTCGCCACCGCGGCACTGTCGAGATCTGCCGTCACGCCCCACAGCAGGAAGCCGCCGAAACCGATCACTACGGCAACAGCGGCGGCAATCAGGGGAACGCGCAAACTTGGTGGGCGTTGTTCGTCCGCGAGCACAGCCTGTTTCCAGAACGCTTCTTTCGTGTGTTCGCTCTCGGGTTTCAGCTCTTTTCCATGAATGTTCTTGTTTTCCCTCATGCGACCTCTCCCCCCTGCTGAGACAAAGCACGTTGCGGTGTGGGAGCCGGCAATCGGCGCGATATATTGCTGACGACGTCCGTTCGATCGCCGAACTGGCTGATACGGCCATCTTCAAGAACGAGGATCTTGTCGGCGGCTTCCATGATCGCCGGACGATGAGCAATGACGATGACAATGGCCCCGCCCTGCCGCGCGCTTGATATCGCGCGCAAGAGAGCCACCTCGCCGTCGGTGTCCAGATTGGCATTCGGCTCATCCAGGACCAGTAGCCTTGGTTTACCGAACAATGCCCGCGCCAGAGCAACGCGTTGTTTCTGCCCGCCGGACAGAGTGTAACGGGTGTCTCCCACAGGCGTGTCATAGCCAAGCGGCATCTTGCCGATCATCTCGTGAACTCCGGCAGCCCGCGCCGCCTCGATGACCATGTGAGGGTCGGTGTCATACATGCGTGCAATGTTTTCCCGCACAGTGCCGTCCAGCAATGAAACCGATTGCGGTAGATAACCGATCATGGCGCCGAAAGAGGCCCGTTCCCACAGATAGACGTTGTGCCCGTCCAGAAAGACACCGCCAGTCGTCGGCTGCAGCGTACCGACCAGAAGTCGCGCAAGCGTGGACTTGCCAGCAGCGGATGGTCCGACAACGCCAAGAACATCGCCAGGTTCGAGCGTAAACGAAATGCCCTTGATGATCGGCAAGGGGGCATTCGGAACGGCATAGACAAGCTGATCGACCTTGAGCGGCCCTTCGCTCGGCGGTGTCGGGATTGTCTGGCGCATGGAGGAGTGGTTTTCCAGCACATCGCGCACGCGCCCCCAGGCCGCGATTGCAAATACCCATTGCCGCCAATTTTCAGTCATGTTGTCGAAGGGCATCAACAACCGGCCCATGATAATGCTCGCAGCGATCATGGTTCCCGGCGTCGCTTCTCCCAGAATGACCAGATTTGCGCCCAGCGCCAGGACGGCAACCTGCATGCCGAACCTCAGGCTGCGCGTTGCCGCGTGAATGGCCTTGCCGCGCCTGCTTCCCTGCGCCATGAGTTCGCTGGCATGCACCTGCCCCTTTCGCCAGCGCCTGGCAAGCGGCGGCATCAGACCCATCGCCTCGATTGTTTCAGCATGACGCAAGGTCGATGCTATGCGCGAAACGTTTTCCAGGTTGGCCGCGTTCGCTTCTTTCAGAATCGGCCGCGTCACCATGTCGGACACAAGATTAAGCCCGATCAGGATCACAGCCGAGATCACCGCAAGAAGCCCGTAGAGAGGGTGCAGGATAAACAGAACCCCCAGAAACAGTGGCACCCAGATGGCTTCCAGTGGCGCACTGATCGCGTTGCTGGTCACAAAACCACGAATGTCGCTGAGGTCACGGAGGACGTCCGACGCGCCGCTCCCTCCCTTCTCAAGTGAGGACTTCACTCCCGCTTCGAGCGCCGTCAGATTGAGGCGTCGAACCAGTTCCGTCCCCATGACCTGAAAAATCTGGCTCCTGATGAATTCCAGAATGCCGAAGAGAACCAGTGAACCACAGGCGATGATCACAAGCATCTTCAGTGTATCCAGGCTCTGGCTGTTCAGAACCCGGTCGTGGACCTGCAGCATGAAAAGCGGCACGGTCAGCTGCAAAACAGTGATAAATCCGCTCAAAATTGCAGCGGCTATCAAACCGGTAGTAAACGACCTTCGCGCGTCGCGCACCAGCCGCGCTGCGTCATGCGGCTGAGAATTTCCTTGGTTAGTCATCCAAAACCCCGAGATTTCAACCTTAGGACGAGTTCGCAGGTGCGAAAAAAATCAGTATTTGCCCAGAAAACGACACAACTTCTCCATATGAATGACGAAACTATATAGATTAAATGCGCCAATCTTTAGGGTTTAATTATGGCAAGAAACAAAAACACTGAAGATAGATAAAATTATAAATAAAGTATGCATAGCGCATAAGAGTCAGGGAGAGAAATTACGATGAAATTATTTCGAATTTAGTTCGAAAGACTTCGGGAGTTAGGGGCAAATGTACAAAACTGCGATCGACCAAACGCGCGTTACCAATGGGCAGCAAAATCAGGCAAATCAGGTGGGGGACACAATCAATTACGACATCACGACTGTTGCGAAAACAGATCTGTATTCGCGCGTAAATCACTTTGAACTCGTCAGGGTCATCGAACGGATGTATCGGCGGTACCTGGATCGACTTCGAGTGGACCTGATCCGGATTGGCGCCGAAGACATCTCCCCGGCACATGCCATGCTTCTGTTCACGATTGGCGATGACGATCTTTCAGTAAGGGACCTCATGGACCGTGGACATTATCTCGGGTCGAATGCCTCCTACAGCCTGAAGCAACTTGTCCAGTCTGGTTACGTGGACCGTACCCCCTCACCGCGCGATCGCAGGTCGGCACGCATTCGTCTGACGGACAAGGGCAAGAAACTTTGCAAAACGATTAAAGCAGCTGATGACGTGAATCAGAATCTCATCGTAAGGGATGAACGCGACCGTCGGGCTCTCGAAGAAACCCTGACCATGTTGCGACGGCTGGAAGTCGTCTGGGCGACAAGCCTGCAGCAGCACGACACACGACTGGACGCCAAACAGTTCTGAGGCGAGGCTCCACAAATGCATATCGTATTTGTGCACCGGGATGGTCCCGGGCAATTTGTTCATCTTGCCCGGCGCCTGATCTCGGAAGGCTGGTCTGCAACACTCATATCACAATCGGTGGACAGAACCGTCCCGGGACTTAGGTCCATCCGTTATACGGATCGTCCTGCCCCGGGCACTCGATCCCCTCAATCCGGCAATCGGACCCACGTGCCTTATGTCGCTGCAGGCCGTCAGGTTGCGAACATTCTCGATCACCTTGCCCGTAAGGGAAGAAAACCCGATCTGATCATGGGGCATATCGGGTGGGGTGGCATGATGTTCGTAAAGGATGTCCTTCCCGACACACCGGCTATCGGTTACTGCGAATACTATTTTCAGCCGCAGGGTGGAGACGTAGGCTTCGCCAGCGCCGAATCCGTTGACCTGGTTCAAAGACAGACATTGCGGCTGAGAAACGCCATTCAGTTGGCAACGCTCGATCAGATCGACTGCGGCATTAGCCCCACCCTTTGGCAAAAGAGCAGATACCCGGCTCCTTATCATCCCCGGATTTTTCCGCAGCACGAAGGTATCGACACCAACCGGGCACGGCCCGATCACCTGGCGACCCTACGTCTTCCGGACGGAACCCTCCTGGCAAGCGGCGACCCTGTCGTGACCTTTGCCGCCCGCAATCTCGAGCCCTATCGCGGCTTTCCCCAATTCATGCGCGCAGCCGCGCTCGTCGCAAAACGAAATCCCGGCGTCCGGTTCGTTGTCGCAGGAGGAGACGGTACCAGCTACGGCCGCTCCCAGACGAGCGGACAAACCTGGCGTGAACAATTGATGCAGGAAACGGGATTATCACCGGACCGCATTCATTTTCTCGGCCAGATACCCCACCACCAGCTCATTCGACTGTTCCAGATTTCTGCTGCCCATGTCTACCTGACATATCCCTTTGTCCTTTCCTGGTCGTTCCTGGAAGCAATGGCCTGCGGCGCACCAATCATTGCTTCAGCAACCGCACCGGTCGAAGAGGTCGTCAGAGACGGTACCAATGGTCAGTTGGTTGATTTTTGGGACGAAGGGGAAATCGCAGTCAGGATCGAACGAACGCTTGGCCGCCCGTCCGGATTGCAGCAAATGTGTGATGCCGCAAGACAGACGGTCGTCTCTCGCTTTGAACTCAACGCCTGCGTCCGCAAGACCCAGGTGTTGCTGCAGCAGGTTGCAGCAAGAAAGGCAAATGCTCCCCGCCCTCCTTCTGCAGTTCACGACACGTCTTCAACCTCTCATGCGGCGAGCAAGGTCGCGCCGGATCAACGGCTCAAGGGGGCCACAAGCTGACAAACTGTTAGGATCTTGCGGTGTTTGGGGTCTTGTTAAGAGGATCTCTTCCTGCAATTTCAAACACCGGGATTTGCACCTCAGGCGCTGACGCTTAGTGCGACAGACATGGCGGTTCAGGCATGATTTGCCGTGAGAACATATGCTCGACAAGCTTGTTCCAGCGCAGCGATCTGTTCCTCGCAATCACAATAGGACATCACCATTCGGCTTCCCTGCCCCGACTGATCGCAATTCCAGGGGCGCAGGCAAATATCAGCGGATTGCAACACGTCCTGCATCGCAACAGGAACAATTGCAAAAACTTCGTTGATATGGACCGGATGCACCAGTTTGACATCCGGGCAGGCCCCCAGAGCGTTCGCAACACGCCGGGCATTGGCGTTGGCCCTTGCAGCATTGGCATGCCAAAGATCGTTTTCGAGATAACTTAGAAGCTGCGCGGACATATAGCGCATCTTGGACGACAGATGTCCGGCGCGCTTGTGCATGAAACACAACACTTTGGCAATCGCGAGGTCGAAGGTAATCACCGCCTCGGCATTCATGGTTCCGTTCTTGGTGGTTCCGAAGGTCAGCACATCAACTCCTGCCTTCCAGGTCATCTCTGCAGGGCTCGCCCCCAAATGCACCATGGCATTGGAAAAGCGCGCGCCGTCCAGATGGGTCGTCATGCCGGCTGTGTGAGCGATCTCGCACAGCTCTTGCAATTCGGCCAACGAATATGTGACGCCCGCCTCCGTTGCCTGGGTCACGCTTAGTGTGCTTGCCTGCATATGGTGGACATTTCCGATACCATGATCTTGCAAAGCGGCGTCCAGTGTTTCGCCGGCTATCTTGTTGTCTTTCCCGTCCAGAAGCGTCATGCGTCCGCCGCCTGAATAGAACTCAGGCGCCCCACATTCGGTGGTGACGATGTGCGCTTTGCCGTGACAGAAAATAGTGCCGTAAGGCGGGGTCACGGCACCAAGAGCCAGTCCGTTTCCCGCCGTGCCGGTCGCGACCGGAAAGACAAAGCACTCACGTTCGAAGAACTCCGAATAGACGGCATTCAGTCGAACGCTCCAGCGGTCTGCGCCATAGGCTGTTTCAACGCCGGTATTGCAGTCGGCAAGTGCCTGCATCACCTGCGTGCAGACTGGAGCGCCATTGTCCGAATTGAAGTGATAAGTCGTCATGAAACTCGACCCGTGTGTCAGCAGCTCGAAAAAGCCGTTCAGGTGTCCACTGTCGGCAAGGGAATGGCAAAGGTCTCGTTGCGCTCAATATCGCAGGCTGCACGCAGAAGGGTCTTTTCGTCGAAGTAACGGCCGACCAGCTGCAGACCGATCGGTAATCCTTCGGAGTGCATGCCGCAGGGCATCGTCAGAGCCGGATGCCCGGTCATGTTGAAGAATGTTGTGAAACGCGTGATGGCGTTGCCAACCGCTTCGTCGACGCCATCACGCGTCGTCTTGATCGTTCCGACCTTCTGGGCGATTTCCGGTGTCGCGGGGGTCAGAATGAGATCTACTTCATTGAAAAGCGCGTTCGTTTGCTGGCGATAGCTCTCGATAAAGCGCTTGGCCTTCACATAGTGTTCGGCCAACAGGCATTGTCCCAGCGCCAGCCCTGCCCTGAAATCCTTTCCATAGAGTTCGCCTCGATCCTGTAGATAAGCCGAGTGAGCACTCAGAGCCTCGGGCATCTGGACCGTGAGCGAGACGGTGCGTGAGTGCTCCATGTCAGGGAATGTCACCGGAACCAGCTTTGCTCCCCGAGCGCTCAGATGTGACTTCACCTGCTCCATCACGACCAAAATTTCCGGATCGACACGTTCGAAATAGAAATTATCCGGAATGCCGATGCGCGCACCGGATATGTCCCTCCCAAGAACGTCTGCATAAGTTTCTTTGGGCAGATTGACCGAGGCCGGGTCCCTTGGGTCGTAGCCAGCAACGATGCTCAACAGGTCAGCGCAGTCAGCAACCGTGCGCGTCATGATGCCGACGTGATCAAGCGTCCAGCAATAGGGCACCACGCCCTGAGTTGGCACGCGACCGATCGTCGGCTTCAGTCCGACAAGCCCGTTGAGGGCCGCCGGGGCGCGCACCGATCCGCCGGTATCCGTCCCGAGAGCCGCGGGAATAAGACCGAAAGCGACAGCGGCGGCCGAACCGCTTGACGAGCCGCCTGCAAGACGGGTCGGGTCATAGGCATTGATACAGGTGCCATAGACCTCGTTTTCACCTGTCGCCCCATAGGCAAACTCATGCAGGTTGGTCTTTCCGAGGCTGAGCGCTCCGGCTGCGCGCAGTTGTGCAATTGCATATGCATCTTCTGTAGCTATGCGATCATGAAAGACCCGCGACCCGGCAGTCGTGTGCACGCCCTCGACATCAAACAGGTCCTTGCTGGCATAGGGAATTCCTGCGACAGGGGAGGTGAGCAGGTCTTCCCTGGTCAACCTCGCTGCGTGATCGGTTGCCTCATCTGCGGTCACGGTGATGAATGCGCGGGAGACATCGTTGTGCCTGGCAATCCGTCCGGCGAAGATGGAAACAAGTTCACTCGGCGTGATCGTGCCTGCGTCAATCAACGCCTTGAGAGACCTGATGTCCTGAAATGCAATATCCGTGGTCATCGGTCTTATCGTTTTTGAACCGCAAGCGCCGGTGGCGTCGCACCCAAATCGATCTTGCGAAGGGTTTCCAGTTCATCGAGAAGGTCCTGAAAGCCGGTTATGATGCCAAGCTTCGGATCGACCAGCTCTTCAAGCTCGGCGTCGGACCAATCGTGGCTTGCCATCTGGTCGCAAATGCCGGTCAAGGTCGGTTTTGTCAGCGGTTTCATCTGCAGTCTCCTGGTTTCCGGGGCGCAGAGTTGGCAGCAACGCTCCGGACTGTTGGCATCGTCAGCGGATGATGAGGGTTTCCGGCGTCTGATGGGTCAGGACCTCCGCACCGTTTTCGGTCAGAAGCACAGTGTTGGAAATGAAGTAGTCGACAACATTGGTGTTGGTGAACCAGCTGTGGGCGTGGAACACCATACCGATCTCAAGCGTACGTTCGGAATTCGGGAACAGCGACGTCACCATGGATCCTCCAGTCCAACTCGGCGGAAAACCGATGCCGACCATGTAACCGCAATGATGGCGCTCATAATCATGCAGCCCGGCCGCAGCAGCCACATCCCTCCAGGCGGCATAAGCCTCTCCGGCTTTGCCACCGGGTTTCAAGGCACCGCAGATGGCCTTCATGCCGTCAATTGCCAACTGCGCTGACTTCTCTGCCCTCTCCGGCGCACTGCCTACATATACCAGACGGCCCATCGGCGCCTGATATTTGCGGTAGGCCGCGCAGGTTTCCAGGAAGACGGCATCGCCATTGCGGAAGTTATCGCCGCGCCAGGTGGTATGTTCCTCGCCGAGGCGGAAGGTTGGCCGGATGAACGGGCCAAAACCGGGATACTCGCTGCCCGCCAGGATCATCCCGCTGTGATAGGCCGCCGAGATCTCATAGTCGCTGGCGCCGTCACGTACGGCATCGATTGCCGCCAGGGTTCCTGCATCTGCAGCACGAGCAGCCTTGCGAGTATATTCCATCTCGAGCGGCGACTTGACCTGGCGCAGATCATCGATGATCCCGGACGCGTCGACCCAATGTGCGTCTCCGGCCTGGATCAACTCCGCATGGCGCGGTGTCAGAAAGAGGCTGCGTTTTTCAATTCCGACACGTCTGCCCACAAGGCCGAGATCGACCATGGCCTTGAGCACATAATCGGAGAGTTCCTCATTGTCCTCATGACCATAGAACGCAGCATTTCGCACCTGATTGTCGACCGTTATCTTTTCCATGCCGCGGCAGGCCAGAGCCATTTCGCCGTTGCGGTTCAGAACCAGTACATGCGCGGCAAAGAAGCCCCAGTGGTCCAGCCCGGTCAACCAATAGATACTCTCCGGAACGGAGATAAGAATGCCGTCGAGATCGTGATCCGACAACGCCTTGCGGGCACGCAAGACACGAAGTTGAAGCTCTTCTGCCGGAAACGGAGTGGTGTCAGTCATGGTTCGCAATTCCCGATTTGAATCCGTCTCTCTAGTGGTCGGAGATCTGAGGCCTCAATGTTTGCTCAGCAGGATCTGGCGCGGGTAGCTGGTGATGTAATCGAACCCCGTCTCTGTCACGACAACCGAGTCGCCGATACGCCCCGCGGTAACGCCGTCCACCGAAATGCCGCCGTCGACAGCAAATGTCATTCCGCGTTTCAGGACAGTCTTGTCGCCTTCTTTCAACTCCGGCGCTTCCAGATAGGCGACCCCAATGGATCGACCGGTCCGGTATCCGGTCTCATAGCCACGCTCGCGGTAGACCTCATTAGCAGCTGCTGCGACATCTTCGGCCAGCACACCAGGCCGGATCGCGGCAATGGCCGCCTGCTGCGCCGCAATTGCAGCTTCCTGCACGTCGCGGGCCTGATCGGTCACATCGCCGATATGGAACATCCGGTCGAAGCCGAGTTTGTACTGTTTGAATTGTGCCATGTTGCAGAAGCAGAAATAGACAGGGTCGAACTTTTGATAGGCCTTGACGCTGGCGCGCCGGTGCACCATGGACGAGTCCGCACCGCTTTGCAGGATCTGCAGATTGTGGATCATCGGCGAGACGAACCGGTCCCAACCGGTGTCGGTCAAAAAACCGGCCGCCTTGCGCGACCCTGCTTCGATCACGGCCAGTGCGGACTCATATTCCCGAGCCCCTTCGCGCAAGGAATCATGGGCTGCGGCCATCATCGCGCCCGCGATCTGTCCGGCCTCCTTCATGACACCTATTTCAAACGGCGTCTTGATCATGCGCATTTCGCCGAGAACCGGTGAAATGTCTTTTAGAGTAGCGCCAGGATAAGTGTCGTCCAGGTGATTGCGGACAATCGCAGGGATCGTGCTGCGCTCTATCCAGATTTCACTTTGGTCATCGCCAAGAGCTCCTGCCAGAGCACGCCCCCAGGTGCGCTGACCGATGTCTTCCCAGACACGGACATCCTCAACCCAGGTCATTTCGGCGACCATCTCGGATTCCATCAACGGTGTGATGACAACCGGCGCTTCATCCGCATCGACAACCAGCATGGTCGGGCGGCCGAACTCAATGCCAAGGTATCCCCAGAAGCCGGCCAGATAGGCAATCGAGCTTTCATCGGTAAAGACCGCCTTGGATATGCCGCGCTCTTTCATGCGCTGCTGCAGCTGGATTGTTCGCTTTTGAGCTTCTTCGAGCATTTTTCCTCCTTGCGGCTTTGCCGAAGCCTGGCAGATCCGAATTCTGCCACGGGTTTGAAAAAGGAGCCCGGCCCGCAGGCGGGGCAATTTCTGAGGGGACCCTTCAGTCAAGAAGTCCCGGGAGAAACAGAGCGACCGGCGGAATGAAGGTCACGATGAACACCATCGGCAGATGGCCAAGCAGCAGAAACTTCATGGTCGGACCGACATAGGTCGATAGCGGCTGACGCGTGACGCCGCCCGCCATGTAGAGCAGCGGCGCACAGGGCGGCGAAATGTTGCCGAGTCCGAGATTGGTTCCGACGATAGCCGCGAAGTGGATCGGGTCCAGCCCGATTTTCTGGGTGACCGGCAGCAGAATGATCGCCGCCAGAATGCCGCCTGAAACATCATCGATGATCATGCCCATGATCAGAAGCAGGAGATTTATCAAAAGCAGAATAACGATCCGGTTGTCCGATATCTGCAGCAGCAGGTCTGCAAACTGGGTCGGGATCTTGGCCAGAACCATGCCCCGGCTCATGACGAACAGGAAGAACAGCACCATCAGGATTGCCCCCGTCAGGCGGGCTGCCTCAACCGTCGAATTGAACAGTTTGTCGAACGGCAGTGTGCGGTAGATCAGCATGCCAACGGCAAGCGTATAGACAAGCGCCATGGCACCCGCCTCGGTAGGAGTCGCGACCCCACTATAAATGCCACCAAGGATAATGAACGGCATTACGATCGCAAGGCTCGCGCGTTTGCCCGTCTGGCCGATGTCTTTCAGGCTTTGCGTGAACGTTAGTGGTTCGGCGACAGTGATCGTCTTGTTGTCGCGCAGGAAGACAAAGTTCAGCGCGCAATAGATCAGCGCCAGCAACACGCCCGGTCCCATGGTCGCGAGAAAACACTTGGCAACGGACTCGCGGATAGCAATCGCAAACACGATCATCGGGATGCTGGGTGGGATCATCAACGCCAGGACCGAAGACACGGCAACCAGCGCGGTCGCATGCCCGGGAGGATAACCTTCCCTGATCATGCGCGGCACCATGATCTTGCCAATGGCGGCAATTGCCGCAGACGCCGATCCGGAAATCGCCCCGAAGAGCGCGCAGGTAATCACGGTAACAGCGCCAAGACCGCCCTTGGTCCGCCCGACAAACGAATTGACGAAATTCAGCAGCCGTTCGGAAATGCCGGATGTTCCCATCAGGGTTCCGGACAGAATGAAAAGCGGGATCGCCAGAAGCGAAAAAGCGCTCACCTGGGAATAGCCGAACCCGGCATGAAACGAGATGTCCGTGCCTTGAAGCCAACCGAAAGTAAGCGCACCGATACCGAACGCGAACCCGACGGGCACTTCAATCAACAGCAGGATGACGACCAGCGCTATCGTCAGGAAGAAGAACGTCATGGCGTCAATCTCCTCCCTTGCCGGTAAGAAGGGCACGCGCTTCCAGAAACACCTGAAGCGTCATGTAGAATCCCATCAGTGCAAAACCTGAAACCATGCTGAGGTCCCACAGGAATTTGGGGAACCGCATGTAGGAACTCTTGCGATTGAGCGAGATGTTGAAGGCCGCAAAGTCGATGGCGTATCCGGCGTAGACGACAATTGCTGCGAGACAGATCACTGAACCGAGCAGGCGCAGCGCAAGCAAAGCTTCACGCTTGTGAATGACGAGCGACATGACCCCGCCCTCGATATGGTCACGCTCACGCGAACAATAGGCCATGCCGATGAAGTAGATCCACAACGCCATCATCGGCGCCATTTCCTCAATCCCGAGGAAGGGTGACACAATGACGTAGCGCATGAACACCTGAGCGGCCATCACCAGACCGAGGGAAATCATCGCCCCGAACATGACGATGCGCATCAACAGTGCGAGCTTTGCCTCCGCGTGGTAGAGCGGCCCCAGCGACCGGTAGACCGGATCTGTTTCGTCATACTCGTGCGGCACCGGTATGATCGGGGCCGGCGCGGTAATGTCGTCAAGGCTATCTGTATGCAGCAGTTCTTTCGCCATTTTTCTCCTCCCGAGAAAAAAGCGCGCAGAACCAATGTCCTGCGCGCTTTCTGACTGCGCTTATTCCACGCCTGCGGCTTGTTTGATTTCGGCCATGATTTCAGAGCCGATGACATTTTCCATGTACGGGTATTCAACAGCCACGATCTTGTCGCGGTAGACGGCAAGCTGTTCGGGGGTAAGTTCGACAACCTTGATGCCGGCTTCCTCGATCCGGTCGAACCATTTCGGACTTTCCGCCTCGGCATTTTCCCAGGCCCAGGTCACGGCTTCATCGGCGGCGGTGCGAACCCAGCCCTGCTGTTCTTCGCTCAGGCCATCGAACCAGGCCTTATTGGCATTCCAGAACGTGTGCTCGAAGTTCTCGCGGGTGAATACATAGGCATCGAGAACGTCCTTGAACAACAGGACTTCAGATGGCGGCGAATAGGCCCGGCCATCGATCGCACCTGTCTGAAGCGCGGTGTGAACTTCGGAGAACGCCATAGGCACGGCCGAAAAGCCGGTTGCCCTGTAACGCTCGATCGCCATCGGTTGCCCGGGCACGCGCATCTTGAAACCATCGGCATCGGCAGGAAAATCGACCGGAACGTCAACGCCCTTGCGAACCACAAAGCCGGTGAAGTCGGTCGGTATGGTGCCGAGCAGCTCCATGCCGAGATCGTTCATGATGCCGTTATAGACTTCGTTCATGACCGAACCCGGACCGTAGACCTTCCTGCCGGATTCCCAGTCGTTGGCGATGTAACCGAGAATGGAAACATCCCACCGCGGATCGAGTTCCGAATGATTCCACGACATGGTCATCTGCACCGCGCCGTGTGCCACCTGCTCCACGATCGACGTCCAGTCACCCAGGTCCCCGCCGGGATGATAAGCGACGGTCATGGTTCCGCCCGACAGCTCTTCCAGGCGCTCGGAAAAACGCTGCGACACATCGTGGAAGATGTGTTCGGAATCCATGACGTGGCCGAGGATGATTTCTTCAGCATTGACGCCCTGGCCGGCGAAGCCGGCGATGCCGAACGCAAGCGCTCCGGTCCTTATGAAATTCGATAGTAGCAAAACGCAGTTCCTCCCTTGTTTGCCAGGTGGTCCGCAGGTGCCGGGAAGCTCTATGCGGATCGGCAAGCTAATTGACATGTATACAGCTTGATGTCAATTCTTAAAAATATCAGCAAATACAGCACAAAAAAGCGCATACATGTATACAGATACTATTTTCGATGCGAATGACCTGTTCGACCGAGGACGCCACTACAAGGGCAAGGCAGGCTTTGTGTTGCTGGCCAGTGAGCAGACGATTGAAGACGATATGTTCCGTCTGTTCCCCGAAGGAATTGGGCTGCACTTCGCGAGAGTTGCGAGCACTGACGACATCACGGTGGAACGACAGGCCGAATTGGCGGATGAGCTCACAAGAGCTGCCTCAACTCTTGTACCTGATGGTGATTTGGACATCGTGACTTATGCCTGCACATCCGGCAGTCTGATCCTGGGCGAGGACCGTGTTTTCAAAGCCTTGAAAAAGGGCGCCCCATCGGCCTGCGCGACGTCACTGATCACGGCCGTCCTCAAGGCTCTTCGAGCGTTGGATGTCACAAGGCTGGCCGTCGTGACACCGTATCTTGACGAGGTGAACCTGCTTGAAAAAACGTATCTGGAAGACCGTGGCTTCGTCGTGACCCGGATTGCCGGACTGAACCTGAAGCATGACAGCGACATGGTGAAAGTCCGCCCCGACCGGATCGCGGATTTTGCCCGTTCTGTCGACAGCAGCGATGCGGAAGCCATTTTCATAAGTTGCGGTGCCTTGCGGTCTGTCGACATCGTCGATCAGTTGGAACGCGATCTTGGCAAACCGGTCATTTGCTCCAACCAGGCAATGGCTTGGGACGTACTGCGGTCGTTGAATACTTCTGAAAAGATCGACGGCTTCGGTACCTTGCTGCGAAATTATTGATAGACTTGCTGAATCCGAGGCTCAAATCGAGCCGCCAATCAGCAGAACTTCGAAAGCAAGATGAACGAACAACTGCCCACGGAAAACATCCTGTTCACGCCCTTGAAGACAACCGTGGACGTCATACAAGACACCATTCTGCAGCGCATTTGCTTCCTGGAGTATTCACCCGGCGATCAGCTGAAGGAAGCGGTCATTGCCAAAGAATTCGGCGTGAGCCGAACCCCCGTTCGCGATGCGCTCAGCCGTATCAGTCACCTGGGTCTGATCGAAACCAAGAACGGTGTCGGAACAGTGGTCGTGAAGATGTCGGATGAAAAAATCGCACACCTTTACGAAGTCAGGCTGGAGCTCGCTGCTCTCATCGGAAAACTGTCACCTGCCACGATCGACGACAACCACAGGATCGAAGCAACCGCCATCCACGAGGCAGCGTTGGAATTGCAGGAAAATTTTGACCCCAGGGAATTCGTGAGGCTGAACCAACGGATGCAGGTTCTGATCAGCTCTCTGATCGGAAACCCCGTGCTGCAGGATTTCTGGCATCAGTCGTACTTTCAGGCCGCAAGCATCTGGCAGCGCATGGCCGTCCTGTTCGGCGACAAAGTCGCCTCAGCACTCGTCAGAGAAACCGAAGATCTCAAGACAGCGCTCGAACAGAACAACATTGATGCAGTTGGCTATCTGCAGAGACTGCATATCAGTTACGGCTACAATCTGATCCGCGAAAACATGTTCGGAAAAGAGTTCTGACGATGGAAGACGCCGCAAAGATGCCGCTCCAAGACGATGGTCCGGCAAACTCCAACTCGGAGTGATCGAAGTCGGAACCGCATGGAACATCAACCTTCCTGACCGTCCCTCACCTTGCAGTCAGAACTGATAGCGATGGGCACGCAAGAGACCAATCGGTCAGAGTTTCCAACGCACTTCGTTTTGAAAGGCATTGGCCAGATATCCCATCAGCAAGGAAATCTTGCGGACGTTGCGAAGATCGGGATGCGTCAGCACCCATAGTGTGTTTGGCGGCGCGTCCGGGTAGCTGAAGCAGCGCTCAAGGTCCGGCCGCTGTAAATCGTCTGGAAGCAATGCAATCCCATGGCCGTCCGCAGCAAGACTGGCGATGGTTGTAAGATCATCGCAACGAACAGGCGAGAGGGGTTGCTGATCTGTCAGGATCGCGTTGAAAGCCGGATGGTGCAAAAGCTGACCCGTAGGGGCGACCAGTTTGTGTCGCCTCAGATCGCCCAGCCCATTCAACGGTGGGTTTGATTCACGATAAGATGCTGCCGCATAAACGGCCCAACCGATGCTGAGCACACGCCGACCCCATAGGTGTTCCGGCGGATTGTGGGAGACACGCAAAGCAATATCTGCTCTACGCCCCGTCATGTTCACTTCCTGATTTGAGACCAAAAGTTCAACTGAAATCCTGGGATGCGCTTGAGCAAAGCTCGCAAGATAGCCGGGCAGCATCGTGTCAGAAAAACTTCTTGGCGCGGTCAGGCGAACCGTTCCTTCAGCGTTTTCATCTCGACCCGCGATCCGACGATCTATTTCCTCGAACGATTGAACGATACCAAGGCCAATCTCACGCATCTCCGCACCGGCATCTGTCAAGACATATCGGCCTTTGTCACGATCAAAGAGCCGAGTGCCCATCTGCTTTTCCAAAGCAGTGACATGCCGGAAAACAGTTGCATGGCTCAGGCCGATACGTTTTGCGGCAAGCACTTGCGATCCCGTCTCGCAGACAGCGAGAAACACCTTGATGGCATTCCAGTCCAAATCAACTCCATTTCATTTCTGCAACCTATTCTCTCAATTCTGCCTATAGCTCTCAAATTTGCAACACCCTAGGTTGGACCCACTACACAATTGCAGGCAAAGGAAACAGAAATGATTGGATACACATCAATCGGGACGGCTGATTTGGTGCGAGCTGCGGCATTCTATGATGCGTTGTTGTCAGACCTAGGCGCCAAACAGATCATGCAAGCAGAGGACTTCATCGTCTGGGCGACGGAAACTGGTGGCGCTGCGTTTTCAGTCCATATTCCGGAAAACGGCAAAGACTATTCAATCGGCAATGGCGTGATGATCGCGTTTTCTGCCGGTGACATGGCTCAAGTTGATCAGATCCACGCAAAGGCACTCGAGTTGGGTGGAGCGGATGAAGGCAAACCAGGCTTTCGGGCAGAAGGGTTCTATGCCGCCTATTTCCGAGATCCGGACGGAAACAAACTGAACATCCATCACATGGCGACCTAAGCCATGTTCGAACAACCACTTAAGGTCATCGGACACCGGCTATGTCCCTACGTTCAGCGCATCACGATACCAATGCTCGAAAATGGCATTGCCTTTGAGCAAATTGAGATCGATCTGGACCACAAACCATCTTGGCTGAAAGATATTTCACCGAGCCGCCAGGTTCCCGTCGTTCAGGTTGGTGCAGATGAGTGGTTGTTCGAATCCGGGGTGATTGCACGATACCTGGACAGGACGACGGGGACAAAACTGCTCCCCGTTGATCCTTTGTCTCAAGCCCGTCACGAAGCCTGGATGAGTTTTGCTGACGGCATGTTGAATATTGTCGCTCGTATCATCTATCGCGATGCCGATGCTGAAGAAGTCTTGGCTTCGATGACTGAACTTGCCGATCGATTGGACATAGTGTCTATCCAATTTCCACCGGATGACTATTTCGCTGGTGAGCAATTCGGCCTTGTCGACGTGGTTTTCGCCACCCTGTTTCGCTTCTTTCCTGTTCTTGACCAAGTCTCGACGGTAAAGCTGAAACCTGGCATGCCGGAAAAGCTGGCAACATGGTGGGACCTTGTCCGACATCGCCCTTCCGTCTCTTCAGCTGTGCCGGACAGCTTCAATAAGGAGCTGACGCAATTCATCGCGGCAAAGCAAAGCTATGCCGGGCGCATGCTGCAAGCAAAATGATGAAAGCCTACGCAGCATCAAAAATCGGGGAAGCCGGTCACCACAATGAGCATCGCTGTCAGGCCTTCCAGTTCGGATCTGGCATGATTTTGGTCAGCCTGCATGTTCTTTGTGACTTGCGCACCCGCGGTTTCAGAAGCTTCAAAACTTGATCGCTGGCGGCAGCTCCTTGAGCAGAAAATCAACAAAAGCCTCGACCGGAGGAAGAACTCCCTGTTTTGAGGGCATCAGCAAGCTAATTTGCGGTTCACCTGCAGTCCAATCCGACAACACTCGCACGAGGCGCCCCGCGGCTACATCGTCGCGGCACACATAGGCCGGGAGGGCGACGATCCCAAGACTTTCTGCCGCTGCCACCTTCAAGGTCACCATGTCGTCGCTATGCAAGCGAATGTCGAACGGGACTGAAGCGGTCACACCACCCGTATTTTGCAACGACCAGCACCCTCCTCCCGGTAGCCATCCGAGTGCAAGTCCGGCACGCCTTTCAAGCTCCTCGGGTTGTTCGGGATAGCCTGTGCGCTCAAGAAACTCAGGGGCTGCGAAAAGATGCCATGGCACTTGCGACAATCGTCGTTGGATCAAACTGGAGTCCGGGAGATTGTCAACGTGTCCGCGTATCGCAACATCCACCCCGTTCTCCAGAAGATCAATCAACTGATTGGATGCTTGTTGGCGGACATTTACGCGTGGATTTTCAGTCAGAAAGCGAGTGAGGATACGGCTCAAACCGAACTGCGCCATACCAACAGAACACGATACCGTCACCTGACCTTCGAGCACGCTTGATCTGCGCCGAGCGGAGGCTTCCGCTTCCTCCATACGGTCAAGAGCCAGTCTGGCGTTGCGATAGTATTCCCGCCCAATGTCAGTAACAGCAACCATCCGGGAACTGCGCTGGAGAAGACGCACGCCCAGGTTCAATTCCAGTTGCTGGACATGACGGCTAACACGTGACTTGGGAATACCGAGTGCACGTGCCGCAGCAGAAAACCCCTGCTTCTCCACCACATGCACAAAATAGAAGGCGTTGTTCAGGTCCATATGATCACCGTTCATGACTTTATCGTTCCAAATATAGAACGATAAGTTCCGATTTTGCCAGATTTTCTCTTGTTCGTCCCATGCATAGGTTCACTGCCATAGAAGGAGATGAACATGCTCAATCAAAGTTTGATCGAAGGCTCAATTCCAAGGCCTGGAATTTCCGAACCGGTTCCTGGAGAGGTTCTAAGCATCGGCACCGGCTTTAATGCCCTCAGCTTCAAACATTCCCAGTTCGGCGGCCTGATGGATCCGCTTGTCATGGTCGATCATTTCACGATGACTGAACCAACGTTTGGCACCCATCCGCATGCGGGAATGTCGGCGGTGAGTATTCTGTTCGAAGACAGCATCGGCGCTTTCAGAAATCTCGATTCACTTGGTAACAAAATCGACCTTGAACCGGGAGATCTTTACTGGCTGAAGGCGGCTAGAGGCGCTGTACACAACGAAGCAAACACGCCCGGCTCGCGAACCCATGCGTTGCAAGTCTTTGTCAATCTGCCTGCCTCGATGAAACACGACGAGCCCGCGTCTCTGCATGTTCGTGCATCCGACGTACCGGTGATCAGGGGCAACGGGCACACTGCGCGGGTGGTGATGGGAAGAAGCAATGGTGTGTCTGGGGCGGTGTCCCCTGCCTTGCCTCTTACCGTGCTCGACATTCGTTTTGACGAGAACGGCACCTTTTCTCATCAACTGCGCCAGGGTCAGTCCGCCTGGGTCTACGCACTTCGCGGTGAACTTCTGTTTGAGACCGATGACACCACCCGAACAATACCGGAAGGCTCAGCCATCGCCTCTCACAGCGCAAGCAATGTGTCGCTCCGCAGCAAGAATGGAGGGCACGCCGTCATCCTCAGCGGGGAGCCAATTCGCGAACATTTCGTTCAAAAAGGCCCCTTTGTGATGAGCACGACCGCCGACCTGGAACGGGTTGCAGACGCCTACAAGGACGGACTGCTCGGAACCATCGACTGAGTTTTGTCACAAAAGAACAACCTCAACGAAACAGGAAAGAGACCGAAATGATAAATTACAACAACCCCGAGCCGCTGACCCAATCCAACGCAGCCCTTGTGCTGGTCGACCATCAGGTCGGTCTGATGACGGGGATCCGAGATTATTCAGTTGCCGAGCTCAAGCACAATGTGGTCGGACTTGCCAAAGCGGCCAGGGCACTTGACCTTCCAATTGTGGCAACCACAACTTCAGCGGAAACGCTTTGGGGACCGGCTTTTCCGGAACTGCGGGAAGCGCTGGCAAACCAACCGTTTATCGATCGAACGTCCGTGAATGCCTGGGACGACGCACGCGTCGCCGATGCAATTCGGGCAACCGGGCGCAAAAAGCTTATATTCGCCGGTGTCTCACTGGAGGTTTGTGCCGCTTTCCCTGCTATGCGAGCGGTGCGCGAAGGTTATGAGGCCTATGTTGCGGTCGACGCGAGTGGCACATTCAATCAAACGAAACGTGAGACCGGCCTCATCCGGCTGGTTCAAAGCGGAGTCATACCCGCAGATGGCGCGAGCCTCATTGTTGAAATTCTGGGAGACAATGCCCGTGAAGAAGCCGGCGAGGTCTATGCTGCGCTCGGCATGGATTGGGCAACGCTTGTCGGGCAGGTTCGCGAGAGCGCAATGAGCAGCCAGAAGTCTTCTGCTGCATGAAGAAAAAGAGATTGGAACCCGGAAGGGTTCCAGTCTCGCTTTGCGGGGGCAACTGATTAACCAAGCCGACAGAACAAGCAAAACACCTGAATTCTGGATAGTACAATCTGGTTCAGGAGGACGATTGATTGAAACAGCTTCTTTCAATTTGGCTGCGGCGACTGCTTCACATGCTCACATTTCTCTCTGGTGAAGGCAGTTGGTCACTCCGCCCCGTGGAGGCGCAACTGATCAAGGCCGCGCTAGACCATATCGATGAAGCGGATGGCAAGTTGCTTGCAAGTCAACTGAGCGAAAGTTTCTTCGTAGAGAGAATCAACCCACGCATTGTCGTTCTTCGGTTTTACAAAATCGGGTCCGATCAAGTCGTTTGCTCACCAGATTTCGAAGACAAACTGATCCGCGTTCATTTCGTTGCGGATGGGAAGCGGCAAGTTTCCAACGTGTGCGTTTTTGAAGGCGTGATATTTTCCGTAGAAATGAAAGACCCGCGACTACTGCGCAAGGCAAAGCAATTGACTGTCGAAAAGGTCGTTGCCGGCACACCGAAACAGTCGCTGACGAGGGTGATTGACCGGAGTGAGCACGGGTCAGGGTAAGTCCCGATCGGGGATGGACGAATGAGCCTTTCCCTTCTGCTTTCGACCACAATGGACATCTCCTAGCTCATTGTTTCACGCAAGATGCGGATCCAGTTGCTCATGGCGATTTTTTCGATGATGGAGGAACGCATGCCGCCCTTCTCAAGTGCTGCAAATATTTTGGGAACTCCCTCCACATCGCCAATTTCATCCGGCATCAAAACCCCATCGAAGTCGGACCCGAGGGCAACACCATCTTCACCTACCGCCTGAACCATATGGTTTGTATGGGCGATTAACACTTCGAGCGGAACAGTGCTGCTGAGGATCCCGTTTTCGGCAAGAAAACAGGGTGCAAAATTAATCCCGACGACGCCCCCTGAATTCGCGATGGCTTTGAGTTGATCATCCGTCAGGTTGCGAGGCGAAGGGCATAACCTGTGAGCATTGGAATGTGTTGCCACAAGCGGGGCATTGCTGATTGACGCAACATCCCAAAAGCCTTTCTCATTGAGGTGAGACAGGTCAATGAGAACCTTTCTTTGATTGCATTCGGCTATGAGTGCCTTGCCGTGTTCCGTCAGGCCCGGGCCGATATCCGGAGTTGCGGGAAACCGAAACGGCACACCGTGTCCGAAGATGTTGTTTCTGCTCCATACCAGACCGATTGATCGCAACCCGCGCTCGTAAAGCGTGTCTAGCATCTCGAAGTCAGCATCGATGCAATCCGCACCCTCTATGTGCAAGATCGCCGCGATCTGTTCCCTCGAGCGCGCTTCCTCAACCTCTGCAGCTGTTTTGCATATGCGGACCTGTCCATCAGACTGCCGTTCAATGTTCTCCAGAAGGTCGAACATCCTGAGCGTCGTTTTCTGAGCGTGTTCAATCGGCAAGGGCGGCGGCATGGGGATGCTGTAACCTTGTTCCGATTGGGACTCCTCCAGATCGAATTGCTCCGGTGACGGTGCAAATACTGCGAAAAATCCTCCTGCGAAGCCGGCATTTCGCGCTCTGGGAAGGTCGATGTGGGTACGCCCGTTTCCAGCAATGAAGCGCTGTGCGGGCTGGTCATCAAATTCGCGCAGGAGTCGCAGCAGAACGTCATTATGACCATCGAAAAAAGGCAGTTTCTTCAAGAATTGTCCTTTCCGAGACGAGCACGATTTTTCCGTCTTAAGCCCCACAGTAAGCCGTCCCAGAGGGTCAGGAGCAACGGTCGAAAAATCACAATGCGATTGTCAGAGTTTGCTTTAGAGGGGATGGGCTATCCAACCCGCAAGAACACCGATCGCTGCAGGGTTGACGGAAATTATCTCAAAGCCGGTCGCCGGAGACAGTGTTTCGCTCTGTCATTCTTGTGCGCGAAGATCCTCTTCGACAAAGTTCAGTAATTCGATTGTTTTTGCGCGACTTCTGGCTGGATCCCGATCTGCGATGGCCTGGTAAAGTTCTCTGTGCAAGGGAAATGAACTTTCGCCAATGCTTGTCGATTTCACCGCATTTGAAAAAAACCTCAAAAAGGGCCCACGGACATTGGAGATGATCTGCTCGAAAAGCGGATTGTGAGCAGCGTCGTAGATTGACCGGTGAAACGCTTCGTCCTCTTCGAGCGCGGCTCCTTTTTCCTTGTGAACGCGTTCCATGGCGATCAGTTTTTCTTCTATGCGCAGAATATCCTCTTCGCTTGCCCTCTGGGCTGCAAGCGCAGCGGCTTCGGATTCAAGAGCCCGGCGTAAATCCAGCGCCAGCAAAAGACCTTCTCTTTCTTCTCTGATTGCAAGCGGAACCAGTATTTCGCCCGGCTGAATGGTTCGCAGGACGAACGTTCCCGCTCCGTGCCGAATTTCCAGCGCATTTACGGCTTCCAGCTTGCGCACCGCCTCGCGCACGGATGATCGACCAACTCCAAGCGCATCCATGAGCTCACGTTCAGAAGGCAGTTTGTCGCCCGCCGAATAATTGTTACGGCTGACGTAGTCGACCAACCTGTCAACAACCGCTTCAAGTTTGCTCTTTGCCGGAACCGGTTCCAGTCCTTGCATGTTTCCGTGCCCTGTTTGAAATTCTTCGGTGAACAGCCGAAGAAAGGAAAACACATGCGATGAGCCGTTGTGAAGGTTATCGACTCACCGCTTGCGTACTTAATGTATTTGATCTGCTTGGGACGACACAGAATTATTCAACGTCGTCCTCAGAGCCTCTTTCCGTCACTGAGGCTGAACAGGTTCAAATTGTCCGTACGGAATTGCACTGCAA
>JBCCVB010000032.1:0-53078 GCA_039195965.1 Pseudomonadota bacterium
CATTAATTGCATGGTCCATTTGGACTATGTCCGACATAAAATTATCGGTTGCAGGCGGGAAAACGCCTTTTAGCGCTGCAATTTAAACTGACCGCAAGGGGGTGAAGTGGTCGTTGCCGCGGAAAAATATATTCATTTGACCAACTTGGCGGTTGCAGCCGCTATGGATCCGGCCAAATGGCAAAGGTTCCTTGATGAACTGGGGCGCGTGCTGGGTACACGCATATGCACCCAGTTAATTGGATACGATCAGCTCACCAAAGCGGCTCCACTGGCCTATTCCTCCGGATATGATCCTGCGATCCTACAACTTTACGAAACGCACTACGCCGACAAGAATCCCTTTGCCGCGAACTTCGCGAAATGTGCGATCGGGGGCGCAATTTCTACAGACGAGTTGTGCGAAACCAGTGCACTTAAGAAGACAGACTTTTATGCCGATCTGCTCCGGCCAATGGAGGACATTTATGGCGGTGGCGGGTCGATGCTGGCTTTCGACGCGGACCGGATGTTCCTCATTGGGGGAAACCTGCGCGCGAAGGATCGGGAAAAGTATGAACAGGAGTGGCTGCAGCTTTGCGTCCGCCTGGCTCCCGTCATTCGTCAATCGCTGGAAATAAACCGGACGATTTCCGGACTTTCGTTCGAGAAGTGGGCAGCGGAACGGCATTTGCTCGGTTCAGGAACAGCAATCTTTGTGGTCGATCCGACCATGATCATCCATTTCGCCTGCACTGAGGCGCAAAGGCTGCTTGCCAAGGGAACGCTTGTCGGTAGTGTCATCAACCGCCGACTGCAGTTCAGATCCGAGCAGGCTCACAGTCAGTTTACCGCTTTCACGCGTGAGCACGCACGTGAGAATCCGAACGTCTTCAAAAATTTGCGACTGAAAGATGAGAACGGCAAAAACTGGATTTGCAGGGCGATGGGTGTCCGCCTGGGAGATCTGGACGACACGCCTTTCGGCGCGTTTATGACCAAGTCCATCTCAGCGATCCTTCTGGCGATCAAGCCGGACGATAGCGCGGGCACCTTCCAGGAGAAACTTCAGAAAGTGCTGGGACTGAGCCCTGCAGAAGCATCTTCCGTTCTCCTCCTGTCGGAAGGGCAGACCCCCGCAGAGATCGCAGATAGCCGCGAAGTCAGTGTTTATACCGTTCGAAATCAGGTCAAATCAGCGTTGACAAAGTCTGGTTGCCGTCGGCAAAGCGAGCTTGTTCGTAAAGTGGAACAGTTGCGCCAGCAGGCAGCGCTTTAGTATCTGGAGGCCGATGAACCCGGCCTTGCATCACGAGTGGTCACATTCACGCGCACCTTATTGCGCATTTTGGTTCAACAGGTGAAACTCCAGTCACCTTTGGGGTCCGGCGCCTTTTCACGTTCGTGTCTAATCGTTGATTGACGGCAGGGTGTTTCAGCTCAAGCGCAAAGTTCCGGGAGTGCTCCCTGTCGTTGCTTGGCGGCCATGGGAACAGCGGTCTGCGCAAAACGTGAGGAACCAGGAACCTGAGGTGCCAGCGCTACGGCGCAGGCAACAATACGAACCACAAGAACGACCAACTTTGGATCACCATGAGCACATTAAGGGACACCCTGCGCTACATCCTCCACGGCGGCCCTCCGGAAAACGGAATTCCGGAAAGGGTGCGCGCTGAGATCCGTTCACGAGAAGCCTCGTCCGAACGGTTGATCAGTTGGGTTCAGCTCGGGTTGGTTCTGTTCTTTACGACGCTGTATGCGATTGCACCGAGGGCTGAAGGTTCATCCGGTTTTAACTTCGTACCGATTGCGCTCGGCGCGTATTTTCTGTTCACCGTGCTGAGGCTGGTTCTATCCTACCGGTTTGAATTGCCGCAGTGGTACTTGCTGATCTCCATCGGCGTCGACATGGCGCTCCTTGTTGGTCTGATTTTTTCTTTCCACATCCAGTATGACCAACATCCCGCGTTTTATCTGAAAACCCCGACGTTGATGTATGTGTTCATTTTCATCGGGCTGAGAGCGCTCCGGTTTGACCCGCGTTTCGTTTTGACAACGGGGCTGGTTGCGGTCGCTGGTTGGCTCGGACTGGTTTTCTATGCCGCCTTCGCCGACATGGACCACATGCGCGTGACCCGGAATTACGTTGAATATCTGACTGGAAACTCGATCCTCATTGGCGCCGAACTCGACAAGACTATGGTCATTTTCACGGTGACCATCATTCTTTCCGTAGCGCTTTATCGCGGCAGATCCATGTTGTTCGAGGCCACGCGGGACCACGCCGCGGCGTCGGACTTGAGACGGTTTTTTGCGCCTGAAGTTGCCGCTTCGATCACCGACGCGCATACAGAGTTGCAGGCAGGTGAGGGAAGCCAACGGGAAGCGGCAATTCTTTATGCCGACATCCGATCCTTTACCTCAACGTCAGCCAAATTGCCGCCGGAGGTCGTTCTGGCCGTTTTGGCCGAGTATCAGAACCTCGCGGTTGAAGTGATCAATCAGGAAGGTGGCCGCGTCGACAAGTTCCTGGGGGACGGTATTCTGGCAACTTTCGGGGCGGTACATCCGTCCGACACCTATGCAGCGGACGCCTTGAGGGCCGCGTCCAGGCTTGTAAGCAGCGTCGAAGCAGACCAGCACCGGTTCAGAGCAGCAGGTTGGCCCGGCCAGCTGCGCATCGGAACCGCAGTTGCGGCCGGTCCGGTTACTGTAGGCGTTATCGGTTCCAAGAACAGGCTCGAATTCACGGTTATTGGAGATGCAGTCAATCGCGCGGCGAAGTTGGAAGATGCCAACAAAGAGCAAAAATCCTCTTCGCTGACCGACAGGTTCACCTGGGATCTGGCTTGTGCGCAGGGCTATCAGCCCGAAGACATCGAAGACCGGCCAAGCACAGTCGTCGCCGGCATGCACAATCCCGTCGATCTGGTCGTGCTTGCAAGTTGAGCGTCATCGCATTCAATTTTGTGCTCTTGTCGTTCCCGAAATCTGACCACGAATGCGCTTGACCCGGCGTGATTTCTCAGCCAAGTTGCCTCTCAAATTGACCTAATAGTCAATCAACACAATAAAATTCATTGAAATCAATGAATTGATATTGAGGAGGCGTGAATGAAGCTGGATTCGACTCTTGCCGCAGTGATTACCGGAGGAGCTTCCGGGCTCGGGGCCGCGACCGCTCGCATGTTGGCTGGAGAAGGCGTCAAGGTGACCCTGTTCGACCGCAATGCAGATCAGGGCAATGCAGTTGCAAACGAAATCGGCGGTGTCTTTGCAGATGTCGATGTGACCGATCAGGCAAGCGTTGAAGCCGGCTTTGAAAAGGCACGAAGCGCCAACGGGCAGGAGCGCATTCTGGTCAACTGTGCCGGAATTGCTCCAGTCGCCAAGACAACCTCACGCGGCGAAGCGCATCCGATAGATATGTTTGAAAAGGTTGTCGCGGTGAACCTGATTGGTTCCTTCCGCTGCCTTTCAATCGCGGCAACCGGTATGGCAGCACTTGAACCGATTACTGGAGACGGTGGACGTGGCGTCATTGTTTCGACCGCATCGGTAGCAGCTTTTGATGGTCAGATCGGACAGGTCGCATACGCTGCTTCCAAAGCAGGCGTTGCCGGTATGACCCTGCCGGTCGCCAGAGACCTCTCGAAGTCGGGCATTCGTGTCATGACGATCGCACCGGGAATTTTCGAAACACCTATGCTGCTCGGCCTGTCGCAGGAAGTTCAGGATTCGCTGGGTCAGCAAGTGCCATTCCCATCACGCCTGGGCAAGGCCGTTGAATATGCTCAGCTTGTGAAATCCATTTGCGAGAACGACATGCTCAATGGCGAGACCATCAGATTGGACGGCGCAATCAGAATGGCTCCCCGCTAGAAACGAGCAACGGGTTATCTTCAGGGTATTGGCGGCATTCCGGGTTTTCGATGCCGCCAGTGCGGTTAGAGACTTCTAAACTGCATTTTTTTCACACGTGCCTACCCGTTTCCATTTAATCTGACGTTACGTCACTTTGTTTAAGGGACGCAAGACAGATTGAAGGGGGAGAGGTATGGCAGACCAAGTGCATGAGCTTGCGCCACATCACCTGCCGATATTCGTACCGTCCGCGGATGGCAGTGATCCTTTGATGACGATCATGCTGACCGCCCTCATTCTGGGCGTCGTGCTGTTGGGGACGTTCTATCTGCACCTGCATTCCTTGCCGGAGCGTCTAGCGCACAAGCACGGGCGAATGCAATTCGAGTTGGTCGCGGTCCTTGGGCTTTTGGCTCTGTTCACGCACAACAATATCTTTTGGGTGGCAGCACTCCTCCTTGCTTTCATTCAACTGCCGGATTTCGCAACCCCGATCGGCACAATCGCAAATTCGCTCGACCGGATCGCGAACCGCTATGACGGTGCGGAGCATCAGAGCTCTGTGGAGCAAGAAGTCGAGATAGAAGTAGAGACAACCGAAGAGAGGTCGCCGTCTGAGATTTCAGTGGTCGCTGAAGCCGTTCCCGAATCTGCGACCTCAGCTGATGCTCCGAAGACCGCCGCTGAGAACAAGGACGGATAGATGTTCGAGCTTATCTTCTGTTCTCTTCTGACGATCTTACCCGACTATCTGATCCGACGGTACGTACAGGGCAAGCGGATTGGCCGTGAAATCACACTCTATTCGGTTTGGTATGAGCTTCGCTATGGGATCGTCACCTGTCTGATGCTGACGGTGTCCCTGATCACGCTCATTTTCTACTACCACCCGACTGCAACAAGCGCAGTCTCCACTTTCCGTACCATCCCGATTCTTCCGGAAGGTTCGGGCCGGGTGGAGGAAATCTTTGTCGCCAACGAACTGGAGACGGAGATCAAGGCCGGTGATCCGATTTTCCGATTGGACAGCAGCCGTCAGGAAGCTGACGTCACCACGGCCAGGCAACAAATCGCCGAAGTTAAGGGCGAGATTGCCCTGGCCCAGGGGGAGCTTGCTGTAGCGGAAGCTCAGGTCGAGGAAGCGGAAGCTTCGCTCAAGCAGGCACAGGACGAGCTCGATACCCGCCAGGAACTGATGGACCGCAATGCGAATGTGGTCAGCGAGCGCGACATTGAAAAGCTGGAAAACACGGTGGCGGCTCGGCAAAGCTCTCTCGAAGCAGCACAAGCCAACAAGGAGCTGATCGAGACCAAGATCAATGTTTCGCTGCCTGCCAGTCTGAGCAGTGCGGAGGCGCGTCTCGATGAGGCGGAAGTGGAGCTGGGAAAAATGACCGTCTATGCAGGCGTCGACGGCTCAATCAGTCAGTTTGTGCTCCGGCCGGGAGACATCGTCAATCCGCTGATGCGACCTGCGGGTATTCTCATTCCCGCCGACGCCCAGCAAGAACGCATTGTCGCAGGTTTCGGACAGATCGAGGCTCAGGTGCTGAGGCAAGGTATGGTGGCGGAGGCATTTTGCCCCGCGGTGCCGTTCAAGATTATTCCGCTGATTGTCACTGAGGTGCAGTCACAAATCGCCTCAGGGCAGGTCAGTACCGGAAGTCAGCTTTACGACACGAGCGAAGCCGTGAAGCCATCCACGATCACAACTATCCTTGAACCGCTATATGCGGACGGTTTTGAAAATCTGCCTCCCGGAGCGGTTTGTACGGTCAATGCCTATACCAGCAATCACGAGCGTCTGACTTCGGGAGAACCGCTCGGCACGGGACAATTTGTTTTCCTTCATGCAGTCGATACCGTCGGTTTGGTGCATGCGATGCTGTTGCGAATTCAGGCACTATTGTACCCGATCCAGACATTGGTTCTGACAGGGCATTAACATGTCCTTGGAACGAGAACGGGCGGCTCCTGGCCGCCCGTGTCTTGTCAGTAATCGTAGGCTACCACCTCAAATTCTATGCCGTCGTCGTCGTCGAAATAAAAGCGGCGCCCGGGTTCATAGTCGCCATGGTTGCGGGTCACGTAACCGGTTGCCTTGATACGGGCCTCCGCAGCGTCCAGGTCTTCGACAACCACTGCAATATGATTGAGACCGCCGTGCTGGGTGTAACTCTCGCCTTTGACAGGCGTCGTTGAATGAGCGGGTGAATAGGCTGCGATGTAACTGGTGTCGTTCCCTATGTGGTAGGTCGTGCCACCGGCCAGGCTTGCACCTTTCCAGCGAACTTCCCAACCAAACCAGTCCTTCAACCGCTTTGCCGTGGCTGCAGGGTCGCTGACAGTGACGTTTACATGTTCCAGAAAGGTCGTATTCATCTCTAGTCCTCTCAAGTTTGACTTAAGCCGGACACTGGAGATAATTCTTCAAGTTAAGTTGAGGTCAAGAGGGAAAGTGTCAAATTTTGAAAAAGGTTATGAAGGGTAGCGATCTTCTGACCATTGGAGAGCTTGCTGAGCGGACGGGACTGGCAGTGTCCGCCATCCGGTTTTACGAAGAAAAAGGGCTGGTCCATCCGACACGCAACCAGGGTGGTCAAAGGCGTTTCTTGAGGGCTGATATCCGCCGGCTGTCATTCGTTCTCGTCTCGCAGGAGTTTGGGTTCACGATTGGAGAAATCGCAACACAGCTTGCGCGCCTGCCGGAAAACAGAGCGCCAACAAAAGCGGATTGGACGCGTATCAGCAAGGAGTTCCGTGTTCACCTGGATCGCAGGATCGAGCGCATGACAGCCTTGAGGGACAAGTTGGACGCGTGTATCGGCTGCGGCTGCCTCTCGATGAAATCCTGTCAGCTCTATAACTCGGGTGATGCCGCATCCCGACACGGCAGAGGCCCGCGCTACCTGCTTGGTGACAGACCTGACATCGAAGAGTGAGCGGCCGGGATTTTCCGAAACAGAAAAGCCCGGCCATTGGATCATCAGCGGTTATCGAGCTGGGAACGCACGCGTTTCAATCCCAGTTGCGTGATCCGGTAAGGGCCGCTGTTTTTTGACGCAATGAAGCGCTTGTATTTCAGTTTTCGAAAAAGGCGAATGGAGCAACCGCCCCAATACCAACCGTCACGCGTCACGGTTTCCTGATTAATGATGCGGCCTTCCTCGTCCTTTTCCACGAGGATATAGCCGCCTTGAGCCAGCAGGTGCAAAACCCGCTGCTCGGCCTTGGAAATGTCCATTGATTTTAAGAAGCCTGATTGTAGATGCAATTTCGCAGTCACCACAGCAATTCGCATGTGGCGCTGTAATGCATGACCCCAGCTGAATTCAGCCGGGGATTACCGGGACTCGCGTAATCCGCGCATAAAACCTCTCTATCAGACAGGGCGCCTATATCATGGCGCATCGAGGTCAGCAATAATTGGCGAGAGCTGGAGATATTTTGGGGGGAGAGTTTTTCTGCATAGTTGCAGTTTTGCTTCAGACGGTGCGGCGGAACTGCAATCGCAGAAGGTTTGATGAGATGGTAATCAACTGCGTTCGGCTGGCCAGTAACCGTTTTCCGGGTTGCGGGAAACCGCAACGGCCGTCACATCCTTGGAGCCACAGGTTCCACATCTGAGAGACTGGCTCAGGGACGAAACTTTCTGATCCTGGGAAAACTTAGCGCCATTCATATAGCGAAAACGGCCACAGTAACCGCAGAGAATTGCCAGTCTTCGATCGGATTTGCTTAAAGCATCAACGGTTGGGTCATCGGTTGGAATAGATTTGAGTAAAGCCATGATTAAAACAACTTAATTGAAATAACGTCTGCCTCTCTCGGCAGTTTGTCCAAAATACAGGTCCTGATCAGACTAACACAATGTGCTCGAAAACAAAATGGGCACTACTTAGGTGAGCGCTTAGTCAGGTTGTTGGACGAATGTCGTTATTTGTAATGACTTTAGCTATGAGGGTCAGGGTTGTGGTTTGGCTTCATACTCGTCGTTTTGATCCCAGAAACGAATGCCGAGGGTCTTTCCATTGAAGAGACAGGAAAATTTCTCGATTTTTCGGCAGGTCAAATATATGAGAGGAGCATGATGAACTTCTCTGATACCTGGTTTGATCTGTTTGGCTTGTCTGGCCTGTTGAACCCGTTTGCGCTTTTGATCGGCGCATATCTGGGGTGGCGTGCCGATAGTTCGCGGAAATTGTGGATCGCGGGCTTTGCGGCTGCCGTACTTTCTCTGATTTTGGAGGCCGCTGTCGGATTGCTCCAGTTACCGCACCCGATTTCTCAGGACGCGGGCGCATTGGCAATGTTTCCGTTCAGATTTGTCGGAGGCATTCTGGCCGGGAGCCTGACTTACTGGCTCAACCAACGTCGATCCCGAAGCTGAGCCGGACTGTGACCGGCTGCTGATCATTAATTCAGCTGTCGACCCAGCTGTTGAACAGGTCTGCATTCGGGCATTCGGGCAGCGCGCTTTGTGCACCATTTGGGTGTTCATCCAGCCATTCCAGGCATGTATTGGACGCTTGGCAGTTAATGCAACGAACTGCGGCGGCACGCATATCTATGTCTGCCTGGATTCCGCCAGGTACATTCTTCATGGCGCCGATGGTCTCAAGCATGCGGCCCATCAATTCGGCGCGCTCGTTAAGGCGATCCATCCAATTCACTCGGTCTCTCCTTCTTCCGGGCAGGCTCCGGGGAAGTTTTGGCACAGTTCTTTTCAATTTCTTTCCGGTTGGTGCTTTCATCAAAGCCGGCGATTGGGGCGCACTATGCGCAGTTTGGGAAGTGAGAGCTTTGATCAGTATCAACAGGCGGTCTTTGCAGGGTGAGGGAAAGGGCCCATACTCAGCGCTTATGATTCTTTCGTGGCGCTCGGTCATACCCGCTGAAACCTATGGTCCCGGGTAAACTCCGGACACCTGGAGATGGGTGATGGTCGAAACCGTGAGCGCGCAGCCGCTTCCCCAAAATACCGGCAGTTCTGCCGCTGTTCCCAAACTTGAACCCGGCGCCGAGCTTCATGCCAAAGTGGAGGCGAACCTTCCGGGAGGAATAGTCCGCCTGGCGACGGCGGACGCCAAACTGGACCTGCGAATACCTCAGCCACTTCCTGTCGGATCAGAGGTCACGATCACCGTTTCCGGCAGCAAGCAGCAGCCCGATATCCAGCTTTCAACAGTCAACCCGCAACCCTCAACTCCGTCAGAAACGAAGACACCTGCCCAGACCGGTTCAATGCCGATGGCGCAGGCAGGAGAAGCATCAGGGCAATCAGGACCATCCCAGACAGGTACCACCTACAGACCGGCATCGGTCGTTGCCCACTTGGTGCAAGTGTTGGAGAAGACGGATCAATCACCTCAGCCAACCACTTCATCTACGGGGAGCGTTCCAGGTGAGGGGAGACAGGGAGGCAGGGTTTCTGCAGGACCTGCTCAAACGGCGTCCGGTTCTGTGCAGACGCAGCCATCAACCACACAAGCGCCTGTTGTCGCGTCCGGTAGTTTGAACGCAAAACCGGCGGGCCAGGCGATCCCGGCTATTTCTGGCAATCCGGCTACACCGGCAAGTTCCGCTCAGGTGCCGAATTCGGGAGCCGATGGTTTTCGCGGGCAACCTAATTCGGTTTCGACACAAACCGCGACACCTACCGGCGGTGCTGTAAATTCCGATACTGCTCGAACAAGTACTTCGCAACAGCTGCCACTTTCCGGCCAACCAGGTAACTCGACCGGCTTACCACAGCAGGCATCCATCGCGCCGAAGGGATTGGCTTCTCAGCCGACAGCTATTGCCGGGTCTGGAGTGAACCCGGGTTCGAACGAGCCTACTCATCAACCGAACAACATTATTCGGACAGCTTCCCAGGTGCCCGGACCCAATTCATCGGGACCAGTCTCTTCGGCTGGAGCTCAACCTCCGGCAATTCCATCTGGCCAGACTTCCAAACCGGGAGAACCCATTTCAAACTCGCTCGCGTTCCAGGGAAATACAAACAGTATCGGAAAACCTGAAAGTCAGGCGATCTCTCGTCCAGTCCCCACGCAGGCTTTTGCTCCCCAATCCCAGCCACCTCTCAGGCAGGGGCAGCAGCCCCAGTCTATGGGCACAGGTCAGGCTGGACCGGTGCAGCAAACACCCGGTGCGCAATCGCTCGCAGCTCAGTCTCCCGGGGCACAGCCAAATGGAACGCCAACCATCCAGGGACAAGGTGCCCCAGAAGTGAAACCCACCGGTGATCTGCCGAAAGGCACGACTGCGCCTTTGCCATCAGGGACAACAGCTTCCGGAACTGGAACCGGGGCTTCGATCGGAAACCCTGCGCAGTCCAGCTTTTCCGGTAATCCGGGTGCTGCCGTAACAGGACGCTTTCTCGACAGTCAGGGGACAGTTTTACGGGCCCCGCCACAGCAACCTTATCCAGCTTTGCAGTCCAGCGGTCCGCCGCTTTCAAGTGGTGTGCAGTCTTTCGATCCCGGCAATCCCGTTCGCCAACTTGTTCAAACGTTCCAGCAACCTTTGGCGGAACAGCAGGCTGGGTTGAGTGGTCTATTCACTCAGATCGGAAATCTCGCTGCTGCTCAATCCAGCGGAAAGGTGTCGGTTCCCGATCCGGTGGTCAAAGCTATGCAGCAGATCCTTGGCTTGAGGTTGAACTCGATCCAGCCACTGAACGGGAACGATCTGCAACAAGCGGTACGCCTGAGTGGACAGTTTCGGGAAAGCCAGGCATTTCAATCGAGTGGTGTTCAGCCAACAGCACTTCCGGACCTGAAATCTGCGCTCCTGTCGTTCAAGGCGCTTCTGCAGCGATTTGGCGCAGAAGCGGAAATTTCGCGACCGGCAAACCAGCCTGCGCCCCCGTCGCGACATGGCACGCCGCAAGGACAGGTTCAGCAGCCAACCGGTGGGTATGTTTCAAGCAACGCGCAGCAAAATCTCCAATCTCTGTTGAAAGAAACGGATGCCGCCCTGGCACGACTACGGATCACGCAGCTTGCCAACACCGGATTGATCGCTGAGGAAGGCTCTCACGCGAGTTCGCGTCCAGCGGATATTGTGGTCGAATTGCCGCTTTCACTCGGCCATGAAACCGCGGTTATGCAGATGCAGATTGGCCGTGATGGCGGCGGCCGGGACGATGAGGAGGACGGCGAACCGGCATGGCGCTTGCGTTTCGCGCTTGACCTGACCGCAACCGGACCTTTGGAGGCTGCCATCAGTTTAAGAGGAGGCGGGACCTATGCGAGCCTGTGGGTCGACCGCAAGGAGACCTATGACAATCTGAATTCAGTTCGTGAGACGATGGAGGCCGCCTTTGCAGACGCAGGATTGGATCTTCAGGAGTTTCGCCTGATACGAGGTCTTCCTCCGAAAACCGCCGCCAGATACGGCGCTTTGATCGACCGCCAGTCCTGAGCCCAATCCATGACAGAGAAGAACACGACCGAGAAGAAAGTAGCCGTCGCGCTCCACTATGAGAATGACGGTGCTCCTGTCGTTACGGCGAAAGGCACCGGGTCAGTTGCTGAGCAGATCGAGAGGATCGCCCGTGAGGCTGGTGTTCCGATTGAACAAAACCCGATGATGGCCGAAGCCCTGTCTCAGATCGAACTGGATCAGGAAATACCGATAGAGCTTTACCAGGCTGTTGCGGTTATGATCGGCTTTATCATGCGCACAGGAAGGGCACAAAACAGTCCGGACAACTGACACGTTTTGGTCAACTGTTTCGATTGCGGGTCCTGAAGGCGAGAAAAGGCCGGGCAAGAAGTCAGGCAGTCTGCTTAAGAGGCATTCGCAGGTGCGCAAATCTGTTCGATCGCCGACCTGGCATCGCAGGGTTGAATTAGGTAATCAAAGGCTTGGTTGAAGGTGGTTTTAGCTCCCGGATCGATGCCAAGCCCCGGATGAAATCGGTCCATTGTGCGAAAGCTGGTGCCACGCACAAGGAAATCCTTGCAGGCAAGGCAATTCCCGACTACGTCATGAAGCCACAAAGTCGCGCCGCAGCAATTCTTGTCGGCTGCCAGATCCAGCGCGGAATAGCAAAGAACAGGATTTTTGACGAAAATGACGATTGTCGACGTACGCACACCCGATCCGAAGAAATTCATCAAGGGCGCGACCGGCGACTGGGAAATCGTGATCGGCATGGAAGTTCACGCCCAGGTCACGTCCGAAGCCAAGCTCTTTTCCGGTGCCTCGACCGAATTCGGCAAGGACCCGAACGACAATGTCAGCCTTGTTGACGCGGCCATGCCCGGCATGCTGCCGGTGATCAACGAAGAGTGCGTTCGGCAGGCGATCCGCACAGGTCTCGGTCTGAAAGCCGAAATCAATCTGAAGTCCGTGTTCGATCGAAAGAACTATTTCTATCCGGATTTGCCGCAGGGTTACCAGATCTCCCAGTTCAAGCAGCCGATCGTGGGCGAAGGCAAGATCCTGCTGGACATGCCTGAAGAACAGGTCGAAATCGGGGTCGAGCGCCTGCACCTGGAGCAGGACGCCGGAAAGTCCTTGCACGATCAGCACCCGAGCATGTCCTTCGTTGACCTGAACCGGTCAGGTGTTGCGCTGATGGAGATTGTCTCCAAGCCTGACCTGCGGTCTTCGGACGAAGCCAAGGCGTATCTCACCAAGCTGCGCACCATTCTGCGCTACCTGGGCACGTGTGACGGCAACATGGACCAGGGTTCTATGCGCGCGGATGTCAACGTTTCCGTACGTCGTCCGGGCGGTGAGTTCGGTACACGTTGCGAGATCAAGAACGTCAACTCCATCCGCTTCGTCGGCCAGGCAATCGAATACGAAGCGCGCCGTCAGGTGGCTCTTCTGGAAGATGGTGGCTCTGTTGATCAGGAAACCCGTCTCTTCGACGCCGTGAAAGGGGAAACCCGTTCCATGCGTTCCAAGGAAGAGGCGCACGATTATCGCTACTTCCCGGATCCGGACCTGCTGCCGCTGGAGTTCACGCAGGCGGTTGTCGACGATCTGGCCGGACATCTTCCGGAATTGCCGGACGACAAGAAGAGCCGGTTCATCAATGACTATGGATTGACGGCCTATGACGCTGACATCCTCGTTGTTGAAAAGGCTTCTGCCGATTTCTTCGAGAAGGTTGCCAAGGGGCGTGACGCCAAAGTCGCCGCCAACTGGGTGATCAACGAGTTCTTCGGCCGCCTGAACAAGGAAGGCAAGGACCTCGCCGATAGCCCGGTTTCCGCCGATCAGCTCGGATCTATCATCGACCTCATCAAGGCAGGCACGATCTCTGGCAAGATCGCCAAGGATCTGTTTGAAATCGTCTGGACCGAAGGTGGTGACCCGGCTCAGATCGTTGAAGATCGCGGCATGAAGCAGGTGACCGACCTCGGCGCTATTGAAGCGGTTGTCGATGAGATCATGGCTGCCAATCCGGACAAGGTCGAGCAGGCCAAGGAAAAGCCAAACCTTGTAGGCTGGTTTGTCGGGCAGGTGATGAAAGCTTCCAAAGGCAAAGCGAACCCGCAGGCTGTGAACGACCTTCTGAAGCAGAAGATCGGTCTGGAGTAAGAGATGTCGGGGCAGGAAACAACTCAATCGGTTGCGTTGCCGATCACCGGTTCCTGCCACTGCGGTGCTGTATCTTACGAAATGAAGGTACAGCCCCGCTTTGCAGTCGAGTGCAACTGCTCGATCTGCCGCAGCCTTGGCACGGTTTGGGGGCATGGCGGGGTTGGTGACATCATTGTCACCTCCGCGCCGGAGGCGACATTGGCCTATTCGCGCGGCGACAAGGAACTCGCATTCCATACCTGCAAGACCTGTGGGTCGACCACCCATTGGGAGGCCATTGCAGGTGAGGCCAAGGGCAGGATGGCAATCAATCTTCGGCTTGCTGAGCCGGGAACAATTGAGGCCATCGGTCATCGTCATTTTGACGGCGCTGAGACCTGGTCCTTTTTGGATTGAGCTCGGGAAGATTCGCCTGATACCTTCAACCCCTTGAGAGTTTGGTCTGCCCATGCGGAGCGGCCAACTGTAGCCAGGTATCGGGAGCTCACATGAACGCAGATCTTGCAAGCCTTCTTCTGGCCATTGGTATTTTCTCCGTCGGGTTCATCAGTATCGGTCCGAATATTCTTGCCATTATCGGAACCTCCATGGAGCGTGGGCGCAAGTCCGGGGTTGAGTTGGCGCTGGGCGTCGGGATCGGCTCTGGTATCTGGGCATCGCTCACCGTTGCCGGTCTTACCGCGCTCATCGCTGCCTATGCGCATGCGATCACGATACTGAAGATACTGGGAGCGCTCTATTTGGTGTGGCTCGCATTCAAGGCGTTCCGGTCAGCGGCGACGCCTGACGCAGGTGTTGCGGCGTCGGCGGCAAAAGGAAACAGGCTCCTGTTACAGGGCCTGACCATTCAGATGACCAACCCGAAGGCTGCGCTTCATTGGATCGCGATTGTTGGCGTCGGCCTTGGCCCGAATTCACCGATCTGGGTCGGACTGACGCTAATTGTCAGCTGCACGCTGATGTCGGTCCTTGGTCACCTTGCGTACGCCGTTACCTTTTCCACGCAGCCGGTTGTGGAGTTCTATCGGCGAAGCAGGCGCTGGATAGAAGCTGGATTGGGCGTCTTTTTCTCCTTCGCAGCCTACAAGCTGGCGACCTATCGGAGTTGATCAAATTTTGCACCGGATAGCCGTTCAAGGGTAGAAGAACGCCTGGATAGCAAAGTGAAACGAGCAGCTTGAGCAGCTATCAAGTGCCGTTTCCGGTTCTGCTGAGAGCTGCCCGGATGCATCATGTGTTGAAGATGAACCATGGCCTTACCGCCGCAGAAAAACCAACCCGAGTGACAGCACGCTGGGCTTTTCTAGCGCGATAGGCTAAAGGCAGAGCAGAGAGACAGCACGCTTAAGCCGAATGACAGCCGCAACAACATCCCGCCCGTCAGAAACACCATTTTATGCCACGCCGTTCGGTGTTTGGATGATCGTTGCTTTGTGGGGGCTTTCCCATCTCCTGCTTCGTGCGCTTAACACACCGGTTCTGGGCACGGACGACATGTTCGAAAATGTGCTCGTGCAGACCCTGCAACCCGGCTACATGTTGCGGCAGCCTCCGCTTTATGAGTGGTTGCTTTGGTCGGCGCAACAGGTCTTCGGACCGACGATTTGGGCAGCCCTTTCCGTAAAATACGGACTGATCTCGATTGCCGCGCTGTTTCTGTTTCTGATTGCCCGCAAGGCAATTTCAGATCCGCGATTGGCAGCTCTGTGCGCCTTTTCGTATTCGCTTTACTATCAGTTTGGCTGGAACCTGCACGAAGGTGTCACCCATACGGTGGTGCTGACCACAGCCTGTGCTGCCAGCGCCTTCTTCTTCATAAAGGCGCTTGAGACCGGGCGCCTCGGTTACTATCTCGCTTTCGGTGCTGTTGCGGGCGCAGGTTTGCTGGGCAAGCACTCCTATCCGATCTTTGCCCTTGCCCTCCTGATTGCAGCAGCCAGCGATCCGGTATGGCGAAGAAAGATCCGGCCGGTTGGTGTTCTGCTGGTACCGATCGCAGCTGCCGTGATCTACAGTCCCTACGCCTATTGGATTTTGAGTGAAGGCCTCAAGCTCCTGTCTTCGGTTTCGCAGACGATGGGGGTCACGGCGGAGACATCTCACGCGATGCGTGCCGGCGAGGGGCTGGGCAAACTGGCCTTTGGGTTGCTTGGCTTTTCAGTTCCTCTTCTACCGGTTCTTCTGTTGTTGTTTTGGCCCCGCTATCTGGGTCGAGTGTCGCCCGCCAGAGCGGCTGTCAACGATGTTGCGCGGCTGTGCGGACGCACCGTATTGGCGATGATTGTTCTGACCGCGTTGATGATCGTTGCAACGGGAGCAACCTACGTGAAGGAACGGCACATGCATCCGCTGATGCTTTTGCTGCCCATCTTTCTCTTTGCGGATCTGGAGCGGTTCGGATTTCAAAAGCAGTGGCGCTGGCTTTTGGCGGTTATTCTCGCGGTGATTGCCATTGCGTTTGTCGCCAGAGTGCCAGGCTTGTTCGCTCCCGACAAATTCTGGTGCGGCGGCAAGTGCAGGCACATGAAACCCTATGCCGACTTGACGCAACCTCTTCAGGACCTCGGTGCCTCGAGGGCAACCTTGATTGCCGACAATGGCTATACCGGAGGGAACCTGCGTGTCCTCTTTCCGCAGGCTCGTGTTGTGACCAAAGCCATTCCGGCAAAATCGGAACCCAGGGACAAGTGCTTCTTCATCTGGGAAGAGGGGGACCGGGAACCGAACACCCAGGCGAGCGAACGCTATTTCGAAGCGACTTTTGGGGAAGCAGCGCAGCCGGTAGCCGCTACTTATCTGACCGGAGCCTGGCCACATCTGTGGAAAGAACCGGGTTGGCGGACAACCTGGTGGGGTGTGGCGGAACTCGACCCGGCCGATCCATTGTGCCGCTAAGGTTTCGAGCTTTGTAAAAGATCAGGTGCCCGGACCGATAAGAGTTCTTGTTTTCGATTCCAGGAACTGACCGAACTCGTCGTGGCCATTGAGAAAGCTGGAGCACCAGATCCGGCCGATGCCGGCAACCTCGATGTAATGCGCCTGGACGAGCAGGGAATAACCGACATCTTCCAGGTTTTCCCAGGCAACACATTTGTTTCTGCAGAACGGGCTGTCAAAGTAGACGAAGTTCCGGTCGTAGCCGAAGCGGACAAAGAAGATCTGATAGACGAGAAAGATTGTGCCCGCGACGAAGCCGCTTGCAACGAGAAACGCCATCGCCAGCTGTCCTGAAGATGCATTAAGCATGGCGTAGACGACAAGCAGTGTCAGGGGAACCATGGAAAGCGCCAGGACCTTGACGGGCGTGCCGTAAGTCAACAGGCAAATTCGCCCCTGTCGGGGAGCCTTTGATTTGGCTGCGACGGAGAGCCCGAAAACGACCGCTCCACCCGTCAGCCCGCTGGCGATCGCCATCGCCCAACCACCCAAGTCAAACATGCTACTGGTCCTGCCTCTCAGCTCGACAAACCAGCAAAAACACTAAGGGGCGCTGCTTAAAGGTCGGTACAGGAAGTGGCTCCAAACCGATTAAAACTGTAATTGAAACGTGCAAGCCTTTATGAAGTTCAGTGCCGTCTGGCACATGACCGGAAAACAGGAAGACGACTTTGGTGCATCAGGAAATGTCCAGGATCCGTATCGAAAAAGCACAAACAAGCCACCTTCGTGAAATTGTTGAAATCATCAACGCCGGAGCGGCAAGCGTCCGTCGGAACAAGGAGTTCGCAAACTGGCAGGAGTACGCCCCGGCGCTGGAGGCGATCTCAGCCGCTCCTGAGGCAGATATATATGTTGCTTTGAATGAAGACGACGACGTTATCGGGACGTACCAGATCCATTTCCTGAAAGGCATAGCTTACAAGGGTAGGCCACGGGTCGAGGTTGAAAGCGTGCATGTTCGCGCCGATCAACGTGGCGCCGGGGTTGGTCGGCTGATGATGAGCCATGCAGAAGAGATCGCCCGGAAGATTGATGCCTGTATGGTGCAGCTGACGTCGAACAAGGAACGTGACGGTTCGCATCAATTTTACCTGCGGCTCGGCTACGACCAAAGCCATCTCGGTTACAAGAAAATGCTGGTCTGAGGTTTGGGGCAGACCCAGTGGAAAACGATTGCGGAATACAACGGATCAGGAGCAGGAATTTCATGCCAGTTTCCCAGGAAAAGCCGATCGAACTTTATTTCTGGCCGACGCCGAACGGGTGGAAGGCTTCCATCATGCTTGAAGAGCTTGGAGTTCCCTTTGAGGTGAAGCTGGTGAACATCGGCAAGGGAGAACAGTTCGAGCCGGAGTTTCTGGCGATCGCTCCAAACAACCGCATGCCCGCGATAGTCGACCCTGAAGGCCCGGATGGAGAGCCGATATCTGTGTTTGAGTCAGGCGCTATCCTTCAGTATCTCGGCCGCAAGTTCGGTAAATTCTATCCGCTGGATGAACGAAGACGCGTCGAAACTGAAGAATGGCTGATGTGGCAGATGGGCGGCTTCGGACCGATGCTTGGGCAGAACCATCATTTCCGGCACTATGCACCCGAAGAAGTGCCCTATGCCAAGGAGCGCTACTTCAATGAGACGCACAGGCTCTATGGCGTCCTTAATCGCCGGCTTGAGGGCCGAAACTATGTTGCGGCAGGAGAATACACGATCGCCGATATTGCCATATTCGGCTGGGCACAACGCTGGCAGCGACAAGGTATCGATCTGGCCGAGTTTCCGAACGTCAAGGCTTGGCGGGAACGGTTGGAAGCGCGCAGTGCTGTCCAGCGGGGTCTCGCAGTTGGAGCCGAACAGAAAAAGACCCTCGTCATTGAAGACGACAAAGACGCGCAGTCTGTTTTGTTTGGGCAAAAGGCCAGATAAGAATTTGCTGAATGCCTCATCCAGTGGCGCTTCAATCACTTGGACCAGGGACTGGTCGTCGCTAGGCGACCTTTCTGACTTGAGGTTCCAACTCTTTCGCCAGCGCGACGTGTGTTCCGGCAAAGATCAACCGCAGTTGTTCGGTCGATGAAACCGTTGATCGAACAGCGGGAAAGGGCATCAACCGCCGCCTTTGACGAGGAGTTTGTGTCGGTGAGAACGACGAGGATCCTCTAATTAGCCTTTCGCCAGATTTCCTTTTCGCACACATTGAAGACCACGCGCACACAGCCCCGGATTTCAAGCTGTGTGCTGCTTTTCTTGCGTACAGTTGCGTTGGCGCTGAAACCGCGCCTTGGATCATAAATCCGTCCTGACCAGGCGTTTCCATCGGGTTTCAGTCGCCAGAGGATTTTCAACCCCAGGATCTTGCGACCACGTTTGGAGACATCCTTGTTATTCGCATCGACGGTGGTTGCCATGGACTTTCCAGGCGGAGGGGTGAACTTGACGATCTTGCCGCACGGCGCTGAACCACATTTCGACACCTGAACGACCGCTCCATCCGGAGTGCGCCAGTTGCCGGTAATGTCCGGTGCAGCTTGAGCGCTTGAGAGTATTGTCAGTGTCCAGAAGGGGAGCAACAGTGCGGCAATTGCCAGATGCTTCAAATGGAAAGCGGATGAGGAAAAAAACAAACGTAAACCCCGTCGATTAGCTGGAAACGGTTGCGCCACAAGTCATGACCAGCAAATGCGACGGGGCTGTGACCAAATCAACGCGACCCGGCCTTACGCGAGTGTGAGCTGTTACCTATTTCACACGTGACCAGGTTTCGCCTTTGCAGATCAGTCCGCCCATCACACATCCCTCCAGCTTCAGCTTGTTTGCAGAGGTCAGTTCGATGTAACCGGTATAGGTCTTGCCGTCTTCGGCGTTGTAAACCTTGCCTTTCCATTGGCCGGTCTTTCCGGTGGGCTTCATGGATTGGACGATTTGTACCCCGACCAGGGGTCGGCTGCGCTTTGCTGTATCAGGGTTTTGAGTGTCATTGCGTGGGGTCTTCAGCCAGATGAGCTTGCCGCACAAGGCGCTTCCGCAGGAACTGATGCGTATCTTGGATGCCCCGTTGGGGCGAGCCCAGTCCCCTGTGGCATCGGCTGCGAACGTAGGTGCAAGTGAACTGGCCAGCAGACCTGCGGCGACAAGAGCAGGCGCGGCAATTGGTTTCAGCATTTTTCCTCCCGAACGGTAAAGTTTCCGTTTACGGAAACGTAATCTATCGTTCGTGAGCGAAGCTGAAAACCCGTCACCTAACGGAAGCACACTGACTTTTTTCGAAAACGAGACGAGATCGCGGGAAAGCTGGTTGTTCAGTTCGGCTCAGACGTGGCTCGGCAATCTGCGGTATGAATGTGGGTCGTTGTCTCCTCATGCAAATTGATAACAGATGCGGGGTACCGCCTGCGCGCTATTGATGGGAAACGGACTAAGGGTACTGGCGACCGACTGGAAGGACTACAGTCTTTCGATCCAATCCAGGCTTTGCTGCGCAATCTGCTCCCAGCCTTCTTCCAGCTGCATGTAGTGACAGCGTCCAGATATCTCGACAAACTCGGCGAGATCCCCATATCGCTCTGCCATCGTTCTGGCCGTTGAGGGAGGGACAACCTTGTCTTCGGCGCCTGACAGGAACAGGAGAGGGGCCTTGGCTCGAGCGAAATCAACCTTTGTGGTCTGATTGACGTCGTACATCCAAAAGAACAGCTCGAACAGAACAGCTCCGGACTCGGTGCTTAGCCGGTCGCAAATTTCGTGTTGCTGTTTCTCCGGCATCGTATTGAGCCCATATGCAGCCAGTAGTTCGAAGTCCTGGCCGGGGGCCATTTCCCAGAACCTGCCCGCCGACATAAACATCTTTCCAAGCGCTCTTTCCATATCCGTGGTTGGAGAGGTGCCGTTGATGATGCTGCTGTTGATAAGTACGCCGGCCTGGATCAGGCCACGGCTGGACAGCAACTGCGCAACCAGTCCACCGAGAGAGTGCCCAATCACGATGGGACGCTGATCGAGACCGCTGATGAAGTCGGCAGTGTCGTCGACATAGTCTTTGATACTGGTCCCGATGAGAGCCTGAGATCGTTCTTCTGAATCCGGAAGCTCATGATAGCGGTAGGTAGGAGAGTGGCATTCAAAACCGCGGCTTTGAAAATACTGGTTGAATGTCTCCATGGTCCATGGGGCGGCGTTGGTGCCATGAAGAAAAACAATTGGCGGTCTTGGCATCATTCACTTTCCTCAAACTCGAGCCGTGTGAAGCGGTCGAAACATATCGAGAGATGGAAATAGTGCCCCAAACTGCGCGCTTGGTGAACAGAGTCTTTATTGGCTATATCAATTTTTCAGCGAATGTCATTGAAATTAAAAGAGAATTCGATGTGCTATGATTACCTATAAGTAAATTTCAGACTTATTTAAATTTTTATTCGCATTGCGTTAAACTTGTATTTTAACTGGCCATTTAACTGCTCCTGATGAAGTAGTACTCAAGAAACGACAGGGAAAGCTACGCGAAAGCTTGCGTTTCTAGGGAAGTCTTACAGAGTATGAAAGGGGAGCGACATGGCTCGTTTTGAATTGCACTCGGCCGATATGGCCATCATCGGTGAAAAGCCGGTAACCGCCGACATTCTTTTTCAGATGGGACTGGACAGCGCTTGTGGTCGTCATGGTGACGCCGACCTGGTTACGGCGCACAAGTGGTTCAATATTGCCGCACTGAAAGGCAATGCAGAGGCCGTACGTTACCGCAAGGAAATCTCCGGTGAAATGAGCCCGTCTCAGATCGCAGAAGCTCAGCGTTCCGCTCGTGAATGGTTGTCGATGCATTGATTGCGACGAAGGCTGCCGGCCAAACGGCACCTGAACCTGCAATCTGTTTCTGACGCGGCAGTGACCTTTTTCTGCCGCGTCCCGACATATCCAAAATCATTTTCAATATCGGCATCCGTTCAGTGAATGGGCGCTAGACCGTGCTCATCCCAAATCGAACGGTCAATTTCAGAACCCAAGGCGAATTCGAAGCTCTCGATGTTCGAACCGTTTTCGTCCAGCCGGCATTTGTACGCGATCTCGTACCAGACCCGATTGCTGCGGACAGCACCAGCGGGTGCGAATATCGCATTGTTCTTCTGATAGGAATTGCGAAAGGCATGTGGTGCCAGCCTTGTCGGGCGGAAACCCTTTTGCATTCGCCGCAGTTGCTCCATTGCTTCCAATGCGCAGAGTTGTTCTTTCTTATCGTCAGATACCAGCGTCCTGAGCGCCAGACGGGCTTGCAACGAACGAGGGTCCGACAGCACTTCATTGGCGTGGAATGATGTTGCCGAAATCCACACCTTCGTCTCTTTTAAATCGTTAGGTCCGGTATCGCCTCGTACGGCTGTTTGTCGAAGGTCCCCCGGGTCATCTTCTGATTGCCCGGTAACCGACGGCGAGGGCGGCAAATAACCCTTGTCAGCTTCAGGGATGGCTTGATCGAAAGCGCTATTGAATTGATCAGGTGAGATCTGTTCGACTGGTTCAGCGAAAAATTCTACGGAAATTGCGATCGGTGACCGTACTTCTCTGTGATCGGGTACGCCTAAGTTGATGACGAGAGCGAAGACCGCGATATGAAGCCAAAGCGCACATATCCACGGGAACCTCGCCGCAACAAGACTGTTCAAGGCTGAAGTGCCCGAAAATTCCACCAAACGTTCCCCGGAAGTTGTACTGCGCTATTCACAACCTTGAGTTCAAGTGGGAGCGTGACACTGTGTCAGTTTTGTGGCCGAAAGCCGCCTCCCATACCCTTTGCTAGCAGAGTTATGCACAGGCTCTCAGCCAGTTTAACTGACATTTCCTTCGCTGGAGCGGCTGCTCTGCGCGGTTCGGATTTGTAGGTATCCCTGCTGTTTTTGATAGTTTGAAAGCTGTTCAAGTCCAATTTTACAGGGCGAACGCCGCACCTTGAATGAGGCCGCTCAACTGGCAAGAGCTTATCCAAAAAGTACTTTTTGAATTGAGCCGCTTTGGAATGGCAACCAGCAGACGATATCCCGCAGAGGAAGCCTTTCTCAACCGATAGATTGATGAGTGCGACGCGTAAGATACTGGGCGAAGACTGCCTGTCTTTCCACAGAAATCGGCCAATCTTCCGATCACGAATTCAACATAAAGTCCGAATAATTTTCAGCTCGAAAGTTAACTGAGTTGGCTTTGGGCAATCCGTGTAAGCGGGAAAATGCCACCACTTTTTTGATGAGGTGGTGGCATAGGTGACGCACCTCAGGTCAGGGATGTTGGATCTGGTGGTGTGTAGGGCAGCGATAGAAGCAAATGCTTGTCAGCACGTTTTGGCAGGCACCCTGTTTTTTGTGAATGACCTGTTTGAAACAGGTGGCTCAGACGACGGAGAGTTCGTCTGACAACGATGACGTTTTGCCTGTTTTCGGGCAAAGCGCTGCTGCATGCCGTGGATCTGTTCAAATACCCGCTCAAAAGGGACAGCGCTCTTGTGCGGAGGCTGTAAAGCGAAAAATGAATGGAGGCGGTACATGAATTCTGCCCATAATCGCGAACTCAATCGACTTCGCGAACAGCTGGAAATGAAAGAGGCGCAAATCGCGGCCCTTCAAACGCTGGTCTCGGATAGGAAAATTCAATTTCCGCACGACTGGGAGCTGACGCGCATTCAGGTTCAGATCTTGCGCTTGCTGCTAAAGCGCAACATTGCAACACCTGAGCAAATCCATGCCTTTTTGTATGCCGACCGCGAGGACGGTGGCCCGGATGTGGGCAACGTGCGGGTTCATATCTGCTTGCTCAGAAAGAAGCTGAAGCGACACAATGTTGTCATCAGCTGGATCGCTGGCGAGGGGTACAGCCTAAGCTATGAAATGAAGGATTTGATCAGGAAGGCATCCGTTTCCGTCTGCGACAGCAGGGCAGCGTGAAGGCAGGGCTGTGGGTGCCTGAAAAAGTTTTCCCGCGAACCTAAACCCGGGCGGCTCGCGGGTTCTTGAAAATTTCTGCTTCGCAATGCTTAACTTGAAGCACACGTTTACGGTTAGGTAAACGAAATCCTAATTTTAACGTTAAAGTTCATGGTTACGAAGATCGGGACTTGAAGCTAACTCTGATGTGATTTTGCATCCGGGATCTCGCTGCGACATCTCATCACTTATCATGTCTGCCGATTTGCCGGTGGCAGGCGTCACGCTTTCCAATACCTGAGACAAATCTGGTCTCCCGGTTTCTTGCTAAAATTTTCACCTGAGTTTCTCTGTTTGACGTGCGCGTTCCAACGGGCATCAGACTAAGCCTGAATGGAAAACAGCCTTTTGGCTCGAAGAGATTTCCAAGAACGCCATTGCAAGTTCCTGTTCTTTCTCTGCTGGTTTGCGTCGGAAGCTGTGAAATGCGAGGCAGTGGAAAAATGAACCGGGAATGAAAAAACGCCTTGAACTCTGAGGCTTTTATTCGTACACGGATCGAGCCGGAGAGGTGGCCGAGTGGTCGAAGGCGCTCCCCTGCTAAGGGAGTAGGCCCGGAAGGGTCTCGAGGGTTCGAATCCCTTCCTCTCCGCCATCCCTCGTAAGAAACACCGGCGAATTCCAAGGCTCAGTGAACGGTCTGTACAGTGCTCTACCTTGGGCACAATGCCAGGTCCCATGTACCGCTTGACGGTGCGCCGAATAATTTGTTCGGCGAATGCAAATCAACGGACAATGAAGCATGGGATCACATATCTCTTCTGCTCCAGTTACAAGTTTCGAATGGCAGCAATCTTTTGTTTGCCGGGATTGGAAGATCGATGAATGATCCGACAATTCCGAGCCGCGGCTCAGCAAATCCCAACACCGACGAATGTCGGAAGTTCATGCCGGCTGACCCCACATTCGGGTTGCTGGATTGTAGATGAATGCGGATGAAAGACTATCTTGGAACTTTGGGGCCGTGACTGAGATTGCGAATGAGAAGCGTTAGTAACTCATTGTTTTTTAAGAGAAAATTGTGAGGATATTGATTTTTCTCAAGTCAGGAACCGCAGTTGCGTTGTAAAATAGGGGCAACCCAAACATGAAAGGGATTGCCATGAAAATGAACGAAACTGTTGCCGCTGCCCTCAACCAGCAAATCAACTCGGAACTGAACGCTTCTTACATCTATCTCTCCATGGCAGCTTACTTTGATTCCATTGAGCTGCCAGGCTTTGCTACCTGGTTCAGGGGCCATTCGAAGGAAGAGGTCGAACATGGCATGCGGATTTACGACTTCATCGTGAAGCGGGATTCAAGGGTTGAACTGGAAGGTATCGACAAGCCACAGCTGGACTTCGATTCACCAACAGATGTACTTGAAACTGCTTTGGCGAAAGAAAAAGAGGTGACCGCTCAAATCAATGCGCTTTTTGAGCTGGCTCATGAGCAAAAGGAATACTCCACCCAGAACATGCTTCACTGGTTCCTTGAAGAGCAGATTGAAGAAGAAGATCTGTTCCGGAGCATTCTTGAAAAGGTGAAAGCTGCCGAAGGCAACCGTTGGCACATGTTGATGCTCGACAGTGAGCTCGGCAAGCACAAGCTTCCACAAGGATAAACGAAGAAACTTCCTCGCCTTCGTAGAATTTCAGTCTTTTCTGCAAAAAAAGCGGAAAAATCGTTAGCCCGCAGACCACGCGTTTCTTTTCGAAACACTCGTGGACTGCGGGTTCTTTTGTTTTTTAAACGTATTCGGCCACGACCTTGCCTCAGGTTTTCCAAGACTGCGGAACAACTATTCGGCGAGCGGGAAGGGGTAGCTGAAATACGGCAATCCGCTGAAAGAGAAGAGGTTTTGACATTTTGAACAAACATGATCTTGACACTCATATTAATATTGGTAGGTATACCAACCAAATTGCGATTCAGTTGCAGGTTGGGGCAAAATGCAAAACCACACATCCTTGAAACGAGGTCTCCTTCTCAGCGTTGGAGTGCTGTCTCTGTTTTCGGCGACTCCAGCAAACGCGCAGGACGGTGATAGTCAGTCAGAAGTATCTTCAGTTCTCTCGGTAGAGGGCGAAACCTTGCTCGATCCGATCATCGTGTCGGCGCGCAAATTCGAAGAGCCGATCCAGAAGGTTCCGTTTTCCATCGAGGCCTTGAGCGATGAGCAACTTGAAGCTGCCGGAATTGAAAACACCGCGGACTTGTCCCGCTGGGTTCCGAATTTCAATTTTTCGGACAGTGGTCTCACATTCGCCAACATGATGAACATTCGAGGCATCGGGTCGTCATCCGCATTGATTGCGCCTTCGGTGAATTACTACGTCGACGGCGTTCCCGTTCCGGTCCGTGTGTTCGATCAGCGGTTTCTCGATGTTCAGTCAATTGAAGTCCTGAGGGGGCCGCAGGGAACGCTTTTTGGCCTTAACTCACAAGCAGGGGCGGTCGTCGTGGCAACGGAAGACGCGACGTCGGACTTCTCCGCCGGAATTTCTTCAGAAGTCGGTTCCTACGGAAAACGAGAAGTCAGCGCTTATGTGAACGGGCAAGTCACGGAACGCATAAACGCTCGAATTTCAGGAGAACTTTATGGCTATGACGGGGACATTCGAAATGTCACCTTCAGCGCTCCCAACGTGGTTGAAAATGACGACCGTTCCGTGCGCGAGCAATACTATGGGGCGGTTTCAGCGAAAGTCAGTGCGGATCTATCCGACACGACCGACGCAGTAGTTGCCATTAGATACAGTCGGAACGACGAGCGTCCTACAACGGGTGTCTGGCTTGATTCTCCCGACTTTCCGGAAAACTCCTACAACCCGGTGCCTAGGTCGACTGTCGAGACAATCGGAACCTCCGTTGAAGTTGCCCACGAATTTGATTTCGCGACCCTTACGTCGCTGACCGGATTGTCTTACTACTCGATCGATTTTGAAGCTGATCTTCTGGATGGTTTCATTATGAACGCGCGCACCGGTTTTCCGGCATCCGCGTTCCAGTCAACTGGTATGAATGTCCGGAACATTGACGAAAACAGCACCCAGTTCAGCCAGGAAGTCAGGTTGAACGGAGCGATAGGCACAAACGGCCAATGGGTGGCCGGTGTCAGTGGATTGTATTCGGACTTCGAAAGCACGACAGATATTACAAGCCAGTTCATCGCCAACGGTGCCTACACAGGGGACATAAAGAAAACCAATCTTGCTGCATTTGGCGAGGTCACCATCCCGGTTGCGGACCGGCTGCGATTGATTGGTGGCGCTCGCTACACTTACGAGCGTCAGGACTTTTCTGGATCGTATTCCGGCAGGGCAAGCTCCGTACCCAACTTGAGCTCCTATGAAGAAGATTACGACAGCACGTTCAATCTTTTCACAGGTCGTGCAGGCGTCAGTTATGACCTCATGGAGGAGCTGACATTTTATGGAACAGTAGCCCGAGGAGAAAAACCGGGAGGGTATCTGTTCTACAATCAGTTCGCTTCGCTCGGTATTCCTCTGACGGAATACGAAAGCTCCAGTACATGGTCCTACGAGGCGGGCATTCGTGGTCGCCCAGGTCTTGACTGGCTGCAGATTTCCGCAGCGCTTTTCTACAACGACACCAAGGACGAACAGCTTTTCACGTTCAATCCCCTGTCTGGTCGTTTTGATGTCCAGAATGCCGATACCGAGAGTTACGGCGCGGAGCTGAGCCTGCTCGCCACGCCGCTGGACAATCTTCAGTTAGGTGCGAACGTAGGACTGTTGCACGCCGAAATCACCGGCGGTGCAAATGCCGCGATTGAAGGCAACAAGGTTCCATATGCACCGAACCTGACCGCAGCTCTGTTCGCCGAATACCGGCATCAGATCGATGTCGGTTCCCTGACGGGCGATCTGTTCGGGCGCGTTGAATACACCTACACCGGATCGAGACAGATCGATCCCGCGAACAGCCGCGAGTTGGAAGGTTATGATCTGGTCAATCTGCGTGCCGGTTGGCAGGCAGACAAGATTGAAGTCTTCGGTTATGTCGAAAACGTCTTCGATGAAACCTACACAACATCGGCCTATCTCACTGGAACGAGTGCTGGCGGACAAAATATCTTTGCCGGTGTGCCCGGCACGGGGCGAGCCTTCGGGGTCGGCGCACGCATCAAATTCTAGGCGGCAAAAATGATGCTTTCGGCGATTCAAGACAAATCGGCAATTTCAGTGTCGCGACTTGTTCTCTTCATCGGACTGACGGTCAAGGCAGCTGGACTGGCACTTGTGCTCGTTCTGCTGCCACCTTTGGGCCGATTGATGGGATTTTCGGATCTTCAAACCGGACTGGTCATGAGTGCATCGGCACTGGTTGCTATTCTCGCAGCTCCTGTCTGGGGGGGAGTCTCGGAGCGCATGGGGCGAAAACCGGTTCTACTGATCGGTTTTGTTTCGCTTTCCATTTGCCTGTTTCTGATGGCCGCAATCATTGGGACAAGATTGTCCGGAGTTGTTTCCGCCTCACTGGGGCTCGGCATGATGCTGATTGTTCGCATCGCGCAAACCGGCATGGTCGCCGGAACAGTCCCGGCCGCGCAAGCGTTCGTCGCTGATACAACGGAGCGGAAAACGAGAGTACAGGGCATGGGTATTCTCGGCGCCGCCTTCGGCCTCGGCGCCATTGTCGGATCCTCGCTTGCATGGCGGGTCGGGGCGGATTGGCCGGTAAGCGCTTTTGTTGGAGCCGCCGCTCTCGTTCTTGCCGGAGCAATTGCCGTTCTCTGGCTCCTGCCGGAACCGGAAAAGGCGGTGCATGACAAGCAAAGCAACGGAGCAGGGGTGAATTTTGCTCTCTTGTGGCCGCACTTCCTCGTCACGCTGGTGGGGGTTTCGCTCTTCAGCATTCTTCAGCAGACGACGGCTCTTCGGCTCCAGGACTACTTTCACTTTGCTCCGTCAAATTCCGTCGCTGCGGCAGGAGCAATTCTTGCAGCGACCTCTCTGGCCATGATCCTGACGCAGGGCATCGTGCTTTGGTGGCTCAACTGGACACCGCTGCAGTTCATTGTCCGCGCAAGTGTGCTTGCTGCTCTCGCGTTTGTCGGTCTTTGGTTTGCTCCCGGACTTGAACTGACCTTTGCGTCGATGGCGGTGTTGGGGGCAAGCCTGGGCTTGCTGTTTCCTGGAAACCTCGGAGCCATGAGCCTTGCGAGTGGCGAGAATGTCCAGGGAAAGGTGGCAGGTATCAACGCAGTCTTTCAAGGACTGGGAATGGCGATTGGACCGGTTACCGGTGCACTTTTGAACTCGGTATCCGCTAGCGCCATTCCACTGTTCGGATTGGGCCTTTGTCTTTTGATCATGACAGTATTCTGGCCGAAGCGACGACGCCTCAGCTAACAGTCATTTGTGGAATGGAGGGAGAAAAATTGGCGACGAAACTGTTTCAAGGCGATCATGCGGATACATACGACACTCGTATTCCCCGCCTGGTACCGGGATACCGACTGGCTCAGGAGCTCGCGTATTCGGTTCTTCAGACCCTTGTTGGAGAAACCGCAACGATTCTGGTTGTTGGAGCAGGCACTGGTGCCGAGCTACTGTTTCTTGCCGGCGAGCGCCCCCATTGGAATTTCATTGCCGTCGAGCCATCTGCGGACATGGCCGATATTCTGAGGCACAAGGTAGATATCGCTGGACTCAAAGACCGGGTTGAAATTGTTCGCCAATCGATTGAAACCTTTCAGGGGGAAGACAAATCCGACGCCGCTATGGCCAATCTGGTTTCGCATTTTATTCAGGGCGACTCGCTCAAGCTTTCTTTCTTCAGTTCAATTGCCCGTAATATTCGTGAAGGCGGCCCACTATTGCATCTCGAATATGTTCCAGAGGATGCACCGGTCACACCAGCCTATCAGAACTGGGCCCGATGGGCGGGGCAGAGCAGTGCTGAAGTCCAGCAAATGTCTCAGCGCATTGGCTCCGTTTGGGACGCTGCACGATATGAAAGGCTGTGTTCAGTTTTACAAGAGGCGGGATTTGCGACTACAAAGGAATTTTTCCGGGCACTGGATTATCAGGGGCTACTAAGCCGATAAAAGAAATAGGAAATTTGTGCGGAGGCAAGGCGCCGCGACCGGCAAAGCAGCCGATGCCTGCCTCTGGCATTCTGGGAGAGATTTTTGGCAGACGAACAGAAACGGGAACTGATCCTCCAGGCTGCATTGGAAATCATGCAGACTTATGGAGTTAAGAAGTTTACCCAGCCGCAGGTCGCCAAGGCTGCGGGCATTCGGCAGTCGCTTCTGACGTATTACTTTCCCAAGAAGATCGATCTCATAAAAGGACTGTTGCAGGGACATGTTACAAATGCCCGGCAAGCGACAGTCGAGATCTCGGAGGCCCAAAGGGCGAAAGCTCTTCAGGCTGGTTTGGCGGTGCTGACTTCCAACCGAGGGAGAATGCGGTTTTTTCTCAGCCTTATTCTCGAAGCCCAGCTCGAGCCTGAGCTAAAGTCCCTCGTTGACGAGCACATGAGTGCATTCGATGCGAAGGTTGCGAGATACTTCGGCAGAGAACCGGGAGATACCGATGTTGCTCTGTTTCTCGCGGCATTGCGTGGGATCGGAATGCGCAACCTGGTTTCTTCCGAAGAGCCTAAGGTGGATATCGATGCAATTGCTGATCGATTTGGGTTGAAACCGGCGCGGTAAGTTCAATCAGCTAACAAAGGCAAATTGCCTGCACGCCGGTCGTTGCGGCGTGCAGGTATATGTTCCCTAGCAACCAATCAGTCGCTCGGGCCGATCATCTTCTCAGGGCGGACAAGAGAGTCGAATTCTTCCTCGGTAACGTAGCCGAGACCGAGGGCTTCCTGGCGCAAAGAGGTTCCGTTCTTGTGAGCGGTCTTCGCGATTTCAGTCGCCTTGTCATATCCGATCGCCGGTGCCAACGCGGTAACAAGCATCAGCGAACGTTCCATCAGGTCGGTAATGTTATCCCTGTTCGCTGTGATGCCGGAAACGCACCTGTCGGCGAAGCTGACGGAGGCATCGGCCAACAGCTTGATCGATTGAAGCATCGCGTAAGCCATCACCGGCTTGTAGACATTCAACTCGAAGTGCCCCTGGCTGCCGGCGACGGTAATTGTCGTATGGTTGCCGAAAACCTGCGTGCAGACCATCGTCAGTGCCTCGCACTGGGTCGGATTGACCTTGCCCGGCATAATCGAAGAACCGGGTTCGTTTTCAGGCAGAGAGAGTTCACCCAGGCCGGAGCGCGGTCCAGAGCCAAGCAGGCGGATGTCGTTGGCAATCTTGAACAGTGACGTCGCCACCGTGTTCAAGGCCCCGTGTGCATAGACATAGGCATCGTGCGCGGCAAGCGCTTCGAACTTGTTCGGCGCGGTCCGGAAAGGCATCCCGGTGATTTCGGCGACTTCGGCGGCAAATTTCTCGGCGAACCCTTTTTTCGTGTTAAGGCCCGTGCCGACCGCAGTGCCGCCCTGTGCCAGTTCCAAAAGACCATCGAGCGCTTCGGTGACGCGATGAATGCCCATTTGAACTTGCGCTGCATAACCGCCAAATTCCTGGCCAAGCGTCAGCGGTGTTGCGTCCTGCGTGTGTGTCCGGCCGATCTTGACGATATCAGCCCATTCCTCGGCCTTCGATGTCAGCGCGTCCTTCAGGTGATTGAGCGCGGGTATCAGAGTCTGTTGAACCTCGCGAGCAGCTGAAATGTGCATGGCCGTCGGAAAAGTGTCATTCGACGACTGGCTCATGTTGCAATGGTCGTTCGGGTGAACCGGGGATTTGGAACCGATCACTCCGCCGAGAATTTCGATAGCCCGGTTGGCAATGACTTCATTCGAGTTCATGTTCGACTGAGTGCCCGAACCGGTCTGCCAGACCACCAACGGGAAATTGTCGTCGAACTTGCCCGCCGCGACTTCCGAGGCAGCCTGTTGAATGGCATCGGAGATATCTTGCGAGAGTTTTCCCTGTTCATTGTTGACGCGCGCCGCAGCCTGTTTGATCACGCCAAGCGCATGAACCAGAGGCCGTGGCATCGTCTCGCCACCAATCGGAAAGTTTATGAGCGAACGAGCGGTCTGCGCGCCGTAATATTTGTCTGCGGGGATGTCGAGTGATCCGAAACTGTCGGATTCCGAGCGAACTGACTGAGACATGGTTTCCTCTCCAGAAGAATGGTCCAAGTGATGGATGTGGGGACGCGTCAGGCGGCCTCTTCCACGAAGTAAAGACTGTTCCCATCCGGGTCGGAAAGGGAAAATTGCAGTTTGCCGCAAGCACCAAGTTTAAGTTGACCAAGATTTGGCAGTGCGCGGTCCACATATTCGTTGTGCAGCTTACGGATTTTGTGAACCCTGAATACCACACTGAGGTTGGTCAGAGGAGCAGTGTCGCCGGTAAGTGTAACTTTCAGATCCAGGTCCGAACGGCGAACCCTGAGACCGTCTGCTTCCTTGTAAACCGCAAAGCCAAGCCCATCGCTGTAGAATACCGACGAACTCCGCAGGTCGGTTGAAAACAATACCGGAATCGCGAGATGGCGGCTGTCAGATACATTTGCATTCATGGCGGGTTTGCGTCTGAGTTTTTGGAGAATTTTGGTGTTGGGTCTCATCGGATGTGTTGCGCGCTAGGAGGTCAGTGAAGCGTTGAGTCTTTTGCGTCCCGCATGGCCGCGGAGGTTTGAAGCGTTGCTTCAACATCGGAGACGGACACGGGGAAAAATCGTTGGCCAAGGCTCAGGTACTCGGCGGCAAGTTGCCATGCCTTCTGCTTGAGCTCGTTTCGGCCGGTCGGTCGGGCAATTTCTTGGATACACCTGGCTGAACAACTCTCGTCATGGTGTTGAAGCGAAGAGAGTAGCGCCATCGACAGATATTCGTCTTCTGCCATGCACGGACAGTCGAGACTGTGAAATCCGGTAGGGCTTACAGCATAGTGCCGATAAGTCGCCGCAAATTTCCAAAGCGCATCCAAGACGGACCGGCTGTTGTTGTCGCCAAAATACGTTCGGTAACCGTCCCAAACCTCGCGCCATTGATCCAGATGTTCGTTGTCATAGCCGTTCAGGACACAGCGAAGCCCGAACACAAACATGCGTTCCGCGGCGTATGGATTTTGCATCCGAGTTCGGAATGCCTTTTCAAATGCTTGGGATGTCATTTCTTCTCGGCTCCTCGAGAGAGTTCCAGGCAAATTGATCAATCAAAAATGCTGTCGGTGCAGTTGTCATCAACCTGTTTCGGTTGTTTGCCGCCAGCACGCGGCAGGGAAGTAAGGATTTCCATCCAGGATCGGTTGAATTGGCTGTCAGCAGCTCTGTCCTGAGTGAAAGTAAGCGCGCAGGTGCCCATTTTCGTGTAGCACTCGAGCGAAAGGCTATGCTTGGATCCTACGACCCAGTACTCGCTGATTGCTGCCGGATCGAAAAACGTGCGGCAACCACCTACTATCAATTCGATCAGTTCACCGTGCCGCGTGATGCTGTCGATGCGGCCGCGCTTCAGTTGAAGGCAGGTGGAATTTGAGACCCCGAGCGCAAGAGGGTGCCGGACGTCCGACAGATATCGCAACCAGTGAAGAATGACCTGCCTGTCAATCTGCCAGGCCTGATCTTCCGCAAGGGTTTTCAAGCGCTCACGCCTTGAGATGCCACCGTTCAACAGACATGCATCGAGATTTGCACTGGTATCGAGGTCACTGAAGCTCTTGCTCGGCAGCGATCCGACAGGACACAGAGCTTCTGTCAGGAATGACAGAACCGGGCTTGGCAGACATTGGGTGAGTTCCCGTTCGCGGGTTCCGTACATCAAGACATCAAAGGCAAGCTGATCGGAGATGGAAGCGATGTAGCAGGTATGTGTCGTCGCTCCGCTTGCATCGAACAATTGAAGCGTAGGAGGCACCCGATTGGGTTTGTCTGCTTCCATGGCAACCATTGTTTCAACAGCTGCCGGCAACAGGCGTATCGCGATGCCTTCATTGTCGAATGTCAGATCGTCACCAACCGACATCGGTTTTTGATAAATCCCGACTTCGCTCATGACGGCACAGCCGTTTGCGGTGGACGCGATTACCTTTTCAAAGCCAGGCAGCCAGTCGAACAGCAGATCGACCGGTTCATCCAGCGCACGAGCCCGGTGTGAGGACGAAATGACGAGGTCTGCCAGGTCGTTGCCTCTTCTGCTGTTCATCCGCGCGGTTCCAGCACCGGAATTGCTGAAGGCAAGTCTTGGACCCGTTTGGCTGTCTTGCACGGTCTTACTCACGAATTAGGGCTCCCAACCATTGCTCTGCAGCAATCTGGATCTAGTAAACGTCTCTGAGGTAACGCTTTTCACGCTTGAGATTGTTGACGTATGTATTCGCGTCATCCGCCGACAGACCGCCGAATTCGGCAATCACATCATGCAGGGCGCGATCCACATCCTTGGCCATACGGGTGGCATCGCCGCAGACATAGAAATAGGCACCATCTTCGAGCCAGCCGAACAGATCCTTGCCGTTTTCCTTCATGCGATGCTGGACGTAAATCTTCTGGTCCTGGTCCCGGGAGAAAGCGAGATCCAGGCGATTGAGCACACCCTGAGCGCTCAGTTCACTCAGTTCATCTTCATAAATGAAGTCACTGGCCTTGTGCTGGTCGCCGAAGAACAACCAGTTGGATCCGCTTGCGCCGCTGGCCCGTCGTTCCTGCAGGAATGCCCTGAACGGCGCGATACCCGTACCGGGACCCACCATGATGACGGGCCGGCTCTTGTCCTCAGGCAGGCGGAACGATTTGTTTGGTGACACGAAGATACCGGCTGTCCCATTTTCCTCGACCCGGTCGGCCAGGAAGGTCGAGCAGACGCCGCCGTGATTGCGGCCATGCGTCCGGTATCTGACACTGGCAATCGTCAGGTGAATGTGCTCAGGCGCTTCCAATGGACTGGAGGAGATGGAATAGGCGCGATGCTGCAACGGTTTCAGCAGCGCCGCAAACTCCCCGGCTGAAAGCGCACCCACCGGAAGCAGTTGAAGAAGGTCCAGAACGTCCTTGCCCCAGAGCCATGCCTCCAGGGCTTCCTTGTCGCCATGTTGAAGAATGTGGCTGAGTTCCTGGTTTTCAGCCCGCTTTTCAATTTCAGCGATCAGTTCCTTCGATGGCGTGGAAATTTCAAACCGGTGCTGAAGCGCTTCTCCGAACCCGCCATCGATACCGTCAACAACCGCATCGAAGGATGAGCTCAAACGCTCCAGCACCGCCTGCACCAGCGCAGGATCGTTCACCGGCATGACACCTAGTGCATCACCGGCGGCATAGGTGAGGCCGCTGTCACCGAGCGCAAATTCGTAGTGCCGAATTTCCTTGGACGATGTGTCACCAGACAGCAGACGATTGACAGCAATCGAAGACGGGAAGGGGGACTTGCGCGACCATTTGGGTTTGGCTGGTGCATCGGCCTGTGTCCCGGCCTCACCCGCAGACGCAGGCGGTTGTCCGGCATTCTGTTCCTTCGCAAGCTTCGGCAGTGCTTTTTCCACCCAGGAAGCAGCCACGTCTTCAAAATCGATATCGCAATCGATCCGCGTCACGAGGCGTTGAGCACCCAGTTGCTCGAGACGCATATCGATCAGCTTGCCCGCTTGGCAGAATTCATCATAACCGGTATCGCCAAGGGCCAGAACACCGAAGGTCATGTCTTCCAGTCGCGGCGCTGTGTCCGCAGACAGGGCTTCCCAGAACAGCTGGGCATTGTCCGGCATTTCACCTTCGCCATAGGTTGAAATGACGACCACAACGCTTGTCATTGCGGCAAAGGCCTCAAGCGAGATGTCATCAAGCGCCTGGACCACGGGGGCCATGCCGTTGGATTTCGCGACGGCTGCTGCGTCCATGGCAACGCTTTCTGCATTGCCGGTCTGTGTTCCAAACAGAATGTTTACCACCGGGGCCGCTACGGATGCTTCAGCAGAAACGGCCGTGCCGGCCGGTGTACCCTGGATCGACAACCTTGAATGCAAACCGGCAAGAAACCCGGAGAGCCAGGATTTCTGGTCCTCGCTGAAGGGAGCATCCTTCGGTATGAATGGAATTTGCATGGATTATGAACTTTCGGAAACTTTGCGAACGGTTTTGCGGGGTCAGGCTGTGTGTGCGGCCGTGAATGACATCAGGTCGGAGATGCTGTGCTTTGCAAACAACTCCTCGAAACTCGGCAGCCGGCCGACCTTCTCGCGGTTCTTTGCGTTCTGGTAGAGGATCCACCCGTAGGTCCCGGGACTATCCATCGAAAGCACGTTTCGGCTGGCTAGGGCCTGTTTGTAATCACCGAGCCTCTTGTCGGCGATCAGGACGGCCAGCTCGTCATCGCTGTATTCCGACACGGCGGTGCGGGCATATCCCTGGAGCTTCTTCAGAAGCGAGAAGTCCTCGGTCAGAAGCAGGTTCCGGGCTGCCTTTTCGACCTCTGTGTCCGAGATCTTCGGGCTGCCATTGACCCGCCCGAGAGCTACCGTCTGGGCCGTTGACATGACGAGATAATTATTGAGGAGAACGTACATTTCCTCAGTGTCCGTCTGTCCATACCCCGGGACGGTACCGTCAAGGATTGGCTTGCCGGCCTTCAGTGCGGTCTTGAACTTGCGCAATTGGTGGGCAACGAGAGCCGAACTGAGCTCTTCAATCAATTCCTTCCTTGAACGTGCTGCTAGAATGGCGTCGCTGTCCTGATAGGCGAGCAGCGACGTTGGCATCGCATACATGAAGTGCTGCTTTTCGCTGTCCCAGTTCTGAAGGAGCCAGGCGGCTTTTTGAGATCCAGTGGCCTCGACATGCAGCTTCAGCAGGTGACGAATCACGTCTCCATGCATTTCGCCAAGCGGTGAACCGTTTTCGATTGTGTCGAGAAGAACCGAGTCATGGCTGGCCTTGTCGTTGAGTTCTCCATAGGGATCATACTGGTAGGCAAAGCCACCACTCATGCCGTTGGCGAAACCCTTGCCAAAGCTGCCGATGTTCAACACCGCTCCGTTGGTCATGTACTCGCAGCAGAAATCGCCGACACCTTCAACGACCGCTGTCGCGCCGGAATTGCGGACCGCAAAACGGTCTCCTGCCTGACCTTCGACAAAGGTTCTGCCGCCTGTGGCGCCGAAAAGAGCAAAGTTACCGATGAGGACGTTGCCGCCGGCTTCCTCCGATCCTCCGCCTGGAGAGCGAACCACGATGGTGCCGCCGCAGGCGCCTTTGCCGACGCCGTCGTTGCACGTTCCTTCGTGTTCAAGACGCATGCCGTCGTTGCAGAATGCACCGAAGGATTGTCCTGCTGATCCGGCCGTTTCGACATTGACCGTATTCGCATCAAAGTACCTGCGGCCCCGGTGGTCTTGAAGGACCGGAGCGGTCTTTTGAGCAACCTTGTCATCGAGCTGGTGATTCAGCAGGCGTTCGATATCGATCGCAAGCTGCCCACCGACGGTTTTGTTGCAGTTGTTCAATCGGGAATTGGGGCGAAGCGTAACCTTGCTTTCACCGTCCTCGAACAGTTTCCGGCAAGCGGTCTCGATAAAGCGGTCGTCGTGCGCGAAGTCCTTTTCCAGGTAAACGGGATCATCGACCCTGATCTCTTCGGCAAAGCTCAACATGGCCCGCAAGTCGAGCTGTCCCACCTGGGACGAGTGGTTGATCAGATGCAGCAGGTCGGAGCGGCCGCGTGCCTCCTTCAGAGACTTCAGCCCCAGTGCGGCCAGAACTTCGCGCGTCTCGTGTGCAATGTTCAAAAGATATTGCGCAAGAGCCCTCGGGTCTCCGTCAAAGACTTCCGGATTGGTGGTGAGGCCGGCTGGGCATTTGACGTTGCAGTTCTTTGCCATGACGCATTTCAGCATCATCAGGGCCGTGGTGCCGAACTCGAAGGAATCGGCCCCAAGCAGAGCGGATTTGACGACATCGGTTGCCGTCTGATGTGCACCCGAGCAACGCAGAACCACCTTCTGGCGGATACCGTTTGCGCAAAGGGCCTGATGCACTTCCGCGATACCGATCTCGGCCGAGCGCCCAGTGTATTTAAGGCTGGTAACCGCAGCTGCACCGGTGCCGCCGGTGTTGCCGGCAACGTTGATCACATCAGCGCCGGCCTTGGCAACGCCAACGGCGATCGTGCCGATCCCTTCCGAAGAAACGAGTTTCACGATTACCCGCACACGGGCAGCCTTTGCGTCGTGGATCAGCTGAGCGAGATCTTCGATCGAGTAGGTGTCGTGGTGCGGCGGTGGCGAGACAAGCTCCACACCGGGTGTTCCGCCACGGGCGGCCGCGATTTCCACGGTCACTTTGGGCGAGGGGAGCTGGCCACCTTCACCGGGCTTGGCGCCCTGACCTATCTTGATCTCGATCTCCTCGAGCGACGGATCTGCAAGATATCCGGCCCACACACCAAAGCGACCGGAAGCGAACTGCTTGATCTTGGAAGACCGGATCGTGCCGTAGCGGGAGATATGCTCGCCGCCTTCGCCGGAGTTCGACATACCCCCTGCCATGTTCGTGCCGTGAGCGACCGCTTCATGAGCCGAGGCAACAAGAGCGCCGTGGCTCATCGCGCCGCTTGCAAGCAATGGCGTGATGTCGCTTGCCGGTTGAACCTTGTTGAGGTCGGCAGCCTGAGGAGCGGAGCGAATACGAGCAAGAAACTCTGCCGCTTTTCCCTTGGCACGGACTTTTACAAAGCTGTCTTCCAGCCAGTGACCTTCGATCGAGGTCTTGAAATGCCGTACCAATGCTTCTGCAAGTTCGGATCGGCGGGCAAGCTGATTGCCTCCCGGTCCCGACAAGGACAGCTTGAACGTAGTCTCGTCTTCCTGCTCGCATTTGAGCCCGCGGAAATAGAAGGACGAGTTGCCGTCAATTGAAAAACGTTTGAATTCACGTTCGAATTCAGCTGCCGATGCCGCGTAGGAGACGTCCGCCGGAAACTCCAGAACGTCCCTCAAGGCCGCAGGGCGACGGCTGCGCTCCTCGGACATCATGCGTGCGAAGGCGCGGTAGCCCGGAGTGATCGAAAACATGTCGATCATCGTCGGCGTCAGCTTGTCGAAGTTGGTATAGGTGTAAGCCTTCTCGTCCAGGCCAAAAGCATCTTCAAGTCGATCAACCGGCAGCAACCGGAGATGATCGTCATGTTCTCCTGCATCCGGATTGGCGCTGAGCTGAATGCTCTCCTCAGTCATGTCGACAAAGCCGCGCACCGCGGTTGTGCCGAAGGAATGACCGGCACCTTCTGCACGCTCCTTGAACAGACCAAGAAGAGGAATGTCTTTTTCACTGGCAACGGTAAGCGCACGCTGGTGCCAATCGAAAACGGCGGTTGCGATCGTCTCGAAGCCGACACCACCAACCGGCGTTTTCACGTTCGGAAAATAGCGTTTCAATACCGGGTCGTCGGTATCGAGAAAGTTCGGTTCGAAGAACTCACCACCGATGTAACTCTCCGCCGTGCAAAGACCGACCTTGCCCATGGTTTTCAGCAGCGACTTTTCTGCCGCCTTTGCAAAACGCTTGAAGGCAGCTTCCGCGTCGTCCGGGAAGGTTTCTTCCGCGCGGAGCTGAACTGCAAGGGGATAGACGGCCGATGCACCGAAACCAAGGGCAACCGCGACATGGTGGGCTGAGGAAATCTGTCCGCTTTCGACAATTACCGAAGCTTTCAGGCGCAGCCCTTCCTCGATCAGGCGCTGATTGACGGCCGACACCACAAGAGCCATCGGCAGTACGGCTTTCCGGGATGAAACCTGCCGGTCACTCAGGATAACAACACCACCGTGCTCTGCGGCCTGCTCGGCGGTTTGGTCGCAAATGTCGTCGATGGCCGCCTTCAGGGCGTTGGCGTTCGCGATTTCGTCGTTTGCGACAGGTTCAAACAACGTGTTGACGACCAGCACCGGAGTGTTCGTCTGTTCGCGCAGCCATTTCATGTCCGTCCTGGACAGGATCGGGCTGTCGACAACAATCTGCTGTGTCCCGGATTTGGAGAATCTGGGCTTGCTCCCCAATGCGACGCGCAAGGTCATGCCATCGGCTTCGCGAATGGAATCGAGCGGAGGGTTGGTCACCTGGGCGAAACGCTGGGAGAAGTACTTGGCGACACCGCCTTCCTGATCGGAAAGGGCATTGATGGCCGCACCGTAGCCCATCGCGGAGATTTTCTCGGCGCCTGTTGCCAGCATCGGGTCCATCAGGAATTTGAAACTTTCCTGATTGTGCGAATATGCGACATAACGCTGGTTCAGCTCCAGATCGCCTTCGTAGGGAACCAGCCGTCCGGGCGCTTTTATCGCTGGTCCGCGGTGGTCCGAAAGACGCAACCGTGCTTCGTCCAGCAGCTTCCGGTAGTTCTTTTGTTCTGCAAGATTTTCAAGCGCGGCTTTCGTGCTCCAGCTGCGCTTTTGCGCATGGTCGTAATAGAGCATTCCACCGGCCTCGATGCGGCCGCGATGGATGATTTCCTCGGCGGGAAAGGAGATCTGACCAGCCTCGGACATTACCGTCAGATACTCGTTTGTTTCGGTGGTTCTGAGCGGCCGAAGTCCAAGGCGGTCCAGACGGGCGCCGACGATGGTGCCATCACCGAAAATGAGTGCGGCCGGACCGTCGTTCTTCTCCTCGTAAAGCGAGAAGTATTCCAGCATGGCCCGAACATCTTCGGACATCGAAGTGTCGTTTTCCCAAGCTGGCGGCATCATGGAAACCACAGCCGTCACCAGGTCCAGATCGTCCTCCAGAACCCGGCTTTGCAACGTTTGGTCCAGACGGCAGCTGTCCGATTGACCCTTGGGCCGAATGATATTGGCGTTTTTGGCTCTTGCGACTGCCGTCTCGGAAAGTCTGTTTTTCTTGTCGGTGTTCAGCTCGCCGTTATGCGCCATGAAACGGAACGGCTGCGCCATGCTGGGGTGCGGATCCGTGTTGGTGGAAAAGCGCGTATGAAAATAGAGCGTGTGGACCTTGTGTTGCGGTTCCTGCAGATCCTTGAAATACGGGATCAGTTCGTAGGAGTTCAGGCGGCCTTTGAACACCTGGGTACGCGCGCTCAATGAGAGGGGGTAAAGACCCTCAAGCTCGGAGCGTGTATAGGCATCTGCTTCGATTGCAAGCAGAGCCTCGTGAACTTTCCTGTCGGAAATAGCAGAACCGTTTTCCTTGGAAGCTGCAACAAACACCCATTGGCGGATCGCAAGCTGATGCCTGACGGCTTTGGGCCGAAGGGCCGCATTGTCGACCGGGACATCACGCTTCAGGATCGTTTCGAATCCATGCTCTTTCAGGAGTTTTTCGATGAGAGCCGCGGCAGCTTCATGCTGCTCGACATCCGTTGGCAAGAAAAAGTTGCCGACACCGAATTCTCCTGGCTTGAGGTCTTCGCGCCCGGTCAGGTGGCGGAAAAAGGATACGGACAAATCGATCGAAACACCGGCACCATCACCCACACCTTCAGACGACATTCCGCCACGATGCGGAACAGCGCAAAGGGCTTCATGCCCCATGCTCAGGACGTCATGTGTCTGGCGCCCGTCTTTTCGGGTAATGAAGCCAACTCCGCAGCTGCTTTTTTCTGCACCTGGGTCGTAAAGTCCGAATTCCCTATAATCCACCTATATGCGCCTCCTTGTTTCGCCTGACACATCCTGCTGGTTTATGGTCTTCTGCCTGTCTCCCGATTTCGTGGAAAGTCGCGCACCCAAACCAGCCGGAGCGGACAAACGCGCCGACTGCAGCTGAGCAGTCGCTTAATCGGGAATGAGGCCGCTGGCTTTATTGCAGAATGCAAAGCTGGCTGATTGAATTGTGTACTGACTATTAAACCTGAGTAAAATTTTCAAGTTTAATTTGGGGTTGGGCCTGATGAAAATTGCCGCAGTGCATCAGCAACTTCGCAGTTGCAGCGAATTCCGTCACTCGCGCCAGCCTCCTTGGCTTTCCGGAACCTCAGATACTTCCTTGCGGGTTCGCTGATCAAGTCAGCAATCCGGCTAAATCGCTTTTAACTGCTATTCACCACTGGCCTGACGAAGCGAGCGGGTGTTGGATTCCTGTGGTGTCGAAGCAGGTTCGTGGTCTTCGTTGTGCGGGGAGACTGCAGGTGCTTCCGTCGCGATTTCGACGCGGCTTAGCAAGGGCCAGAAGTCAAAGATCCATGCGAGGAATGCCAGAGACCAGAGAGAAACGGCAATTCCATGAAACGGGCCTGGCAGTTCAAATCCAAAGTCCGGAGCAATGCGAGCAAGCGCGGAAAGGACGAGTGCCACGGCTCCAAGCCGGACTATGAGGGATTGCCCAAGGGTATTGCCCGTGTGGAGTTTCCCGGCAATACAGAAAACGGCATAGACCCCAAGACCAAGGCCCCCCAGAAATGCAATGTGAAGTCCGGTGGTTTCTGCCCAGGGCGCGCCAAGACGATAGCAACCGGTGAAAATTAGACCGATGCCTGCGAATGCCGAGGCTCCTGCCAACATGAGAATTTCCGACTGAAAAACAGCGCGTCCGATAAAGGCTTCCGCGATACGATCCATGAACGCGGCTCCCGCAGCGATCAGCAGAAAGCCTGAAACTGCAGGGCTGAGACCAAATATGTCTCCTGCTATGGCGACTAGAACCAATCCCGGCGCCAGATGAAGCCGGCCAGGATGCGGCCGGAACGGCGAGGTCTCCTCGCTTGGGTCCAGAATGAGATTGGTGACGGGAACCGTGATGCGACCCAGAGCAAGTCCGAGCAGACCCAGATATGCGAAACCCGCAAGACGGATGGATTTCGTTGCAAGATCCAAATCGTCGCTCAGAAAACCGATCTGAGTTGACGTCACGCAGCCTAGCAGGATTGTCAGCCAGCCAGCGAAGGCAACCAGCCTGTCTGTCCGTTGACGCCATGAAAGGTGTAGCAGATAGCAAATCAGCAGAACCTGCCAGCTGAAATCCGCGAGAGCACCGACAAGAGCCAGGTTGTCCCAACCCAGTAGGCCGACGAGGCGCCCTATGGCCCATAGGGCCGCGATTCCCCAGAGTTTTCGTCCGCGTAGTGGCTCTGTGTCCGTCCACTCGGGTGCCGCGGTTGTCAAAAAGCCGATGAGTGCAGCCCCAAACGCACCGACAAGCATCTCATGTGCGTGCCAAAGCTGAGGCGGGACGTCCTGTGCCATGGGCAGGTCGAAGTCGAACACCAAGACCCAGAGCAAGGGCCACAGAACCACATAAATCGCGGAGAGGGGAAAGAACAGGCGGAAGCCTTCAGTCGAAAGAACGTTCCACCATCCCGGATTCAAATTCGGGGCAAGTCCATGACCGGCGGGACCGCAACTCATGCGATTTGCCTTTCATCGACGTCGTGAATGTGCCTGAACAGCATGTCCTGCTGAAGTGCTTTTTGGACCCATTCAAAAACAGAAATGTCATCGCGATCCGCCGGGCGGGAAGGGACGTGGCGAATGCCAAGTACACCGTTTCCTCTGCTGTCCAGGACCGCGATCCGGTCGGCAATTCTTACGGCCTCCTGGAGGTCATGGGTAATGAACAAACCAGAGACTTGACCTCCGGCACAAGTTTCGATGATCAGATCCTGCATACGGCGGCGCAGCGCCACGTCGAGTGCGGTGAAAGGTTCGTCGAAGTAAAGGAAGTCCGGCTCTATCGCGAGGGCCCTGGCGATAGCGACCCTTTGCTTCATGCCTCCGGAAAGTTCAACAGGGAATTTCTTCAGGTCTTCAGGCAAAAGAGCAACGCGCTTGGCTGCGTCCGCAACACGTTCGGTTCTTTGCGAGCGAGGGATACCTGCCAGTTTCAAAGAAAAGGCGATATTGTCTGCAGCAGTGGCCCATGGAAGCAGTGAAGGTTCCTGAAAGATCATTCCCTGCCTGTTGTATCCGCGGTGAACTTTTCCGGCGCGTGCATCGATCAGTCCCGCTGCAATGTGTGCCAGCGTTGATTTTCCGCAGCCGGAAGGTCCCACCAGGGCAACGATTTCTCCCTGTGCGACTTCCAGGTCGATTTTGTCCAGAACAGTACGTCCCAGATAAGCGTGTGCGATGTTGTTCAGCTTCAACGCGGTCATCGCTTGACGCCCCATGGCTGAGCGGCTCTGCGCCAGCGATCAACTTCACCCTTGACGGGATGAATAAGAGCATATTCGACGACAATCAAAAGGCCGACTGAAACGACGACCCAGGCAAGAGCCTTGGTGATGTCCAGATTGGTGCGGGCATCGGCAAGCGCTCCGCCGATGCCGCCTGCACTGGCCAGCAATTCAGCCATGACGGCAACCTTGAAAGAAGTACCGAGCGCAAGGGCAAGTGCAGGGAAAAGCGTTGTTGTCGTCTGGCGCAGGCCAACCGTCAGAAATCGCCTGACCGGACCGGCTCCGAACGCCTGTGCCATCTTGTCGAGGCCTCTGTCGCGGGTGGAAATTCCGCGCGCCGCACCAAGAAAGACGACCGGCAAGGCGGCGATTACAATGACCGTTCGAACCGTTGCGTCCGATCCTCCGAACCAGATCATTGCAAGGACAATCCATGCGATGGGAGGGACGCCAAGGACAACTGTGATGAGAGGCGATGCGATGCGCATTATTGCCGGGGAATAACCGGCAACGAGCCCCAGCGCACCGCCGCTGATCGCTACAAGCGCAAAACCCGTGACGGCGCGCTGCAGAGTTAGCAAAGTGATCTTCCAGGCCTCGGGATCTCGAACCAGCGACCCGATTTCCTGAAGTGTCTGAAGGGGTGAGGATAAAATGAACTGTCCGTATGCCTCGTGACCTGCCTGCCAGACGGCTGCCAGAAGACAAAGACCGGCGAGCCCCGCCCAACCAGACCAGACAAAATCCAGCACCCGGCCAGCTCTGCTGAACACGTGATCCTTGATACCGTCTGGCGATGGCTGAGGCATTGTTTTCAAACACTCACATTAAGGAACCTGGAAGAGGATCTCTTGTCCGCTTCCAGGCCTTGTTTCCAGAACTCACAGATAGAATTTGTCGTCCGGAAGCTTTCCGCCAATGCGCTCCATGTCCGCTCCGGCCATGGCACTCAGCATCCGCTCTACATCAGCACGAGCTTCCGTGGCGGGGCGGGCAACAAGGTTGCAGTGCGGGACCGAGGCAGCCAGCAAGGGCGCAGGGAGGCCCAGAGCCTTCGTCGCAGCTCCCGCAGCCTTTTGGGGATCTTCAATGACTTCGGATGTTACTGTTTTCAGCGTAGCTTGAATGTTCGTAACAATTTCAGCATTTGCATCCAGGAAAGCTTGTGTCACTGCCAGACCTGCTTGAGGTATGACTGGTGCGGCACCTGTCATTTCACCCCAGGCTTTTTGAATGTCTATCACCCTGGATACTTTCTTGCCGGCCATACGCCCGCGCAGGACGCCAGCGGTTGTAGATGGTTCAGCCGTCAATGCTGCATCGACCTTACCGGCCAGCAGCAGTTGCATCGCCTCGATAGGAGATCCGGCATAGGTTATCTGCAGGTCCTGTTCCGCGTTGAGACCATTGAAGGAAAGCAGCTGCCCAAAAATGATTTCCGGTGTGTCGCCGCGAAACGGCACAGCAATACTGTGGCCCTTGAGATCCTTGACCGACTTGATCCCGGCATCTTCGCTGATGATGTAAAGAAGGCCGTTCGTCATGACATTTGCAAGACGAATTGGAAAACCCCGATTGTAAAGGTTTGCGGCTGCCTGAACCGGAACAACTGAAATTCCGATGTTGCCGGAGGTCAATCCGGCACGCAATTCGTCGGGGTTCCGCCAGGCTTTGAAGGTCGCATCATCGGTTATTCCGTCAAATGCTCCGCTCGCAACCGCATAGGCGAGGGTCACGGACGGCCCGGCTGGTGGGCCGAAGAGGGCAAGTTTCGCCATTTTGCCGGCCAGCGCAGGCGAGGGCAAAAGAGTTGACGCCGCACCCGCAGCCAGCAGAGAGAGGGCGCTGCGCCGGTTCATGTCGGTCATTTTGGTCATTTCATCTGCTCCACTATTCCCGGTACGGGCTTTTCTTCTTCAAGAACAACGAGCTGGATGCGGACTGGGCCGGAACGAGCAGCCAACCAGTGATCCTTGCCGACAGGCACCGTGAGGAAGCTTCCCGGGGGGTAAATGGTTTCTTTCTCTTCATCGACTTCGCTGCCATCACCCCACGACATGTCTCCTGAAAGAACTGTCAGTATGCGAAGCCCACTCTTGGTCGCATGTGGCGGAACCACTTTGCCGCTTTCCACGTCCAGCACGACGATGGCAGGTTGCCCGGACGGTGAAACCGCCAGAGGGGTCACAAGTGCAGTTCCGTAGACTTGCTTGGACGGCAGTTTGCTCAGGTCGATCAAGGTGGTGTCAGCAATGGCCTGTGAAGGCAACGCGAGTGCAAAAATTGCAGCCAGAACCGATTTCATGCCGGTCTCCTTTCAGGATGCTCCGCGTCGAACGCGGGGTGGTTTCTGGCTCGCGCAAAGCTGGCTGTTGAACGCGGCCGTAATATCCAGCCGGGGTCAGTTAAAGTCGCAACGCGTTTGGTTTCGGATGCTCGACAATTCAAACACCTTGTGGATTCAGGACTGAGTATTTGAACCGTTGGCATCACTGCGTTGACGACTTTAACTGGAGTTATTAACTCAAGTTTATATCGACTCTGGAAATCCGTGAATTGACTTTCATCAAGGTGGCGGGAATTAGCGGCTGAAAGTGAGAAACTTTCGCATCAGGAAGCCTTGGCGCTGACAATGCAGCTATTTTCAAGTGCCCTGGTTATGCTGAAATTGCAGACCCGCAAGAAAACTCTGACACTCGAAACTGTCCGGATCACTGAACGCGTGATCCTTGCCGATTGGTTGTCGGCTTGCTTTGGGGGGGAATCGCGGTGCTTAACGACCCAAACGACACGCTCTTGAAGCGGGGTAACCTTTCGAGAGACCGGAGTGTTTTTCTTTGTCGCTCAGAGTGGCGACGCTCGCTTTGACCAACTGTTTCGAAACGCAAAGTCGAGTTAAATCAAATTCTTGAATAGAAATCAGCTCGGGGCGCAAATCTGCGCCCCGAGGATTGAGTTTTAGTGTCAAACGAACTGGAAATCATCACCATCCAGGAAGAACATGAAGGTGTTCTTCAATGTGAGGCTGTCATTTTCGTTGAACTCAAAGACAGTGTCCCAACCTTGCTGCGTAGCGCTGGCAAGAAGGTCGTCAAAGCTGTCGATTCCGTCAATGGAGATGGAAATCTTGTCGCCTGGCTGAGACCAGAACCACCAGTCGAAGCCTGGATCGAAGTCCTTAACGACATCGTTGCCACCATCGAAGACAAAGGTGTCCTGACCCCAGCCGCCGATCAGCAGATCGTCTCCGGCGCCACCGGCAATGATGTCGTTTCCGCGACCACCGTCCAGGAGGTCGTTGCCTTCTCCGCCAGATAGAGAATCGTTTCCGGATCCTCCGTTCAGTCGGTCTTGGCCATCACCACCGTTCAGAACGTCATTGCCGTTGCCACCGTCAAGACGGTCATTATCGACACCGCCATCCAGGAAGTCGTTGCCCCAACCACCTGAAAGCCTGTCGTTGCCCTGACCACCTAACAACTCGTCGTCGCCCCATCCGCCGCTCAAGCGGTCATTATCAGCGCCTCCGTTGAGGAAATCGTCACCCCAACCGCCGTTCAGCTTGTCACGGCCATTGCCGCCGAGAAGGTCATCATCTCCCCAGCCACCGTTCAGTCGGTCGTTGCCGCTGCCGCCGGAGATGATGTCATCGCCGTCTCGACCGTTGATACGATCATTATCGGAGCCGCCTCTCAGCAGATCGTCATCGCGGGTACCGCGCAGGGCTTGTGAACCTGCCTCGTCTTCGGAAGTGGTGAAGTTGAACGTTGAAGTGTCCCCCTCATCGATCCCTTCATAGGCGTTGCCGTCCAGGTCGAGGAATGCGCCGTCAGAAATCTCGACAGCATAACGGGCGTCGGCCTGAAGGTGCTCCGGCGGCGTAACGATGACCGTGGTGCCATCGAATTGGACGAGGCGCTCATCGTTCACGTCGATTTCGGTACGTTCACCGGTACTGCGATTGACAAGCGTCAGGAAGCCACTTCCAGCTTCGACTTCCTCGGTGAAGTTGAGGGTGATCGAGCTGTCGTTGGAGACGTCGCGGCCGTTGTCACCAGGTGTTGCGGAAACCAGGTACGGATCGGGAGCATCGATCAGGGAGATCTCGGTCGGATAGTAAACGGAACCGTCCGATGAGAAGCCCAGCCGGCCATCAGAGTTTGAACCCCAGGTGAAAATCGCTCCAGTGTCGGCAACCGCAATCAGGGAGTTCGGGCCGGTGTGCAGCTCGACGATGTTCACATCGTCTAGTTCCGGAAGCAGTGTCGGATAGAATGTGACATCCGATTCCGCAGCAGGGTCACCGTCCAGGCCACCACTCGGTCCTTCATCGTTCGGTCCCCAGACATAAACATCCCCGTCATCGGTCAGGGCAGCAGCCCAACGTGCACCACCTTTGACTTCAACGACGTTGTCAGGCAATCCGGTAAGCTCGATCGGCGCAAGAACATCCGAGGTATCGGCACTGAATGTGCCGTCGCCGTTATCCGAACCCTGAAGCAGCTGGCCGTAACGGCTCTCGCCCCATCCGAAGACGCGGCCGTCAGCGGTAACCGCATAGGACGTCTTGGTGTCAGCTGTGAGCGAGACAATATTGTCCGGGAGTCCCTGGACAAGCACAGGTTCGACGGAACGGCGTGCCGGTGAACCATCATCTTCCAGTGCATCTGGAGATCCGAGTTGGCCGTCCGTGTTGCTGCCGAAGGCATAGACCTGGCCATCAGCCGTGAGGGCCAGGGTATGAGAGGTTCCAGAAGACACCAACACAACAGTTTCGTTTGCCAGAGCTTCCACAACGGTAGGTTCATGACGCTCGACCTGGTCACCAAGACCGAGCTGGCCGTTGGAATTTGTTCCCCAGGAGTAGAGCACACCCGTATCGGAAATAGCGTAGGAAACGCCGTTGCCGTTCTCGATGGTGACAATGTTCACATCGTCGAGTGCTTCAACCAGTGTCGCACTTGTCCGCGTTTCTTCATCACCGGTACCGAGTGGGCCGTTGTTGTTAAAGCCGAATGCGTAGACATCTCCGTCCTCGGTCAGGAATGTCGTGTGCAAAAGACCTGCGGAAACAGAAACGATCTTGGAATCGAAGCCTTCCGGCATGGACACTTCAATCGGGGTTTTGATGTCGAAGCCTGTGGTGCCAATGCCCAGCTGACCAACAAAATTCTCGCCGCTCGTGTAAAGCGTATTGGTCTCGGTATCGAGGAAGACGGAGAAATGATTTCCTGCTCCGACGGTAGCGTTGGTTACTTCAGCTTTGCCTTCGTAGTACTCAAGGGCGCGCGGCCGATCGAGAGACCCTTCATAGCTGCTGGAGGCGACGATACTTGTCTCGAAGTCGTCAAGATAGTCTCCGTCACCGTTAAGGTCCCGAAGGCGCACGACGTTGTTCAAGGCCCGGAAGGTGTTTGCTGTCAGTGTCAGGTCGCCGTTTTCGTGTGCAGCAACCGAAAATCCGATTTCTGCGCCGAAGCCGGCGGGCATTGCCGACGCATTCCAGACTTCCTTGGCTTCAGACTGATCGTCAATCTGACCGGAGCCATCCAGGTCAGTCAGACGATAGAGCTTCAGTTCTTCTCCGCTGGCCGGGAACCAGGTCAACGTGTAGAGCGAGCCATCGGAAGAGGTGGCGTTGGCTATGTCGACAGGAGCACCAAAGTTCATGTCATCCGAGATGAAGGTCTGAACTTCGTCATCCTGAATTGTGCCGTCGCCGTTTTTGTCTTCAATGCGGTAGATTGCATCTGTGGCGGCACCTGTCAGGTCATTCAGATAAGCCACGTTGCCCGCGAAGCTGATATCGAAGGGCACCGCTGTGTCGATTACGTTCTGCACGTCGAGCCAAAGGGTTGCTTCCCCTTCGTCGTTTGCATCGCCGTCACCGTTCAGATCTACTGTACGATAGATTGCGTCTTGCGGTGCAGATCTGGTGCCGGCGTTTGTGATGTAGATGGCTCCGTCACCGCCTTCATGCACGCTGTTGGGTGTAACCGTGGAAAATCCGGCTGCATTGTCTGCGGAAAACCAGATGTTTGCTTCACCTTCGTCCAGAGCATCACCGTCTTCGTTTTTATCAACAAGGCGGTACACGGCGTCGGCATTCCCATCAGTCATGTAGACTGACTTGTCGGAAGCCTGGTGAACGGAGAAGACATTGCTCGTCGGATTGGCGAGACCGGATTCGTTGGTTTCATCAAAGAAGACCGTTTCTCTTCCTCGATCGCCATCTTTGAACAGGAACAATTTGTCCTTGCGCTGATCACCGACAAGGATACCCGTCGTGCCTTCGGTCAGTTCGGAATTGCCTTCGTAGAATTCGACCGCTCGCGGACGTTCCAAAGGCCCTTCGAAGCTGCCTGATGCGAAAACGTTGGTTTCGCCAGCGTCCAGGAAATCACCGTCTCCATTGAGGTCGGAAAGCGATACGACGTTGTTGAAGCTACGGAAAGTGTTTCCAACGAGAGTGATGTTGCCGTCTTCATCTGCAGCCACCGAAAAGCCGATCTCCGCTCCAAATCCGACCGGCATTGCTGAGGCGTTCCAGACTTCAACAGCTTCAGACTGGTCGTCAATCTGTCCTGATCCGTCAAGATCCGTGAGGCGGTAAAGCTTCAGTTCGTCACCTCTGGCCGGGAACCAGGTGAGGGTGTAAAGCGAGCCGTCAACTGCGGTGGCATTGGCGATGTCGACAGGAGCACCGAAATTCATGTCGTCAGAGATGAAGGTTTGAACTTCATCGTCCTGAATTGTGCCGTCGCCGTTTTTATCCTCGATGCGGTAGATCGCGTCGGTTGCTGTGCCTGTGAGGTCGTTCAGGTAGGCCACATTTCCGTCAAAGCTGATGTCGAATGGAACTGCCGTGTCGATCACGGTTTGGACATCAAGCCAGAGCGTTGCTTCACCTTCATCGTTTGCGTCACCGTCGCCATTCAGGTCGACTGTACGGTAAATTGCATCTTGAGGCGCGGACCGAGTGCCCGCATTGACGACATAAATGGCACCGTCTTCACCTTCGTGGACACTGTTTGGCGTGACGGTGGAGAAACCCGCTGCGTTCTCTGAAGAAAACCAGACCTTTGCTTCTCCGGCGTCTTGGGCGTCGCCATCATTGTTTTCATCAACGAGGCGATAAACCGAGTCGGTTGTGCCATCGGCCACGTAGACGGACTTGTCCGATGCCTGATGGACCGAGAAAACATTCGCGGTTGGATTTTCCAGACCGGATTCGTTGTTTCCGTCAAAAAATACGGTCGCTTCGCCGAAGCCTGTGGCGCTGCCGTTACCGTTAATGTCTTGGAGTAGTAAAACTTGATCAAGGCGCTGGTCACCGACCAAAACGCCGTTGTTAACGCGTGAAGTTAGACGTGCCATTGATAGGCTCCCAAACAGGTTAAGTTGCTGCCTGGCGAACCTGCTGGGTAGGCGACCAATTATTTTGAAGTGTTAACGCTGTCAATTGGGGACACATAAAATATGAGTTAAAAACTCATATTCCATTTTACGCTGCGTATACAATGAGCTGGAAGGATTGGCCCGATTTGGGCATCGATCGCATGTCTGCAGTGCAACAATCAGAAACTGGCGCTTCGGGATACCTGTCTTGTTCGAAGTCGCTCGTGTATCAATTCGGCTGATTGGCCAGTATGAATTCACTCAACATGGAAGTTACTTCGTTAGCCAAAGGCAAGTTAGGGTCGGTGTAAGTCGCAAGGTTTGCTTCCATGCCTGCATTTTCGACCTGTTTCAGCATATGCGACATGCCTGCCACTATCTGAAGCTTCGTATCTATTCCGGCCCCATGCAGGTTCTCTGCGTCGGAAGGGGGGACCTGTAAATCCTCTGTTCCCTGTAGAATCAGGCTTGGTCCATTGTAGGATGTCATCAAAGGCAAGGGGTCATGCGAGAAGAGATTGATCATATAGTCTTGCAAACCTGAGTTGAACAACGGCTTCAAGGCGCCTGGAACATCCTGCTCCGGCACTTTCTCGCCCGCTTCCAATCTGTCCATGATCCGGAATGCGTCCTTCAGCACGGGGGCATTGGCTGGATTGGCCTTGAGTTGATCACGCATAAGTTCGCCAAGTGGCCGACCCGGCGTGGCTGCAAGTAACAGACCGCAAACGGTGGCACTTCCGGTTTCCACCGTTTTGAGGGCAACCAGTCCGCCTTCGCTGTGGCCCAGCAACCAGACACATTCATGACCGCTTCTTGAAGACAGGATTGCCGACCATCGAGAGACATCGTCAGCATAGTCTTCGATGGTTACCTTGTTGCCGTCTGCTATGGCTTTCGAGCTGGAATACATGCCGCGTTTGTCGATACGCAGGCTTGATATTCCTTTTTCTGCAAGACCGTGTGCCAGAAGTCTGTAAACATTCGACCGAATTCCGAAACCGCCGTTTCCATCTCTGTCGATCGGCCCTGACCCCGGAATGATCAGCACGGTCGCAAGGTTTTCCCCAGCGTGAATGTAAGCACCGTGCAAGGGGCCTTGCGGGCCTTGCAATGTCATCTCTTCATCTGCCATGGCTGTTCCATTCAACAGGACACCGATCAATAGCAGCAACCGGCTCATCAATGTATGTGAGGAGATAAGAGAGAACGGGCGCGTCACAGAGAACCTTCCATCGGCCTGGCCGGTTTTTGAAATGCTCTCCCCTGGAGCGGCATGTAGTGCAGCGAAGGAGTGTTCGCAAGCAATTGCAAGCGATCGAAGACAGATCGACAGGTGGCAACTCGAAGGCTTTTGTTCGCAAATGGCGCGTGCACTCGAAGGAAACCATTGCAGGTATGCGTTGCAGGGTGTACCGATGAATTCAGGCACCGCCCTGAACAGCGAATAACTGTCTTGTTTGCTTGGCACCGACCAATCCAACATCAGCTCGCAATCCAGACCAAAAGGGCAGAGCCATGTCTGCACAAAACCGGCCTTCGGTTCATCTCGGGCGCGTCGCCACAATATTGGGCGTTGCCGATATTCAAAAATCGTACGAGCTGTACAAGTCGATTTTCGGCTTCGAAAAGACCTTCGAAAATGGAGATCCGGTCGGCTTCATGATCCTGAAAAAGGATGATGCCGAGCTGCACCTGAGCCTGCAAAAAGGCTACAAAGCGCCTCCGTTCAATGTTGCGCATATGATGGTCTCAGATGCGGAGCAGGTCTACCGGGCCTGCGAACAGAATGGAATGCGCATCATCAAGCGCCTGAAGGTGCATGATTATGGCCTCAAGGCTTTCGTATTCGCCGACCCGGATGGAAATCGCATTGATGTGGGTGAAGCGGTCTAAATTTGTAGTGCCGGGCAGGGGGCTTTTCCTGCTCGGCATTCATGGCAACCGGAACCCAAACTGACAGAAGCTTCCTTTAAATAAAACAAAGTTTAGCAAGCACTCCTCCTTCGACGTTAAAAGTGAATTGAGTGGACTTTTACTAGTGTGTCTTGCGCACCGGGCAAGCTCTGGACGCCAAGCGGGTAATTGGGCAGCTCCACTTACAACGAACCATTGGATATCATACCGGCGAGGCCATAGGGGTTTCGGGAGCGAGGGGGCCCGCCAGCAGGTTGTGGTGACACCCTTTATCGGGTGGGTGTATTTTCACGTGCAGAAAATGGTAAAATATTACAATGGTAAATCCTGCAATTCGAAGCGTTATTACTAAAATGAAC
>JBCCVB010000033.1:0-52819 GCA_039195965.1 Pseudomonadota bacterium
ACGTCAAAGTCGTCCGCCGACCACTGAGAGGGCCGGCGGAACTTTTTTGAAAATCAGAAAAGCGGCGCGTACATCAGCCCGCCATCGGACCAAAGTGCGTTCTGACCACGGCTCAGGCCAAGCGGTGATTCCGCACCGACATTGCGCTCGAAAATTTCGCTGTAATTGCCAACGGTGCCGATGACGTTGGCGGCCCAGTCATCCTTCAATCCAAGGGCTTCACCGACACCAGGCGTCACTCCGAGGAACTTTTGAATGTCAGCATTATCCTGTTGCTTCATCTCGTCGATATTGCTTGCAGTTATGCCGAGTTCTTCCGCCGTCAACGTGGCGTAGATCGTCCATTTTACGACATCGGCGAAACGCTTGTCGTCGCCGCGAACGACGGGTCCAAGCGGAGATTTGGCGATGATATCCGGAAGAACGACATAGTCTTCAGGGTTGTCGGACGTCAGACGAACGACGGCAAGCTGAGAAAGATCGCTGGTGATGACATCGCAGCGGTTGGCAAAGAACGCGGAGAAAAATTCCGTGCCGCTTTCGATGACGATGGGCTTGAACGTAATGCCAAGGTCGGTGAAGAAATTCCGGATCACATATTCGCTGGTGGTGCCCTGCTGAATGCAGACGCTGGCACCATCGAGTTCCTTGGCGTCGGTTACTCCCAGATCCGCTCGAATGAGCAGGCCCTGCCCGTCATAGAAATTGAACATGGGAAAGTTCAGGCCAATACCTGCGTCCCGCGTCAACGTCATCGTGCTGTTTTGCGCAAGAACATCGATCTCCCCGTTCTGAAGCGCGGTGAAACGCGCCTGAGCCGAGAGCGGCACCCATTTCACTTTGGGTTCACCGAGGATCGCGGTCGCAAAGGCACGGCAGAAGTCCGGGTCCAAGCCCTGCCAGTCACCGTTCTCGTCAGGCGCTCCAAAGCCTACCAGACCGGTATGCACACCACAGACAAGTTCGCCCCTGTCCTTGATTGTTGAAAGCATGTCGGCCTGCGCGAGACCGATTGTACCTAGAAGCGCCGCAGCAGCTGCAAGCAGCGTTTTCGTTCCTGTTCTCATCTGGATCTCCAATAAATTGGATATTTCTCTTTAATCGTATATCGTATACGATTTGGCGCCCTGATTACCTCACAGCTTTTTGGGTCTGTCAACAGACGTTCGGCTAAAATTTGGAATTGATGAAGTATTGTGCAGTAGTGATACAGAATCGAACAGATCAACGATTGCCCGAATGAAAGCAAACCAATAGACCGGCGCTATAGGTGCCATTGGCTAGGAATATACTGTGACAAGAGAACTTGAGTTAAACCCAAAACCTGCCCCTTCGGGGCAATCTGGTGTTTTGACTTTTTTTGCAGAACGCATTTCTTACGATCGCGTAACTGCACCCCAATACGTCGTCCGAATCCTGCGGGAAGCCATCGTCACAGGCGCTTTTTCAAGCGGGAAAGCCTTAAACCAGGACCGGATTGCGAGGGAATTGAACACCAGCAAGATCCCTGTCAGAGAAGCCCTCAGGGAGCTTGAAGGACAGGGACTGGTTTATTTTGTGCCCAACCGAGGCTTCGTCGTCAAAGAGACGTCTTATGCGGAAATGATCGAGTGCTTCAAGCTGCGCCAGATGCTTGAGCTCTTTGCGGTACGGGAATCCGTACCGCTGTCGACACCGGAACACGTCGCCCGGATTGAAGCCATTATCGATGAATTCGAAACGGTCACCGATCCGATGGTATCGAGCCATTGGAATCTGAAGCTGCACCTGGCCTTATACGCTCCGACAGGGATGGAGCACCTGCAGGAGATGATCACGAGAGCCCACACCGTCGCGCACAGATATACGCACATCTACATGCGCCTGACGCAGGACGAGGCTGAGACGCAAGACGAGCATCGCGCTATTCTGGCAGCCTATCGACAAAAGGACGTCGATTTGGCGGTTCGCTTGATGGAGGCGCATATCGGCGTTGCGTGCGAGCGCTTTGCTGCCTTTTTGAAAGACCATTTATCGTAAGAATTATAGACATGGCTTTATTGTCTATCGGAGACATAGGTCAGGGCTATTTGCCCCGTGACGTACCCCAACGGAATATCAGAATATGGCAGGAGACCGTCCTGCCCAGTTGAATAGCGATAATCTGAGGGGACCATAATGAATCGCCGTTCTTTCCTGAAAAGCGCAGGCCTTGCGGGCTCTGCGGGCGCAGCTGCCCTGGCAGCACCTGCTGTTGCTCAAGAGCGCAAGACAGTAACAATTGTTTCCAGCTTTCCGCGTGACTTTCCGGGACTTGGAATGTCTGCACAGCGGCTTGCGCAACGCATTACCGACCTGTCGGACGGGCGTCTGCAAACCGAATATTTCGCTGCCGGTGAAAGGATCGGTGCATTCGACGTTTTTGACGAAGTGGCGTCCGGGAACGCACAGGCCTACATCTCCGCCGACTATTATTGGATCGGTAAAGACCCGGCTTTTGCCTATTTCACCTCCGTGCCGTTCGGCATGACGATGCCGGAATGGAACGCCTGGATTAAGTTCAAGGGTGGTCAGGCGCTGTGGGACAAGGTCTCTGGTAATTTTGACCTGAAAGCTCTGCCCTGCGGTGGCACCGGCACGCAGATGGGTGGCTGGTTCAACGTCGAAATCGAATCCGTTGACGATCTCAAGGGTCTGAAAATGAGGATCCCGGGGCTTGGCAGCACGGTCATGACCAAACTTGGCGTCTCGGTCGTGTCGCTACCCGGAGGGCAGATTTACGAGAACCTGGTCGCCGGGGCAATCGAGGCTGCCGAGTGGGTCGGCCCCTACAACGACTACTTCATGAAGTTCTACGAAGCCGCCAAATACTACTACATGGCCGGCATGCACGAGCCAGGTGGCGGCAACGCATTCGGCATGAACAAGGCCTGGTGGAGCAGCCTTTCCAAATGGGAGCAAACGGTGATTGAAGCCGCCTGCATGGAAGAAAACGCGGCCATGAACGAAGAGTTCCTGGCCAATAACGGCTTGTACCTGCAAAAGCTCGTTGAAGATCACGGCACAGTTCTGAAACAGTTCAATGACGAAACCTGGGACGCTTTCGGCGAGGCAGCTGCTGAGGTCTTTGAGGAGACACGCGGCCAGTCCGCTCTCGTCGCTGAGGTGGACGATCACTACCGCGCAGCGCTTGCCGAACTCGGAACATTTCGGATGGGTGCCGAGATCGCCTACTCCAATCAGCGAAACAGGGTTCTGGGACTTTAAAATCCGATCTCGCAAGAGCTCCCCTGAGGACGAATTTCAAGTCCTCTGACTTGTCGGCGGGTTGACGGCCCGCCGATTTTTCGAACCTGGTTGACCCTTCCACGCATGTGACAGCGCAGGACGAAACACTCATCAAGAAACCGGTTTGATAGCCGATCTTTACTCGCGCCATTTCTCGGCTGAACGGCCTGTCCAGCGCACAGGCGCACCCCGCTAAAGGTACCGCAGTCTGGGCTGACTAAACAAAGATCGTGATCTGCTTGACGCAATCAGCAATCAGAGCCCGGACATCCTATCCCATTTCGACAGCGGCCCGGTTCAATAACCACGCAAGGAAAGTTGCCAGCGCAGAGTTTTCCGAAATGTCCCGGGCAAAGGCAACCGCATACCAGACACAACGGATGTCCCTTGGGTCACATTTGGCAAGAGCGCCTGTCTCGAGTTCCCGGCGGCAGAGAATATTGTCCGCGAGAATGACACCTTCGCCGTCCACCGCTGCATCAATGGCAAGCGACAGGTCAGAGTAGACCCTGCCATTACGCCACGCCTCATTCCCCGGCTCGTGGGAAGCGAACCATTGGTGCCAGATTTCATGTCCATTGTCGTGAACGAGCGGTGCGGTGCCCCAGTCGATGCCGCCTGCCTTCGACAATTCAGACCGAAGTTGCGGAGCACAGGCCGGAAACCCGTCGATCGGAAACAGGCGACGAATGCGCGTATCTGTCGTGGGCAATCTGGTTTCGAAGTGCACAATCATGTCCGCGTGTCCTTCGCCCAGTTGGGAGGGCTGCCATGCGGGCCGCAACTCCACATCGATCTTGGGAAAGTCTTCACAAAATTCAGTAATCCGCTTCCTCAACCAGAGCGAGGCCAGCGCGGGTTCCGAACTGATTGTAAGCGTGCCCTTTTGCGAGGCCCTCAACAGGCCTTCGCAGGCGTCGGTGAGGACCTGAAACCCCGTGGCCAGCCGAGGGTGAAGTGCACGACCGTGCTCACTGAGTTCGACGCGGTTGCCGTGGCGGATGAACAAATCCGTGCCGAACCAGGCCTCAAGGTTCTTGATGTGCTCGCTGATAACGCTGTGACTTACATGCAATTCAGCAGCAGCCCTGGCAAAGCTGGAATGACGAGCCGCCGCCTCAAAGGCACGCAGGGAATTTAGATGTCTTAAGCTTGTCGGCATAAGTCCAGCGTAGCTAAAACCGACGCTGAGGGCCAGATATACCTGTTTTTCGAATCCGTCGTTTCAAACTTACGCTTTGTCCCGTCTTCGCCGCCTGCTCGGCCGTTTCTCGCAACCGGCTGCGAAGCTTCCAGAAAAGGGACAATCACAATGACATCCAAGAGGACCATAACCCGCCGCACGCTGCTGAAAACCTCTGCCGCCGCCGGTCTTGTCGCCTTGTCGGCACCTGCGATTGCACAAAGGCGTTCGCTCAAGGTTGGTGCCTATGGCGGATATTTCGAGGACAGCCTGAAAGAGCACGTCTATCCGAAATTCACCGAGGCCACCGGCATTACGGTCGAAAGTGTGACGCAACCGGACTCGACCAGCTGGCTGCAGACCATGAGCCAGGCATTGTCTGCCGGCAACGTGCCTGCGGATGTGTCGATGCATACACCGGTCAACATCATCAAGGCCGAACGGCTGGGCGGGATTCTGGCTCCCCTCGACGGGTCGCGGATCTCGGGCCTCGACAATGTCAAAACCGACTTCCAGCACCAGTCGGCTGCCGGTCTGCTGGGCGTTGGCGCGCTGAGCTACTACTCCTCGATGGTCGTCAACACCGATGAGGTCAGGGAGTTGCCGGCGAGTTGGTCCGAATTCTGGGACAGCAGCCGTTTCGAGGCGTCGCTTGGACTTCCGAAGAATGTGAACTTCAAGTTTCTTGACGTGGTCGCGACCACGTTCCTTGGCGGCGTGGATGTGCTGCGCACACACGATGGCATCACGGCAGCTGTCGAGAAGGCTGCCGAGATACACCCGAATGTCGCGCTTTGGTATTCAGCCGAAAGCCAGATGGAACAGGCACTGAAGAATTTCGATGTGGTGGGCGGGATGTATTTCCATGACGTCGCCGGACTGATGGCTGCCGATGGACACCCAATAGCCTCTCACTTCCCCAAGGAAGGCTGTCCCATCGACTTTAATTCCTGGACACTCTCACACGGTTCAGAAAAATCCGACGAAGCACATGAATTCATTTCGTTTTCATCTGAGCCGGGAACGCAAGCGATAATGTCGCGCAAGATCGGTACCGCGCCGGTTGTGGATGCGGCCATGACAGATCTGAGCACCACGGAAGTCGCCGCCGTCGCCGGTACACCGGCAATCAAATCACCTTACGAAGTCTATCTCGACGACGAAACCTTCATCACCGAGACCTGGGACCGCATGGTTGCCAAGGCTTGATTGGAGGACATCCCGTGTCGGATCTCGAGTTGAAATCCATCCGCAAGAATTATGGCGCGGTGACGGCCGTGCATCAGGCGGATCTGACCTTCGAAGCCGGTAAGCTGACCGCACTTCTGGGTCCTTCGGGCTGTGGCAAGACCACGCTCTTGCGGATCATCGCCGGGCTTGAGACCCCGACTTCCGGCCAGATCCTGCTTGGGGGCGACGATATTGCCCCCAGGAAGGCCGAGCAACGCAAGTTCGGGATGGTGTTCCAAAGCTTCGCACTCTTTCCGCATTTGACCGTTGCGCGCAACGTTTCCTACTCGCTGCGCATTGCCGGGGTGGATGCCGCCACACGCCGTGCCCGCGCGCAGGAGCTACTTGAGCTGGTACAGCTTGGCGACAAAGGCAGTCGCCGCATCAATGAATTGTCAGGTGGTCAGCGTCAGCGTGTTGCCATTGCACGTGCTCTGGCGCAACAACCGGAAGTCTTCCTGCTCGATGAACCAATGTCGGCATTGGATGCGCAACTGCGCAACGACATGCAAATGGAACTGCGTCTCTTGCAGCAGAAACTCGGTATCACGACAATTGTCGTGACACATGATCAGCGCGAAGCGATGACCATGGCCGACAAGATCGTTGTGATGAGTCATGGGCATGTGGAACAGGTAGGGACTCCGCAGGAAATCTATCACAAACCGGCCAACGGATTCGTGGCTTCCTTTATCGGCAACGCAAACCTTCTTCGAGGAGAGGCAACCGGCACGGGCATCCGAATTGGCAGCTCTGAATTCAAGGTCACAGACCGGAAGGATTTTGCGCCCGGAGCTCCTGTCACTCTGTTCTGCCGACCCGAGGCCGTCAAGCTGTCAAAGGGGCCCAGCAATGGCAACAGCCTTCGAGGCCGGGTCACCTTTGTCCGCGACGAAGGGGTCGCGCGGGAAATCCACCTCGACACCGCCATAGGTCATGTCACTGCTGAAATACCCGGCAGCTTTGAGGCAACCGTCAAGATCGGCGATACGTTAAGTGCCGAACTGCCAGAAGATATCCTGCATCTTCTCCCGGCGGACGATACCGCAGAGGCCATGTCATGAGCACCGTCCAGGTTTTCAGCCTCAGGCTGGCACGATTTGCCTATGTTTCAGCTGTGCTTCTCCTGGCGGTGACACCCTTCCTATTGGTGCTCGCCATCAGCTTCGGTGAAAAGATCGAAGGAGCGGCCTGGGTCTGGGGCCTGGATCTGTCCAACTACAAACGCTTTTTTGTCGGAGCGGATTACCCCAATTCCACCTCGTTCCTGTACCTCAAGTTCCTCTGGTACTCGATCTATTATTCGATCGTCGCCTCTGTGCTCGCCGTCGCAACTGCCTTTCCTTTTGTTCTCCTGATGACCCGGCAGTCCCGCCGGGCCCAGCCAGTCTGGCTTGTCTTTTTTCTTTGCAGCCTGACCTTTTCGGAAGTTTTCATCGTCATGGGGTGGGACATCATCCTGTCCAATCGCTCAGGTCTTCCGGCGCTGTTTCAGGACACCGGTCTGACCGCATGGCTGAAGGCCTCCGGCTGGCTGGATGTGTTGCGCGACTGGGGGCTCGCCACGCCTCGCAACATACGCTTCAAGCCCACCGAACTGGCCACCATATTGACCATGTCATACCTTGTCTGGCCTTATGCAGTGATCCTGCTCTATCCGCCGATTTCCAAGATCGACAAGGAAGTGACCGAGGCCGCGCAAACCATGGGTGCCCGCCCGGTAACTGTTGTGCGCACGGTAGTTCTTCCCATGGTCCGGGTGCCGGTCGTCGGCACAGTGCTGCTGCTCTTTGTCTTTCTGTTAGGTGCTTATGTGACGATCGCGGTCTTTGCCGCTCCCGAAAAGCAGACACTTGCAATTTCCGTCTACGAAGCAGTGCGCGGGGCCACGCTGAATGCGCCCTTTGGGTCAGCGCAAGCTGTGATCCTCCTGCTCACCGCGGCCGTGATCCTGACGTTCGGCCGCCGTTTCCTGACCGAGAGAAATTGACCATGGCAACTTTGATGTCCCGCCTATTCATGAGTGTGATTGCACTTTGGATCGCAACGCCCATCGCTGTTGTCTGCCTTGCAGCCTTGAACGGAGGTCGAACCATGTTCTTTCCACCTGAAGAACCGACCTTCGCCCGATTTGTGGAGTTCTTCGTCACGGAGGAGATCTGGATCCGAAGCCTGCGCAACTCGATCACAATCGCGCTTTGCAGTGCCGCCCTGGCCGTTCTGGCGGCCTGGCCGATCGCTTACTGGCTGTGGCGCAAGTCCAGCAGAATTTCGCAGCTGCTTGCCGGAATGGCCTCGATGCCCTTCGCCCTGCCACCAATCGTATACGGGGTCGGGCTGGTCTTTTTCTGGGGTTTCTCGGGTTCCCTCGGACATATCTGGTCCGGGATCATGAGCCATGCGGCCTTGTTCCTCGCCCTGCCCCTGACAACGCTGTCAATTGGCCTGCAGAGCATCGATCGAAGCCATCTGGACGCCGCCGCGACGATGGGCGCCAGCGAAGGAACAGCTTTCCGCACGATCATTCTGCCTCAGATGATGCCTTTCACTGCATCAGGTTTCTTCTTCGCCGTTGTCCTGAGTTTCAACGAGTTCATCGTGATCTTCTTCACTTCCGCCTCGGCCTATTCGACCGTGACCGTTCAGATCTTCAACTCTTTGCGGAACGGTTTCACTCCGACAATGGCGGTCGGCGCCATCACTTTCATCACAACATCCGCAATCGTTTTTTCGCTCATCGCAAGATTTGGCAATCTGCCTCAGCTTCTGGGCGCTGACACTCGCAAATCCTGAAGGAGAAGATACATGATAAACGGACGAGAAAACCGCCGCGACCTGATCGAAGGCAAAGCCGCTCTGATCGTTATCGACATTCAGAAATCCACCTTTGCCCCGATCCCCGACAGCGAGCGTTCGATTGCGCATATGCCGGACTATGCCGAACGCATGGCGCGCACCAGAACCGCGATCGACAAGGCACGCGAAGTCGGTATCCCGGTCATCTTTATCCAGGAAATACACCGCGCGGATCTGGTGGACATTGGTCGCGAAACCGATGGCGATGAAGATATTCACTGCCTCGACATCAATCCGTTGACCGAACTTGCGGTCGAGGAACTGGGAATCCAAGCCGACGACTACAAGATCCAGAAGCGCCGCTACTCGGCCTTCTATGGCACCGACCTTGAAATCCTGCTGCGAGGGCTCAAAGCCGACACGCTGATACTTACCGGTGGGCTGACGGATGTCTGCGTGCATTACACATTTGTCGACGGTCACCAGGGCGACTACTTCTGCCGCGTCATCGAAAACTGCGTGGCGGGTTCCAGTCTTGCAGCACATCAGGCTTCGCTCAATGCCATGGAATATCTGCAACATGGTGCCATCCGGTCCCTGGGCGAAGTTCTGACGGCGATGGATGCACAGGCCTGATCCAATGCATTCTGCGCAAAATATGACCGCGGCAGGCCTCGCGCTTGGTGCCTCGGCGATCCTCAGTTTCATCGACAATTTCGTGATCTCGGTCGCCGAAGAAGCCGGGTTATGGCAGTTTCAGCTGTTTCGGACATTGTTCGCAGTGCCGTTTTTGCTCCTGGCGGCGCGGTTCTTCGGCAACCCCATCCGACCTGTGAATCTCAGACGTCTCATGGGGCGAAGCCTAGCAGTGTCGGTAGGACTGTTGATTTATTTCGCGTCTCTCGGCGCCCTGCCGGTGGCACAGGCGGGCGCGGGCCTGTTCAGCGCTCCTCTTTGGGTCGCGCTTCTCTCCGTGGTGCTGTTCCGGCGCGGCATCTCGCCGCTCGGGCTGGTTGCCGTTATAGTCGGCTTTGCTGGCGCCCTGATGTTGCTCCAGCCCGACCTGAATACCCTTTCGCCCCTGTCTCTGATGCCACTTGCAGCCGGTTTTTTTTATGGACTGGGCATGATGCTGACCCGTCACATGTGTGCCGAGGAAAGTCCCCTCATCCTGGCTCTGGGCATTTTCCTGACCATCGGTATTGCCAGTATCATCATGCTCGGCGTCGTTTCGATATGGCCGGGTGAAACCTTCATTTCCACGACGTGGACGATGCCAAGCCTGCGGTTTCTCTGGCTTACACTTTTCCAGGCGGTGGGTGCCCTCGTTGCCGTGTCTCTGATCGCCCAGGCGTACCGCGTCGGCTCTCCGGCCGTGGTTGCCGTCTTTGAATATTCATTCCTCATTTTCGCCAGCCTTTGGACGTTCCTCCTTTGGGACATAGAGACCAACTCGCTTGCATGGATTGGTATCCTCGTCATCCTTCTTTCCGGAGTGCTCATGGCCACTTCCGCGAAGAGAACTGCGGCTTTGACAGTCGCTGATCCAGGTACGCGTAAAGTGTGACCTTTCCCTCAGGCCCGCGATCCGATCCAGGCATCGAGACTGCCACTCGGATGCCGTTGTGATCACTTTTCCAAGGCATGAATTTCTTGTTTGATATGTTATACAATTACATATAAGCATACTCCCCTCTGCTAGCCATGTTTTTACCTATTCTGGAGCACGACCTTGCCAAACCGGAAAATCAAACCGGCCGTTACCGCAGTGATGGGCCTGAGCGCTGTCGCAATGATGGCAATTACGACGCCGACACTGCCTGCGCACGCGGCTGAAAAAACCATGCGGATTGCCGTGCCGTTCGGTCCGAAAAACAGCGCGCCGGACCCAAGAGCCCGGCAGAATGGATGGCTAAGCAACCGCGCCGGCGTCTCTGAAACGCTAATCGGCCTTGGTCATGACATGACGATGCAGCCACGGCTTGCCGAGAGCTTCGAAAACATGTCGCCGACCGAATGGAAATTGACCTTGCGCGCCGACGTCAAATTCCATGACGGTTCACCGATGACGGCAGAGGATGTAAAAGCATCTTTTGAGAAACTGGATGTAGAAGGCCACCCGGGCCACAATCCGCGTCTGTCCAGACTGCTCGGCATCGAGAGCATTACCGCCGAAGATGCTCATACATTGGTGTTCAAGACAAAATCGCCGAACTCCGCATTCTTGTGGTCACTGACCGAGCCTTCCGCAGCCGTGATGAAAGAGGGCACAAATGATCTGCCATTGATCGGCACAGGGCCGTTCGTTTTCGTCAAGGCAGAAACGGACAAGACCTATCAGACCCGCAAGTTCGCCGACTACTGGGGAGGCGAACCGAAACTGGACAGCATCGTCATGGATGCGCTGTCCGACCCTTCCGTGGCAGCCCTCGCATTGCAGGCCGGTGACGTCGATCTGGTGACCAACTATCCGGAGCCCGACTTTGCGGCGTTGAAAGAGAAAGGTGAAGGCCAGCTTTTCTCCAACCCGACTACGCGCCTGTTCTTCTTCCAGGTTCGAACCGCCGACGGCCCTCTGGCCAATGATACGCTTCGCACTGCAGTGTCCCTTGGCCTTGACCGCGAAACGATTGTCGCCGCGTCCTTGAGCGGAGTTGGCGGAGAAGTCGCAAACAGTCTCTTCCCTGCTTCCATGGCCTCTTGGGCCAATTCTGATCTGACGCTGGACTACGACCCGGAAAAAGCCAAGGCGCTGTTGGATGAAGCCGGAATCAAAGACACCAATGGTGACGGCAACAGGGAACTTGATGGCGAAGAAATTTCTCTGAAAATCCGATCCTATGAAGGTCGTGCCGCTCTGCGTCCCACTCTGGAGATTACACAGGCCCTGCTCCAACAGATTGGTATTGGCTCTGAAATCTCGATGGCTGAGTACGATGCCAACAACGAAGCTTTGAAAGCGGGTGAAATCCACATGCATTTGCAGGCTTGGGGAACGGCGCCGCAGGGGGATCCGGACTATTTCCCCAGTACGCTGACCGAAACGGGCGTTGGTTATAACTTCTCCGGTTATTCCAATCCCGAACTTGATGACCTTCTGAAAAAGGGCAGAGAAAGCTTCGATGACGAAGTGCGGAAAGACTACTACGACCGCATCCAGGAAATCATAAACGTCGATCTGCCACTGATCCCGGTCTTCCACAAAACGCAGGTTTCCGTCGGAAACGGCAAAGTGGAAGGCTACAAGATCCATCCAGCAGAAACCTATTTTGTGACGCCGGACCTTACGCTTGCAGACTGACCCTAACAATCTGCTCATCGTGAAAAACCTGTCGGCCCGCATTGGCCGGCAGGTGGTTCTGGACGACCTGAGCTTCGATATCGACCTGGGTGAATGTGTTGCGATCGTTGGAGGCTCCGGAGCAGGAAAATCGACCCTGCTGCGGTGTCTGATGGGCCTGACACGTCCTGCAAGGCCCTTTCACGGTCGCCTCTCCTTCGACGGCATCGTCAGAGATTTTGCAGCCGCACAACATCACTTTCGAAAGCCTAAGGGCATTGCGTATGTCCCGCAAAACCCAGATCACGGATTTGATCCGCTCAAACGGCTGAAATGGCAGTGGTGTCAGGCGGCCCGTACCGTCACCGGCAGCAAGAACTATACGTCTTCGCAACAGTCTCTTCTTGAAGAACTTGGTCTGGGATCCTTCGATGGTTGCTTTCCTCATCAGTGGAGCAGAGGAATGCAGCAACGTCTGCTGTTGGGAATGGCACTTCTGGGTGCACCGCGTTTGCTGATCCTCGACGAACCGACGTCCGCATTGGATCCCCTGATCGCCGCCCAGGTCTTGCGATCGGTCAGGGCGTACGCAGAAGAAAACGAAGTTGCCCTGCTGATTGTGACCCATGACCTGGCGCTCGCTGCCAAATACGCAGCAAGGACCGCTATCATGACCACCGGTCAGATAGTGGAATTCGGCGAGACGTCGACTTTGTTGTCTGCGCCCAAGACGGCGTATGGAAAGTTGCTGGCGGACCATCGCAACTGGAGTTTCAGCGCGAACCGGAGACGCTCCGTTTCCGTCGCAGCAGAGTAGTTCTTTTTCATGTTGTCCATTGAAAATCTCAGTATCCGCATTCGCGGAAAAACCATATTGGACAGGGTTTCATTCGTCCTGCAGCAGGGACAGACACTGTGCATCGCAGGCGAGAGCGGCTCGGGAAAAAGCAGTTTGTTGCGAGCGATCAACGGACTGATGCCCGCGCATTTTGACGTTTTGACATTTCACCCTCAAACCGGCTCGCCAACGGTTCAGAGAGGAAGCTGGCAAGGCGCGCCCGGGCTACAGGGAAGCCGATGGGTCATGCAGGATCCAATTGCCGCCCTCAATCCAAAATTGCCGCTTGGCGTCTCTATTGGAGAGAGTGTTTTTGCCAAAAAGCTGACACAGCGAGAATTGAATCGAGCTGTGTACGAGGCGCTTGCAGATGTCGAATTGCCGCCGGAGATGGCCACTCGTCGTCCGGCAGAGGTTTCACTGGGACAGGCTCAACGTGCCTGTCTCGCGCGTGCGCTCATCGCACGCCCGGACCTGGTCTTTTTTGATGAACCGCTCAGTGCGCTCGACGCAATCGTTCAAAAGCAGATTGCCGCAACGATGAAACGCCTCCAGACACGCTTTGGCATCACCTTTGTGATCGTGACACATGATCTTGGATTTGCTGCCGCTTATGCCGATCACATGCTCGTTCTGCGAAATGGCAAGACAGAGGCAAATCAAACCGCCGACAATTTCTTCAATTCCCCCGAAAGTCCCTATTGCAGCGACCTGGTTCAGGCAGCACAGGAATTGGGAGGATTACCCGAGGCCAGACAGCAGCCCAAAGAAACTTCGGAGGCACTGCCATGTTGAGATTCAAGCCTCGTCTCCCCCGCATTCTGTCCTCGTTCGGCACCCGGTTGTTGAGCCTTGCTTGCGTTCTTTTTGGGGTAAGTCTCATCACTTTCACGATGACTTACTTTGCGCCGGGTGACAAAGCATCCGCCATTGCTCATGCCCGTTACCCCGACGTCCAGGCATTTCCACCCGAGATCCTGGCCGGCATTCGAGAAGAGTTCTCCTTGAATGAACCGTTTTTCATTCAGTATTTTCAATGGCTGGCGCGCTTCGTCCAGGGAGACTTCGGCAATTCCTTCGCCTCAAATGCGTCTGTCTGGGACATTTTTGTCGCCAACATTGTCGAGACGCTTTCTCTTACTTCAACAGCACTGGTCGTCGGCCTCGTATCAGCTTTCGCGTTAAGTGCAGTTGCGGTTTGGCGACCCGGCAGCCTCAGTGATCGAATGGCTGTGGCCCTGGCCTCAATAGGTGCCGCGATGCCAAACTATTGGCTCGGCCTCCTTCTGATCCTGCTGTTCGCGGCACAGTTGAATTGGCTTCCTGCCTATGGCACCGGATCACCTGCACACTTGGTACTTCCGGCAATTACACTGGCGTTTTGGATCACGGCGTCCCAGACGCGGCTCTTGCGCGCGTTTTTTCTCGAGGCCAAGTCTGCCCCTTATGTGGAAACACTGAGGCTGCGCGGCGTAAGCGAAGCTGAAATCTTCTGGCGCCACATACTGCGCCACGCAGCTGTCCCCGCCCTCACCATGATCGGTCTCGATGTAGCAAGTCTGCTTGAAGGCACTGTCATCGTCGAATTGACATTTGCGCGTGGTGGCATCGGCTCCCTCCTGGCAGGCTCTGTCCTGTCACGGGACTATCCGATGATCCTGTTTCTGGTGATGTTCTCCGCGTTGGTCTACGTCTTCATCAATTCAATGATCGAACTGTTTCAGGACATACTGGACCCTCGTAAATCCCTTCTTGTCTCGCAAAAATCCGAACTTTCCAAAGAGGCCCGGACATGACACTCCTATCCGAGGCCGGTTCTCTGGAAGAGACCGACATTCAAAAAACCGAACACGCCAAGGATCTGAGCCGTTTCCTTGCGCGAATTGGAGCCGCAATTCTTATCATTTTGATTGCCGCGGCCGCCGGTTTCCTGCTGTCGCCTTACGCTCCGAACGAACCCGATTTTCTTGCCAGACTGTCACCTCCGAGCAAGACGCATTGGTTTGGTACCGATCAGCTTGGCCGCGATGTCGCAACAAGGTTGCTTTACGGTGGCGTCTGGTCGATCGGTCTGGCGTTGCTGATCACACTTGTCGGCGCCATTGCGGGAACCGCGATCGGACTTGCGGCAGGTCATTTCGGGCGAGCAACCGATGTAACCTTGATGCGGGTAACAGACAGTTTCTTTGCGTTTCCGGAGCTGATTGCAGCCGTGACAATCGCGGGAGTACTGGGCCCCAATACAGTCAACATGGTGCTCGCTCTCATCCTGGTTGGGTGGATGAAATTCGCTCGTCTTGTGCGAAGCCTCAGTGTTGATCTGGCTCACCGTGACTTCGTCATTCAGGCCCGCCTCAACGGATTGCCTTCAGGGCGAATTCTGTGGCGTCACATATTGCCGAATATCGGGCCAAATCTGTTGGTGCTTTGGACCAACGCCTGGTCTAGAACCATATTGTCCATTTCCGGATTGAGTTTTTTGGGTTTTGGAGTACAGCCTCCGAATGCGGAATGGGGCGCTATGTTGCTGGATGGTAAGGCCTATATGCAAACAGCACCCCACTTGATGATTTTTCCAGGCCTGGCAATTCTTGCGGCCGTTCTTTCAATCAACTTTGTAGGGGACCGGTTGCGCGATCTGATCGGTGGCAACGGGGTCACAGCGAACTGAATATGACTATGGATTTCAAAGGAATCGGATTGCGGGTTGGCGCGACTGCCTTTTTCACGCTCATGGTCCTTTTCATCAAATGGCTCTCTGACACCGTTCCCGTTGGTCAGGTGGTCTTTTTTCGTAGCGCATTTGCCCTAATCCCACTGGTCTTGTTCCTGATGTGGACACGGGAATTTCCATCCGGCCTGCGGACCAAGCGCCCTGGCAGCCACGTTGCAAGGTGCATACTCGGGTGCCTCGCCATGTTTGCGAGCTTTGCCAGCCTCAAGTATCTGCCGCTGTCGCATGCTTCCATTATTGGTTACCTGGCGCCGGTTCTTGCGGTCGTCCTGGCAGCCATCCTGCTCGGTGAAGCCGTCAGCAGTGCACGCTGGTTTGGTGTGCTCTTCGGTTTTGCCGGCATGCTCGTTCTGGTGTTGCCGACGGCAACCGCCACGAATGTCGATACCACCTATTTGCTTGGTGTCGGGCTGGCTCTGGCCATGGCAATTCTGACGGCCGGTGCCAAAGTCCAGATCCGAAGTCTCGCCTTGACCGAAAATGCCGGGGCCATTGCTTTTTACTTTGCGCTCACCTGCACGATCGCAGGCCTGGCTACACTCCCGTTCGGCTGGACGTTGCCGGACTGGAACCAGCTCGGCCTTTTGATTTGCACGGGCTTTGCCGGTGGCATTGCACACATCCTGATGACGCTGAGCTATCAATACAGCGAGGTCTCCAAGCTGGCCGCATTTGAGTACCTCTCTCTCATATTCGCCGTGATAGCCGATGCATTGTTCTTCGACATCTTGCCTGTACCGGCTTTCTACGCCGCTACAGCCTGCATTGTTCTCGCAACACTGGTTGTCGCGTTGAAAGACAAGGAGCGGAAAGCACAGCCGGCGACGCGCTAGTCCTTGGGTTCACCAGAGTGTTGGCCGGCAATTGCACGAACACGTTCTCGGAGTTGAAAACCATCTGACGCAGCTCTCGATTGCAGGGCTGTCTGATTCAAGACAAGAGGAAGTGACACAACCTGAATGAACCATCGGTTTGAGTGGGCGAAATCGCAGTTTGCCGACATCCTTGAAGGCCCCCTTCTTGGATGGACAAATAGAAGACAGGCCTGCTTGACACCGTTTGAGTATTCAATTTTATTCGCAGCCGATGGTTCCGGTCGGTCAAGAATGCCGACTGGATGAAAAGGGAACACGGTCAGGTGTAGCCAACAGGCGCCAAGTCCGTGACTGCCCCCGCAACTGTAGGCGGAGAGCGAACCTGACAAAGACCACTGGGCATGGCAACAGCCTGCTGCCCGGGAAGGCCCAGGTAAGCTTAGACCCGCAAGTCAGGAGACCTGCCATCGCCAAACACAAAACTCGGGCGGGGTGCCCCGAGGAGGTAAGGTGATGACGTCAAAGCTCATACTGGAATTTGCCAGGCGTTCGTTTGCAGCTTCGTTTCTGCCCCTTCGGTATGCCGTCCTTCCAGCAGAAAGAACGGCCCATGCAGGCAGACGACCATGCAACACTCTCTGTGTGCACCAGGTGTCGAAACCAGGCTGACCGAACCAGTGATGTTGAACGGCCAGGCTATCGCCTTGCCGAACGCATAAGGTCTCGTTTTCCCGACAGCGAAGCGGCGAGGCTTGGAATTGCTCTGCGTGGTGTGCGTTGCATGAGCCAATGCAAGCGGCCTTGCGTTGTTGCCCTGTCCTGCCCGCAAAAGTTCTCTCTTCTGTTTGGCGACCTGAACGCGTCAACCGATGTGGACGCCATCCTGCATTTGTCTGCCCAGTATGCCCACGCTCCCGACGGCCTTGTATTGCGCCGGGACCGCCCGGAGCCGCTGCGCGCGGGAATTCTTGGACGCATCCCACCGCTCACGTTTGGGGGCGACCTTATCGACACTGATTTCACACTACCGCCAACTATTTGTAAGGAGACGCTTTAATGCTCCAGAACCTACTATTACAACGCATCGGCAGGTCACTGCGATTTGCAGTGACGAGTGCATTCGTGGCTGCGGCAATTCCATCTGCGATCGCAACGGCGCAGGCGGAAAGCGTTACCGTCGGCCAGACTTTTCTAGCCTCCGGTCTTGACCCCGCAGAAGGGTCCACCGGCTGGGCACTTGTCACTCACGGCATCGCGGAACAGCTCTTCACCGTTTCGCGTGACGGCAAAATTGTTCCCAATCTTGCAGCTTCAGCAAATCTTGCCGCCGACGGCACATGGACCGTGGAACTGGCACCGGATCGCTTTTTCTCCAATGGTACGCCGGTTAGCGCAGACCTTGTCGCGTCTGCGCTCAACAGGACAGGAGAAGCAAATCCATCCGCGCGAGCCACGGCAGGCCGGCTTACTTTTGAAGCCGCAGACGCAGATACCCTGACTGTTTCCACCGAAGAACCGACGACCATTCTGCCCTCGATCCTCGCCGAGTGGGCCTTTCCTGTTTACATGGAAACGGAAAATGGACCGGTCTTCACCGGACCGTTCACGGTCAAGGAATTTCAGTCCGGTTCACATATCGAGCTGACACCCAACAGCTTTTACAAAGACGCTGAAAAACGTCCGGACATTACCTTGCGCCGGATTGCCGATGGGCAGTCGCTGGCCCTGGCATTTGCTTCGGGAGAATTGGACCTCGCATTCAACTTGCCCGTTGAAACCAAGTCCATGTTCAAAGGCGACCGCGGCGAAGCCGTTAAGTCTTTTCCGGTCGCATACCAATACATGATGTGGATGAACACAACTCATCCTGCACTTGAGGACGTCCGTGTCCGGCGCGCGATCGACCTGGCCGTGAAACGGGAAGATCTGGTGGCCGCAGCCCGTGCGGGCACTCCGGCAACCGGTGCATTCGCCAGCAGCTATCCCTTCGCCGCAAGCGGTCCCCTGCCCCACGATCCAAAGCAGGCGGCAGCATTGCTTGATGAAGCAGGCTGGGTCATGGGCGAGGACGGTGTGCGAACCAAGGACGGAAAGCGCCTTGAGCTTGTTCTGTGGGCTTATCCGCAACGCCCGGACCTTGTCACGTTCCAACCAGTCGTTCGAGCCGCCCTCGCCGAGCTTGGCATATCCGTGACGACCAAGGTAACTGAAAGTCCCAGTCAGGTCGCCGGCGATGGCCAATTCGACCTGTTCCTGTGGGCACAGCATACGGCCCCTGCGGGCGATCCCGGCCTGTTCCTCTCACTGTTCTTCGAAACGGACGCTGCACGCAATTATGCCGGCTGGTCGAACTCCGACTACGACGCACTGATCGCAGAGTTGAGAGCAGAGCGCGACCCGGAAGCTCGCATTGCACTTGCACAGGAGGCACAGGCAATGATCGCTGAACATGCGCCCGTATCGTTCCTGGTTACGCCCGAATGGCATGTCGGCGTTTCAAAGCGCCTTGCAGGTTATGAACCCTGGGGGTCGGATTATTACGTCCTGCGTCCGGACTTCATGCTGGCGCAGTAACTAGCGTCAGGCACCTGTTATGAACTGGCTTGCGGCAGCACGTGTCATGATCCTTGCAGTTGCGTCTTGCGGCGCATCCTGGATCGCGATTGTTGCCGTGAGCTTCCTGCTCATCCGGCTGGTTCCGGGTGACCCGATCGAGATCTATATCAACCAGGTGAACATTCGCGCGACGGATGAGTTGATCGCGACGTACCGGGCGGCCTGGGGTCTCGATCGAAGCCTGATTGAGCAGTTTCTCATCTGGCTGCATGGGTTTCTGACGCTCGATTGGGGGCAGTCTTTTGCAACTGGCCAAGACGTCGTCGACGAATTGCAGCCACGACTTGGTTGGTCGATTGTCATTGGGCTTGGAGGAATGGCAAGTGCCATTCTCCTGGGTTCCGGGCTTGGTTTTCTTGCTGCCCTCCAACCAGGTGGTTTGGCCGACCGCTTGTCGCGCACGCTGGCAATCGGTGGACAGGCACTGCCGGCATTTGCAGTTGGGTTGGTTGTCCTTTGGTTTCTCGCTGCGGAGCTTCAGCTGATCCGTCCATTTTCCGGCGGTGTCATCGAACGCCTGGTACTGCCGGTTTCCCTGGTTGCCTTCTTCTCCATTGGCAGCGTGTCCCGATTGGTGCGGATTGGTTTCAAGGAAGTGGCACAGGCTTCCTTCATGCGAACGGCATTGGCAAAGGGCTTGAGCCCGCGTGCCGCGCTCTGGCGCCATGGTCGTCGCCATGCTGCCATCGTTCTTCTGGCTGGTATTGCTCCAGATCTTGCGTGGATCATCGGAGGAACGGCGGTGGCGGAAATCGTCTTTGGGGTGCCAGGCTTATCCGAGCGCATCGTATCGGCGGTTGCGGAACGCGATTACCCCGTGCTTCAGCCCTATATTGCGCTGGTGGCATTGTGGTTGCTGACCGGATTGCGCTTGACGACGGTCTTGCGCCGGGTCCTCGACCCGCGCTGGGAAGACGGAGCTTTGCTGCACAATGGCTAACCTTACTTCCCTGATATTGCGCATATTCGCGGTGGCTCTTCTTGCTTTGATCGCCGTCGGCTTTTTCTGGCAACCACATGATCCTCACGCAGTGGACCTGAGCAACACTCTTTTGAAACCGTCCTGGACCTATTGGCTCGGAACGGATCATCTGGGCCGTGACCTGGCCTCCCGATTGATGGTTGGCGCTCAAACATCCGTGCTTGCGATTGTGATCGTGCTTGTCTCCAGCATCGGCATCGGGGTCATTGCCGGAGCTGTCATAGCGCTTGGGCCCACAACTCTTTCCAGAACCCTTCGGTGGCTCGCGGAGACCGTTCTGACTGTGCCGACATTTATCTTGGCGTTGGTTCTCGCAGCACTGTTCGGTGCGGGTTTGATTGCCATTGCGGCGGCATTGATCGTCAGCACTTGGGCACCATACGCATTGAGCCTTGCAGCTCTGTTTGATCGGCTTCGCTCTGAACAATACTGGCAAGCGAGCCTTGCCATGGGTTCGGACCTACCGGGCGCGTTGCGGCGTCATATGTTGCCCAACACCCTGCCCATTCTTGGAGCGCTCGCAGGAGCGGATGCAGGCAGGGCAGTCATTCTGGTGGCATCGCTCGGTTTCCTCGGGCTTTCTGCCGATACAGGACACCCGGAATGGGGTGCGATGATCCACGATTACAGGATGTTCCTTTTCTCGGAACCTCGACTTGTGCTGACGCCGATCATTGCGACGAGCATGCTGGCTTTCCTTTTGAACAGATCGCTCGACAGGGACGATTGGGTGTCAGGTTTGCGGCCCAGAAGCAGGACATAGTGCCAACAGGATAGAACCAGTGCTCCTTGCTGGTTGAGTTTGATCCCGGATCTTAATGGGCGTTTCGCGCCCTCTCGGTCAGAAAGCTTTTGACGGCCCCGAGGCTCAAAAAAGAATAGATAGCGATGGGCAGCCAAAGCGCTGTTTCGATCGCTTCCACATATCGGGATTGACCTGCCGACTGTTCGAGCGCAGCAAAGAAGACCTGACCGACAATTGCAACTCCCAATGCAATGCCGATCTGCTGGAACGCCTGCAAAGCGCCTGCCCCCGCACCGGCATCGGCGCCAGGCACTTCCCGAAGAACGGACTGGAACATCGCGACGGTCGCAGATCCCATTCCGGCGCCGGTCAGAACGAGCGGACCCCAAAGGACAAAGCTCTGTACTTCGGTGCCGATAAGAGCCTGAAGCCAGATCATTCCGATCAGAATTGAAAGACAACCGAGGAGCGTGCGTTCCGCAGTCAGACGTGTTCCCATCTGGCCTGTTGCAAAAGATGCAGCCATGGCGCTGAGCGGATGTGCAGCCAGTATTCCCCCCGCAATTGCTGGCGACAACCCGAAACCTGACTGCAGAACAATGGTCAACACGACGATGCTTCCTGCAATTCCTGCGAAGAGCAGGGTTACTCCTCCGATACCAATCAGAAATCCAGGATTTTTGAGCATCCGGACCGGCAAGAGCTGGGTCCGGTTTCTCGCAGCGCGCAAGTACTGGGATCGAAGAAAAGCACCCATCAGCACGACAGCAAGAACACAGATCATCATAAGCCAGATCGGCCATCCCAGTGCGCGCCCCTCGATCATCGGATAAAGCAACGCTGAGATTGCGGCGGCAAACAGCAGTGCACCCGTCCAATCAACATGCTGCGTGTGCCGTTCTTTGACGTCAGGCAGGAAGACGATCACCCCTGCGAGCGCGATTGCACCCAGTGGAACATTAATGAGAAAGATGAGCCGCCATCCGAGGCCAAAGAAGTCGGCCGAGATCAGCAAGCCGCCGACAAGCGGACCCGCCATGGCACCGAAACCACTTACCATGGCGAAATAGCCGATGGCCTTGCTCATGTCATTGGCGGGGAAAGTCGCGCGTATGATGGCCAAAACCTGCGGCAGCATCGTCGCGGCCGCGAGCCCTTTGACCGTCCGGGCAACGATGAGGGTTTCAACATCCTGAACTGCACCGCACCAGGCAGACGCTGCGATGAAGCCTGTGAGACCCCAGACGAACAAGCGCCTTCGACCATACACATCACCAAACCGACCAAAAGGCAGCAGCCCGGCAGCAAAGGCCAACACATAAACAACCAGGACCCACTGCATCGAAGTGTCGGAAGCAGACAGGTCTTGCTTAATCGAAGGCAAACCAAGGTTCACGATCGTTGCATCCAGGGTGTTGATGAACGCTGCAATGAACAGAAACCCTGCCCCAAGCCAATGCGAATTGACACTTCCAAGGTTTTCTCGGTGACCTGTACTCATGACGCGTCCCACTGTCACTGTTCCATCAGATTTCTTGTTACTCTTAAAGTATCATGATCTGGACTGTCAATCTCATGTGCTTTCTTTTGTCACGTAAATTCGGCTATGCTAATTTCACCCGAAGAAAGAACTGAAATCATGAGAACAGACAGCCGCCTGCCCCGCATATTGCACGTCCTGTTGCATCTGGACGAAGTTGAGGAACCGATCACTTCGGAGATGATCGGACAGATGCTGGGTATGAACCCGTCGCTCGTTCGGCGGACCATGGGCGGGCTTCGAGAAGCTGGTTTCTTCCGTTCGATAAAGGGCCATGGCGGCGGTTGGTTTCTGGCAAAACCGCTGACAGACATAAGCTTGGCGGATGTCTATTTGGCTTTGGGAGAACCAAAGCTTTTTGCTGTAGGTCTGTCGGGAGACACATCAACTTGCCTGTTGGAGCAAGCTGCGAATGGAGTGACCGAGATCGCGCTTGAAGCGGCTCGGTCAGTCTTCATGCAGTCTCTTTCGAGCGTAACTGTCGCAGAACTGCTTGCAGACACGAGGGAACAAGTGCTTGCGTTTCAAGCTGCACACAGATCTCGGTGCGCGTTCGAACTAAGTCATGACGAATTGTGAAAGCAGGCGATCGCTAAAGTTTTTCCATTGATCACCCAACCCGATTTCGCAATCGACGTCACCTGCTTATCCGCGTATTGCATGACCTGAACGACACGTTCCATTCCGTCCGATCCCCGGTCCAATAGGCCCTTGAAGAGGCATCGATCCAATGGCCATGAAACGATGTTCAGCCAGAAAGCATCAAAACAACAAAGATCACGGCACTGGTTGGCAGCGCTTCACGTCTGCGGTCAACGAAGCTGAACTTGATGGGGCCGTTATCATCGTGTCCCTCAGATTTGGATCACGCAGGTATTCTGACGACCATTTCGACTTCGATCTGGAGATCGGGCGCTGCCAGAGCAGCTACGCCAATTCCTGTCAGACTAGGCTGAGCGCCATTTAGAAAGCGAAGGATCTCCTTCATTGCAATTTCCTGTGTCTCCGATCGCAAGTCAGTCATGTAGATGCGCATCTGGACGATGTCTTCCGGGCCCGCCTCAAGAGCTTTCAAGGCGCCTTTGAGGTTTTCGACGACGACACCTGTCTGCTCAGCAAGCGCCTCGGGAGCAGCGCCACTTTCGCGACGCCAGGCGACTTGGCCGGAGACGAAAGCCAACCGGCCGGGCTCTGCTATCGAGATCTGCGAATATCCGATCCGGCTGGCATCCGGCAGGGATTTCGGGTTCATTCGAGCGATTGAAGTGGACATGTCCTTTTCCTTTTCAGGTTTTTCACGTCGCACATATACTGCTGCCGTTTGGCGAACAAAAATCGCCTCAGTGACGATCATAAGTCGACAAAGGAAATGTCATGATCGGTTCGAAGGTTAACGACATCCTCGTGTTCCTTGCAGTTGTCGAAACCGGAAGCTTCGTCGCCGGCGGCAAGGCATTCGGGTTGTCGCGCTCGACTGCTGGAAAGGCTATTGCACGTCTCGAAAGCCGATATGGAGTACGCCTCCTGAACCGTACGACCCGTGCGCTTGACCTGACGGAGGAGGGCCGCCGTCTTTACGAGCACGGTCAGGCGATCCGTGAGACCATCGAAGCCACCGACGACAGTTTGTCGGGCGACACCGGTGTGCCGCGTGGAACCTTGCGCATTACCGCGCCGGATGCTCTTGGGCGCCGATTGTTGCTGCCGACAGTCTACCGCTATCTGGACCTTTGGCCGGAAACGCAGATCGAAATGAGTTTCTCGGACCGGGTCGATAGCGTCGTTGATGAAGGCTTCGATTTGTCGATCCGTATCGGTGTGAGCCCACCGGATCAGGGCATCATCATGCGAACACTTCTGCAAGCCCAGGTGCTTCTTTGCGCATCTCCGTCGTATCTTGACGAGCTTGGCCGACCCTTGAGCGTAGAACAATTGAGCCGGCACGACCTGCTTCAGTTTGCCGGCAGAGGAGAAAGACAGGTCTGGCACCTGCAGGAAGAGGACGGCACCTGGGTTCGGGCCCAGGGACGCATCCGCCTTCGATTTGATAGCGCCGAAGCTCTACGCGAAGCTGCTCTGGCCGGAATGGGCATCGCATTGTTGCCGCGGTTATTGGTTGATCGAGATATTGCAAATGGTCGCCTGGAAGGCGTTCTGCCGAGAGTAAATCTCGGCTCGGTCCCGATCATCGCACTCTATCCACACAAACGCTTGTTGGAGTCCCGGGTCCGTCACTTTATCGATATGTTGAAGGACGACCTGCGGAGACGGTTTTTGCAGACGACGTAGACATTGAGTTCGGCGTTCAGATGTCTTTCACTCATCGACGAAAGCTGAACGCCGGCCCATTTAAAACTCCACAATCAATTTCGTAGATCTATAATCACACGCTGTTCATCTTATTTTTCAGCGCCTTAAACACTCTTTTTGGTCTGACACAGAGCATTTTCAGTTCATCCGGCAGAACATCTTCGAACACATTTACGTTCCCGGAAAGGTTCTCATTCTTCCCAAGCGCTCAATTTCTGGTAGATTAAAATTGGTGGTGGTGGTCGCCGCGTTTGAACCGCTGAGTTGATTCATGAGGAACGCGATGCAGAATTTTCCAAACAAAGTCAAACTTGTCATGGACGGTTCCGTTGTCACTCGGGACGGCGAATTTCTGGGCACATGGGAATGTCTTGATGACGCCGTTTGGTCATTCACCCCGGAAGGCGAGAACAAACCGGTTCTCGCGGATCCATTTCGAGGGCTGTTTTGCAGACGCATAGCCGAGTGGCAAGAAACAGCGCGCAGTTCATAAGAACCTGATTACTCGATATTGACGCTTCTGGCGCGCCCTGGGCCTTAAGGCAGTTCTGAATCTATTCCCGTTCAGCAACCTGATCACAAATCTGCCGGACAGCCGGTTCACCCTGGCACTCGAGCTCAAAGAACATGTGCTTGGATTTTTCAATCTGAAAAAATCAGTCTGCCTGCGCCCGGTCATATTCCATGCGCGCGGTCTTTACCTGATCCATTTGCTCGTGTGACCAATAGACAAGCGGCTTCAGCGTCTCCAGCAAGCTGCGACCAAGCGGCGTCAACTCATACGAAACAGCGATCGGCGGCCCCGGGTCAACGGTACGGGTCAGGTATCCATCACGCTGAAGGCCTCGCAAGTTTTCGGTCAGAACGCGCTGCGTAATATCACCAATGCAACGCTTGATTTGCCCAAATCGCTTGGGTTCGTCTTCGAGCGAAAGCACTATGATCATCCGCCATTTGCCCGTCACGTTTGAGAGAACGGAGCGAATGGAGCAATTCGATGCTTCGGCTTCGCTAGCAACGCCTATCGGCAACATGACAATCTCCAGTGCATGATGAATACCAGTGTCAATCATAAGACTTCATTCTTTCACTGCAACCATTTGATTTCTCACTGGTATGCTCTACACAACCACGTTCCTTTAAAGTGCGTAATTGCAACTTGCTTCGTTTTGAATACTTATGCTCTCCATAACGTATTTCAGAAGGAGACGTTCCATGACACCGAAAGAACTGGTCCTCGCACTTTTCATGGCAGCGTTTGCTGATCATGATCCCGACGCTGTGCGTCAGCTGGCGGCCCCTGACTACATCCAGCATAATCCGCAGGTTCAAACGGGCGCGGAAGGTCTGATTGGCCTCATTCCACTTGTCGAGCAATCGGGAATGACGGCTACGACGCATCGGGTCATCTCGGAAGGCGACCTGGTTGTGCTTCACAATACATATGAGAACGCCGATGCCTTTGGTGCCTCGTCACTCGCGGCATTCGACGTCTTTCGGGTTGAAGACGGTAAGGTCATCGAGCATTGGGACAATCTCCAGCCCATACCGGAAACAACGGTATCCGGACGCGGCATGACAGATGGCGCTACTGAAATCACCGATCTCGACAAAACTCAGCAAAACAAGGAACTTGTTGTCGGTTTTGTCCGCGACGTTCTCGGCGGTGCAGCACCGAAAAATGTCGGCAATTACATGGACCCCGCCGTCTACATGCAACATAATCCGATGATTGACGACGGTTTGGACGGGTTGATGGCCGCAATTGAAGCTTTTGCGGCACAAGGGCAGGTCATCACGAAATTCGAACCCCAACTGGTTGTGGCGGAGGGAAATTTTGTTTTCGTTGCCTCCGACGCGATCATGGGCGGTAAGCCATGGGCGTTCTTCGATCTCTGGCGGGTTGAAGACGGCAAGATTGTCGAGCACTGGGATGTTGTGTCACCGACCCCATCTGAAATGGCCCACGACAACGGAAAATTCTGACGCCGCGGTCCTGGATCGCGTAAGGGGCAGCGCTTAAAGGCCTGCCCTTTCAACGTTAAACCCTTCGCTAAGTCATGCCGTTGAAGACAATGCAGCCGCGGGGTCTGATGAGACACCAATGCCAACGGGCATTTCGACGTGATGAAGATTGGGGCCTTCCGATGCCTAGCCCTTCATCGACTGCGCAAGTGTCTCAGCTTCCTCAAAAGCTTTGTGCCGGGCTGCGTCCACGGTTTCAGGTCTCGCAATTGTCGGCGCCACGTCTATCCATTCAACTTTCGAAATCCCGATGATGTCCAGCCAACCGATAAAGTACTGTTTGAAGTAGTCGCGCTTTGCCAGAGGCACATCGCCTGCATAATCCTGGCCGGACGCCCGTAATACGACACAGCTCTTTTCAGACAGCAATCCGCGATATTGGCCTTCTCTGGTAATTTCAAAGGCGATTCCCGGCTGTGTAACGATGTCAATGAAATGCTTGAGTGCATAAGGCGCCATGAAATTCCACATCGGCGTGCTGAAGACCAGAATATCGGCGACCTGAAACCGCCTGCTTATGTCTTCGATTTCGGCCCAGGCCTGCTCCTGCTCGCTGGTCATCGTGCCACCTTCGCGTCGGATGTGCTTGGCATCAATCGTGTCGCCGGCGAAGCTCGGCATGTGATCGTTCCAAAGATCAAATACATCGATTTCGTGATCAGGATTCACCTTGCGATAAGCGTTCAGAAAGTAATTGGCCAAAGAAATGGAGTGTGACCGCTGCTTCCGCGGCGACCCTTCGACATAAAGAAGTCTCTTCATTTTCGTCCTCCCTCTACTGGTCCTTACTTTCAAAACGGACATCACGTTAACTGCGCTTAAAAATCCGAATTACCGCAGCCCCTGCGTGGCTCTGGTAGTGCAGATCCACAGACCCGGTTCGCCAAAAACGCGACCGGCAAAAAAAAGTTCTTCAACGCAAGCGCCAGCCTGCTGCGTGGTGATGCTGACAACCGCCGCATTGGATGCTGCAAGAGCTGCGTCAGCGTTTGCCGGAAAAGCGAGATCATAAACTCGCGCCCGATCCAGATGACTGCGAAGAAAAGAAACATCCCGATGAGCCAGAACAACAACGTCCTCTTCGATCGCATTGATCGTGTCGATAACACCGGCAAGCGGCGCCCGGACAGAAATGGCTGTTGTAAAAAACGGCAAGACAAGCGCGACGCTCAAGAAAATCAGAGTGATGCTGGCTGAAACGACACCGGTCGCACGATGCAAGCGGACGGCAATCAGCACAGCAGAAAGCGTCAACAACGGCAGCAGATGGCGAAGGTTCTCAGGGTTTTGAAAAAAGATGGTCCAGATTACAGCGACAAGGATTGCGACCGGCAGCGACACTTGACGGCGATCGAATTCCCCGAGCGTCAGACAATAGCCAACGAGCACCAAGTAAAGCAGTGTGATGGCCGCAAAAGCCGGGTTCGAGGATAGAAAATCGGTCCAGCCGCTTCTTTCACTCCCGGCAAATACCGTGTTGCCCCACTCGAACATGTGACCATTGAAAAAGCGCCAGCCTTCGTGGAGATAGTTCCACCCCTCGAGCGAAATCAGCACCAGCATTGCGGGGATACCGACGACAAGCACCCCACAAACCACAGCTGCAGCGGAACGCAGGGACCATAAGGCAACCGGTAGAAATGCGCCGATCAGAATAACGCCGTATGAGGGACGAGCAGCACCGGAAACGCCGAGAGCAATGCCCGCAATCAGGCACCAGACGAGACTTGAAACATCGTGTTTCCGCGCCTTTTCCGTGTCAGGCAGGGCAGCAAAAAAGCACAGCAGAAACAACATTCCGACACTGTCGGAAAGACCTGAAAGAGCAACCAACGGCAAGATTGGTTGAGCCAAAACCAGTGCGAAGCAAACGATTGAGGCAAGAGGTGATCCGGTCCAACGCCAGGCGATAGCCGCAGCAACTATCGGCAATGCCAAGGATGCCAGAACGGTCATGTTGATGAGGGCAGAAACCGGATCTGACCAGATTTGAAGCGAAAGCCGACCGAGAGCCACAAACGCCGGATAACCTGGAAAATGTGGCGAATAGTCAAGAATGGAAAATCGGGTCAGCGCCCTAGAAAAGTAATAGGCGTCATCGGACGCGATCTCGACCTTGATGGAGAAAAGCCACCAGGCGAGTAGGCAAAACCCTGCCAGGGAGGAGACGGTCAGAAACGTGAGCAGCCCCCTGGAACCGTCTCCCGGGAACGAGACGGCCTGCTCATGATTGGCATTTGATCGGTCTATCGCCAAGGCCAAACCTCCCCGGCTGCGTTTAACTGCTCGTAGGCGGCTTCAGCGCAGCCATGATTGCCTTATGCGCGGCATCCAGGGCAGACGGGTTCGGCTTTTCTGCACCGTAGCCGAACACACCGGGTTTTCCGACGGCATCGAGAGCGGATTGCAGATTGGACGAAATTGTTTTCTGGGTCGCAGCCGACAGATCTCCCGCCATGGCCGTGTAGAAGGCCTGAGCCGAGGCGACAAGGGTCGATGCGGTCTGGTAGGTATTGATGTTCTTGGATGCACCGGACAACCGCCTGTCTATCTGGTCGATGGTCGCCCGCTTCAACGCCGCCTTTGCCGCGTCGGCATCCTTGTTCTTGATTGCATCGGAGAAGGCGGCAGAAATCCCAGGATCCCCCGCAAAAGCATCATCGCCGCTCTCCAGCAGATCGAGATCCGGCTTGAACGCCGCCGCGGCTTTCTCCACTGCGGTCCAGTCTCCCTTGTTGACGGCCGAAAGATATGCTTCGCGTCCCGCGATCAGCGGATCAGACTGCGGTGATGCATAGGTGTAAGCATGCGCGGGTGCAACGGCCGCGACGACCAGCCCAAGATATGCGGCGAAGAACAGCATCATTTTCATGGCTTGCTCCTTTGAAATCAGTTTCAGGCAATACTTTCGGTTTCAATGACTACGCGTTCGTTCCTGTGGTCCCGGACAGCATCCCTCAGGTCCTGCCCGTCAATAAGTGCTTCGGCGGCCATCTGGCCCATTTCCATCGCTGTATCGGTAAACACATATCGGAAACTTCCCTGTCGCCCGCACTGGGTCAGGTTCTCGATCTCGCCGAGATGCCGAAATGCTTTTTCTCGCTCAAGCTGATATCCCTGCCGCATCAACGGATAAGCCGTCGCCGCGCGGGTTGAAAAGTACTCTCCGGATGCCATTTCCGGATCAACTCCCAGAGATGCCAATTGAGGGCATACCTTGGCAAACAGCATGTCGTCCGGCATTTCCCAAAGTGGCTGACCGGGATCGCATGGGATCTCCAGCATGATCGACGTCTTGCCTCGGGGGGCCATCTCCGGTGATCGCCTTTTTGGCTCCTGTAGTCGCGTCGCCAGAATGTGCGGATCGGAGAGATACTGCCAGGTGTTGGGGGAGATATCTTCAACATCCATCATCATGTTGAAGAAACGCAGGCCACGAAACGAGAGGGAAGAGTGTCCGCCGGTGAGCTGCACCATTGCCGGCAGTGGAACGGTGGAAATGACAGCGTCGCAAGAGATCGCACCTGCATCTGTTTCAACCTTGCTGATCCTCTGCCCACGAAGGGTCAGCCCGGTCACGCTGACGCCGGTTCGTATATCGGCACCCAGCTCGGTCACTCGATCCGCAAGACGATCAAAGATCATGCCGAAACCGTGCCGCGGATATCGGTAAGTCCTGGCGTAAGTTCGCAGTCCCTTTTCGCTGCCGGGCAACAGGCGGCGGGCAACATCCTTGAGGTCTATCAGGCTGATGCGCTGCTCTGCCCAGTCGCCGGACAATTCGGAGGGTCGAATGCCCCAGAGTTTTTCGGTGTACCCAGCAAAAAAGCGCTTGTAGAGCGTCGGGCCGAAACGTGCCCGGGTCCAGGTCTCGAAATCCGCTTCCCCTTCAGGATGCTCCGGGCTGATCCATTTCCGGGCGAGATCTGCGGTTGCACCGACCAACAGGGAAGCCGGTGCATTGGTCAGCAGATTTCTGATCGAAAGCGGATAGTCGTATGTGCGCCCGTCAAGACGGATGACGGAGCGGCGTTCAGCATAAAGAAAGTCCTCACCGACGAGGTTTTCAACGAGCTCGAGCAAATCCCGATTGCTTGTAATGAACCGGTGACCGCCATAATCGAACCGATAGGTCCCGGCTCTTCCTTCAAAGGCTGTGGTCCCGCCCAAACCGCCCGTGCCTTTTCGCTTTTCAAGAACCGTGACCGCGATGCCGGCTTTCACAAGCGCATGCGCCGCGGTCAGTCCGGCGGGTCCTGCCCCGATGACCACGACATGCCGGATCTCTGGTTTGATATCCTTACCGAGTTGCGGTTTCGTCAGCATATGCGCTCACGCCTGCTTTGCTTTTGCAGGCGGAGAATACGCACGATGCCAGAGTGTAAGCGCAGTCAGCATGAACACCAGCCAAACGGCGAATTGAAGCGGCGTCGGTGAAGCATCATAGCCGAAGAGACCCCGCAGGAATTCACCCGGACCGCCCGTATCCGGCAGGATCGGCGACAGGTCGAACAGCGCTGTCGTCGGCCCGGGAAGATATCCCAAACCTTGCAGAATGTTCGTCGCTGAAGAGAGCAGGCCCGCTGCAATGATCAGCACGAGCAGGCTCGACCAACGGAAGAACGAACCGATAGGAACGTGCCGGGCACCACGCATCATCAGCCAGACCAATGCCATGGCCAGCACGGCCCCGAGAACGCCGCCGATCCACGAAATCTGAACGCCACTGAACATCAGGGCAGACAAGAACAGGATCGTCTCCATTGACTCACGCCAGACAGAGATAAACGAGAGGAAAGCAACGCCAATCACATTGCCGGTCGACACGTATTCGCGAAGGTGCTCCTTCGCCGATCCGGTCATTTCCTTGGCTTGCTTCTGCATCCAGATTGCCATGTAGGTGAGGACGCAGGCTGCAAGAAGCATGATCGCAGCGGTCAGCAGCAATCGATAGGCCTTGCTGTGGAACTCGCTCACGACAAACTGGAAAACGAAAGCCGTCGCAAAGGCGACAAGAGCCCCGGCGATCGCGCCGGCGAAAATCCAAATTGAATATCGGGTGGCTTCCAGCTTGCGAAGATAAGCAAGCAGAATTCCTACGAGCAGAAAGGCTTCCAGCCCCTCTCTGAAAACAATCAAGAATGTGCCAAACATGGTTCAGGAATTCCCTAAATTGGATGTGACATTATGTAATTCGACTGCTTTGGGTGCTGGCATTTCGGGAAATCGCTTGCGTACCTCGTCAGTAATCTTCTGCGGAAACGTGCGAAACATCAATTTCACCTCAACCTTGAGCGGTTGCTTGGCGGATTTAGGCACCACGTAGGCCTCATCCCGATGGCCTCCGGGCGGAATGCGCGTATCTTCCAGCAGTTTCCGATAGTTCCAAAATTCAAGACCGAGCTGATGAGAGTCTCCGTCGCCGAAAACGTTGGCGAACATGCGCGCCTTCGGGTCGAGATTGCCGTCCTTGTCGAGCCTTCCGGACGAGACAACCTGGTTTCCGGACGCATCAGTCACCGTAACGTCCAGCCAAAGCTGACGAAAATCGGAAACGCCCGTTGGCAGGTTGTGCCCGGCACCAACATTGGAAACCCGAACCACGACCTCACCAGTCCCGTCCGCCTTCGCCTTGAAGGACGTTTCGACATGCGCCGCGCTTTTCAGGTGGTTGACCGTCAGTTTCCGCCGCTCGGGGCTACGCAGACCAACCAGGTGATACTGGGCGCCGATAAACTTGTGCGACCGGTAATTCTCGATGACAGGGCCGTGATTGGTCGCGATACCTGGTTCAGGTTTGCCGCCCGTCACATTCAGGTTCATGTGGCAGTCGTTACACGTGGTCGAGGCGGACGGGTCTTCCTTGTTGTTGTATTGAGACGCTGCCCATTCGCTGTATGTCGAGGTGGTTTGCGCCGCGACTCCGGGCGTAAATTCCTCATGACAGGCGGAACAGAATTTCGGCCCCTGGATCGCATCAGGTGTGAACGACTTCGCGTGTTCTTCCGGTTCAGCGCGTATGGCGCGTTCGGCCAGCCATCTCAGCGGCGGATAAGGGGAATCCTCGCCCGGATAGGTTATGCGATCAGCGAGACTGATCTGAACACTCGAGTTTCCTCCGGCCAGAGGCCCTGCCATTTCCACCTTTTCCGTTCTGTGACAGAAAATACAACCCGTGCCCTCATCGATGGCGTGAACGAATTGACTGAGCTCCGCTTTCAGTGATGCTCCGTCCTTCTCAAACAGATGAGACTTGCCCTCGGTGTTGCGCTTTCCCGAAAGCAACGCCTGCGGCGCATGACACCCCATGCACCAGACCCTGAAGTCCTCTCCAACCTCCTTGGCCGCCAGGTCTTCAAGAACGACATAATAGGGATTGGACTCGCCCATCAGCCGATGCATCGAGCCGCTCCATTCCTCATAGATCTGCGTATGACAACTTCCGCAGAGAGCCGGATTGATCCAGTCGGTGTGATCTACCGAGCCGGTTCCGTTGTCGCCTCTCAGCCACGTTGACAGCAGCGGCAGATTGTAGTCGGACGTTACATAAGTGTGCAGGTCGTGCATCATCGATGCGACTTCAGGCGGTGGCTTTTCAGGATCGATGTCCGGTGTCGGGTTCTGGGTATCAAACCCCATGCCACCCTGCGTCTGCTTGATCATGCGAATGTACTCGGCAACAAAATCGCCGGATACGAACGTCTTGAGGCTGAAATGCCCTGGTACGGCGTTTTGAGTGATATCCCGCGTGGTGTCTCGGAACAGGTATCCGTTGGTGTAGTTGAAGCCTGTCAAATGGCAGCTCGCACAACTCATCCAGTTTCGTCCCGCAATCGGCGACTTGGGAAAAGCAGCTGTCTTGGCCAGGTGAAACAGTCGCAGGCCGCGGCGCAGTTTGGGATCGAGCGGATCCTTGGTGACCAGTTTGGCAAAAGACGCCTTGGAGACCGACATCTGTGAGAACGGTCCGCCCCCGCCCGAAGATATCGTTGAAATATCCAGGCTCATCGCGTTCTGAACGAATAATTCCTCACCGTCGATCACGACGCCACGTGGGTTCTGCCCGGGCAGTGCAAATATCTGCGACGCCAGTGCGCCCTGTGTGCCGTCGGGCCCTTCGTCGCCGGTAATCGGCGGCGCGCGCGTCAGGTCGAATGTCACAAGATCCTCGCTGCCGGCCATCACGGCGAAAACCTTGGTTCCATCTTTGGAAAACACCGCATCATAGGGATTCGAGACGATCCGCTGGACATTACCGGCTTCGATGATGTTGATCTGCTCGAACATCTGTTTGCGTCGATTGACCACTTCGTGCTCGTGGCCTTTTTCCATCCAAAGCACGGAAAGCGTGGGAAACAGGTTGGTCTGGAACTGGAACGGATGAGTGAAATTCCACAGATGGTGCGGTAGCCAGGCCTGCTTCAGATCCGGGCTCAGCACGATGCGGTCAAGCGCGCGTGGAAGCCCCTGGGATTTGGTCGGATCGAGATTGGTGCTCTTTACCAGCTTGATCGTCTTGACCAGCTTGGGTTGCGCGACCGTCGTGTCGTAAATCGAAACCGTTCCGATCAGTGCATGGGTGATGAACAGACGCCCGTCGGGCATCAGTGCCAGGCCACGCGGTGTCTCGGCGACCTCAAGTTCATGCTTTATCCGAGCATCCTTGTCGAGACCGTAGAGTTTGTGTGTCTCGCCGACCGTTACCCAGAACACTTCATTGCGCGCGTCATAAACAACGCCATAGGGCTTGCTTAGGAGCGGCCGCACCGCTTTGGGTTTCAACGTATCGGCATCGAGGACGTGAAACATGTCGCCGCCGTGATCGGTCACGGCCAGCAGTTTTTCGTCAGCGCTCAGGGCAACTGTCCGGATCTCCCGTCCAAGTGCCGTTTCAGCCAATAGAGAACCATCCTTGCGATCAATCTTCGACACGGATCCGGTTTCGAAATTGGCGCTGTAGATGACGGACTTGTCCGCGTTGAAAATGAGCGACGAACTAGAAACCGCGGGATGCTCCCCGGTTTTTTGCGCAAATACGTTGCCGGCAGGCATGGAAGCGCCGATAGCCAGTCCGAGGAGAGCGGCCAGCCCCACCGCATTGAGCATGGCACGCAGCAGACTGCGCCTCCATGAATGCCAGATGATAAGGACAACGAGCGGTATTGCGGTCAGCAGGTGAACGATATGCGCAATGTTGCCGACGCGGGTGAAATTCTCACCGATGAAAAGTAGCCAGAGCCCGCACAGGAACATGATGATGAGAAAGAGCTCTATAAACCTGCCGGTGCGCCTTTGCGCGGCACGTCTGCTGAAACTCAGGTTTCCTCGATGTAACACCCAGAACAAGATGATCACGCTCGGAAAGAACACGATTGCCGATGCGATATGAACCGTGAGGGCCCAGCGTTTCACGTCCCAGGGTACTTCGGTGTACTCAGTAACCATCAGGCCGGAGATCAAAAGCAGAAGAATGCTCAGCTCTACCGGCCTGATCATGTTCATCGACGTCTTCACGCGGAATTTGCGCAATCTGCGTTGAAATGGCGTCAAGGCGGGCGCGCTCCTCCGGTGATCCTTGTCTACCGGCTGCCTTTGGTGCGTCTGTTTCTTGTTGCCGGCTGCTGCCAGCTCTTTTTTAGAAACCTGGTCCAATGGGATGCCGCCCATCCTCATGTTTACATGACTGTTAAGTCCTCAACCACTTCATCCGGTCTCGCTCACTTTGCCGAGGTGAAGACAACCTTGGTTGCCATGACAGCCGCCGTACCATGCGGTCCGCCCGCATATGTGACCGACTTGATGCCGTTCTGGTTGATGTCGCCGTCATAGTCTTTGGACACCATGTGCTCGCCGGTGTCATTGAGCCACTCGGCAAGCTGCATGCCTCGTCCCACCTTCGTGAACCAGGTGTTGTAGCGCTCTGCCAGATGCGCCAGCGCCAGGTTCGGGTCGGAGGGAGACGACCGGGACACAAGGTTCAGCATCAATTCGCGGATACCGCCACTGACAACTCCTGCCGTGTAGGGATCAGCTTCCAGCGGTGAACCCGGCTTGTTGTTGAACAGAGCCAGTTTGTCATCGTAGAGATGCTTCTCGGCGGCCAGATACATTTTCTTTGCCGCTTCCCGGTACTTTTCGTCACCGGTTGCAAGGAAGGCGGCGCCGAAAGCACGTATGGCGGCGAACTGAGATAGAACGGACGTCGTGTCCGAAGCGCCCTTGCCTATTTCATAGCTGTCGGCGACAAGGCCGTCCTTGTTGACCAGGTTCGCCAGGATGAAATCAGCTTGTGACCGGATAGCCTTGAGCGCTTCCTTTCCTTGAGGAGTGCCAAGCGGTTTGCCGCTTGTAGCAGATGCATAACCGACCGGCAGAGCATCGATCGCTCTTTGATAAATCTGAAGAACGACCACTGCATAAGCAGCATCGAAGGTTGTGCTTGTCGTCCCCGGTTTGCCGTCAGCCCAGCTGTCCAGGAAAATACCGTTCTTCTCGTCAAAGTGCAGCTTCAAGAGGTTCTGGGACGACATGTTTGTCATAAGCTGCACCAGGGAGAACGGGTCATCCGCAGACTTTGTCGCAAAGGGGCCGACGCCCAGATTTTCCTTGGGTGCTGCAGGAAACGGGTCGCCATCAAAGACGGCCGCAAATTCCGGCTTCTGATTTTTGTTGACGGTCCGCTGGTCAGCAAAGCCATAGAATTCGCCAAGGCTCCATAACATCGCCCAGACCGAGCGAAGGCTGGAGGAAGCGTCGGTAACCTTTGTGGCCCCGAGTGCGGAGACACCGTTTTTCTGGTCAAGCTCGACCGAGATCCGGTTCGGGAACCAGACAGGCGACTTTGTCGCGTCGTAATCGACCGGGATTTCTGCACCCAGCTTCGACCCGTCATAGGCGAAACTGTCTCGCATCATCGTCAGCGTATCCCAGGAAATCTCGATCAGCATGTTGCCGTTGAAGCCGTCGGCCCCGACATCACCGAGTGCAATGTTGGGGTCTTTGTCGGCATCCGGCCCGCTAACGCTGTCGAGCGCCGTGTCCGTTTTCACATTATGCATCTGGCGCATATAGTCCTGTGCCCAGAGCACGTTTTTCATCAGTCCCATGCCCGCCGTTGCAGGTGAGAAAGACTTGTCCCAGCCGCTGTCGGGCCAGCGCAGGGTCTTGTAGTCCCGGAAGTAAGCCGGAAGCACAGCTTCGATGGATTTCTGTTCTCCCTTATCGGTGAGAATCTTCATAGGCGTCGTTGCCTGCACGGCGACGTCGACTGCCCCGTCAAACTGAGGATTCCCCTTGGGGAAGGGAAAGGTAATCGGATAAAAATTCTGCGGCAGGTCCGTCGGCGTCTGCCCAGCAGCAGCGGCGAGAGCCACCACGCGTTTGCCCAGAACCTCCATTGGATTACCGCTTCCAGCCCGTTTCATGTTGACCGGGCCATTTGCCAGATGTGGCCCCATGCCCGACTTGTAGTAGACCGAGTACATTGCTTCCTCGGAAAACTCATAAGACAGGATGCCTGCGGTGAAGTCGAAAGGATCGGGCTTGTTTGCCTGATCGGGATCAAGAACATCCAGGTTCAAACCGAGGCCCTGGGCCAGCGGTTCCCCGGAAAACTCGAACTCCACGTAAGCGAAGAATCCCGCGGTGGTGTCCCAAGTTCCGTCTACAATTTTTACGTCGACATCATTTGCTTGTGCTGGGCTCATCAGTGCTGCAGCCGCCGCACCGACCATAAGACACTTGAAAGATTTTCTCATCTCAAACACTCGCGTTTCTCCAACTATTCTCCCAACCCCAATGATTTCGCGCGGGCACAGAACGTACCCAAGCTGCCAATCAGGTCAGCGGCGATGATCCGTTGGATCATCGCCAGTGTCGAAACACTGCAGCTATCCGGCAAATTTGCCGAGTTCCAGATCGATGAAGTAAAGGGTGTTGTCGCCTTTCAGGATCAGGTCGATCTTGTCGAGGATCTGTTTGGCCAGCTTTTCCTCTTCGTGCTGCTCGCGTGCAAACCATTGCAGGAACTGGTCTGTTGCAAAATCGCGTTCTTCACGAGCAAGGTCGATCACCTCGAAAATGGCTTTGGAAACGCCTTCTTCCTCTTTTTGCACGCGTACAAAAAGCTCCCTCACGTCCTTTGCCTTAATAACTGGCGCAGTGACTGTCTTTATCGCAATGGGGGCTCCGAGATCATCGAGATAATCGAAAAATTTCATCATATGCGCGCGCTCTTCGGCTGCATGGCCGAGCAAAAATTTCTTCGCGCCGTCGAGATTTTGTGCAGACGCCCACGCTGCCATCTGCAGGTAGGTATTATGGGCGCTTAGCTCGCCGTTCATGAGGTCATTGAGTTTCTGCGCCAGTTTTTTACTCGCCATATCAATCTCCCAATTTGTAAAAAAAGATACCGATCCCGGCACCACATCAATCTGAAATTGTTTTTTTTCATTATACTCACATAACTGGCGGCGGCTATCCCCGGTGCAGAACCGGGAGTCATGCGAAACGATTGAGTATCGATATCTGGCCAGTAAATTTCCTCTGCGTCAAGTTAACTTGCAACTTAAAGGGCGTTGAAATTCCGAGTCTTTTTTTGGATGAGCATTTGGAGACGGATAATACCGGGGTCCGTTACTTTGAAATGAGACCAGTCTCTCGCCCTCTACTGCACAACCGTTCGAAGGGCATTTCTTCACGCCATATGCGAGAGTATGACGACGTTTAACCACCATGGATTGACTGTCGCCGCCTGCCTTTATTCTTGTGCATTTCATAAGGTTTTGTGTGGGCGGTCAAACGACCACCGTGGCAAGTAATTTCCTGGGGTCAGGACTCATTGATTGATCCAAAAAATAACCGTTGATGCGATGCAGATCGCTGACATGAAGGTATATGCACAGCGGTCAAACCTGGTGGTGATGCGCCGCCAATCCTTCGACATTGCTAACATGTCTTCGATTTTGTCGCGCTGACTGCTCAACGTCTTCGAGTATGTGCTTGGCACGGTTCGGCTTAATCGGGGCGGTCGTCAACACACGGAATACCGCGAAATCGTGAAAAGTCAGGTCAGATACGCTCAAACTGATGATCGGTAGGTCAGTAATGATCAGACATGGGCAATTCCTCCTACGCACTTGAGTCACGGGTTGCCTAGGAGCGGAATTCTCAAAGCAGTCAATCAAGATGGGTCGCGTTTAGAACAAACTGCGAGCGGGTAATCCGGAAATAATGACCCGAAGTGGAAAAAACCAACTTCGGGTCGAGCAATTGCCGCCGATACGCTGAATGAGAGACGTCAGGCCTAGTTGCTTGTCACCGTATCCACAAAATCTACGATGCGTTCTTCAACCGATTTGAGTGTGGCATCCACACCCATCGTAGTCGCACCGGACGGATAAAAATGGCCAAATGCAGGTACCCAGGCAAACGTGTAGTCCAGACCAATTTTATCATAGTGGGCGAGTAAAGGCGGAGTACCTGCAAGAGCTCCGGAAAGGTCGTGCTGACCCAAAAAGATTAGCGCCGGTGCGCTCTCTTCGGTCACCGTTTCATAAATGTTGATAGCGATCGGAGCAGTTGAAAGCATGAAAACGCCAGCTACGGGTGCATTCATTCCGTGAGCAACATTGAGTGAAGTAACCGCTCCTGCCGAAAAACCACCCAATACGATCCGTTCTGGATCAACATTCAATTCCCCAGCATTGGCAATGATGAAGTCCAACGCGCTGTGGAGGTCCTCGGCAGCCGATAGCACCGTATCGAGCATAAGTTGATTGTCATCGGGGTCTGAGGCATCCAGTTGACGCAAACCAAGATTGGATCGGATAATTTCAACCCGGTCCATCATCAGATTTATGCTCTTCCGGTCGATGTTCTCTGCTGCATAGCCCTTCCCAGTCGACACAGGTTCCTCGGGCCCCAACCTGTACTGCGGTGCAAAGCAGGCAAACCCTCGGCTTGCAAAGAGACGGCAATAATCTGCAGGCGACGATGATTGTGCGCCTGAAACCCGATATCCGGTGCGTGGTGATCCGATGTGGAATGAACCGCCGTGAGTATAGATCACTGTGGGCAAAGGCCCGTCAGCCTCGACAGGCATGTAGTGATCCATCCAAAGGTCGCGGCTAACGAGCTTACCGTCCTTCCGAATGTCAGCTTGTCCATAGACTATGTCTTTATTGACATTGATTTCATAAGCCGGCTCTTCAGTCATTTGAGCGAAGGCGGAACCGGTAAATGCCGTGGCTGCAAAAACCAGCGGAACAATGAGCTTCAGGTTCATATTGGAATCCTACTACGGGTCAAACTGGTTTTCTTTGGCAAAGGATTTTGAGTTTTGTTTAGCCCGAACCTTCTGTCAATGTGCCCAAAGTGGACACGAATGCCGGTCGCTCAACTTGCATGCAAATGGCACATTACTCGCGTTCGATTCTGGTCGCTGAGAGAGCATGTTGGGTCACCGGGAATGCCCGTTTGTCCGTCCAAAGCACGCTGTATACGCCGCTCGAATGGGTCAGATTTAATGGGTCCTGAGTCCAGGTTTGTGCAGACAGCGAAACCTGCTCCAACGTCCTAATAACTGCTTGCTCCCGTGCCCAGCCCTTTAGCGCGAGCGTTCTATCGGTACAAAAATGCTGTCGGCGCGGTGGCCCGCGACTTTGAGCCATGACCAGGTGGACCGTCGCGTCTGATCCTTTCATCCAGAACTCGGACGATGCCGCTTTGCACGACTGTACCGGGAACAATGTGATAGCGCCGGGCTTGAAACGTTATTATTGAATGTAATACTCAGGTTTTACGTATGCATCCACTTGAATCTTGCGAACAGGAGATGATGAGCAATGGACGTTTCAGCCGACACGAGTACGGCTTCGAGCGACAAATCACCTGACGGCAGAAGGTGGAAACAGGTACGTCCGGGCATGCATTTCGGTGTACTGGACATGCAGCTCGACGAACCTCTGCATTTTGAGAGCCGTACCTTTCCGGCGGTCTGTCTGTCCGTTGTTCTGGAAGGGTATGCGACGAACAATATGGAACAAATCGAGGGTGGATTTTGTCCCAACGAAGTGTGGGTGACATCTACAGGGGATGTACTTCCCACGAGTATGACAATCCACGCCGATCGACCCGTTCAGGTCGTTGAATTGCTTCTGACACCGGAGTACGCGGAAGAAGGCGCGCAGTTTTCACGAGGTGACCCCGCGCTTGAAAACCTTATCCGTGCGATGTCGCAGCCGCTCATGATACGCCGCCACAAGCTTGATGCGCGCCTGCGCGAGATCGCGTGGTCCGCACTCAACCCGCCGTTTGCCGACAGTCTGGCTGAAGTTCATCTGGAGGCCTGCGCGCTCAATATGCTGTGCATTCTGGTCGAGTACTTTCAGTCTGCCGAGGACAGTTCCTTGGCTGAACTCCCGAAAGGCAAGGCGCTGGAAAGAATGCTCGATATCAGACGCTTTATCGATTTCGATCCCGTCGCCGTCAAATCGCTTGCCGATCTCGCGGTGCAGTTCGGTATCAGTCAAAGTGGACTGAAACGGGACTTCCAGCTTGCCTTTGGTGTCAGCGCTCGTGACTATCTGCTCGAACGCAGGATGCTGATCGGCAGAAATGCGATTTTGCGTGACCGGGTGACAATTTCCGAGGCAGCCTATCGTGCCGGTTATCAGCATCCTTCCAACTTCACAGCTGCCTTCACAAAGCACTTCGGCTACCCACCTAGCGCGCTGAAAAATTGAACGTTTTTAAACTAGGCAAAAATCATAAGGTTTTTGTCGAAACCCATAAGTCATGTCCGTCGACGATGGTCACCAACATACTAATAATCCGCGCCATTCGCTGAATGGGGACATGCAATGAATTCAAAACTTCGGCTTGCCGCGCTGTTAACCAGCGTCAGCCTACCGGTGACGGCATTCGCACAGGACACCGGGGAAACGACGGTCCTGGATCCGATCATCGTAACTGCGGAAAAGCGTGCTTCGGAAGCTCATGACGTTCCGGCCAGCCTGTCCGTCGAAGAAGGCGCGGACCTGACGCGCAGAAAGACGACCCGCCGTGAACAGGCAATTGCGGAAACACCTAACGCAGTCACGGGACCCGTCACCGCCACTCTCTATACCTCTTTCACCGCCATTCGCGGCGTCGGTTCCGCACTCATCGAAAGCGACCCGGCCGTTGGCTTGAATATCGACGGTATCGGCATTGGCAGCACCCAGGCATACAATGGTTCATTGCTCGACGTGGACCGGATCGAAGTACTGCGCGGCCCGCAGGGAACGCTCTACGGCAGAAACACAATCGCCGGCACGGTGAATGTGATTTCCAATCTGCCGGACCCTGACGAACTGGGAGCTGAGCTGAGCTTCGACTACGGTTCTTATGGAACCGTGAATTCAACCGGAATTGTCAATTTGCCTTTCGGAGACAGTGGTTGGGCAGCCCGAGGCGCATTGTCGTTCGCAAGAACAAGTGGCTCGATGACTTCCAGTGCAACCGGCGAGGATCTTGGCGACGGCCGCGACCTGCACGGCCGGATCAGCCTCTCCGGCAATGTCACCGACAATCTCGAGTTTCTTGGCATTGTCGATGTCGAACAGCAAAGGCTCGACAGCGAAATGTTCGGCATGCCGGAAAGTGACTTCATTGCCGGCAAGACAACCGCCGCTATCGATGACCCGAGCAAGATCGAGAGTGATCTGGCCCTCGCCTCTGGCCAGTTCACCTACCACCTTGGAAATGGTGACAAGATCGTTTCCCAGACCGGATATCTCACAAGCTCCGTCAAATTGTCGGGGAACGGCTTTCCGGAAGGATACTTTGCTGCCTTCGATGCCCTCTTTCAGTCTTATGGGTTTTCGGACTTCCGTTATCGCTCGGACAATCCCTATGACGGCGACTACCAGCAATGGTCCCAGGAGGTTCGTTATGTTTCGGAAGGGAACGGACGGTTCGACTGGGTAGCAGGCCTGTACGGCGAATACTCGAAAGCAACGCGCGAATACGGCGCGAACAGCAGCTTCACAGGCGGTGAAGTAACGCTCGGCAGCCGCGGGGAAACCGAAACAACATCAATTTCCACGTTTGCCGACGGAACCTACGCCCTGACAGACCTCTGGAAGGTCTTCGGCGGTGTTCGTATCGGCTATGACCGGAAGAGCTTCGATTACGAATTCAATGCCAATTCCTATGCAACGTTGCTCGGCTTTTCCAGCGCGTTCGCACCCGGTTACACCGACAGTCTTTCCGAGGGCTACGTCACGCCGAGGGCGGGTGTCCAATTCGATGTGACAGACGACATCAATGTCTATGCAAGCGTTTCTACCGGTTACAAATCAGGTGGTTTCAACGCCGGCTTCGTCGGTGTCGGTGATGAAGGTTCGTATGAATCGGAAAAACTCATCAGTTACGAGATCGGCACCAAAGCCCAGGGAATAGGAGGTTTTTTCGACATCGATACCTCCGTGTTTTACATCGACTGGCGCGACCAGCAGGTGCAGGGGTTCAACGTACTGACCGGCACGACACCTTTGGTGAATGCACCGCGCAGCCAATCATGGGGCGGCGAAATTGCCGGACGTCTCCATGTCTCCGACCAGTGGAGCTTCCGGTTTGCGGCAGGTTATGCAGACGCCACGTACAAGGACTTTGAGAACGCACCTGCGCTGGATGGATCCGGCACCGTGGACGTCAGCGGCAATCAGCAGCAGTTCGTATCCCGGTTCACGGGCTCGCTGGGCCTCGACTACGAATGGGATACAGGCTGGCACGATCTCACCGCCAAGGCGGGCGTGCATTACCAGTACCGGTCCTCGTACTACTTCGATGTCCAGAACACGACACGCCAGCCCGGATATGGCCTGCTCAATGCCTACGCCTCACTGGGGAACGAACGCTATTCAGCCTATGCGTACGGAAGGAACCTGACAGACACCCGTTACCGCACAACGGCAGGGAACCTGGGTAACGGCACACTTGTGAATGTCGGAGAGCCACTGACGGTCGGTGGCGGCTTCAAGATCAAGTTCTGATCATGGCCGGAGAGGAAACCAAAACGCGTTCGGGCGTCACCGGCGGTGGCGCCATGCCAACGCTCAAAGCGCTGCTCGATGATCATCGTCTGGCAATGGCTGCGGTGGTGACGTGTTCGGTTCTTGCCGCCGCGCTGGAAGTTGCCCCCGCCGTCATTGTGTCTCAAGCAGCGCAGCGATTGTTGGATGGCCGGGCAGATCAGGTTTCCGTACTCGCCGGGGTCCTGCTTGCCGTCATGGCTCTGACTTTCGGGTTGCACATGATATCGGCACTGGTGTCGCATCTGGTTGCGCTCGATGTGCAGGCATCACTGCGCAAGGCGGTGGGCATGAGACTGCTCCGTGCCCCGCTGGGAGACGTCGAACAGATCGAGCCCGGAGCCGTCAGACGCGTGCTGATGGAAGACGTCGAACGGATCGAGGACGGAATCGCCCACCTCATCCCGGATCTTGCAGCAGCCCTCGTTGCACCGCTTGTAGTTATCGCCGTCATGTTCTTTTTCGACTGGCGTCTGGCGCTCACGGCAATCGTGCCGGTCGTTTTCGCGTTTGTCGCCTTTGCGGCAGTCATGCGCAGTGACAACGGTCTCTCTCGGCAGTTTTCCGACTCTCAAGCCGAAATCGCTGCCGCTCTGCAGGAGGCCGTTTCGATGGTCCCGGTGATCAAGGCATTCAATGTCCGTCAAAGCGCTTTGCAACGTCAGAACCGTGCCTTCGAGGCCTATCGTGCAGTCGTCGGAACCTGGCTTTCCTCCAACATGAACGGAACGAACGCCTTTTTTCTGGCAACGACCTCGACCCTGCTGATCGTCTTCCCGTTTGGCCTTTTTCTGTTGCATCAAGGCCAGGCTGACATATCAACTCTTCTCTTCTTCGCAATGGCGGCCTTTGGCCTTACATCCATCGGTGCGCGCCTGTTTGGGGCGATAGGCCGATTGCGAATACAGGAAGCTACCGTCTCCCGGATTTCTCAGCTTCTGGAATTGCCTCAAATGCCTGAGGGAAGTCAGGCACCCAAAGGCGATGATCTGTGTGTTGAGGACCTGTCCTTCTCCCCCGGGAACGGCTTCGAGCTATCGAATGTGAACCTGCATATTCCGGCAGGCAGCAGGGTTGCTCTTGCTGGCCCGAGTGGGTCGGGGAAATCGACACTGGCCCGTCTGCTCTTGCGGTTTCACGATCCGGACAAGGGAAGGATCACACTTGGTGGAAAGGATTTACGCGACCTGGATCCGGAGACATTATCGGCGAAGATATCGGCAGTGTTTCAGGACGTTTTCCTTTTTTCCAAGTCGATCCGGCAGAACATTGCGCTCGGCAAATCCGATGCACCGGACCGGGAAGTTATCGACGCGGCGAAACGAGCCCACGCGGACAGCTTCATTCAGGAAACTCCGGAAGGCTACGGCACCGTTCTGGAACGCGGCGAGGGATTGTCCGGCGGTCAGCGCCAGCGAGTTTCACTCGCCCGGGCCTTGCTCAAGGATGCACCAATCGTAGTTCTTGACGAGGCGACAGCCTATGCGGATCCGGAAAGCGAATTCGAAATTCAGAAAGCACTGGACGAGATGACGCGTGGCAAGACAGTGATCGCGATCGCCCACCGCCTTTCAACAATCCGACACTTTGACAAGATCGTTTACCTGATGCGCGGCCGCGTTGTCGAACAGGGTACCCATGAAGAACTGCTCGCACTGAACGGACATTACGCGCGCCAATGGCAGGCTCATCGTGAAGCTCTCGAATTCAAGCTTTAACTATCTCCAACTGGACACTGACTGAGTTGAACAAACAGACTGTGCCGGGACAGCATCCCGCTTTGCTCGCGTTTCCATCCTGGAACGACCGCCACCTATTGGCCCATTGTCTGGATGGTCTTCTCTTTGCCATGCAGGCGGTAGTCGCCGCTTCGGGAATTTTCCTCGCACTTTCCGGCACCGGGAGCTGGTGGTTAGCGGTCGCCGCGCTGGGAATTCTTTGCGGAATAGCACTGTTCCGTTGGCTCCTGCTCAAAACAACTGTCTTGAACGAGTATCAGCAGGCCTACTCGGACGGACTGTCCCTGAGGGCTGGAATTCTGAGGCAACTGATCCGTTTATCTCTTGGCGACTTTCGGTCTCTGCGGTCGGGCCGGCTGGTGCGAGCGTTCGGTGAGGATATTCTCTGGCTTGAAAACAATGCATCAAGTGTTCGCCCTGAGATCCTTTACAATTCGACAGCACTGATTGTCCTGTTAATTGCTGCTTGCATTTTTGCACCTGGTCCCGGAGTGGCGGCTCTGGCGTTTTTGGGCGTTGGATTGCTTTTGCTTACCTTGGTTCATCGCCGTATCGCCCGCGGATTGGAGCAGCGCGCGCTGGGCCTAGAAAAAGCCGCCAGATCCTTGAGCGAGTTCTGCGAAGGTATGGCCGTTCTGCGAGGGTTTGGCAGAGCCCGCAAGAGCGTCCCGGACTTCGAACAACAGATCGGCCGGATGCGAAACGGCGCGCGCAAAGGCGTTCTGTTGGCAACACCGATTGCGGTGACGTACCGGGCACTGGTCGACCTTTCCGCTGCTGGTGCAATTGCCGTTTCGTTGTTGATTGCCAGCCGAAGCGGCGGCGTCGACACTGCCGCGATCGGAAACCTTGCTGCCAGCTGCCTTCTTCTGGCAGCAACCGTTATCCCGGCGCGGAATTTCGCGGCTCTGTCAGCAATGCTGGTGCTTGCCCGAATTGCTCGCGAAAACGTTTCCGGTCTGTTGGCGTACGAGGAGATGAACCATGGTGATGTTCATCAAATCCCAGCCCGCTATGACCTTCAGTTTGAAGATGTTCGCTTCTCTTATCCGGGCCAGTCCACACGTGCCATGGACGGCGTTTCGTTTGAGGCGAAACAAGGAAGCCTGACGGCACTCGTTGGGCCCAACGGCAGCGGAAAAACCACCTGCCTTCAGCTGATGATGCGGTTTCGTGACGTCTCGGAGGGGGCGATTTTGCTCGGAGGGACGGACGTTCGGGACTTCACGCCCGAAACTCTTTCTTCCCTCTTCGCGCCCGTCTATCAGGAACCGCAGCTTTTTCATGACACAGTGGCCGCTAACATCCGCCTCGGACGGCCTGAAGTCTCGAACGAAGAGATTATCGAAGCCGCGAAAGCGGCCGCTATACATGAAACCATCCTGGCGCGACCAGGCGGCTATGAGGCTTTGGTGGCGCCATACGGGAGAGACTTTTCCGGTGGTGAACGTCAGCGCATTGCAATTGCCCGTGCCATATTGAAAGACGCACCCGTCGTGTTGCTTGATGAAGCGACCTCGGCGCTAGATCCGGAGAACGAGCATCTGATCCAGGCAGGAATCCGGGCGCTGGTCCGGAACAAAACCGTCATCGCGGTCGCTCATCGCCTGTCCACAATAACCGCTGCGGACCGCATCGTGGTTCTCGACAAGGGGCGTGTCACCGCGACGGGCAGTCATGACGAGCTTTTGGAATTCTCACCTCACTACCGATCTTTGTGGGAGCGTTTCAACGCCATCCGTATGTCACACCCATGAGCAATCTGATTGCAGATGACACGCTCGACTGACGAAAAAAGCGAACCGAACTCTCGCAAAGTTTTCCCTGAAACTCGTCAGCAATTTCCGAGGTCTTGTGTGCGGGAACTTCAGTCTGTCGATCCAAACGTTCCTGCCCTAGCTGTAGCCTGGTGTCCCTCGACGCCAGTAGGCTGTGCTTATCTGAGTGGATTTATCGAGTTTCAATCGGGTCTTGAAGAGCTTTCGTAGATCCTGCGCATTTTGAAACTCTCCGGCGAAAAAGGCATAGGTTGTTTGACCCGCACTAGTTAAACCGCGCGTTTTTTCTACAATTTCTCGTTCAAACCGATCAGGATCTACAGAGTGTAGATGAAGCCGGGTCGCGGGGAAGTACTCCCTTATGTCGTAGCCGCCGGGAGCAGCGACAACGACGTTTCCACTTGCGTCATCCGGCAGAACCTCCAGAAGACGGGCAACGGTAGCAATTCCGGTACTATCAGCAGCCAGAAACAGGTTTTTCGTTTGTCTTAATGTGATGACACCGGCCGGCCCCAGCACTCCAACAGTTTGTTCTGGCTCTGCCTGAAGCGCCCAATTCGAAATCAGGCCGTTATTGTGATGGGCAATGTCTACATCTATTTCGCCGTCGTCCGGCCGGACATGACGAAGCGTGACAAACCTTGCATGTAACTTGTCTTCTCCATCAGGCCAGACAGGTGCTCCATTTGCCGCCATTTTCGGCCAAACAGGAGGCTGCTTGGGTGTGAGTGGCAACATAAGCTTCACATGCAGGTCGTTTGTCGCAAAGCTCTCTACATCATCATGGACAAGTGTCACACGCTGCAGCCCCCGAAAAACCTCGTAGCTCCCCTTGATGGTCAGTACCTTGAAGTTTGGGGGAAGAGCTCCCTCTCGCGCGCTTTCACCGCTCCACCGGATTTTGGCTGCAGCAGCGGGATCCATCTCACGCACGTGTTCGGCAATCTCTTCTTTGAAGAAGACAAAAATGCTTTCGCTCGGCCCTGTAATCCTGACGTTCAGGCCGTGCGAACCTGGGCTGAATTTTATCGAAAATCCGTTTTGCTCGAAAAACTTCGACCCATCTTGTGCCGCTTCAGATTGGAGGTCGTGTTCTTCCTCAAGATGAGTGACGAACACCGACATCACCTTAATGGGGTCCGCCACCGGTATTGTGGTTTCTGTTTCAAACTTCATGATGAAATGCCTTTGACCAATTCCTTGTCATGAAACGAACGCAAATCTGGCAATCGACCGATCCGCTCACCCTTGGCGCAGTGCAAACTCGTCAATTGGGGGATGTTGATCCTGGCGTCGCACCTTCTGCCAAATCATCAGAAGAAAACAGGCGGCTATCAGGTTTAAGCCTGCCACACCGCCAAAGAGCGCGCTCATCCCTATCACCGTTCCAAGTGCTCCAGCGGCGATCCCGAAGCCCAGTCGGAACAATGCGTCAACTGAAGTCAGTATGGCGAAACCGCTGATCTCTGCGCCCCGGTCCGGTCGCGACATATAGAATTGCCAGGTGAGAACCGTCAGAGCACCGGCGCAGATGAATTCCGCCACGGCGAGACCCGCGATCACGTGGACACTTGCCTGTGGCAGAAACGCAAGCGCGAAAAGAACCACTGCCTTCACCATGCAGACGGCGGCAAAGCAACGGGCTGGATGCCATCTGGATATGGCTTGTCCGGCCAGCAGTGTTGCCGGAACCATCAATATGGTGGCAAACGTACCCAGCACGAAGGCCGCTCGCTCAGGTGACAGTCCCGCATCGACCAGACGGGCAGCAAGCGTCATGTCGACGGCACCGGTGCTTGCTATGAGAGCAACCGCCCCCAGAAGAAGCCCGCCTTTCGTACCTGCGAAGATCCTGAGCGCATCGCGCAGGCGCACTTGATCCGCGACGGGAACTGATGCGCCGGTCTGCAGGAAACGACCTGCCAATCCTGTCAGCGCGATGAAAACCGACAACGTACAGACAACCGGCAGCCATCCGAAAATCCCTGCAAGCGAAGGAACCGCACCGCCTCCCAGGATGCCGCCAAGCACCATGCCCGCAGCAATTAGTCCATTGGCACGCCCGCGAGCGGCTTCATCCAGACTGGACATGCACCATCCGGCGATCACCAATTGCAAAGTAAGCCCAAGTGCCGCCGACAGGACCGCGAGAGCCAGCAACCAGCCGACAGCCATTTCGACAGCGAGCCAGCTCACAGGTAGAAAGCCTAGTCCCATGACCAGCGTCGTTAAGCTGATAATCCTGCGTCTGCTTCGATAGGAAACAGCGAACCGTTCTACCAACGGCGCCCAGAGAACTTTCACCACGGAGGGAAGCCAGACGAGATAAACCAGTCCGACCTGCATCAGCGATGCCCCTCCGTCACGCATCATGCCGGGCAGCGCTATCGTGAAAAAAGCCGCGGGGATGCCGATCCCCGAGGCAAGTATCATCAATGCAATTTTCTGTGCCATTAAGTCCTTCTCAGAATTTCAGGGACAAACCGGCTCCGAGGACACGTCCCTGCCCAATCGAGACCGCATGCACATCCGGCGAATAGGTGGAGGCGAAGTAAATCGGCCGCTCATCGGTGATGTTGTTGGCAAACAGATACATGCTGGCGGAGTCGTGTTCCCAAGCAAGCCGGGTATTGAAGAGATTGTAGGAAGGAATATCCCAACTGTTGGCGGGGTCGGCCTGACGTTCTCCGACATAAGTCCACTCCGCTCCAAGGACGATATCCCCTTCCATGCCAAGCAGGTCCCCGCTCAAACGGTAGTCGACGCCCAGATTGGTGCTGACATTGGGAGCAAGCGGCACCTGGTTGCCATTTTTTGCACCTGTGAGAGTAGAAGGCGAAACATTGACGAGTTCGCTGTCCTGCAGCGTGACAGAGCCGCGCACAAAGAAATTGTCAACGACCTCAGCCGCGCCTTCCAGTTCAATGCCCCAGGTATTGTAGTCCTGGTTCGTGAAGTAATAGACCACTGACGGACCACTGAACGTGTAGTCGAACATCTGGCCGTTTTTCACTCTGTTGTAGAAGGTGGCGACGTTGGCGGTAAAACGATTGTCGAGCGAGCGGAACTTTAATCCTGCTTCAAAGGCGTCGTTGGTGGCAGCTTCGAATGGAACGGTCGGAGTGCCGTTGGCAGCCCCTATGAGGAGCTTCTCGTAGCCGCCTGCCGCATACCCTCGCGAAGCACTCAGATATCCGGTCAGTGCATCCGTCAAATCGTAGGACAGGCCGAGCCGTCCGGTCGCATAATGATCGCCGATCGAGTCTTTCTGATTAAAGGTCGGAACAGTGCCCGGAAAGCCGTTGGAGACGTATCGGCCGTCAACGGATTGCTTCTCATATCCGTAGCGGATGCCACCCGAAAGCCTCAGCCGATCCCCGACCGGTAACGTCGCATCACCGAAGACCGACCACGCTTCCGTGTCGATATCAACATCAGTGACACCGTTGCTGGTTGTGTTGAAATTGTCCCGGGCATCACGATGACCGGTGTAACTGGAGTTCATGTAATTGATGCCGGCGACCCATGACAGCGGCGTGTCTTCGACCGAAGCAAGACGGAACTCGTGGCTGAAGATGGTTTCATCTTCATCGATATCGCGAAAGTAGGATGGGTCGTCTTCAACAAAGAAAGAAGATGGCAGCCCGGTGAAAGCGCCAAATAGATAAATGTCATATCCCCCGGGACTGTTTACCAGTTTCTGCTGCTGCCAACCCGAGAGCGACGTGAACGCAACGTTTCCAAATTCCTTTTCGACACGCAGGGAAACCTGCCGGTTGTCGCGAGTGTTTTCCGGCACTCGATTCTCGCCGGATACCGGGTAGTCCGGATGCTCGTAATAAATCTGGAACGAGTTGTTGCGGCGCTGGTAATCGGCTTGTCCAACGACGGATATATCCCAGCCATTATCGGTATAGGCTGACAGGGAAAGGCGTGCGCCAGCTTCTCGTGATCCCCCCAGTTCTCCGCCTGCATTTGTATTGGAAATGCTGCCGTCATAATCTTGGAAATGGAGTGCCAGTCGACCGGCCAGCCTGTCCGGAATCAGCCAGTCTCCCAGAACTGCGTCAGCGGTCTTGTAACCGTCACTGCCAAGCGACGTTTCAATGTAGCCGATGCGTTCGCCATCAGCGCGGTTCGGCACGAAGTTGATGCCGCCAGCCAACGCGTTCCGGCCGAAGAGGGTGCCTTGCGGGCCGCGCGCAAACTCGATCTGTTCCATATCAAACAACGACGGTGGAAATCCGAACATCGTTGTCGGCACTTCATCGACGGTAATGCCTACCAGCTGATCGGTTGCGCTCAACGGATAACCGAGGGCACCGACACCTCGTACGTTGAGGAAGTCTGTTCCAGGTTGACCAAAGCCGGAGAATGTCACGCCAGGTGTCCGGTTCGCGATGGCTGGGCCATATTCGATCTCGCCTTTTGGAAGATCGTCGCCCTTGATTACTGTGACGGCTCTCGGCTGATCTTTCACCGCTTCGTCGCGCCGGTCGAAGTGGACGTAAATCGTGTCCAGCAAGTCGGCCTCTTCGATATCAAGAGCATCCTGTGCCCATACCTGCGGAATGCCTGTGCCCCCAAGGCAGCACATTACAGAGCCAAGTAAAAACGATCGCGCACGCGACTTTTCCTTCACCGTCATGTCAGTGGTTCCAGCGTAATAGTCTTGAATGTTCGGAGTGGGTAGGTGGTTGGGAGTCGTCAGAACGCTCCCCGTGCCGTCCCTTAAGCAGCCTTAACGTGCGTGACGGCTTTCGACCTTCGCTGGATAAAATTTGACCAATCGACAATCAAGATTCGCTGGTTTCCTGACTTGGAGGATAGCCATATCGTCGGCGATAAGCCGTTGTGAAGGAAGTCGAGCTGGAAAACCCCACCCGAAAGCTGACGTCCGTAACACTCGCACTTTCTGTTCGCAGAATAATTCTTGCAGCGTCGAGGCGCTTGTTGCGCAGGTAGGAAAATATCGTTTCGCCATGAGCGGATTTGAAATGATCAGACAAGGTTGTCTGATTGACACCTGCCAACCGCGACAGATCGCTGAGCGACGGCGTCTCTGCCAGGTTCTGCTCCAGATGATCGGTAATCTTCTTGATCCGCTGCCATTCAACCTTGGTGAGATCACCGGGAGCCTGTTGCTCCTTGGCTTCAGCAAGGTTGATGCAAAAGCGGGACAGCAGCATGAAACCCAGGCCCTCAAGCATGAGCGCAGCACCTGCCTGGTTGCTGGCGGCAGCCAGGACGAGGTTTGCCAATCGAGCCATCTCCTCACAGGGCTGCAGAACCTCAATGTCCGTTGACTTGTTCAGGAGCTCCTTCAGTGGACCAAGGTCCGCACCGAGCCCGTCATTCTGCCGGGCGTGAAAAAATTCAGGCGGGAGGTTTATGCCAACCCCGGCGCAATGCTCCCCGGCCTTGTAGAAGTTCGTACATTGCGTTGTTTCACCGAAATTCATGATGATTGGCCGACCGACCGGGATTTCAAATTCCCCGATGCCGTTTAGATTGATGCTCGTGGAACGGCCTGAAAGCATAAGCCCAAGGAAAAGCCCGGGCCCCTGTTCGACGCTTAGTCCGATATCATCACTGTAGTTTACATCGTACCCGCCCACATAAAACCCGTCACGAGCCGTGTGAGCTATGAAACTCTGCTTTACTGGTTTCAGGTCAGGAACTGCTTTTGCGCTGGATCTTTGACTCAAGGCCTTGCACCCGGTTCGAATTGAAGAATTACCTGGGTGATACAACTTAGGAAGGCCTGGCGCCGTTGCGATCCTGATATCAGGCCTGATTGGCGGCTTTCATGCCGGAGTGGAATATGGCTGGTGGGAGGGCATCACCAGCTGCGCCACCACTGATC
>JBCCVB010000034.1:0-51920 GCA_039195965.1 Pseudomonadota bacterium
AGAAAGCGGCGGATTTTCCGCCGTTTTCTTTGTTTCAGCTGGTTCGTCGTTGTAGCCAAACGCTCTAGTCCAGAGCCTCCACAATGACGGCAATTCCCTGGCCTCCACCAATGCACATGGTTGCAGCTCCCAGTCGTTCCTGCCGCCGACGCAGTTCATAGACAAGCTTTGTCAGAATGATAGCGCCCGTTGCACCGATCGGATGCCCCAGCGCGACCGCCCCGCCATTCGGGTTTACTATTTCCGATGAAAGACCAAGGAGGTCATTGACCGCGCAGGCTTGCGCGGCAAAAGCTTCATTGGATTCAACCACGCCAAGATCGTTCGCCGTGATTTCCGCGCGTTTCATGGCGATCTGCATAGCGGGAACGGGCCCGATGCCCATAACCGCTGGATCGACACCCGCAACACCGTAGGACTTTATGCGCGCAAGAGGTTTGACACCGAGCGTCTCGGCCTTGTGCGACGTCATCAGGATGAGCGCTGCAGCGCCGTCGTTGAGGCCAGAAGCATTGCCGGCCGTCACCAAGCCGTCTTTCTTGAAAACAGGACGCAGTCTTGCCATGTCCTCAATCTCGGCATCATGCCGAACATGCTCGTCCGTGTCGAATTCGGTTTCCTTGCCACGGCGTCCGACGGTTATCGGAACTATCTGGTCCTTGAACCTGCCTGCCTTGATTGCTTCACTGGCACGACGATGGCTTTCGAGAGCGAAGGCGTCCTGTCTTTCCCGCGATATTTCGTATTTTTCAGCGACGTTTTCCGCAGTGATGCCCATATGGCCGATACCAAAAGGATCGTGCAAAGCGCCGGTCATCATATCAATCAAATTGCCGTCGCCCATGCGCTGGCCCCATCGCGCACTGGGAAGGATGTAGGCGGCCCGGCTCATGCTTTCGGCGCCGCCTGCCAGGGCAACTTCGCCGTCACCCAGGGTGATGGCTTGCACAGCGGACACAACCGCCTGGAGTCCGCTTCCGCACAGCCGGTTCATCGTCAGGGCCGGGGCGTGGTCCGGTACGCCGGCCTGTCGCGAAGCAACGCGGGCGATGTACATATCTCGCGGTTCGGTGTGGATCACATTCCCGAAAAACGCCTGGTCGACTTCCTGCGCCGCTATTCCTGCGCGCTCGATGGCTGCTTGCGCGACCGTAGTGGCCAGGTCACTTGGGGCGCTATCCTTAAGAGCACCGCCAAAGTCGCCGATTGCGGTTCTCGCGGCGCTGGCAATAACAATGTCTTTCATCTGCCTGATCCTGTTGCAACTTGAGATTCCGGGTCAGTCATTACTAGCGTTTTTCGATCCCCAGTCACCAGTCAGCAAAATGGTGATCCTGCTGGATGGTCGGATGCAAGCAGAAAGATCTGCCGCGGCATGCTGGAAATTGATTAGCGTTCGGCTGCGACACTCGATCTTCACCGACAAGACTTGAGGAAGCACAAATTCGAACTTGTGCTCAAATCCTCATTAAGGGAACAGTTGCAAGCGAGCACTAAATCGGCTTGAGCGGGAAAACGGATCATTGTGGCAGCTGCTCCAATCATCACCGCAGGAGTTTCAATGGACAGACGAGATGTCTTGGCAGCGATACTTGCAGCTTTCATCTGGGGGGCAACGTTTCCAATCTCGGCGCTGGCGCTGGAGGAGACACCGCCGGTCTTCTTCACGTTTCTGCGTTTTTCCTGCGCAGCGCTGTTTGTCTTTGCGATACGGCGCCCCCCGGTCCCGTGGTCGAAGTTGCTTTTTGTCGGTCTGCTCCTGGGTGCCGGACAATATGGCCTGATGTTCACATCGATGGCCATGGGTCTTCCTGCCGGTCTGGCGTCGTTGCTGGTTCATACGCAGGCATTCTTCACCATTCTGATCGCAATGGTCGTCTTTTCAGAACGACTGGACGGCCGCGCCGCCATGGCGGTTCTGCTTGCACTTACCGGGCTTGCGTGTCTGATCCTTGATTGTTCAGATGCAAGTGCGCTTGGCGGTATCGGGTTGATCCTGCTGGCTGCTTTATGCGGTGCGGCTGGCAATATCATCTTAAAATCGATCGGCCAGGTCGACATGCTGGCGGTTGTGGTCTGGATGAGCCTGATGTCACCTATTCCTCTGGGAATTCTTTCGCTTCTGCTTGAAAGCAACGGAGACCCGCTCAACCTCTTTGTCACCGTTGGCTGGACGACTGCGTTTGCAGTCGCTTATTCCGCTTTGCTTGCGACCATTGTCGTCTTCACGATCTGGGGTCGATTGCTGGTGAAGTACGACGCGTCGAACGTTGCGCCGTTTTTTCTGCTGGTTCCGGTTTTCGGTATCAGCCTGTCGGCAGTCATTCTAGGTGAGCGTCTGACAGAGTTGCAGGTGACAGGCGCGGGTCTGATTTTCTGCGGCCTGGCCTTGACCTTGTGGCCTCGCGGCAAACGCGGATTGGAAGCCGGTTGAAGGTCTGATTGGATCCTTCATGTTGCGGTTTCAGCGCTTTGATACCGTCTCAAATTTTCGGTGAAAGTCATCGGCGTTATTGCTTCGGGGATAGGGGTCGTCCGGAATCTCACAGCCGAGAAAGTCACACAGCGGTTTCCAGCCAGACCCCAGTTCATAGGTCAAAAGACGGTTCGGATCGAACGCCGCCTGAACATCCGAGGTGTTCTTTTTGTATGCCGCGATAATATGGTCGCGATCGTCCAGACGACCTTTGAAGACACGTTGGGCTACCAGTCTTTGCCCGACAGTGTCCGGATTACCACCAGTTCTGAGAGCCTTCAGTATGGTGTTATCCATGCTCCTGTACCAGCCGTCTGCATCGCGGACCGAAAGGATGATTTTTGCTTCGGGAAAGTGTGCGCTCAGTTCCCGCCAGAAAAATGCAGCGGGCCAGTCGACGGTTGCACGGTAGTCTGAAAACACTTCATTCCAGTCAGGCAGATCTCCCATCGCAGCCGCCCGCCACAGGGCTACACGCTCAGCGTGGGGCACGACCTCATACATGTGATAGCACGGTCCGAAGCCCAGTATTTCCAGCGCCTTTTTGAGAGACTCCGTGCCGGTTCGACCGAAGCCTGCGCCGATTATCGAAAGTGCCAATGCACGCCTCCTTGCGATGGTGCCGGTTTCGGAAACCCCGACATTGCCATCACCTGCAACACAAACCGGAGCCAATCCAAGTCTTGCCGGTGAACTGAACCGGGCCAAGAAGCATTTGTACTAAAATCGTGCATTTTCCCGGAAGGTTCGTGGTGAACATCCATTGTAGCGTTTGAAATCCCGGCTGAAGTGAAACGGGTCGGCATATCCGCAGCGCTGCGCGACAGCTGATACATTTTCCGAGCTGACCGTCAGCAAGTGTTCTGCCAACACCATCCGCTCCCGGCGAAGCCATGAGATCGGGGAAACTTCGGTGACAGCTCGAAATCGCCGGAACAACTGAGATTGGCTGAGCCCCGCGACCGTGGCCATCGATTTTACGTCCCAGTTGCGAGACAGGTCCTTTCGTAACTGGCGCATGACCTTGGACACCGGGTCGTCTTCATTCACGGGTGGGGTTCCGGCTCGCCTGGTGAAGATTTCGGAGAGTATCCCGGCAACATGTCTGTTCATATGCGCATCCGTGAACGGGTGCTGGCTGGCCAGCAGCTGGATGATTTCCTCGAGATCTGGCAGCAAGTGTGCCATCTCATCGATTATCGGCCCGACTGACAAATCGAGCTGACCAAACAAATTGTCGAGGGTCTCGCCCGACATGGCGATCCAGACATAGGACCAGTGACTACCGGACGCCGGGCCATGAGCATAAGAGCGGGATGTATCCAGCCAGACCAGGCAGTTCTCTTCAGCGCCAAATTCTTTGTCGCCGACGCGAATCCAGCCTTCACCGGACAGGGTCAGGATCAACGTGTGCTGGTGATATTTTCGGTCAACAGTGCCACCGTTGCCTGGATCGTGTGTCCGTCCTCCCGCCGCGACCCGATATGGCCAGGGTGAACAGGCCGGGTCACTGCTGTGAAAGAAAATCTCTGTCTCGGCATCTCTCTTCATCGATGCGAGTATTGTCCAGCTTTTTGCCGGTGTCATTCATTCTTTCAGGCGATGAATGCGGCTATTTTCCAGTCAGCCTCACCTTATCGAGTGTGCTCAGCTATCAGGTCCGCTTAAAGGGTCATGAAATGCCAAACGAAAATCCGACACTCCGCCAGATCGTCAACGATCCCACGCTGAGCTTCGCGCAAAAGGCGCGCGCGCTGTCATTGGAAGCGGAGAATTCCCTGGACTATCCGCAGATTGACGACGAAACGCGTGCCGCGCTGGAGGCACGGGTGATCTGTGACATGCATGAAGGCCACGCCCCTTACAAGCCACGCTACGTACTTCCCGACTATGAGGTCGTTCTGAAAAACGGCAGCGAATGGCTGGAGTTGCCGGTGCCGCAGACGCTGGATGAAGCAATCAACACGCTGATGATTGCCTACCATCATGTGCCCTCAGTAACGGGAATGCCGGTTTTTATCGGTCATTTGGACCAATTGTTGTTGCCCTTCTGCGAAGGGGTTTCGGATGACGCGTTGTATCAAAAGATCAAGCTTTTCTGGCGATACCTGGACCGGGTGCTGCCGGACGCGTTCATGCATGCCAACATCGGTCCAACGGACAACCGAGTTGCCCGGGCAATTCTGCGCGTTGATGCGGAGCTCAAGCAAATTGCTCCCAACCTTACCTTCTTCTACGACCCGAAAATCAGCGGCAACGACATTCTGCGACTGGCGGCCGCGAACATAACGACATGCTCAAAGCCTCACATCGCCAACCATCCTTTGCACAGGCAAGAGTTCGGCGAACGCGGCTATGGCATCGTGAGCTGCTACAACGCCCTGCCGCTGTGCGGTGGTGCGTCTACCTTGACCCGTGTAAACCTCGCGGCCGTTGCTGAGCGCTCAAGCGGTCTGGACGATTTCCTGTCAAAAGAGCTGCCTTACTATGTCGATCTGAACTTCCGGCTGACGGAAGCGCGGGTCGAGTATTTGTTCAGTCAGTCCGGGTTCTTTGACAGCTTTCTGGTATCCGAAGGCTGGATTGACGAGACACGCTTTACTGCAATGTTCGGCATTTTCGCGATGGCAGAGGCCGTGAATATCCTGCAGGAGAAGGCAGGCGCTCAAGGGCGTTATGGGCATGACCATCAGGCAAATGCCATGGGCCACGAGATCTCCAGGCACCTGGAAAACCTCGTAAGTTCGCCTGAATTGAAAAATGTCTGGCGTGGAAGGGCAATGCTCCATTCTCAGGCCGGTCTGTCGACCGATACGGGCCTTACGCCAGGGGTTCGGATTCCCTATGGAACGGAGCCCGATCCGGTCTCGCACATTCAGGCGCTGGCACCGCATCACCAGCATTATGCCTCCGGTGTCAGTGAAATCCTGACACTGGACGAGACCGTCAAGGCAAATCCGGATGCCGTGGCTGACTTGTGCAAGGGAGCATTCGCCAAGGGTTTTCGGGAATTCACCGCCAATGTCGGCGGCAATGACCTCGTTCGGGTGACCGGTTACATGATCCGCTTGTCGGACGTGGAAAAGTTCAATGCGGAGAGCGGCTCGCGGACAAACACAACAGCACTTGGCGCAGAAGCCGCCGATTGCACGTCGATCCTGAAACGCAAACCCCGGGTCGTTGCCAGTGAACTGCTTGCGGGCACCAATCAGTAAGATCCTGACCTGGTCCTGTGTCGATGGACCAGGAAACCGGATGGTACTTTTCATGCAGGGGTGCAATTTCAACTGCGCCACCTGCCATAATCCACATACGATCGGTCAATGCGACAGTTGTGGTGAATGTTTGCGTGTTTGTGAACCAAAAGCTCTTTCGCTGGTGGATGGAAAGATTGCTTTTGAGCCGTCCGTCTGCACCCAATGCGACGCCTGTCTGGACGTTTGCCCGATCAGCGCCAATCCGATGTTTCGCAGTTACAGTATCCCGGAGATCCTGGATCTGCTTCATGAGCATGCCGGATTTCTGTCCGGTATTACCATCTCGGGTGGCGAGGCGACGATGCAATTGCCTTTTATCCGTGGTCTCTTCACCGCGATGAGTGAAGATTCAGGACTTTGTCATCTGACACGTTTCATCGACAGCAACGGACATCTCGGACCTGCTGCCTGGCAGTCGGTTCTTGAGGTCACCGATGGCGTCCTCCTCGATATCAAGGCATTCGATCTCGACTTGCATGTCCAATTGACGGGAAGATCGAACTCCCGAAGCCTCGCCAGTGCGCGTCTGCTGCACGAGAAAGGAAAACTACACGAATTGCGCTTCCTGATGGTGCCGGAAGCGACGGACCGAGACCGGGAGATCGACAGTTTGATTGAATTTGTGCGGTCGCTGGATGGACCGGTAAGGTTGAAGCTGAACGCCTTTCGTACTCATGGCGTTCGTGGAGCGGCTGCAAGGTGGCCGGCCATGTCGAAAGAGCGTGTGGAGGCGGCAGCCGAGAGGCTCACGCATGCAGGCTTTGGTCCGGTTGAGCTGCCTGCCCTCTGGTAGCTGATTTCAAGACACCCGGCACCAAAGCGATCTATTTGCCAAAGAGTGCGGCAAATATCTTCTCGTAGATCCCCTCGACAAGTGCTGCTTCTTCGGTGCCCTGACGAGCCAGATTGCTGAGACCCGGAGCGGCATTGACCTCCAGCACAACTGCTTCGTTTTCAGAAGCCGGGACTGCCGGAACGATCATGTCCACGCCTGCATATCGGAGAGAAAGAATATCCGCCGCGCGTTGCGCAATCGCGAGGATTTCCGATGAAATGTCAGGTGTCACGATTCTGGCGGTTCCACCGCAGGATAGATTGGTCACCGGCAGGACTGTCACTTCCCGCCCGATTTCAGGCACGCTTTTCAGGTCCAGTCCCTGGTTGCCAAGTTCTCTGGAAATGCGAGTGTCGGACGCTGAAAGTTTCCCATGGGCGGCAAGCAGCTCCAGCAGGCTGTTTTTTCCGTTACCGACAAGAGTGGGCCGCTTTCGCTCGATAGCGCAAAGCACTTCACCGTCAAGGACGACAATACGAAGCTCCCGGCCTCGGATTTCCGGCTGGACCAGCAAGTGCTCGTGGTGTTCGGAGAGACTTTGCAGCGCGGTCCAAAGCGCGCTGGGCGTGTCCACCCGCGTGACGCCCTGTCCTTCCTGGCCGATATTGGGTTTCACGAAGAGCGGAAACCCCTTTTCCCTGGCAAAGGCCAGAAGGTCATCATCGATTGCCTTGCCGGCGCTCACCTTCTCGCGGAAGACAAAGTGGCTGTCCGGAACGGTTATGCCGCCTCCGGCCAGGAACCTGGCTGCATAAGCCTTGTCGTTGGCGATTTCGGAAGCACCAAGTCCATTCAGGTCGAAACGAGTGCCTTTGAAGTACCAGCGTTGGCCTTCCGGGCTTTCGACCATGCCGGCGTGTCCGTAAGGGTCGCCTGCAACAAGCGTAAGTCCGTTCCTGGTGCAATAGCGGTCAAGCAATTGAAAAACGAGGGATCGGTCGCCCGAATCCCTCGCATCAGCATCACCCTTTTGGGTCAATTCTTGCCTTGCCGTGCGTTGGCCAGGTAATCGATCTTGAAAAGATCCGGGTTCGTCGGTCCGTTGGATGTCACGTTGTAAACAGCGACAGACGTGTCGTAGCCCTGTTGGTCGGTCACGGTCCACTGCTTGAGCGCATAGTCCTTTGCGTCGAAGATCAACGTCAATGTACCGGAATTGAACTTCGTCTTGTCGAATATTGTCACGGTGATCAGGTCATCTTCGACCAGAACATTGGTGACATTGGTATCCTTCTGGAGATTGATCGTGTCGGACAGAAGGAAGCGCAACGGGGTCTGGCCGAGTGGCCAGATGTCCTGGGTGTTGAGTTTGCGGTCGCGCACGGAAACGGACTTGCCGTCCGCCACGATGTCCAGGACGGAGGGCTTGTTGTAGTAGAAGCGGACCTTGCCGGGACGTGCCATGTAGAACTTGCCGTCAGACTGACTGCCATCAGGGCCGAACTGAATGAAGTCTCCGTGCATGGTCTTCACGGAATTGAAGTAGCTGTTCAGGTCCTTGAGGGCTTTTTGCTCCTTTTGCGTAAGCGCATGCGCTGGAGCAAAGGCCGCTACGGCGATGGCTGCGGCAAGAAGCGGGCGCGTAACGTGCCTTGCCAGTTTGTAAGCGAAACGTTTCAGCATGTTGCAATGTCCCAATTCGTTAATGCCGTGGAGCTTTTGCCTTAGCTAGGTACTGTGTGTGGCAAAGCTTGGGCACGCTAAGCTACGGACGTGGAAATCGATCTTCAGAACACCTGGAAAATGCGACTTCGTCTGTCTGTATCCTAACATCAAAACTCTTCTTCGACCCCATTTTGAACGAGAATTTCTCGTTTTCCGGCGTGATTTGCCGGGCTGATGAGGCCTTCCTGCTCCATGCGCTCGATCAATGAAGCGGCACGATTGTAGCCGATCGACAGGCGGCGTTGGACATATGACGTCGACGCTTTCTTGTCGCGCAGCACGATGGCGACGGCCTTGTCGTAAAGGTCGTTGCCTTCGCCACCCCCGGCAAGTCCACCGTCGTAGGGGCTTTCGGTTTCTTCTTCTTCCTCAGTGACGGACTCCAGATATTGAGGTGTGCCCTGAACCTTCAGGTGCTTCACGATATCCTCGACTTCGTCGTCGGAGACAAACGGACCGTGGACACGCTGGATGCGACCGCCACCGGCCATGAAGAGCATGTCACCCATGCCGAGCAGCTGTTCCGCACCCATCTCACCCAGGATGGTCCGGCTGTCGATCTTGGAGGTGACCTGGAACGAGATACGGGTCGGGAAGTTCGCCTTGATGGTACCGGTAATGACGTCTACCGACGGGCGCTGTGTCGCCATGATGAGGTGAATGCCGGCAGCACGCGCCATCTGCGCCAGACGCTGGATCGCGCCTTCGATGTCCTTGCCTGCAACCATCATGAGGTCTGCCATCTCGTCGACGATCACGACGATGTACGGCATCGCCTCGAGCGGCAGCTCCTCTTCCTCGTAGATCGGCTGGCCGGTATCCCTATCGAAGCCGGTCTGGACGGTGCGTGTGAAGCTCTCGCCCTTCTCAAGGGCCTGCTTGATGCGGGTGTTGTAACCGTCAATGTTGCGGACGCCCATCTTGGACATCTTCTTGTAACGGTCTTCCATTTCCCGGACGGTCCATTTCAACGCGACGACCGCCTTTTTCGGGTCGGTCACCACCGGCGTCAGCAAATGCGGAATGCCGTCATAGATGGACAATTCGAGCATTTTCGGATCGATCATGATCATCTTGCACTGTTCGGGCGTCAGCCTGTAGAGCAGCGACAGGATCATGGTGTTGATCGAAACGGACTTACCGGAGCCGGTCGTACCGGCGACCAGCAAGTGAGGCATGCGGGCCAGGTCCGCAACCACGCTTTCGCCGTTGATGGTCTTGCCGAGCGCCAGTGCCAGCTTGGCCTTGGCTTTTTCGAAGTCCTGCGCGGCAAGCAGTTCACGAAGATAAACGGTTTCGTGGCGTGCATTCGGCAACTCGATACCGATGGCATTCTTGCCAGGAATGACCGCAACGCGGGCGGAGATCGCGCTCATGGAGCGGGCGATATCATCCGCCAGGCCGATGACCCGCGAAGATTTGATGCCTGGAGCAGGCTCCAGTTCATAAAGTGTCACCACCGGTCCGGGACGAACCTCGATGATTTCGCCGCGCACGCCGAAGTCTTCCAGAACGCCTTCAAGGATACGGGCATTCTGCTCAAGGGCGTCCGCCGACAGGCCAGGAACCTTTCCGGCGACCTTCGGTTCAGCCAGTAGGCGAAGCGGCGGCAGTTCGTATTCCTCAGGCGCTCCGAGGAAGGACGGCTGCGCTTCTTCGATGGCTCGCTTGCTCTGCTTCGGACGCGGAGCCTGAGGAATCACGCGACCTGCCTGAGGAGCCGGCGTTGCCGTCTGTTCCTGCTGCCTTGGATCTGGCTCTGGAGGTGCGATGCCGACCGGGACTGCGGGCCGGCCAGTGACCGGGCCCTTGTCAATCATGAGCTCGTCCGGTTCGAAGGATTCGCCTTCCTCACCGTAAAAGTCCTCGGCGTACATGTCTTCGGGCTCTTCCGGCTCCTGATCGCGGCCGCGATCATAGAAATCGTCCAGGCCATCGTCGTCTTCCGGCATCAAGCGGCCGGCAAGTGCCCGGCGGAAGGCCTTCAGTCGACCGCCTTGCGGCTTGTCTTCCGCGTCGTAATCGCCGTCGTGATCCTCGTCTTCCCAGACTTCCTCTTCCGGCACCCTGGAGCGCTTGAAGCCGGTCAATCGGCGAAGCTGTGCCGCGGATTGAAGTCCCCAGTGCCCCACTTGTCCAACCAGGGCCGTGGTAAGCATGGAAAGGCGGGATTCGCCTTCCTCTTCTTCCAGTCCGAGCTCTTCCTCGATTGACTTGCCGTGTCCCTTGGGGGTGCGGGCAGGCTCGAGGCGCTCGGAAATCTGATTTTTTGCGCCAAGCCAGCCGGCAGCAGCGAGCAGGAACAGGATGGCGGGAACACCAAGACCGAGGCCGCCGACAATTGTGGCTGCACCGCTGGTCAGATTGGAAGTGATGAGTGCGGGTACCTGATGGACCGTGTCGCCGAAAAAGCCACCGAGTCCTGTCGGCAGTGGCCAGCTTTCGGGTACGGGTAATGCTGCAAGTGCGCCGGCGGCAAGTCCTGACCCGATTGCCCAGAAAACCAGACGTTTGCGGCCGATGCCCAGAGCGTTGCCGGTCAGAAGCCTCCAGCCCCAAAGGACCAGCGGGATCAGGAATACGGCAGTCGCAAGTCCTATGGTTTGCATAAGCACGTCAGCGACGACGGCGCCCAGTGTGCCCAGGGCATTACGCACCGGACCGCTTGTTGCGTGATTGAGGCTTGGATCGCTGACCGACCAGGTTGCCAGACTTGCAGCAAGCATTGCTGCAAGGGCGATGATGCCAAGTCCGGCAGCCCCGACCAGATTGCGCCTCAGGAAGCGCTTGACCGGGCTTTCGGTGTCCAGCAGATCCACAGAGGACCGGCGGCCATTGCCGCGAACTGCGCTGGCCCGTCTCATGCTTTTTCTCCCAACCAGTTTGCCAAGCGTTCAAGCGCGATTTCCGTCTGTTCGAGCGGTGCGCACAGACCGACGCGGATGTAGTTTCGACCAGGGTTACTTCCATCGGATTGATCGGATGCCAAAAAGCTTCCCGGCAATACCTTGACGCCGATGTCGCGCCACAGGTCCTTCGTCACGCTGACCGCATCGCCCCACTTGGATACATCGAGCCAAAGGAAGAAACCTGCTTCGGGCGTGACCGGGCCCAGGATCGGACCTAGAAGACGCTCGGCCGCCTCGAATTTCTCGTTATAGAGCCGTCGGTTTTCCTCAACATGCGCTTCGTCCTGATAGGCCCTGACCGCAACTGCCTGTGCGGGCAGAGGCACCTGGGGTGCCGCAAGACCGCGGAACCGGACCCACTTGCGCAAGAACTCCGGATCACCGGCGGCAAAACCGCATCGCAGTCCGGCAAGGTTCGAGCGTTTTGAAAGCGAGTTGAGCACGATGATGTTGGCAAAGTCGGTGCCCATGGCTTTTGCGGCTTGCAAAATGCCCGGTGGTGGCGTCTTGCGGTAGATTTCCGAATAGCATTCATCTGCGAAAATGTAGAACCGGTGTTTCCGCGCCAGTGAAATCAAGCGCTGCCAATAGGCGATATCGGCAACATAACCTTCTGGATTCGTCGGCGAAGCGACGTAAAACGCTACCGTTCCATCCAGCAGTTCAGCATCAAGACCGTCCAGGTCGGGCAGGAAGTTGTTTTCAGCTGTCGCGTCAAGCAGAACCGCCTCGGCGTCTGCCACGTGGGCTGCAGCTGCATAGGTCTGGTAAAACGGATTGGGCAGGATTACCGCAGGATGGTCGATCCCCTTGTCCAGTTGATCCCTTGCGGATATGGCTCCGAAGGAGAGCCCTTCACGGGAACCGTTCAGCGGCAGAACACCGTGGTCCTTGTCAACCATGCCGTCCAGATCGTAGCGCTCGTCAAGCCAGGCGGCGATTGTTTCCCGAAACTCAGGTGAGCCGGCAATAGGTGGGTAGCGGCGAAAGCTTGCCATATTCTCGGCCAGGACTTCCGCGGTGAAGTCCGGGATGGCGTGTTGAGGTTCGCCAATTGTCATGATGATCGGGTCGAGACCCGCCGTCTCGCCGTCAAGAAGTTCGGCAAGGCGTTGGAATGGATTGGAGCTCGGCAAAGCCGCGCCGCGCTGATAGGCTTTATGGCTGGCAGTCATCAATGATCCGGCGGTCGTTACGCATAACTTTGACCTGACCCTATCGCCTCCTTGGTAAATCTCTTATTAACCAAGCGGGCAGGGGACAGCATTTCCAGCGGATTGCCAGTCGTCCGGATCTTGCCTAGATTTCCTTTCCGGTCTCTCTACTTGATTAGTAAGGATTTTTCATGGCTGACAGCAAAGATCCGATTTCTGTTGTTTGTTTTGGCGACTCTCTCACCTGGGGCTTCAATCCGGTGGATATGTCCCGTTACGGCCATGACATCCGATGGACCCTGTTGCTGCAAAAGGACCTCGGATCAGATTTTTATGTGGTCGAAGAGGGCGTCAATGGCCGCACGACGGTTTTTGAAGACCCGGTCAAGGGCGACAAGAACGGATTGGAACATCTCTTCACCGTTCGAAAGACCCATATGCCGATCGATGTCCTGATCATCATGCTGGGCACCAACGACCTTCAGGATCGCTTCAACATGAACGCTGAAACGATCTCGATTGCCATCGGACGTTTGCTTTTTCTTGCAACCAAACCGACCGATGACGTCGAGGGTCGGGCACCCAAGGTGTTGTTGATGTCACCGCCACCGCTCGGAGACCTCAATGGGACACCCTTCGAACTGCAATTTTCCGGTCGCAGCCGGGAAGAATCCACGAAGCTTGCCGACAGCTACAGGCGCAAAGCCGAAGAGTACGGGGTTGCCTTCTTTGATGCCGGCACCGTGATTTCAGCCAGTCCTGTCGATGCCATTCATTTTGAGGCTGAGCCGCAGGCGGATCTGGCCAGAGCGATTGCGGAACAGGTTCGCATGTTGGTGACCGAATGAGGCTAGTCGACTCATTTGCCCTAAGCTTTGCAGATATGCACCGGCCCATTTGTGCCGGGTATTCAACACACTGATCAGACGGATTCTGTCACTTCGGTCGATCCACACCGAAGAGGATCACCGCTGAGGTAAGTTCCCCACATTTGAGTACCGTTAAAAATTGCACACCCGTATTAGGCTTCAATTCAGATTGCAAACCTATAGATTGCAACTCTTGCTGTTGGGCAGCTTTGTTGACTTTCTTGATTTGCGTTTGAAGGACTCATGATGCGTCACATTATCCTTGCCATATCGGCACTGCTGACGGCCGTTTCGCCAGCCGGGTCACAATCGCCCTTAACTGCGAGCGACCAGGTTCGCAGCTTGGTGGGGAACGGATTGGATGTACAAGCGGTGCAGCAACGTGTGTTCAGTGAGTTCTTCCGAAAAGCTCCATCGGGCAAGTTGACGCTAGACACCGCGGAAACCTTCGCGCAACGAGAAGAGGCAAAAAAACGCCAGGATACACTCTCGAAGATTCTGCAAAACGACCTTAACGGTGATGGCGAAGTGTCGGCCGCTGAAGTCAACCGTGTGAGAAAGGTTCTGTTGGGTCACGAGAGGGTCTCTTTCGAAAACATGGTGCTGGAGGTCGATACCGATGACGACGGCATTTTGTCCGGAGTGGAGATTTCGAACCGGGTCGATGAAGAGATTGCTGCAATGCGTGAAACAGCGGGGCGCCGCGGACTTCAGGCAGCTGCGTTTTTGGAATTCGATATCGACGGCAATGGCGTGGTCGATGTCGATGAGCTGAAAACTTCAATCAGACGTATCGGCAAAGAGGCACTCCAAGCGAAAGAGCGGCAAACTTCAAATTACTCTGGGGATCTCAAGCAGCGTAAGACTGGCCGAAGCTGCAAACTACCGGCACCCTCGCTGGAAGCGCTGGCGATTTATATTGGCGGAGGCCGCGGTATCTCGGTCTCCACGGTGGCTGTCGATGGTCTTGATAAAGAAACTAGCTTTGCGACACTTGAGATCGAGAAGGGAACCCGGCCGCTTTACATCGTTTCCGCACTTGGCGGTGCGACGGTTTTGCGCGTTACAGGAGCAACTGAGCGCGTTGAGCGTTTCGTCGGCGGCGGTCGCAAAGGCGTTGGTGTAATTGGCTTACCGGCAGATGTTGTCGCGTTCGTGTCGTCAACCGACTGTGAAATCCCCTCCGCCAGTCAGCCAGACACTATGAATTGGAGTCGTGCAAATTCAGTGCTGACATATGCTTTGGATCGGAAGGTTCAAATGATAGGTGACTATAGCTACGGTCGATTGCGCCTGCCGTCCGGCCAAAATGCAAAGCCAAAAGTTGCACAGAGTCGCTACAGCCCCCTTGTCATCCGAAAAGGTAAGCAACGCTTTCGCATGACAGAGAATGGTTTTGAATCGACGGATCAATCAGAGCGCGTCCACGAGAAAGAACCTACTGAAATCTCTGCGCTCATTCGAAAGGTTCTCCACTCCTATCCCGGAGGGATTGAAATCATCGCGCCGGAAGAAGTTCTGACCGGCGGCAAGGCCGAGGCATACGACGTATTGCCGAACGAAGCGGGGCTTGTCCTATTGTTGAAGAGTGGTGCTTTGAAAAAGCTGAGAGACGGCACTCTTTCGATCGACAAACCCTTTGCTCGATTTCCTGCAGGAACTACGGGGATGAAGTTCATTTTGCGATCCGGTGTTCCGATGCCTGCGGGCGAACTTGCTCATGGGGGAGTTTTTATTGAAGAAACCGGAGAGTGTCGCGGCAGTTGCTGATTGGATGCCGCGGACTCGTTCAAACTCGCCACGGCTATCGACTTCCATTGGCGTTGTCTATTGCCGTACGTCGATACCAGGAGGCTGTGTATTCAGCTTTTCCAGAGCTTTACGGATTCTGACTTTCACCGAACCGGCCGTCTCATCAAGCGCAGCTGCTTGAAGTCTGTTCCACGCCTCGTCCCTCAGGTCGGGAAACCGGTTCGCCAAAGTCGCGAGACCGTAAAACGCCCAGGCACGGACAAACTTGTTTTCGCTGTCGGTTTCCTTCTCGACAAAGGAACAGGCAATGATGCGCTGACCGTCCGGGATGATCAGGCAATCTAGATACTGTAGCGCGTGCAGCTTTGCTTCCCAATGCAACAGCTCAGGCAAGGCTGATAGATGCCGTAAGGTCAAGTCTTCGGGCAGCGGCGGCAGTTTCTGGTCATGGTGATGCTTCAACAGCCAAGTGGCGCCGCGTTGAAGCTCCTCGGTTTCACAAAATTCGACCAAAGTTACCAGAAAACCGGGGTGTTCGCGATAATCTGAGAATAACTCCTCAAGAGGTGCGGTCGCCTTGCCGTCCCAGTCTTTCAGTGATTTTGCGAGAGAATCTCTCATGAACGTCAGAAGTCGACTGTCAGGCCTTTGATTTCCCAGTCGTCATAGCGTGTCGGCTCCAGTCCCCCACGGCCATTGACCTCTTCCGGCAGAGCGTTCTGCCTGGCGTCAATTTCCTTGCGGCGTTCCTCGGCTTCCAACAGGGCGCGCTGGGCCGCCGGCGGCAGGTCCTCGAACCGCTTTTTCGGCGCGTCCTCGACGCTCGTTTTCAAGGATGGAACCTCGGTCTGGTGAAAGTTGTGCGTGAGATGTTCTGTTTTGTCCGGCATGGATACGATCTTCAAGATTACCTCGTTGTCATGCTTTATAAGATAATCTTGCCAAGATTGGCAGCAATACCCATGTTCAAATCTGGATTGAGCGCATTTGTCGCTCGACTTTTGATCTACGCGACCAGAATAGGAAACGGAACACAGCGGCAATGAACTATATTCGCACAGCGATGCTTTTGGCGGCAATGACCGCCCTTTTTATGGGAATCGGCTTCATGATCGGCGGTCAGTCGGGAATGCTGATCGCCCTGGCCATTGCCGCGGCCATGAACGTGTTCAGTTACTGGAACGCGGACAAGATGGTGCTGCGCATGCACCATGCACAGCAGGTGGATGAGCGTTCGGCACCGGAATACTACCGCATGGTGCAGCGATTGGCGCAAAACGCCGATCTGCCGATGCCCAAGGTCTATATCATCAACAATCCTCAGCCAAATGCGTTCGCCACTGGCCGCAATCCGCAAAATGCGGCCGTTGCCGCTACTACCGGCCTGTTGAACATGCTGTCACCGGAAGAGCTTGCCGGTGTGATGGCCCATGAGCTTGCACACGTGAAGAACCATGACACCTTGATCATGACCATCACGGCTACCATTGCCGGTGCGATTTCCATGCTCGCCAACTTCGCGTTCTTCTTTGGCGGCAACCGCAACAATCCGCTTGGAATTGTCGGCGCCCTTCTGATGATGATCGTTGCGCCGATGGCTGCGATGGTCGTGCAGATGGCTATTTCCAGGACCCGGGAATATGCCGCTGACCGCATGGGTGCGCAGATTTGCGGCGAGCCTATGTGGCTGGCCTCCGCTCTTGGCAAGATTGCGGGTGGCGTGGAGCGAATTCACAATCCAGATGCGGAAGCCAATCCGGCGACGGCGCACATGTTCATCATGAACCCGTTGTCTGGCGAGCGGATGGACAATCTGTTTTCGACACACCCGAACACGCAAAACCGAATCAATGAGCTGCGCAAGCTTGCCGATGCAGGTCTTGGCTCCGGTGGCCGAACTTCCTATGACCGCGGGTCTGCGCCGCAATCCGGTCCATGGAGCAGTGCCGGCCGTTCGACGCAAAGCAGTGAGCCTCGCCGGCCGAAAGGGCCTTGGGGCTGACGCCTGTCGATAGGGCAAAAACCGCTTTGCCCGAAGCGTTGCACAGCATAAAATAAGCAGAACTGCGCCGCAGCCGGGGGTCCGGTCTGCGGCGCTTGGTTTTATTCCCGAAAATGAGCCCGAGATTAGGACACTCCTTTGACGAGACGCCCCAACAAAAAAGCAAAACCTGCGGATAAGCAGGATCGGCAACAGACCGAGAAACCGGGTTTTTCCGCGCGCAAGGTCGCCGCTGACATTCTGGGCAATGTGGTACACAAGAAACGTCCACTGGATGGCGAACTGGACATTGCGTCCGGACACTCCGGATTCAGGGTTCTTGCCGCAAACGATCGATCACTTGTGCGGGCGATTGTCGGCGCCTCCCTTCGTCATCGTGGCGAAATCTCGGAAATTCTCGAACGCCTTCTGGACCGCCAGATTCCGGAGAAGACGGGTCGGGTCCTCGACATTCTTCATGTTGCCATCGCCCAAATGCTTTATCTCGATATTCCGGACAGGGCCGCGGTGTCCCTTGCGGTCGACCATGCGGGGCTGGACCGGAGAGCGCGGCCTTACAAAGGACTGGTGAACGGTGTCCTGCGCCGTCTTGGCCGTGAACGCGAGGAGATTACGGCTGATCTGGATGCGGATCTCCTGAACACACCGGAATGGCTGTTTGAAAGCTGGCAGAGCGCCTATGGCGAGGAAACGGCTCGCGCAATCGCACAGGCTCACAAGCAAGAAGCGGATCTGGACCTGACGGTAAAGAACAGTCCTGAAGATTGGGCTCAGAAACTTGAAGGCAGCGTTGTCGGAGCCGGAAGTGTGCGCCTCGCTCGAAAAGGCGCGGTTGAAGCGCTGGAAGGGTTCGAAGAAGGTGATTGGTGGGTGCAGGACGCCGCAGCTGCCTTGCCGGCACGTCTTCTCGGAAATGTCGAGGGCCAGAAAGTCGCGGATCTTTGCGCTGCGCCTGGTGGCAAAACGGCGCAGCTTGCCGCCGCGGGCGCAGAGGTGACAGCGGTCGATATTTCAAAGGGGCGATTGAAGCGCCTGCAGGAAAACATGACCCGCCTGGGACTGAAAGTGACGACGATTGCCTCTGATCTCAGGGGGTTCAAACCCGAGACCCAGTTTGATGCCGTTTTGCTTGATGCCCCCTGCAGTGCCACGGGAACGATCCGACGGCATCCGGATGTTCCCTGGATCAAGAAGCCGTACGACATCGAAAAGTTGAGCGAAATTCAGCGCGATCTGCTTGATGAAGTTCTGGCCTGGGTCAAGCCAGGCGGATTGATCGTTTACTGCACCTGCTCTCTGGAAGCAGCCGAAGGCGAACTTCAGGTGAAGGCGTTTCTGGAGCGTCAAGCAGGAAAGGTTGAACTCGTTTCCGTCGATCCGGAAGAGATCGGTGGTCTTGGCCAATGCGTGACGAAGGAGGGGTTTTTACGCTGCCTGCCCTGCCATGTTGCCGGATCTGATGCTGACATCAAAGGCATGGATGGCTTTTTCGCAGCCAGATTTCGGGTCTCTTAACGTGGCATAAACTGTTCACTTGCAATGTTTCTTTAAACGAAACGCTAACCTTAACATTTGGTTCTGTGACCGGAGAACTCCCATAGACGCGCTTGAACCATCGATGCTGGGGATGGTTTGGTGAATATTGCAAGCCTGAATGAAAGAAGCCGTATCTGGCGACTTTTGGCCCTGCATGTTTGGCAACGTACCCTTAAGTGGATGCATGGCGGACCGTTATTCCGCATGCAGCCGTTTTCGGCTGTGCCGGCGCGTCTTCTTATTGCTCCCCAGGATTTGCGCACAGCAGATGCCACAAATGCCGCCGATATCTATGGTGGTCGCTTCCTGTTTTCCGGTCATCTGGTGGAGACCCAGGGCCGTTCGCCTTTCGAACTGGAAGCGGTTCACGAGGATTGGCAGCGGGAGCTGCACAGTTTCGGTTGGCTCAGGGATCTGCGCGCTTCCGACAGTCAGATCTCCCGGCAAAATGCCCGTGCACTGGTGGAAGACTGGATCAAGTACAGTGGCCGCTGGCACGATGTTGGCTGGGAAGCCGCCGTCGTCACAAGGCGAATTCTATCCTGGCTGGCGCATTCCCCGTTCATTCTTCAGGACGGCGATGCGGAGTTTTACCGGAGTTTCGTGAAGTCGCTGGCGCGTCAGGTTCGCTACCTGCGCCGGACAATCAATGAAACCGAAGATGGTGTCGAGCGGTTGCACGCGGCACTGGCAATTGCGTCCGCCTGTATATCTATGGCCGGCCAGGGGCGGTTTGCGCGACAGAGCATACGTCGCCTGGAGCATGAGCTTACCCGTCAGATCCTTCCTGATGGCGGGCACATATCCCGCAATCCAAGGGCCTTGCTGGATATTCTGGCCGATCTTCTGCCGGTTCGTCAGGCTTTCGTTTCGCAGGGACTCGAAATGCCTCCCGCCATGTTGCAATCCGTCGACAGGATGATGCCGTTGCTGCGCTTCTTCCGGCATGGGGATGGAGCGCTGGCGCATTTCAACGGCATGGGATCGACACCCAGCGACCTGGTGGCCACCATCCTTGCGTATGACGATGCGAGGGGTGCTCCACCTGTCAACGCTCCGCATTCGGGATACCAGCGTCTCAGCGGAGCGTCTTCGGTGGTTCTGATCGATACTGGTCCTTCACCGGCAATTTCCGTGTCGGGTGATGCTCATGCCGGATGTCTGTCCTTCGAGTTTTCTTCCGGAGTGAACAGGCTTGTCGTCAATTGCGGCGTGTCTTCCAAGTCCAATCCGCTCTGGCGCAAGGTGAGCCGATCAACTGCGGCTCATTCGACGGTGACTGTAGAGGACACTTCTTCCTGCCGGTTTCTTTCGGAAAAACCTTTTGGGCATCTTCTCGGCGCACCCATTCTGTCGGGTCCCGAGGAGGTATCGCTGGACCGCGAAGACGACAAGGCCGGAAGCAGGATTACCGCCTCGCATGACGGTTATGCGGCCGAGTTCAATGTTCTTCATGAGCGCGATCTGCGCCTGTCGGCTGATGGCACGGTGCTAGACGGTATCGATACTCTCAAGGCGGTCGGGAATGTGAACCCCGAACATCTATACGCGGTTCGTTTCCACCTTCATCCCGGGCTGAGAACCTCATTGATCCGCGGCGGATCTGCGGTTCTTCTGGTGTGCAGAGATGGTGAGGCATGGGAGTTCGAAGCGCCCGGGAGCGAGTTGAGCCTGGAAGAAAGCATCTATCTGTCGGACGTATACGGTCATCGAAAGACCGAGCAGATTGTCGTTGCCGGGTCTCTTCTGGAAGCGCCTTCTGTCGGATGGCAATTCCGCAAGACGGCAGCTGCCAAACTCAGCCGGCGTGGAACCAGTGACTTTGACGATTTGAATGAGCCCGCGGTGCCGGAAGAGCTGCCGCTCGAGGAATAATACGTCTTTTGGCGCAGTCCAGTTGCTCAATATGAGGGCATATTGCCGGACAACCTTCCGATTTGTCTGCAGACGTGTTAGGGCGACCCGCATCACCTGAGATCCGGATCGTCCCTACCTGCGAGGCATCACTCATGGCCATTGTGTCCAAAGCCATTCCTGTTCCCGAGTTCGTACCCGTCAAGCGCGCCCTTCTTTCAGTTTTTGACAAGACCGGTCTTGTCGAATTCGCCAAGGCACTGGCCGAGCGTGGCGTGGAACTCGTGTCCACTGGAGGGTCCTACAAAGCCTTGAAAGATGCAGGTCTGACGGTTCTGGATATCTCCGAAGTGACCGGGTTTCCGGAAATCATGGACGGCCGGGTCAAAACACTTCACCCCATGGTTCATGGCGGTCTGTTGTCGATCCGCGATGATGCGGATCACCAGGCGGCAATGAGCGAACACGGCATTAGCGGGATCGATCTGTTCTGCGGCAACCTCTATCCCTTCGAAGACGTGGTCGCCTCGGGCGCCGACTATGCGACCGGGATCGAGAACATTGACATTGGCGGACCGGCAATGACGCGTGCTGCCGCCAAGAACCATGCTTACGTCACCGTGGTCACCGATCCGGACGATTACGGCAAGGTGATTGCCGAGCTTGATGCAAATGATGGCCAGTCGCCGATTGCGTTGCGCAAGAAACTGGCGCTGAAAGCATTTGCGAGGACGGCAGCCTATGACGCCGCGGTGTCCAATTGGCTTGCGGATCAACTGGACGAAGCAACGCCGGCACACCGTGCCGTGGGCGGGGCTCTCGCGGAAGTCATGCGCTACGGCGAAAACCCGCACCAGTCGGCAGGTTTCTACAAGACCGGTGAGAACCGCCCAGGTGTGGCAACTGCAAAGCAGCTGCAGGGCAAGACGCTCTCCTACAACAACATCAACGATACGGACGCGGCCTTTGAGCTGGTCAGCGAGTTCGATCCGGAGCGGACGAGCGCCGTCGCCATCATCAAACATGCAAATCCCTGTGGTGTGGCTGAAGGGGCAAGCCTCAAGGACGCATATGAAAAGGCCCTGCGTTGTGACCCGGTGTCGGCCTTTGGTGGAATCGTGGCTCTGAACAAGACGCTGGATGCGGCAGCTGCCGAGGAAATCGTCAAGATCTTTACCGAAGTCATCATCGCGCCGGATGCAGACGAAGCTGCCAGAGAAATCATTGCCGCCAAGAAGAACCTGCGCCTGTTGGTGACTGGAGGCTTGGCTGATGCTCGGGCACATGGCCTGTTCGTCAAGTCCGTTGCGGGCGGCCTTCTGGTCCAGTCCCGCGACAATGGTGTCATCGACGATCTCGATCTGAAGGTCGTGACCAAGCGTGCGCCGAGCGAGCAGGAACTGGCCGATCTGAAATTCGCATTCCGTGTCGCCAAGCACGTCAAGTCCAACGCGATTGTCTACGCGAGGGACGGTGCGACTGTTGGTGTGGGCGCTGGCCAGATGAGCCGGGTGGATTCTGCCCGTATCGCGGCCCGCAAAGCTTTGGATGCAACAGAAGCTGCTGGCTTGAGCGAACCGCTTACAAAAGGTTGTGTTGTTGCTTCCGATGCTTTCTTCCCGTTCGCCGACGGTCTTCTGTCAGCTGCGGAAGCCGGTGCGACCGCGGTCATTCAGCCAGGCGGATCCATGCGTGATGATGATGTTGTTGCAGCCGCGGACGAGGCAGGACTGGCAATGGTCATGACCGGAATGAGACATTTCCGACATTAATTGTAGAATTTCGGCATAGGCACCTGAAATTATTGTAAGAATTGACGAGAGAGTTTTACGAAAAAACTCTCTCGTTGAAGACCTTGTTAACGACCGAAATGTAATCTTCCCGAAGTTGCGGCCGTCTTTATTTGGCCGCTTTCGTGTGAATCGCGGAGATTACTCGGTGTTGAAGAAAGCGAAGGTCACTACAAAGCTCATTGGTGCGAGCGCCTTGACCCTTACGGTTGCATTGGCAATCGGCATTAGTGCTATCGGCTGGCAGGCTTCTCATATTACGAGCGAGCTTGCACGTGAAGAAGCGCAAACCGTTGCGCGTGAGCAGGCCCAGTTCGTTCAACGCGGCCTGGAAAAAGGTTTGAAGTCGGCTCAGGCCCTCGGCAGCGCCCTTAGCGGATTGAAGACTGCAGAAGCGGTTGATCGCGAAGCGTGGAATGCGGTTGTCGAGAAGGTGGCCCAGACGGACAAAGACATGTCCGGCGCCTGGGGTGTTGTCGTTGGTGACCAGCTTGACGGCAAGGACGCCGAATTCGTCGGCAACGAAAAATGGGCCAAGGAAGGTCAGTGGCAGCCTTACTTTTTCCGTAAAGCTGACGGTTCGCTCGCTTACCGACCGATCGAGGAAATCTCCGTTGGTGATATGTCCAAGGATCTTTGGTTCAACGGAGCATATACATCCCGCAAGGATTACATGACCGAGCCCTACAGCTGGGAAGCTGACGGCAAGACCGTGACCGGCGTTTCCTTCGGTGTTCCGGTCTGGAATGGCTCCAAGATTATCGGTGTTGCCGGTGGCGACATTCTGTTGACGCCTCTTTCGGAAGTTCTCGGCGAGCAGAAGCCACTGAAGACAGGCATCGTCCAGCTGCTTTCGCAAGACGGCAAATGGATCGCGCATTCCGATCCGGCGTTGCTTGGCAAGGAATGGGCGGAAGGTCGCTCAGAACAGGATCTGGCATCTCAGAACAAGGTGCTGAGCGCTGTGAAGAACGGCGAACTTCTGAGCTATGACGGTTATTCCAACTCTCTGGGCACGGATGTGCACCGGGTTGTCATGCCGGTGTCGGTAACCGGAACGGATGCAAAACTGGCTGTTGTGGTCAGTGTTCCCAAGGCAACCTTGAATGCTGCGTCTTCGCAAATCACCACCATGATCATTGGCGTCGGCATCGTTCTTCTGCTCGTTGTCTGCCTGTCTATCTACCTGGTTGGAAACCAGATTGTGCGCCGTCCGCTTGAAAGAGCCGTTGCCAGCATTCAGGCCCTGATTGATCAGCGCTATGACGAGCCGATCCATGATACGGACCGTGCGGACGAAATCGGCCAGATCAGCAATGCACTTGAAGTCTTCCGGGAAAAAGCGCAGCAAGCAGAAGCTCTTGCGACGGAACAGGAAGAAACTCAGCAACAGCAGCTGGCACGCGCCGAACACATAAGCAACCTGTCGCAGAACTTCGACCGTCAGATCACAGAGTTGACCCAGACGGTGATGAACCAGGTGCAGGATCTGAATGCTGCTTCCGGTACTCTGACGGCGGGTGCGGATGACACCAGCGAGAAGAGCACGACCGTTGCGGCCGCTTCCGAAGAAGCATCCTCCAATGTGGAGACGGTTGCGTCCGCAGCTGAGGAGCTGATGGCTTCGGTCAGTGAAATTTCGCGCCAGATGATGCAGTCGACGGAAATCGCTTCTCATGCCGTGGAGCAGGCGCAGTCCACCAACAGCAAGATCGAAGGATTGGCGGAAGCAGCTAACCGGATCAGCGAAGTCCTGAAACTGATCACCGACATTGCAGAGCAGACCAACCTACTGGCTCTGAACGCGACCATCGAGGCCGCACGGGCAGGGGAAGCCGGCAAGGGCTTTGCCGTTGTTGCTGCCGAGGTCAAGGAGCTGGCCAACCAGACGGCCAAGGCAACGGAAGAAATCTCCCTGCAGATCCAGTCGGTTCAGACCGAAACAGCCGGTTCGGTCGAGGCGATCAAGGGCATCTCCGAGACGATCGAGAAGATGAACGAGATTTCTTCAAGCATCCAGGCGTCTGTTGAGCAACAGGGTCTGGCGACCGATGAGATCGCCCGCAACATCCAGGAAGCTTCCAACGGCACCCAGGAAGTAGCGCAGAACATCGTCAAGGTCGCGGCTTCTGCGGATGACACCGGCAACGCTGCTCGCCAGGTCAGCGCATCGGCAAACGTTCTGCAGACCGAGGCGAACCGCCTGAAGCAGGAAGTTGACGGGTTCCTTGAGGACGTTCGTCAGATCGCCTGATGCCGCGGTATTGAATAAGTGAGATTGGAACGCGCCGGGTGCTTATCCGGCGCGTTTTTCTTTGACCATCATCAGCAGAACCAGGCCGACGGCGAAGAACAGCAGAATGACCGACATGCCAGCCGGTTGACTGTTCGTGACTGCGGTGACGACGCCGACTGCAAGTGGTGCCATAAAGCTCGTCACTTTGCCCGACAGCGCCAAGAGGCCGAAATATTGGGTCACGTGCTCATGCGGCACCAGTCGGATCAGAAGGCTGCGGCAGGAAGCCTGCAGCGGGCCGGAGACGGCACCGATAAGCGCTCCCAGGCCGATGAAGACCTGTTCAGGCAATGAGGCGAAGAGCGCACCCTCCGGAGCAGCTTCCGTCTTGATGACGAAGAAGACGGTGGTTCTATCGACTGAAATCATGCCCAGCCCGCAGATCATCAGGACAATCAGGGAAAAAATCAAAACGGGTTTTGCACCGAAACGGTCATCCATCGGCCCTCCGAGGGCGAGGCCGAGTGTCCCGGTTATGGTCAGAATGATGCCGAAAGTGCCGATTTCTATTGAACTCCAGCCGAGTTGTCCCGCGGAATAGATACCGCCGAAGGCAAAGAGAGCCACTAGACCGTCCTTGAAGATCATGTTGGCGATCAGAAACAGGAACGTGTTGCCGTTCGACCAGGCTTGAGAGAGGTTCTGCGCAAGATCCTTCAGGCCTTTGCGCACCGCCGGGCTGATCTTTGCCTTTTGAGGCGCGTCGGGCACGAACAGAAACATCGGCAGCACGAAGATAAGGTACCAGACCACTGAAAAAGGACCGACTGCCCGGTCTCCTTCATGTGTCTTCGGGTCGAGGCCCAACACCGGCTGGAAGCCCAGCAATGTCTTGCCTGTTTCGGGGCTTGCGGAGAAAAAGCCGAGTGCAATCACCAGCGTTACCAGGCCGCTTACATAGCCCGCCGCCCAGCCGAAACTGGAAAGCCGTCCGATCCGTTCAGCGGGAACCAGGCTTGGCATCATGGCGTTGTTGAAGACGGTTGCGATTTCGATGGAAAGGGTGCCGATCGCAAAAGCGACCATTGCGATGGCAATGCCATATGCAGATCCCGGAGCTGCAAACCAGAACGCCCAGCAGCAGACCAGGAAGGGGATTGAAAAGACAAAGATCCAACGTTTTCGCCGCCCGGTAGCGTCCGCGACAGAACCGAGTATCGGTGCAAGCAGAGCGATGCCAAGGCCTGCGCTTGCAGTGGCGAAACCCCATAGCGACTGCCCTTCCTCCGGCGTGGAAGCCAGTACGGAGGCAAAATAGGGCGCAAAAACAAAGGTTGTGATCAAAGTGAAGAAGGGCTGCGCGGCCCAGTCATATAGTGCCCAGGACAGGATTGCGCGGCGGTCTGTCTTTTCCAGTGAAACTTCTGAAGCAGTTGTCATTTTCGCATTCTATCCCGACCGGAGCCTGAAACTGAAAAGGCCGGCAGCGAACTGCCGGCCTTTCCAATTGATAACATGCTTTCAGCCTCAGGCTGTGCCGCAAATTTCTGCCAGCAAACTTGCCGCGACCGAAAACTTGGAAACGCTCAATCCACCATCAAGGATTTCAGAGACAACCCGATGTCTGCGCGTTACCTCCGCTTCATGCTCTTCGAGCCAGTCGGAGAAGCTGCCTGCCCTGATCGCGGCAATCGCCATCGACCGATGAGCGGAAACCAGGATCGCCCGGGCCCGGTCAAGGGCAAGGCCATCGTAGTAGTCCCGAACAGTCAGGTCGGTTGCCATCTGATGCATGGCGCCGATCTGGAAGTGATGGGCGACCTCGTAGTAGGCCGTTGCAGCCGTATCCAGGTCGGACTCGGTCAGCTCGGACACAATGACAATGTCCGGGATGGCTCGTTCGGCCAGAAGCCGGGCAATGCGCTTGGCAAGTGCTTCAGGGACACCTTGTTCAACATAGGACGCCGCCTTTTCGTTCATGTATGCCCGAGGCTTTTCAGGAACGACCGCATCAAGCCGGCCACGCAGGTCCGATATTCCGGTGCGGAACCGTTCAACAACGGCTGACAGACCCTTGTCGAACGAAACGTTCCGCTTGAACCAGACCACCCGCTCCAGAAGCAGCGTCTGGACTTCGGAATAAAGTTCCAGCTGGAGGTCGCCGTCGATCTTGGTGTCGAGCGCATCGATCTCATTGTTGAGATCAGTGAGATCGTAGCTGTTGCGTACGGCAACAAAGCTCTGGGCGATCTCCGTCGGTGTTGCACCGGTCTGATCCATCAGTCGGGTCAGGAAGGTCGCGCCACCCCTGTTGATCATCGAGTTTGCGAGCATGGTTGCAATGATTTCCCGGCGAAGACGGTGACCTGCGATCTCATCTTTGTAGGTGGTCGCCATCTGGTCCGGGAAGTAGCGGAAGAGCTCCCGGGCGAGGTAATCGTCATCGGGAACGGAGCTTTCCAGCAGGGAGTCGTACAGCGTGATTTTCGAGTAGGCGAGCAAGACCCCCAACTCGGCACGGGTCAACAGCTGTCCGGCCTTGCGCATTTCATCCAGGGTTGCCTCGTCAGGCAGCTCCTCGACCACGCGGTCCAGCAGTCCTGCCTGTTCAAGACGACGCATCATGCGGACCTGGAAGCCGAAATCTTCTATCCCGCGACGCTGCATCATGGAGATGGCCAGCGTCTGCAGGTAGTTGTTTCTCAGAACAAGGTCAGCGACCTCATCCGTCATGTCCGCAAGCAACTCATTGCGTTGGTCGATCGACAATTTGTCTGCGTTCACCGCCGCACCGAGAGCAATCTTGATGTTGACCTCCATGTCCGAGGAGTTCACCCCGGCGGAATTGTCAATCGCATCGGAGTTGCATCGGCCACCCTTCTTGTTGAACTCGATGCGGGCCAATTGGGTCAGACCGAGATTTGCGCCTTCACCGATCACTTTCGCATGGAGCTCCGGCGCGGTGATGCGGATCGGATCGTTTGCACGGTCGCCCGCATCCGCATCGGTTTCGGTTGTGGCACGAATGTAGGTGCCGATGCCGCCGAACCACAGAAGGTCCACGTTCATCTTCAAGATGGAGGTCATGACCTCCTGCGGTGTTGCACTCGGCTTGTCCAGCCCGAGCAACGCCTGAATTTCAGCCGAAAGCGGTATCGATTTCAGTTGGCGAGAGAACACCCCACCGCCCTTGGAGATGAGTTCGGTGTTGTAGTCCTTCCAGGAAGAGCGACCGAGATCGAACAAACGTTTGCGTTCGTCCCAGGTTTTTGCCGGGTCCGGGTCCGGATCAATGAAGATATCCCGGTGGTCGAAGGCAGCAACGAGGCGGGTTGTCTTGGACAGCAACATGCCATTGCCGAACACGTCGCCCGACATGTCGCCGACACCGGCCGCGGTAAAGGGTTCTGTCTGGATGTCCCGGTTCATTTCACGGAAGTGGCGCTTGACCGCTTCCCAGGCACCACGGGCGGTAATGCCCATTTTCTTGTGGTCGTAACCGGCAGAACCACCGGAGGCAAACGCGTCGCCGAGCCAGAATTCGCGGCCTTCCGAGATGCCATTGGCCGTGTCGGAGAAGGTAGCGGTTCCCTTGTCGGCTGCAACCACGAGATAGGGATCATCACCGTCATAGCGCTGCACCCGTTCCGGCGGCAGGATCGTGTCCTCATCCAGGTTGTCGGTTACGTCCAGAAGAGCATTGATGAAAATCTTGTAGCTCTCCGTGCCTTCTTTGAACCAGGCTTCACGATCGCTCATCGGCGGCAATTGCTTGGGCACGAAGCCGCCCTTTGCGCCAACAGGAACGATCACGGCATTCTTGACCTGCTGAGCCTTTACCAGGCCGAGCACTTCGGTCCGGAAGTCCTGGGCGCGATCGGACCAGCGCAGACCGCCACGGGCAACCATGCCGAAGCGCAGATGGACACCTTCCACCCGTGGGCAATAGACGAAAATCTCGCGGAACGGCCTTGGCTGCGGCAAGTCGTCGATCTGACGGCTGTCGATCTTGAACGCAAATGTCGGCTTCGGCTGTCCCTTTTCGTCCAGCTGATAGAAGTTCGTGCGCAGGACGGACTCGATCGTGTTTTGGAAGCGTCGCAGGATGCGGTCGTCATCCAGGCTTGAAACCTCTTCCAGATCGGCGATCAATTCGCCCTGAAGTCGCTCGGTGCCAAGGTCACGATCCTTTTCCGTGACGTCCGGGTTGAAGCGAAGGTGGAACAGTTCCAGCAGCTTCGCCGTGATGGTCGGATAATTGTTGAGCGTTGACCACATGTAGTCTTCGGAGAAACGGATACCGGCCTGACGCAAATACTTCGAAAGCGCCCGGATGACCGCGACGTCGCGCCAGGCGAGGTCTGCTGTCAGGACCAGACGATTGTAGCCGTCATTTTCAGCCCTCCCGGTCCACACCGCCATGAACATGCTTTCAAGGCGGCTCTGCAGCTGGTCGGTAAAGTCGATGTCCTCACCGGTTTTCGCTTCCAGCGTCATTTCGTGAAGATAGGACAGCCGGGCATCGGCCGGCGTCACCCGGTAGGTCCTCTCGTTGATGACCTTGAAGCCCATATTCTCAAGAAGCGGTACGCGGGCTGAAAGCGGAATCGGCGAGCCGCAGTGGTAGACTTTCAGGGCCAGGCGGTTCCGCTCTGTTTCCGATGATTGATGAAACGTGATGGTGGTGTCGTGAAGGTCAGACAGGGTTTCCAGTTTGACGATGTCAAACAGGGCTGACTGCGCGCTGTAGACTTCCTTGTATCCACCATGGAACGACCGTGAGTATCTGTCCGCCAGTCTGCGGGCCTGAGCCGGGGCGAATTCCTTGTTCAATGCATCGCGAACACTGTCGGACCAGGTCCGGACCATGTCGGCGACCGCGGTTTCAAGTTCTTCCTGCTCAGGTTGCGGTGTTTCACCGGTGTCGCGGCCAACGATGTAATGCACGCGGGCCAGCGGTCCTTCCGGATAGGTGACATACCAGGCGGACAGGCGGCCTTCATAGATATTGGCAAGATAGGTGCCGATGTTCAGCCTGACTTCCGTCGAGTATCGATCGCGAGGAACGAATACCAGTATGGAAACATATCGGTCGAACTTGTCCGGGCGCGACAGCACCCGGATGCGAGGACGCTCGTCCAGCTGCAGAATTGCGATGGCAAAGTCGTAAAGTTTCTCGCGCTCGATCTGAAACAGTTCGTCCCGAGGGAAGGCTTCCAGAACGTTTCTGAGTGCACGACCGGAATGGCTTTCGGATCCATAACCGGCGCGCGCAAGAACACTGGCGACCTTGCGGCGCAGGAATGGAATGGTGCTGGTCGGTTCGGTATAGGCGGTTGAAGCGAAAAGGCCGACGATGCGCAGCTCGCCAACCATGTTGCCGTCATCGTCGTAAAGTTTGGCGCCGACATAGTCCATGTGGACGCGACGGTGCACGTTGCTCTTCACATTCGCCTTGGCGATGATCAGCGGCTCCGGCTTCATCAGGAACTCGCGGATTTCCGGAGTGATCTGGACGAATTCGGACCCGCGCCTCAGCACCCGCACATCCGGATCGGTCAGAAGGCCGAGCCCGGTGCCCTCATGGGGCGAAAGTTCCCCTTCCTCGATGCCGCCTTCGAACTTGTATTCGCGCATGCCGAGGAAAATGAAGTTGTCGTTCTCCATCCACTCCAGGAAATGAATGGCTTCCCACAGGTCATCGCTGCTGCCTGGAATCTGGGTGGTCTTGTAGGTATCGATGGCTTCGGCCAGACGTTCCTGCATCGGCTTGAAGTCCGTCACGACGGAGCGGACCGAATTCAAGACGCTGTCCAGGCGCTGCTTCAGCGCTGACCTGGCTTCTTCGGAATCAATTCTGGTCACGTGGATATGGATCAGGCTTTCTTGCCGATCCTTGCGCTTCGGCGGCTTCTTGCGCGCTATCGCGGAAGTGAGCTTGCCGTCCTCGTCCCGTTCAACGATGAAGATCGGATGCAGGACCAGGTGCACTTCAAGCTTGCTGCCCTGCAGTTCGTCCATCACCGAATCGACGAGGAAGGGCATGTTGTCATTGACAATCTCAATGACGGTAAGCCCGTTGATCTTGTTGCCCTTCGTTTCGAAGGAGGGGTCGGAAATGCTGACCCTGTGCGTCCCCAACTCGTGGTTCTGGAAATCCTGCCAGGCATCGCGGACAAAACCGGTCAGCTCTTCGGTCGAATAGGTGACGATATCTTCGGCAGCGGCTCTGTCATAGAAGGCGCTGGAAAATTCGGCCAGGGCAGGATCTTCTTTACTCAGGTTTGCGTGGACCGCGTCGATGAGTTTGAGTTTCTCGACGTCGTGTTTGTCCGGCATTTTAATCCCCTTAGGCGATCTTTGGTTTGGCTCTGTCGCATGTTAGGTCAAAGACCCCTAAAAGAGATTAAAACGGCTTGATGCAGTCAGTTCTCGGGAGAGGCCGCCGAGACACGGGAAACTGGGAACGTTTCCCGGCCGCCGCGGCGTAAGATGTGAGCCGACCGGACATATCGCAAGGACATTGAACTGGCTCTGTTCCGCAACGCAGTCACCATCGACCGGGGCGCAATCCCGGCGGTGGAACCTGCCAAGCGGACTTTCGTCACTTCAGATGCCATCTTAAACTCATTTACGGAACCAGGACCTTTGTTCTTAAATTGCAGCGACCCTAGAAGTTTTCATGACGGGAGGACCAAATTGTCAAGTAAAGTCACTGCCTTGCAAATCGATTCAAATGAAACATTAAGTGAAAAAACGCAGGCCTATTTCGATTTGTGCGAGGAAAAGCTGGGTTTGGTGCCCAATGTGCTCAAAGCCTACGCCTTTGATGAAACGAAGCTGCGTGCTTTCACCGACATGTATAACGACCTTATGCTGGGGGACTGTGGTCTCTCCAAACTTGATCGTGAGATGATTGCCGTGGTTGTTTCGGCCGTCAACCGTTGTTTTTACTGCCTGACCGCGCACGGGGCCGCGGTTCGTGAACTTTCCGGTGATCCGGTCCTGGGAGAGCTGATGGTGATGAACTACCGTGTTGCCGACCTCAGCGAGCGGCAGCGGGCCATGCTCGACTTCGCCGTGAAGCTGACCGAAAAGCCTGCGGAAATTGTCGAAAGCGACCGGCAGACCTTGCGCGACGCAGGGTTTTCCGACCGGGATATCTGGGACATTTCCTCTGTTGCGGGCTTTTTCAACATGTCCAACAGGGTTGCCGCCGCAAGCGACATGCGCCCCAATGATGAGTATCACTCAAGAGCCCGTTGAGCTCACGTCGTGCCGCGTGGCGGTGACAAGTGATGGAATTGGGTGTATGACGCATCCGATTTCATTCACTCGCTGAAGCGTAATGAGGAGAGGAGCGGGCGATGGCTGCGCGCGTATTTATTGATGGTGAAGCTGGCACGACGGGTTTGCAGATCCGCGAGCGCCTCGCCATGCGCCGCGATCTTGAGCTTATCTCCATTCCGGACGAGAGCCGCAAGGACCCGTCCGCAAGAGCCGACTATCTCAACAAGGCGGACATCGCGATCCTGTGTCTGCCGGACGCAGCGGCCAAGGAAAGCGTAGCGCTGATCGAGAACGACACCACGCGTGTGATCGACGCGTCCAGCGCTCACAGGGTCGCTGAAGGCTGGGCTTACGGTTTTGCCGAAATGGATGCCGACCAGGGTGACATCATTGCGGCTGCCATGCGGGTCACCAACCCGGGTTGCTGGCCACAGGGGCTCATTGCAGCAATGCGTCCGCTCGTTGATGCGGACCTGTTGCCGTCCGATCTTGCCGTCAATTTTCACGGCGTGTCGGGTTACTCCGGCGGCGGCAAGGGCATGATCGCGGACTATGAAGGTCGTGGCGCCGATGCGAATGTCTGTGCGCCCTATGCACTCGGGTTCAATCACAAGCATCTGCCGGAAATGCGTGAGTATACGTTGCTTGATACCGCGCCGCTGTTCACGCCGACCGTGGGCAACTACTACAAAGGCATGCTTACCGTTGTGCCGCTGAACCTTGCCAAACTGGACAAGGTGCCGACAGGCGAGCAGCTTCACGGCGCACTGGCAGACCATTTCGCCGGTGCGGCCGGAGGCTTTGTCGAGGTTGCGCCGCTTGCAGCCCTTGAGCGGTCCGATGAACTCAATCCGCAGGCGCTCAACGATACCAACCGTCTGCGCTTGCACGTTTTTGCCAATGACGCACGCGCGCAAGCGGCGATCATTGCGGTTTACGACAATCTGGGCAAAGGTGCTTCGGGTGCTGCCGTCCAGAATCTTAATCTGATGCTCGGTGTTGATCAGACCACAAGCCTTGCGGCATGAGGTGATCCGCCGGATTGGACCATTCAGGAGAGGAAGTAATGGAAAAATTTGAGACCTTGACCGGTGTCGCGGCGCCAATGCCGATCGTGAATATCGACACGGACATGATCATTCCGAAGCAGTTTCTGAAGACGATCAAGCGAACTGGTCTCGGAAAGGCGCTTTTTTATGAACTGCGCAACAATGACGACGGTTCCGAGAATGCCGATTTCGTTCTGAACCGGGCGGCTTATCGCGACGCAAAGATCCTGATCGCCGGCGACAATTTCGGCTGTGGATCGTCGCGCGAGCACGCGCCCTGGGCGCTGCTTGATTTCGGCATCCGCTGCGTGATCTCCACGTCCTTTGCCGACATCTTCTACAACAACTGCTTCAAGAACGGCATTCTGCCGATCCAGGTCTCGGAAGACGAACTGGAAACCCTGCTGCATGCCTCGGAACGCGGGGCCAATTTCACGCTGACGATCGACCTGGAAAACCAGGAGATCCAGGGTCTGGAAAGCGGTGATATCGCCTTCAAGATTGACCACTTCCGCAAGCATTGTCTCATAAACGGTCTCGATGACATCGGGCTGACCATGGCAAAATCGGATCAGATCGATTCTTTCGAGGGTGAAATCGGCAAGAGCCGCCCCTGGGTATGAGGCCCGGCAGTCTTTTTTGAAAGAAACAAAACCCGGTGCGGAAGCGCCGGGTTTTTTGTTGTCGTGCGCTGTACCTGCCGGCCACTGCAATATTCCATTGCAATCTGGCGGCCCTTCAGGCCGCCTGCGGGATTGGGTTGGGGCGGGGAGGTCAGTTCAACGCATGTGTCGACAGGTGTGCTTCGATCCTGAAGCTGATCCTCGGGCTTGTTCAACAGATGCCCTAAGAGTGATTGTTCAATTCTCTGAACTTGCGACCTGCCAGATTCGTGGTTCCAGGCCATTTTCAGGCGCGTGGATTATTGGAGAGATTGTTTATTTAAATCAATAAGTGTTTGTAAAATCCATTTTATGGATTTTTGTGGTCAAAATACCAAATACTCAACACGCATCACTTTTGTTATTGTAATCAGATAGATAGAATGTGGTGCGGAAGAAAATGGAAGAAAAACGGCGGTTAGTTCTAAAATCCATTACGTGGCAGATTTCAGGTGTTATTTCGATGACGCTAATCGGCCTGGTGTTTACAAGCTCTGTCTCAGTAAGCGGCAGCATAGCGATTATAAGTTCTATTACCGGCTTCTTTTTTTACATCCTGCACGAATTCGTCTGGTCAAAAGTAATCTGGGGGCGGCGCAAGACTTCGTGAGTCCAAATGCCGGCTATGCACCGCAACTCCGAAGAGGTACTTGTGTCAAACGCCAGAGCGATCTGAACTCATTCTTCGGAGTCGTTCTTCTGCTGTCGCTCGGCGTTGACCTGCTGCAACTCCGCCATTTTCTCACCAATCGGCCGGAGTGCGGAGATCGTTTGCTGATAGCGACTCGCATGCTGCTCAAACAGGCGGCGTGCCAGTTCCGGATATTCCTGGATCATGCGTTTGAAAAGTGCGCGGCGGATACGGATGATGCGCACCGGGCCAACGGCTTCCGCCCGGCACGGGCGTCTGTTTTCCGCTAGAAGTGCGGTCTCACCCAGCAAAGTTCCTTCGCCAACCGTATCGACTTCCTGAAATCCGTCCTGACCTCTCGTCTTGAGGCTGACCGTGCCGTTGGTAATGACCAGACCGCCGTCAGCGCGCTCGTCCTGGTCGAACAGGCGCTGACCGCCGTTATAGTCCATGCTTTCGGCGCTAAAGGCGAGCAGACGCAGCTGATCGTCCTGAAAATCGGAAAGCAATGGGATTCTTTTGAGAATCTCTATGTCTTGGGCAAGGCTCATGCCCAAGATTTACGCTGATTACACGTTAGGGCACAAGCTTATATCCACCGGCTTCTGTGACCAGAAGCTCCGCATTGGACGGATCGCGTTCAATTTTTTGACGCAGACGGTAGATGTGGGTCTCAAGCGTGTGGGTTGTAACACCTGAATTGTATCCCCAGACCTCATGCAGAAGCACATCGCGGGTGACAGGTTTTTCGCCCGCACGATACAGGAACTTGAGGATCGAGGTTTCTTTTTCGGTGAGGCGAACCTTGGAGCCTGCATCGTCCTGCATGACCTTGGCGGCCGGACGGAAGGAATAGCGTCCGATGGCGAATGTCGCGTCTTCGCTTTGTTCATGCTGGCGCAGATGGGCGCGGACCCGGGCGAGGAGGACGGCAAACTTGAACGGTTTGGTCACGTAGTCGTTCGCACCCGCTTCCAGACCAAGGATCGTGTCGCTGTCGCCGTCGTGACCGGTCAGCATGATGATCGGTGCCTTGAAACCGTTCTTGCGCAGGAGTTTGACCGCTTCGCGCCCATCAATGTCCGGAAGGCCGACATCCATAAGCAACAGATCGACATGTTCGTCCTTGGCGAGGCCAATGCCGGAAGTTGCTGAATCTGCCTGGATGGTTTCGAACTCGTCATAAAGAGAGAGCTGCTCAACCAACGCTTCGCGCAGTTCGTTATCGTCATCGACTATCAAAATCGTGCGGGCGGTCATGGTCCTGGTCCTCGCCAAAAGTCTCAAATTGATCACGCCAACTTGTGCAATCTACACATGCGTGTTCCTGCTTCTATGTGCGTGGGAAATTCTCGCCATACAAGCCGTGGTTCGTCAATTCTTCTTCACGCGGGGTTTAAGGCTGGTTTATCAAAGTTTTCTTTTTTGCGTTAAGGTCAAGAAATGCCCGTGAAGACACATTTCCAAAAACCGGCGGATATCCTTGAAGTTCGCGCGTTGACACGTGACAGGACCAAGGGAATTCTGCGTTTCGGGCAGATCACGGTTCCGTGTGCTCTGGGGAGGTCAGGTATTCTGGCGCGCAAGAAAGAAGGTGACGGCGGCACACCGACGGGACGGTTCGAACTGCTTCATGTCTACTATCGGCCGGACAAGGGCCTGCCTCCGGCAACCACTTTGCCTCTCGAGCCGCTCACTCCGATGTCGGGATGGTGTGATGATCCGCATCACCGGCTCTATAATCGGCCGATCCAACTCCCATTTGCACCAAGTCATGAGAAGATGTGGCGGGAGGACCGTCTTTACGACATCGTCGTTGTGCTCGATTGCAACATGTATCCGGCAGTGAAGGGCAGGGGCAGTGCTATTTTCTTTCACATTGCACGGGAAGACTACCGGCCGACGGAAGGCTGTGTCGCCGTCGCGCCCGAGCATATGCGCCTGCTGCTTGCGAAAACTCATATCGGTGCGGCCATGCAGATCCTTATCTGAGTCGTTCGCAACATTTTGCCCAAGCGCCGGCGTCTATTCCTCTTCCGTCTGTGGGCGGTAAATGGTGAAGGAGCCGCTGACACGGACGGTGGTGCGTTCGCCGTTGCCATTGTCCAGATCGGTGGTTCGCACATAGAACCGGTGTCTTTGAACGTTGAAGCTGCCGTTGACATTGCTTTCCAGAAAAGTCGCCCGTCCGTTCGCATCGATGCTCTCCAGGATCGCCGTGTGCCTCGGATCTCCCCGGGACTGCGTCCTTTCCTCCCAGCCTTCGTCGTTTTCGACGCGAACCCTGACGCGAAAGTTGGAAAACTGAAAGACGTCTCCCGGTCGGGCGTTGGCCAATTGATCGACAACGCGTCCCCAACGATATGTTGCCGAGGGCTTGTGAAAACCGAGGCTGGTAAAGCCGTTGTTGACCAGGGTCCAGCATTGTCCGTTCCCTTCTTGTCGCCCAAGGCGCTCGTTGGCAAAGGCGATCAGACGCTGGGCTTGCTGCTCTGTGACGTCAGGCATCGAAGAAGTCCTCTTCAAGGTCAAATTTAAGGAATGACCTTACGTCATCTTGGCGTTACGTCGATGTAACCGGGATCACAGGTCAGCGCTTGCTTTGGATTTGGTGCCCTGTCTTTAAGACATCTGGTAATTTGGCAAGAAATCCGCCATATAGGGGCAAATGATCGCGAAAAGTCGATCTGTTTCCCAGAACCCCAAGAAGAAGTGCTCTCGGTATGGCGTCTGAAACCAGACCCTTTTTGAAGATGAATGGCCTTGGAAACGATTTCGTGGTGTGGGACGCGCGCGAAAAACCGCTGCACCTGACCAAGGAAGCGATTGCCAAGCTGGGTGACCGGGAAAACGGGATCGGCTTCGATCAGATGATCACCGTTGAACGCTCGGACCTCGGCGTTGATGCCTTCATGCGCATTCACAACCGGGATGGCGGCGAAGTCTCCGCCTGCGGCAACGCCACCCGGTGCATTGGCCGCTTGCTGATGGAAGAAGCAGGCAAGGAACTGGTGACGATCGAGACCAGTGCTGGATTGTTGCATGCCTTCGACGCGGCCGGACCGCGCACCGTGACCGTTGACATGGGCGAGCCGCGTCTGGAGTGGGATCAGATCCCGCTGGCCGAGGAATTTGCCGATACCCGCGCCATCGAACTGCAGATCGGACCGATTGATGATCCGATCCTGCACACGCCGGCTGCGGTCAATATGGGAAATCCACACGCCATCTTCTGGGTCGACGATGTCGAGGGCTATGAGCTGGAACGGGTTGGTCCGCTGCTGGAGCGTCATCCGATCTTTCCCGAATACGCAAACATCTCGCTGGCGCACGTCTTTGACGAAGACCAGATCCGGGTGAAGGTCTGGGAACGCGGAGTCGGCCTGACGCTGGCCTGCGGAACCGCTGCCTGCGCAGTCGGCGTTGCAGCCGCGCGTGACAGCAAGACCGGTCGCAAGACAACAGTCCATCTTCCGGGAGGCCCGATCGGCATCGAATGGCGCGAGAGCGACAATCATGTTCTGATGACGGGTCTTACGGAGATCGAATTTGAGGGCGAAGTCGACATCGACACGCTTGATTGGCGCAAGACCGCTTCGGGTGACGCGCCGCAGGAGGCCGGAACCGCCTCATGAGTATTGACGTTGTAACATTCGGCTGCCGGCTCAACTCCTATGAGTCGGAAGTAATGAAGCGCGAAGCGGAAGCTGCTGGCCTGAAGGATGCCATCCTGATCAATACCTGCGCCGTGACGAACGAAGCCGTGCGTCAGGCGCGGCAGGCGGTTCGCAAGGCGAAGCGGGACAATCCGGATGCCCGGGTGATCGTGACCGGATGCGCGGCACAGACAGAAACCGAGACCTTTTCATCGATGGATGAGGTCGACCTTGTGTTGGGCAATACCGAGAAGCTGGAGCGCAAGTCCTATCAGGAAGTGGTTGCGTTCGGCATTTCGGAATCCGAGAAAGTCCGCGTCAACGATATTATGAGCGTTGAAGAGACCGCGGGTCACCTGATCGACGGTCTCACTGGACGCGCGCGTGCATTTGTTCAGGTTCAGAACGGCTGTGACCATCGCTGCACCTTCTGCATCATCCCCTATGGTCGCGGAAATTCCCGCTCTGTGCCAATGGGTGTCGTGATAGATCAGATCAAACGTCTGGTGGACAACGGATATAACGAGATAGTTCTGACCGGCGTCGACATCACTTCCTACGGGGCAGATCTGCCGGGCGCGCCGAAACTTGGCACGCTGACGGCCAAAATATTGAAAATGGTGCCGGATCTGAAACGCCTGCGCCTGTCTTCCATCGACTCGATTGAGGCGGATGATGATCTGATGCGGGTGATTGCCGAAGATGATCGTCTGATGCCGCACTTCCACCTGTCTCTGCAGGCGGGCGACGACATGATCCTGAAGCGGATGAAGCGGCGCCATCTGCGTGCCGATACGATCAGGTTCTGCGACGACGTGCGCCGAATGCGCCCTGACGTTGTTTTCGGAGCGGATATCATTGCCGGTTTCCCGACTGAAACCGAAGAGATGTTCGAGAACTCCCTGAAGATCGTTGATGAATGTGGCCTGACCCATCTGCATGTCTTCCCGTTTTCACCGCGTCCGGGCACACCCGCGGCACGCATGCCGCAGCTTGAGCGTTCGATCGTCAAGGAACGCGGTGCTCGCCTGAGGGCCAAGGGTGAAGAGGTGTTGGTCAGACATCTTGCCGGTGAAGTCGGCAAGATCTGTCCTGTCCTGATCGAAAAAGAAGGCCTTGGACGGACCGAGCAGTTCACGCAGGTCGAACTGAACGGCGGCCAGGCCGGAGAGATTGTCGAAACGAAAATTATCGGACATACGGGACGGCATCTTCTGGGCGAGGCTCTTTCCAAGGCGGCCTGACGGTTGTCAAAGCCATTCCGGTAAAAGTGCGTCATGATGTTGTGCGCCGGATGAGCAAACAGACTGAATTTCTTAAGGCGGTTTCATGAGCGAGAAAAAGCGTGGGTTTCTTGGGCGGCTGTTTGGCGGCAAGGAGAAGCCGGTAGAACAGGCTGAGGCCGAGGCCGACAAGGTGGTTGAAACGTCCGCTGAGGAGCAGACGGCCGTCGAGGCCGAGACCTCTGCTGATGACGCCGTCGTTACCGCTGAAATGGATGTAGATCCGGTCACATCCATGAGCGAGCCGTATCAGCCGTTCGATGCCGTGGTCAGCCCGGACCTGGTTACGGATTTCTCTCCTCCAAATGCCCCGCTCAAATCGGAAGATATTCTGTCAACCGACCAGGCGCCGGAGCCGGACACTGATCCGGAACCGGAAGCAGAAAGCCAGCCTGAGGAGAAATTCGAAGCCGGACCGACTGCAGAACCAGAGACGGCAGCAGAGCCAGAGCCTCTTGAAGAAGAAGAAAGGCCGATTATCGCGTCAGAAGCGGCGCCTGCTTCCGCTCCGGCGCCGGTTTCCGAAGAACCGAAAGCCTCCTGGTTCCAGCGGCTGAAAAAGGGTCTGTCCCGGTCTTCCGCGTCGCTGACCGAGGGCATCACCTCCATCTTTACCAAGCGCAAGCTGGACGCCTCCATGCTGGAGGAACTGGAAGATATTCTCATCCAGGCCGACCTTGGCGTCGATACGGCCATGGCGATTACCGACCGTTTGTCCGACGGCCGCTACAACAAGGAAATCTCGCCGGAAGAGGTACGGGAGATCCTGTCCGAGGAAGTCGAGAAGGTACTTGAACCGGTCGCGCAGCCGCTTGACCTGGATATGGGCAAGAAGCCGCATGTGGTGCTCATGGTCGGTGTGAACGGCACCGGCAAGACCACGACCATCGGCAAGCTGTCGCAGAAACTGCGCTCCGAAGGTAAGAAGGTGATGCTGGCAGCGGGCGATACGTTCCGCGCGGCCGCCGTTGAGCAGCTGAAAATCTGGGGCGAGCGCACCGGTGCGGAAGTCGTTGCCCGTGACACCGGCGCGGATGCAGTCGGTCTCGCCTTTGATGCGATGAAAGAAGCCCAGGAAAAGGGCGTTGACGTTCTGCTGATCGATACAGCCGGTCGTCTTCAGAACAAGGCGGAGCTGATGGATGAACTGGAAAAGGTCATCCGCGTTATCAAGAAGCACGACCCGGAAGCGCCGCACACTGTTCTTCTGACACTGGATGCCACGACGGGGCAGAACGCGCTCAACCAGGTGGAAATCTTCGGCAAGGTGGCCGGTGTGACCGGTCTTGTCATGACCAAGCTCGACGGCACAGCACGCGGCGGTATTCTTGTGGCCATTTCCGCCAAACACGGAATGCCGGTGCATTTCATCGGCGTAGGTGAAGGCGTTGCCGATCTGGAACCGTTTTCGGCGAAAGACTTCGCCAGCGCGATTGCAGGATTGGCTTAGGAACTCAAGGCCTGCGCGAACGTCATTCTTACCTTTTCAAGGATGACGATCATCGCTTTAGTGGGTACTCAATTTGGCTGACAGCTGAGTTTTCTTTATCAAGGCCTCCTGCAAACCGGCCTGCAAGAAACCAGTAGACAGCACCCCCAATTGCGCCCAAAAGCATAAGAAAAACAAAGTGATACCACTCGATTTCAGAGATTGATATTGATGCGTTACCTCCAACGGTAACGTTCGTGAGGACTAGGACGCCGACAACCACTGATGTTGTCGAGCTCGAGACCAGATAAATCCAAAATCGACGGAATTTGTTGATCTCTGAAATGAACGCAGTCAAACAAAATGGAATTGCTGCGAATAGAAATACAACCAGGAAAAAGAGTAGCCAGAGGCCGAAAAAAACCAAAACGGCGTCGCTGGTCGTCACGTCAGATGTTGTACTTAAGCCTGCCGGTGCGGATATCAAGGACATGGGCAGCGAAACGGCAGCGCATGCGGTCAGATACGCGAAGAATATCTTCAAGATTCGCATGTCGTGTTCATATCAGCCTCCGGGTTCCCATCCGTCTGGTGCCATCTCGAAGCCTTCGAACTGAAAGCCCGGTGCCACCGTGCAGCCGACCAGGGTCCAGGTGCCCAGGGATTGCGCCTGCTGCCAGCCGTCGCGGGGAACGATGCCCTGGGGTCGTTCACCGGCGAGAAGATTGTTTCCGAGTGTGAGAATTTCCTTGGACTTGCCGTCCGGGCTGATGGAGAGCTCCAGCGGGCTACCGGCATACCAATGCCAGGTTTCCACCGCATCGACCTTGTGCCAGCGCGACAGGACGCCTTCCGGCAGCAGGAAATAGATCAGCGTGGAGGCTGCTCGGCCATTTGCGTCGGCTACCTCGTCGCGGAAGGTTTCAACATAGAACCCTCCCTCCGGATGAGGCTGCATTTTCAGAAGGTCAACGACTTGCTCGGCGGACAGCTCGGTCAGTATCGGCATTTGAGTTCCGGACAGTTCAGGTTCAGGTGCTGGCGGAAGATCCGGACCATCGGGCGATCAGGACGGCTTCGTGTCAGAACAGAAAGCAAGATCGTCGATTGTTTCCCTCAAGGCTGCAACGACCTCCTGATATAGAACCTGCATGTCGAGCTTGTGGCCGCCGCCATGCTGCATCGGTATCGGTTCTGCCTGGGTGAGGATGCGGTGTACCACATCCTGCGCACGCTGCTCCGCGGTTCGATTGGTCAGCGCTTCGGTACTGGCGGGTGTCATGTTTTCTGCCCCTTCATGATCACAACAGGTTGCATATGGGGGCAAATGCCGGGGATTTAAGCCTTTTGGAGTAGAAAAGCCGTCCACGACCCAAGGCGTTGAACGAACGGCAAAGTTTTCGCCTTATGCGTTGTCTTTGCGTGTCCTGATCTCGGTAAAAATATCGGCGGCAGACCTGCCTTCCATTCCGAGCGCGGTCGCGACCGACGCCTCAGCGGCGCGTAGAAACGGGTTTGTCGCTTTCTCCACTCCCATCGACGTTGGCAAGGTCGGCTTGCCTTGCGACCGTAAGGTGGAGATCTCCTGTGCGCGGGACTGCAGGTCGGTATTGTCCGGTTCGATGGTCAGTGAAAACCTGGCGTTTGCCTCGCTGTATTCATGGCCGCAATAGATCGCCGTATCGTCAGGCAGTTCGCGTAGCAGCTTTGAAAGCGAAGACCACATCATTTCCTTGTCGCCTTCAAACACCCGGCCACATCCGAGCGAGAACAGCGTGTCTCCCGTATGCGCCATCTTGATGGACGGGATGTACCAGGAAATCTGGTCAAGCGTGTGCCCCGGCGTCGAGATGGCTTTAACTTTGTAGGGACCGCAGACAATGTGATCTCCATCTTCCACGGTCCGGTCGAGTTGGGCGATCTTCTGCGCAGATCTGGCCGGACCGTAAACGGTCGCGCCGGTTTTCTGCTTCAACTCTCCCAGACCCTGAACGTGATCCCAATGGTGGTGAGTTATCAGGATATGGGTCAGTTTCCAGCCGGTTTCCTCCAGCGCCTGTTCATAAGCGCCGGCATGCGGCACGTCGAAGGCAATTGTGGTTCCGCTTTCCCTGTCATGAACCAGAACGCCGAAATTATCGTCGAGGCAGGTGAATTGATGGATCTCGGTGGTGTCGCTCAAGGTCATGGTTCGGCACTCCGCAATGATTGACTTGTTGAATTGCACAGTGGCAAAAGGACTGTCCCAGAGCAAGGCAAGAGTGCTTGCGCTTTCTCACAGTTCCTTGTTCAATCGCTGGAAACAGCATCCGCCGAGCGAGTATTGATGTATCTTGACGTCGTCCATCTGCGCGCATTTTACGATCTGCCACTCGGACGGCTCCTACGGAGCTTGATAGGTGCGCCCATCCGTTCCATGTGGCCGGACCTGAAAGGCCAGCGGTTGCTGGGGATCGGTTATGCCGGGCCGTTCATGCGGCCTTATCTCGACAATATCGACCGGGCGATTGCCGCAATGCCTGCCCCGCAGGGTGCGGTCCCGTGGCCCAGAGAGCGTGAAAACGCCTGTACGCTGGTGGAAGACGCTGCCCTGCCTTTTGCCGATCTTACCTTTGACCGCATCATGCTCGTGCATGCGCTTGATCATTGTTCCGATCCCGATGCTGTATTGAAGGAAGCCTGGCGGGTGTTGGCACCAGGTGGCCGGTTGATCGCGGTGGTCCCGAACAGACGCGGGCTCTGGGCTCAGTCGGAACTGTCGCCTTTCGGCTATGGCCGTCCTTATTCGGGCAGACAGTTGAAGGAATTGCTGAAGAGCTGCCAGTTCAACATTCTGGAGGACAAGGAAGCTCTTTTCATGCCGCCGTCCAAGGCGCGCACCATTCTGCGGGCCGCACGCACCTGGGAAGGTATCGGTCGCAGGATCTGGCCTGCCTTTGGCGGAATTCTGATCGTCGAAGCGGAGAAGGTCGTTTATCAAAGCCTGCCTGCGGATGGAAAGCGAAGCCGCCTGCGAGCCCTGCGCCCCGTATTCATTCCCGAAGGCGTGGCAACAGGGCTGAAGCCGGTGAGGGCAGCGAGTGTCGAGCGGATGGGTTCACTCCTGGACGAATAGTTCTGGTGAACGGTAACGCTTTCAGCCGCAATGCCGTCTTACCCAATCGAGCAACGGTGCTTGGGCATCCTGCGGACCGGAAACGGGGTCACAGGCATTGAAGCAATCCGAACCGATAAAAGTGTTCGAAGGCCTTCGTGCGATTATCGCTTCAGCAAAAAGACAGCCTGTTCCGCAACAATATTCCAGACCCACCAGGGAGCATTGACCGGGATCTTGTTGCCGCGTGCGCTGAGTGCAATTGCCCTTTCCACGTCGGCATCCAGTTCCCGGCACAGTTCGACGAAGTCGCGAAGTGAACAGAAGTGAATGTTCGGCGTGTCGTACCACTCGTAAGGCAGATATTTTGTGACCGGCATGCGTCCCCGGAACAACAGCTGCATCCGATTGCGCCAATGGGCAAAATTCGGAATGGAAACAATAACCTGCTTGCCGATGCGCAGGAGTTCGCTCATTACCTGTTTCGGTTGCCGGGTAGCCTGTAGCGTCTGGCTCAGAATGACGATGTCGAAGGCCTGATCGGGATAATCAGAAAGATCCTGGTCCGCATCCCCCTGAATGACCGACAGACCGCGCGCAACACACCGGTTCACGCCGGCCTGGCTGAGTTCGATGCCGCGCCCGTCCGCCCGGCGCTCGCGTACGAGAAGATCGAGAAGTGCGCCGTCGGCTGAGCCGATATCCAGAACGCGGACGCCGTTCGGAACCAGAGAAGCAACGACCTTGTGGTCTCCGCGGACCTCGCCGGGTTTGGTCTGTGTAGGCGCAAGGTTCATGACTTAGCGTTCCTCCCCAGGCGCGGGCAGGCCTCTGGCGCGCGCTGCCCCGGTAATGAAGCCCTGGATGGTTTCAAACATTTCCGGCACGTCCAGCAGGAAGGAGTCATGGCCACGATCGCTTTCGATCTCGACAAAGGAGACATTGGCCGCCGCGGCGTTCAACGCCTTGACCACGCTTCGGCTCTCCGATGTCGGGAACAGCCAGTCCGAGGTGAAGGACATCACACAGAACCGCGTCTGGGTGTCCTTGAAGGCATTTGGCAATGATCCGCCGAATTCCTGTGCCAGGTCGAAATAGTCCATGGCGCGTGTCACATAGAGATAGGAATTGGCGTCGAACCGGTCGACAAAGGTCATGCCCTGATGGCGCAGGTAGCTTTCGATCTGGAAATCGGCATCGAAGCCGAAGGTCAGGTTGTCACGGTCCTGAAGATTTCTGCCGAATTTCTGGTGCAGGGATTCATCGGACATATAGGTGACATGGGCAGCCATACGCGCAACAGCCAGGCCTTTGGTCGGACGCACGCCTTCCTGAATGTAGTTGCCGCCACGCCAGTTCGGATCTGCCATGATCGCCTGGCGACCAACCTCGTGAAAGGCAATGTTCTGAGACGTATGCCGGGCGGCCGCCGCAATCGGCACGGCTGCAAAAACGCGGTCGGGATAGCTTGCAGCCCACTGCAGGACCTGCATGCCGCCCATTGAGCCACCGACGACGGCAAACAAGGTTTCGATGCCCAGATAATCAACCAGCCGGGCCTGCGCGCGAACCATGTCGCGAATGGTGATCACCGGAAGATCAAGTCCATAGGGCGTTCCGGTGGACGGATTGAGCGTTGCCGGACCCGTGGTGCCGAGGCAACCACCCAGAACATTGGCGCAAATCACGAAGTAATGGTTGGTGTCGATCGGCTTGCCGGGGCCGACCATCAAGCCCCACCAGCCGGATTTTCCGGTTACAGGATTGGTCGAGGCGACATACTGGTCCCCGGTCAGCGCATGGCAGATGACAATGGCGTTGGACTTGTCGGCATTCAGCTCGCCATAAGTCTCATAGGCGATTTGCCACGGTGCCAGTTCGATGCCGGAATCCAGTTTCAGAGGGGCTTCCGCAGAAAAATGCGCAACCTTGCTGGTCGGTGAGACAGCCTCGGAGGATTTCAGGTCTTCAAGGGATGTTTTGCCGGGAGCAGCCGGATTTTCTGTTTCGGCGGGCATGAGCGAGACCGTGACCTCTTTCGTCCTGGTTCTGGAAAACCTGACTTCACACGAAAGCCGAAGGCAGGGAAAACCTGTCAGGTTGACCTGGCATTTTTGAAATGGAACGACAATCAGACTGGCGACCTAGCCGCGTGAAGCTTTCTGAGTCAATGATTTCTTTTGCGTTTGCGCGATCACATGCCTATGACTATGCGCCGCTGAACCCTAAAGAAGACTGGATCCTGTCATGGCTCAAATTCCGGACAACGGGACCTCGCCTGAGGCATTGCGAGCGCGTATCGACGAGATCGATACACGGATCCACGAAGCATTGATGCAGCGTGCAGAGGCCGAGGCGGGCCTGGCTGCGCACCGGGAACAAGCCGGAAAACCAGGCGCTGTGTTTCAGCCAGAGCGAGACGCCGATATTCTGCGGCAGATCGTGGAGCGGCATGAGGGCACTCTGCCCCTCGCAACCGTCGAACATATCTGGCGAAACATCATATGTGCCTGCACCGATTTTCAGGCCGACACGGCGGTGTTTCTGGATGGTGCTGCCGAACTGACGGATATGCTCGATCTGGCACGGTTCTATTTCGGATTCTCCACTGAGCTGGTGCCCGGGAGCGATGCAGCCGACGTTGTCGGGGCAGTGAGCGATTCAGATGGTGATATCGGACTGGTCGCGCTGAACGACCGGGCGGAACTGCCCTGGTGGAGAGGCTTGAGCGAGACAGGCGCGCAAGTACGCGCAAGGCTTCCCTTTGTTGTTCTGGACGAGCGGCCGGCCGACCTTCCGGCCCTGGTTCTTGCCAAGGCCGATAGTCTTGTCGACAACGCGGATATCGCGGTTTATGACGCGCGCTGGTCCGAGGTCCTGCCCGGCAAGTTGATGGACCAGGGGATCGAGGTGCTCAGTTTCTTCAGGTCTGCGGCCGGAGTTGACGCGCTGTTGGCGATTTCCGGAGAATTGCCGGAAGAAGATGTGTTGAAGGCCTGCGCAGCTGCAGGTGCTGAGCCGGATGTGTTGAGACGCGTTGGCGGATACGCCGCGCCTATCGATGGAGACGGCGATGCGGATGATGGTTTTGGACCCGAGGAGACTTTCGATACCGAAGATCGGGACTCTCAGGAATGAACGAGATGACAACTGTGAAACAAGCTGACGAAACCCCAGTGAGCCGCCCTCAGCCGAAAGCCGGTGTTCTCGACATCGCGCCATATGTGCCCGGCAAGTCAAAGGGTTCCCACGGCAGGACGGTGCACAAGCTGTCGTCCAATGAGACGCCTCTCGGAACCAGCGAAAACGTCAAGTATGTCATCGAGGAAGTTGCGCGGGCGCTGGAGCTTTATCCGGACGGCGCGGCAACGCAATTGCGCAACGCAATCGGCGAAGTCTACGGCCTCAACCCCGACCGCATCATCTGCGGAGCCGGTTCTGACGAGATCCTCAGCCTGCTTGCCTATTGTTATCTTGGGCCCGGCGATGAGGCGATTTATTCCGAACACGGATTTCTGGTCTACGACATTGCGATCCGGGCAGCCGGAGCTGTGCCGGTGGTCGCGCCGGAGAAAGACCTGACAACCGACGTTGATGCCATTCTGGCAAGGGTTACCGAAAAGACAAAAATGGTCTTTGTGGCCAATCCCAACAATCCGACTGGAACGTATCTTCCTTTCGAAGAGGTCAAGCGTCTGCACGAAGGGCTGCCTGATCACGTATTGCTGGTTCTGGATGCGGCCTATGGCGAATACGTTCGCCGGAACGATTATGAGAGCGGGCTGGCGTTGGCAGCGACTTCCGAGAACGTCTTCATGACGCGGACTTTTTCGAAGATCTACGGCCTCGCCAACCTGCGCCTCGGCTGGGGGTTCGGGCCTGCGCATGTCATTGATGCGCTTAACCGTATTCGAGGGCCGTTCAATACCTCTGGCGTTGCCATTGCTGCTGGGATCGCGGCAGTGAAAGATCGCCAGTTTGTCACCGATTCAGTTGATCACAATGACAAATGGCTTCCGTGGGTTTCAGGGGAGTTGGAAAAACTCGGTCTGCAAGTCACGCCGAGCGTCGGCAATTTTGTTCTGGTGCACTTTCCGGAAGAAGATGGCAAGCGGGCACAGGATGCGGACGCTTATCTGCTGGAACGTGGTTGCGTGTTGCGCATGGTCGGCAATTACGGACTGCCGAACGCCATTCGAATGACAATCGGTTCGGAAGATGCAAACCGCACGGTGATTGCGCATCTGAAAGAATTTTTGGAACAAGCTTGAGACAGATTTAGAACACATGACTGGTGCTCCCCTCTTTGAGCGAATGGCCCTGATCGGGATTGGCCTGATCGGCTCTTCAATTGCCCAGGCAGCGCGGCAGCGCGGTCTGGTGAAGGAAATTGCTATTTCCACCCGCTCGCCTGCGACTTTGGCCAGGGCGGAAGAGCTGGCTCTGGGGGACTATTATGAGCATGACGCGGCTGTTGCTGTCGAAGGGGCCGACCTTGTCATTCTGTGTGTGCCGGTAGGCGCCAACGAGGCGGTTGCCAAGTGGATCGCACCTCATCTGAAACAGGGCGCGATCCTGACGGATGTCGGTTCAACCAAGGGCTCCGTCGTGGAGCATGTCGGCCCGCATGTGCCGGAAGGTGTGCATTTCATTCCCGGACACCCGATTGCAGGTACCGAGCAGTCCGGGCCGGATGCCGGTTTCCCGACCTTGTTCGATCATCGCTGGTGCATTCTGACGCCGCCCAAGGATGTGGATCAGGCAGCACTGGAAAAGCTCAGTGCGTTCTGGCAGGGCTGCGGATCGAATGTCGATCTGATGGAGCCGAAGCACCATGATCTGGTCCTGGCAATCGTTTCGCATCTGCCACATCTGATTGCCTACAACATTGTTGGTACGGCAGATGACCTTGAGACGGTGACGAAATCCCAGGTAATCAAATACTCAGCGTCCGGTTTCCGTGACTTCACCCGTCTGGCAGCTTCCGACCCGACCATGTGGCGGGATGTGTGCCTGTCCAACAAGGAAGCCATACTGGAAATGCTGGCACGGTTTTCCGAAGACCTGTCCGCAATGCAGCGTGCTATCCGCTGGGGAGACGGTCAGATGTTGTTCGACCTGTTCGATCGGACGCGCAGCATTCGCCGCTCGATCATCGAAGCCGGTCAGGAAACGGACGCACCGGACTTTGGCCGTCATTCCTCCGGAGGATCGGTCAGCTCGACCGATTGACGATGAAGTCCGCCAAAGCAGTCAATGTACCGGCGGCATCGCCATAAGGTTCCAGGAGCATTTCTGCTTCTGCTGAAAGTCGGTCAAGTTCCTGCCGTGTCTTGTCGACGCCCCACAAGCCGACAAGGGTCGCCTTGCCGGCTTCGGCATCCTTGCCCGTAGCCTTGCCCATGGCCTCCGGGCTGGCTTCCACGTCAAGAAGGTCATCCGCCAGCTGGAACGCCAGACCGGTTACTTCGCCAAAACGGGTGAGCCGCGCCACATCCGCTTCATCCGCGTTTGCCAGGATCGCACCTGCCCGGCAGGCATATCGGATCAGGGCACCGGTCTTCATGGATTGCAGCAGGCGGATTTCCTCTTCCGTGCGGTCGCGATGCTCAGATTCAAGATCAAGCATCTGGCCGCCTGCCATGCCGCCGATACCCGCCGAGCGGGAAAGTTCCCGGGAAAGGCGCAAGCGGATGGCAGGGTCTTCGTGGATTGCGCCTTCCGCAATGATGTCAAAGGCCAGTGTCAAAAGAGCGTCGCCGGCCAGAATGGCTGTTGCCTCGTCAAAGGCCTTGTGAACCGTCGGCTGGCCGCGGCGCAGGTCGTCATCATCCATCGCCGGCAGGTCGTCATGAACCAGCGAGTAACAATGGATGAGCTCCAACGCACATGCCGCCTGCAAAATGCCGTCGTCGGATCGTCCGAGTAGTCGGGCGCATTCGGCAAGCAGGATTGGCCGTAAGCGTTTGCCGCCGTTAAGGGCGCCATGGCGCATCGCCTCCAGCAACCGGGGTGGACGTGTGGTCTCTTGCGGGCTGGCAGCATCGGACAATATCGTCTTCAGCGCAGCTTCCACATTTTTCGCTTGTGTCGCCAGATAGGGTTTAAGATCGAAAGTCATTCAGGTCCCACCACACAATTGCCCGGCGCTTCCCTGTCCTGAAATTCGGTTTGCGTCAAGCCATTAGCGCATATGATCGGCAACGGCAGGCAAATTGTTCAGAAAGCTGGACGTATGAATTCAAGCCCGTTATTGCCTAGTCACTGCCTCGAGGCAAATGGGTGTGCAATCAAGGGCTGCGGTTTGCAATCATTGACCTTCCAATTCGGACCAAGGGTGCTGCCGGTTTTCCGATCTGGTCACGGTGACGGGGACTGAATGGCAAGCAGGGCAAAATCCACGAATGTGTTCGGCGGGCTCTTCCGTCTCGCTCGCAAGTGGTTGATCCGCATTGTGCTGCTCCTGATCATCCTGCCTCCGGTGCTCACGGTCATCTACTCTGTCGTGCCGCCGGTCAGTACGCTGATGATCGGGCGATACGTCCAGTTTCTCTGGGTCGATCGTCAGTGGGTGTCGCTTGAGGAAATCTCTCCCAATCTGATCAAATCGGTGATTACCTCAGAGGACAGCGGGTTTTGTGAAAATGATGGTGTGGAGTGGGATGCCCTGCAGGATCAGGTCGAAGCCCTGACCGATGGAGAACGTCCGCGCGGCGCAAGCACGATCACCATGCAGACAGCCAAAAACCTGTTCCTGTGGGGTGACCGGTCCTATGTGCGTAAGGCGCTGGAAATTCCTCTCGCACTGATGCTGGACGCGATCCTGTCCAAGAAGCGTGTTCTAGAGATCTATCTGAACATTGCAGAGTGGGGGGAGGGTATCTTTGGCGCCGAAGCGGCGGCACAGGCATGGTTCGGCAAGCGTGCGAAAGATCTCACGCGCGTGGAAGCTGCCCGGCTGGCCACGGCATTGCCCAATCCGCTGGGCCGAAATTCGGCAAATCCAACTTCCGGACACCGCCGTCTTGCCGCAACCAATCTTGCCAGAGTGAATGGTGCCGGGCCGATTTTCGGCTGTGTTCTGGGGAAATAGTCAACGTTCGGTAGAATGGGTGTTTAGTCTATTCTATTTTAACGCAGAAAATTTCGACTTTTGGGGTGGCAAAACGCTGGCGTTGCCTGTATAACGCCGCGCATTCGAACACCTGCGTGCAGCCACGCCCCGGGCTAACCCGGTCCGGGCCGCGCGGTTATGGACCACGGAGAAAAACAAAATGGCCGTTCCAAAGAGAAAAACCTCGCGCATGAAGCGCGGTTTTCGCCGTTCCGCGGACGCCCTGAAGCAGCCGACTTACGTCGAGGACAAGGATTCGGGCGAACTGCGTCGCCCGCATCATGTTGACCTGAAGACCGGCATGTACCGGGGCCGTCAGATCCTTTCCCCGAAAGAAGACGCATAAGTTCTTCATCAGGGCGGATCGCCGATTGGCAAACCAGATTGAGGCTGGCCTTGTTCCGACAGGCCGGCCTTTTTCTTTTGTCTTGAAATCGGCTCTTTGATCGTGTCAGCTCCGCGCGTTCCGCCCTTCAATCAGGGCCTTGCAGTCCGGAGCCCCTATATGCGCCTATTCTCCGCAATCCCTTTCACGCTTTTCTCGTTTTTGATCTACAACGCGCTCGCGTTCACGGCCGGAGCCTCCGAACCCGGATTCTGGTCTCAGCCGGTGATCACCATTGCAATGGTGTCAGGCGCCACATTCGAACTTCTTGCCAGCGATTTGCTGATCACGGTCGGCCTGTTCTTTCTCTTCATCGAAATTCTGAAAGCCACCCGGATTGGCACGACTGCGCTTCTGGATCACATGTTTTCAGTCCTGGTTTTCGTCGCCTACCTGGTCGAGTTCCTGGTGCTGCAGCAGGCCGCGACGTCCTTGTTCTTCATTCTGATGGCGATATCACTGATCGACGTCATCGCGGGGTTCTCGATTTCGATCACAGGCGCGCGCCGGGACGTTTCGTTCGGCCACGGTGACATGCACTAGCGTAGCTGAAGCAAGGACCCGCCTGGGCGTTTCTTGTTGCGCTTTTGCCGGGTCGCGCCGTGCGATCCGTGAGGTGTTAAAGCACGGGTGCCGCGATTGATGCCAATTGTCTCAGGCGTCTTTTGCGTCGTCCGTCAGCGCGTATCTCTGGATCAGAGGCAGCTGGGTCAGCGTGAACACCAGGGTGATCGGCATGACGCCGAAGACCTTGAAGTTGACCCAGAAATCGGTTGAGAAACTGCGCCAGACCACTTCGTTGATGATGGCAAGCACGAAGAAGAAAATGCCCCATCGGAATGTCAGTTTGCGCCAGCCTTCATCGGTCAGCTTGAAGGCGCTGTCGAAAACGTAGCCGAGAAGGGATTTTCCGAACAGAAGGCCGCCGAGCAGGATCGACCCGAACAGGGTGTTCACGATGGTTGGCTTGAGCTTGATGAAAAGCTCGTCAT